>CAJPFN010000079.1 GCA_905339215.1 Rhizobiaceae bacterium
TCGTCGCGTCGTTCGCCGCCGGAGTGCTGAAGGATCGCGAAGCCGTCAGTGCTGCCGTCAGCCTGCCGTGGTCGAACGGTCAAACGGAGGGCCAGATCACCAAGCTCAAGCTCGTCAAGCGTCAGATGTATGGCCGCGGGACGATCGACCTACTGCAGGCGCGAGTGATCGGCGCAAAATGATCCGCGGCACCACCAAAACTGCGTCAGAGCCCCTTTTGCGCGCCGATCCAGGGTCCCGATTCCGAACCGATTGACACCGGATCACACCCAACAGCACGCGCCAAGCGCTTACCCCTGCGGAGAGCAGGTCCTCGAACGCCTTCGGAGACGCGAATCAGATCCTGACCATCGCCTTGCCGAAATGGCGCCCGACCAACATGTCGACGAAGGCCTGCGGCGCGTTCTCGATACCCTCGGTGATGTGTTCGCGGTGCGTGAACAGGCCAGCCTGCGACCATTCGAGTGCCTTGTCGATGAACTCCGGAACCCGATCGAAATAGCGGGACGCCCTGAAACCTTCGATCCGCAACGATTTGTAGACGGTAGGCCAGAGACTGGGACCGGGCGGGAAGCCGCCGTCGATATTGTATTCCGAAACCAGGCCGCAGACGATCACGCGCCCGTCCTGGTTCATGCGGTCGTAGACCGCGCGCAGGATGTCGCCGCCCACATTCTCGAAATCGACATCGATCCCGTCGGGACATGCGGCGTCGAGCTGCTTCAGGAAATCCGCGGCCTTGTAGTCAACGCATGCGTCGAAGCCATAGACGTCGACGACGCCGCGGCATTTTGCGACTCCGCCGGCTATGCCGACCGCGCGGGCGCCCAGGATCTTTGCGATCTGGCCAACCGCGGCCCCGGTCGCCCCGGCCGCGGCCGAAACCACCACTGTCTCGCCTGGCTTTGGGCGGCCCAGTTCGACCAGGCCGACATAGGCGGTGAAGGACGACAGACCGAGCAGGCTCAACCACCGAGGCAGCACCGCACGTTCCGGATCGATGCGCCGCGCCTCCGATCCCTGCACGGTTGCATGGCTCTGCCAGCCGAACATGCCGGACACATGGTCGCCGGGCTTGTGTAAGGGGCTGCGCGATTCCAGCACGACGCCCAAGGCCGGGGACGGGATCGTGGAGTGGAGCGGAATGGCCCCGGCGTAGGCAGAGACCTCGTTCATGCGAGGCCGCAGCGCCGGATCGAGCGAAAGATATGTCGTCTCCACGAGGATCTCGCCCTCGCCGGGAACGGGGATCGGAGCCGAGGCGATCGCGAAATCCCCGGGCTTGGGATGACCTTGCGGCCTTGCCACAAGCTTGATCTGCGTCGCATGCCTCCGTGTTGCGGCTGTCACCGGTCAATCCTTCGTTGCCATCAAACGGGATCGCGCCTCGGCGGCCAGGTCGGCGCGGCGCACTTTCAGAGACGGCGTGCGCGGGAAAGCCTCGAACAGCAGCAGCAACTCCGGCCACTGATAGCGTGGCAGGCCAGCTCTCTGCAGATGCGCGCGAATCTCCTCCAGATCGAGCGCCTGGCCCGGTTTCAGCCGCGCGCAGGCGCAGACGCGCTCGCCCAGCCGGTCGTCGGGGACTCCCACGACGGAGAGTTCCGCGATCGCGGGATGTGTGCCCAGCGCCAGTTCGATCTCAGCCGGCTGGATCATGATGCCGCCGCGCCGGATCATCTCGGAAGCGCGCGCGACGAAAGTCAGGAAGCCGCCCTCGTCGAGCCGGCCGCGGTCGCCGGTGGCGAACCAGCCCTCCGGATCGATCGCGCGTGCCGTGAGATCGGGTCGCGCCTGATATCGTCGTAGGCGATTGGGCCCTCGGAGGAAGACGTTGCCGACTTCGCCCGGCGCTACCGGCCGGCCATGTTCGTCGAGCACTCTCATCTCGGTGCCCGGCAGCGTGCGGCCGTCCGAGCCGAACAGGCCGGAGTCGGCGTCGCCGGGCGCGCAGGTGCAATGCCCCATCGATTCCGACATGCCGTACATCGGCAGCGGTACGCCGCAGAACACGCTCGCCGCCTTTCTGCGCTGCTCGCTGCTCGCGCCCGCCAGGATCGCGCGGCTGAGCGAGCTGAGATCGAAGCTTTCGAGGTCGTCCCGGATGAGCACGTCGTAGCAGTGCGTGGGCATCAGCAGCGTGTAGGTGATGCGTTCGCGCTCAATCACGGAGAGGCAGGTTTCGACATCCCATTTGCGCATCAGGACGGTGGAAGCCCCGGCGAGGAAGGCCAGCATCGCGCCCAGCACGGTGCCGCCGACGAAGCCGAACTCCAGGGCGACAAGCACCCGGTCCGAAGGCCCGACCCTGTGGAAGCTGGCCAGTGCCTCGGCCGCGAAGCGCAGAGAATTGCCGCTGTGGACGACGCCCTTCGGCGCCCCGGTCGAACCCGAGGAGTAGAGCACGATAGCGTCCGCGTCGGGCGATGGCGGATTTGCAGGCAGCGGCGCGGAGGCGAGACAGCTCGCCCACGGCCTTACCTTATCACGGCCATTCGCGTCGCCGGCATCCACGGCGAATGCTGCCTTCACCGTGCGTAATTTGTCGAGCACATGAGAGATTGTCGCGCCGGCATTGTCTTCCAGCAGGATCAGCGCCTCTGCCGCCGCGCTCTCGGCGACTGCCCCGACCTGGGCGGGCGAGAACATCGGCGGCAATGGGATCGACACGAAGCCTTGCGAATAGCAGGCCAGCAGCGCGGCAAAGGCGTCGATCGAATTGCGTGACTGGACGATGACTGCGGCACCCGGCCGAACGCCCGCCGCTACGAGGCCACCGGCTATGCGCTGCGCGCGGACCAGCAGCTCGGGCAACGTCAGCACCTGGTCACCGTCCCTCACCGTGGCGGCGGCACCCGGTCCCCGGGCGGCGGAGACGAAACTCGTCCACAATGGTTCGGAACGCCATGAGCCCTGCGCGTACCAGTCAGGCTCGCCTGAGAGTGCGGTCGTGTCGGCGTGCGTCGTCATCGCTGCTTCTCTCGCTACAATATCTCGAACAGACCGGCAGCCCCCATTCCGCCGCCGATGCACATGGTGACGACGCCGTAGCGCGCGCCGCGGCGCTTGCCTTCGATGAGCACATGACCCGCCATCCGGGCGCCGCTCATGCCGTAAGGATGGCCGATCGAGATCGCGCCACCGTCGACATTGAGCATTTCGTCGGGAATGCCGAGTCGGTCGCGGCAGTACAGCACCTGCACGGCAAACGCCTCGTTCAGCTCCCAGATGCCGATGTCGTCGATCGTCAAGCCATGCCGTTCAAGCAGTCTTGGCACGGCGAAGACCGGACCTATCCCCATCTCGTCCGGCTCGCAGCCCGCTACGGCCAGACCGCGGAAGACGCCGAGCGGCTCGGCGCCGCGGCGCTGAGCCTCCGTTTCGCTCATCAGGACGCAAGCGCTGGCGCCGTCCGACAGCTGGCTGGCATTGCCCGCCGTGACGGTGCCGTCCTGGCGCACCGTCTTGAGCCCGGCAAGGCTCTCGGCCGTGGTGTCCGGGCGGTTGCCTTCATCCTTCGACAGAACGACCTCACGCTGGCTCACGGACCCCGTCGCCTTGTCGGCGACCGACATCGTCGCCTGCATCGGAACGATCTCGGCGTCGAAACGGCCAGCCGCCTGCGCATCGGCCGTGCGCTTCTGGCTGGCGAGGCTATAGGCATCCTGTCGTTCGCGCGAGATCCCGTAGCGTGCCGCGACGGTCTCGGCGGTGTCGATCATCTGCATGTAGAGCGCCGGCTTGTCACGCAGAACATCATCGTCATTCCAGCGGAAGAGGTTGTAGTGCTCGTTCTGCACCAGGCTGATCGATTCGACGCCACCGGCGACAGCGATGGGAACGCCATCCAGCGCAATGGCACGCGCGGCGTTTGCGATCGCCTGCAGCCCGGAACCGCACTGGCGGTCGACCGTCGTGCCGGCCACCTGGACCGGCAATCCCGCCCGGATCACCGCCTGACGCGCGACATTGAAGCCGCTGGTGCCCTGCTGTTGCGCGCAGCCGAGGACGATGTCCTCCACTTCGTCCGGCGCTATTCCCGCGCGCTGGATCGCGTGGCCGATCGCGTGCGCCGCAAGGGAGGGCGCCGAGGTGGCATTGAGGGCTCCGCGATAGGCGCGGCCGATGGGAGTGCGGGCGGTGGATACGATGACGGCGGCCGGCATGATTCGATTCCCTCAGTTGCGCCCGTCGAGGCGGGCCTGTTCCCAGGCCATATCCGCCGCCTGCGTGGCGAGCCTGCCGACCTCGAGCGCATTGGCGTTCGAGGCTGTTCCCTGCAGCGCCCTGCTGTAGACGCCCTGCAGGATGGCGGCCGTGCGGAAAAGCGAGAAGGCCAGGTAATAGTGCCAATGATCGATGCCCGTTCGCCCCGCGGCGGCGCAGTAGGTCTCGATGTATTCGGCCTCGCTCGGAATACCCGTTGCCGCATAGTCCAGGTCGCGCAGTCCGCCGACGCCGGGAAATGCCGGATCGACGTGATAGGGCAGGCAATTGTAGGCCAGGTCGGGGAGCGGATGGCCTATCGTCGCCAGTTCCCAGTCGAGCACCGCGAGCACCCTGGGCTCGGTCGGGTGCAGGATCATGTTCTCCAGCCGGAAGTCGCCATGCGCGATCGCCGCCTCGTCGCCTTCGGGAATGTTGCGGGCGAGCCACGGCATCACCTTGTCCATCGAGGCGATCTCGTGGGTTCGTGTTGCCTCGTACTGCTTCGTCCAGCGCGCGACCTGGCGGGAGACGTAACCGGTCGGTTTGCCGAAGCCCTCGAGGCCGACGGCCCGCCAGTCGACCTTGTGCAGTCGCGCCAGGGTCTCGGCCTGGACGTCGTAGACGGCGCGGCGTTGGCTCGGCGACAGCCCGGGCAAGGTCAGGTCCCGGATCACCCGCCCTTCGACGCCCTCCATCACATAGAAGGGCATGCCGATCACGGATGGATCCTCGCACAGGACGATCATGCGCGGCACGGGAACGTCCGTTCCGGCCAGCGCCTTCATCACTTGGTACTCACGCTCGACCTGGTGCGCAGAAGGCAGCAGCACGCCCGGCGGCTTCTTGCGAAGCACCCAGACGCGGCCGTCCGACTGGATCAGGAAGGTCGGATTGGATTGGCCGCCGCGGAACTGGGTGACGCTCGCGGCGCCCTGCTTCTGGGGAATATGCGGCGCCAGGTAGTCGAGCAGGCGTGCGACCTCGAACTCGTGGCCGCTGCGGATCGGCGTGGTTTCGTCGGCGAGGCTCATCTTTCGTGCCGCCCGTTCACCACGGCTTTACCGGAAGATCGCGTCCGAGCTCCATCTTGGCGATCGCGGCGAGATGCACCTCGTCCGGACCGTCGGTGAGCCGCACCGCCCGGGCGAACGTCCAGGCGTCGGCGAGACCGAAATCCTCGCTGACGCCGGCCGCGCCATGCACCTGTATTGCGCGGTCGAGCACGCGGAAGGCCATGTTCGGCGCCGCGACCTTGATCTGGGCGATCTCGCTGCGCGCGGCCTTGTTGCCGACCTTGTCCATCATGTTCGCGGCGTGCAGCGTGAGCAGGCGCGCCTGGTCGATCTCGATGCGCGACAGGCCGATCGCCTCGCGCACCATGCCCTGGTCCGCCAGCGGCTTGCCGAAGGCCACGCGCTGGCGCGCACGCGCGATCATCGAATCCAGCCCCCGTTCGGCGACGCCGATCATGCGCATGCAATGATGGATGCGGCCCGGACCTAGTCGGCCCTGCGCGATCTCGAAGCCCCGTCCCTCGCCGAGCAACATGTTCTCGACCGGTACGCGCACGTCCTTGTACTCGATCTCGAAATGACCGCAGGGAATGTGCTCGTAACCAAACACCTTCAGCGAGCGGACAAGACGCACGCCCGGAGTATCCTTCGGCACGAGGATCATGGAATGCTGCTGGTGGCGCGCCGCATCCGGGTTGGACTTGCACATGACGATGAGGATCTTGGTGCGGTTGTCGCCGGCGCCTGACGTCCACCACTTGCGCCCGTTGAGCACGTAGTGATCTCCGTCGCGGACGCAGGAAAGGCTGATGTTCGTGGCGTCGGAAGACGCGACGGCGGGCTCGGTCATCGAGAAGGCGGAACGGATCTCGCCGTCCAGCAGCGGCTTGAGCCAGCGTTCCTTGTGCTCGTCCGTGCCGTAGCGCTCGAGCACCTCCATGTTGCCGGTGTCTGGTGCTGAGCAGTTGAACACCTCGGGGCCGATATAGGAACGCCCCATGATCTCGCACAGCGGCGCATATTCCAGGTTGGTCAGGCCGGCGCCGTCATGGCTCTCGGGCAGGAACAGGTTCCATAGCCCTTCCGCCTTCGCGCGCGACTTGAGCTCGTCCATGATGGCGGGGCTGTCCCAGCGGTCGGCGAGGTCCGCCTGCTGCGCCTTGTAGACACTCTCGGCCGGATAGACGTGCTCCTCCATGAACGCCTTGACGCGCCTTTGCAGGTCTCGGGACCGTTCGGAGAACTCGAACATCGACTGGGCCTCCCCCGTAATCGCAACCAATGATCGGGGAGATTCCTACGCAATAAAAAGGCAACCGTCTAGTCGGTTGTTTATAATTTATGTCAGATGGCCGTCAGCCCGCCATCGCTGACCAGCTCACTGCCGGTGACGAAACCGGACAGCGACGACAGCAGGAAGACCGCCGCGCCCGCCACTTCCGACGTCAGCGCCAGCCGGCGCATGGGATTGCGCGCCGCCGCGACGCCCTCAGGTGTCAATGCCGCATTCCCCGCACCGGCGACGATCGTGTCGGCCATGGTGCCGGCCATCAGGCTGGGATGAAGCGAGTTGCACCGGATCACCGGGTCGAAGCGGGCTCCGTGCAGGGCGACCGATTTGGACAGGATCCTGACAGCACCCTTCGACGCCGTGTAGGCAACGTGGTCGGCACTTCCGACCAGCCCGCCCGTCGAACTGACATTGACGATCGACGCGGCAGCGCTCCTGCGTAATAGTGGCCAGGCCAGCTTGCAGCCGAGAAACACGCCCTCGACATTGACCGCCATCACATTGCGAAACGCGGCAAGGTCCGTCGTCTCGACATTGCCGACATGAATGATGCCGGCATTGTTGACCAGTCCGTCGAGCCGGCCATGCCGCCTCTCGACCTCGACGCAGACCGCGCGCCAACTCTCTTCGGACGTCACATCATGCGCCGAATCGATCGAGCCATCCGCTTTGAGGTCGGTGGCGAACGGGATCCCGCCCTGCTCCCGCACCGCGGCCACGATCGCCTTGCCCAAAGCACCCGACGCGCCCGTCACGAGCACGATCCTGTCCTTGAGCAGCATCCTAGCGCTGCGCCGCGATGCCGCGCGCGAAGATCTCGAAGCACTGCCTTGCCACGAGTTCCGGATCGGGGTCCCGCGACGGCCGATACCACTGGTAGGCCCAGTTGCAGATGCCGAAGAAGCACAGGGCGGTCAGCCGCACATCGGAGCGAATGAGCACGCCGGCGTCCATTCCATCGGACAGGACCTTCATCACGAGGGCGGTATAGTCCTGCCTTTCCTTGCGGATTCTGGCCTGCTGTTCCTCGCTCATTTCGCGCTGATGCTCGAAGAACGAACGCACGGTTCCGGGAGAATCCCGCAACTGGGTGAATATGTCCTCGTAAACGCCGCGCAGGATCGCCAGGCAGTCCTGCTTCTGGCTCACGCGTTCCGCCATGTTCTCGCGCATGCGCACGATCATGGACTCCTGCATGTTGAACAGGATCTCGTCCTTGCCGGTGACGTAGTGATAGAGTGTCGGCTTCTTCAGGCCGGCCGCTTCCGCGATCATCTCCATGTTGACGCCGTGATATCCGACCTGCTCGAAGAGGTGGGCAGCCTCCCGCACGATGTCGGTCCGCCGCTGGCGGGTAAGTTCGACGTCGACCTTGGGTCCGCGTTTTCGAGGCGCCGGCTTTTCGGTCATTGTCGTCCCGTCCCGATCTTGGCTTGAATCGCTCACCGACACTGCCTTCCGCTGGTTTCTATCCCGCTAGATATCAGGGAAATTATAAACCGTCCAGAAAGTCGAATTAATTCGGACGTGTCTCCGCACGTATCGTTGCCGCGTTCCGCACTTGACAACGAGTCTCTTTGGCGGCATTCATAGACCGACTAGTCAGTCGATCATATTATTCTGCCGAATTCGGACCCGTCGAAGCAGGCGCCAAGGAACGCACAGGAGAGGAAAATGAACCAGATTGTTACCGAGGATGTCGTCCAGTACGAGGTGAAAGGGCCGGTCGCCACGATCTGGATCAACCGCCCGCATGTGAAGAATTGCGTGAGCCCGCGCGTGCTCGACCTGCTTGGCGAGTTCGGCCGCAGGGCCGAAGCCGACAAGAGCGTTCGGGTCGTCGTCTTCCGCGGCCGCGGCAACACCTTCTGCGCCGGCGCCGACCTCGGGCAACTCGTCGGCCCCGCGCTGCACACGACGGTCGATTCGCTCGACCTCGCCCAGCAATCGGCGCGTACCTACAATCATTTCTTCAACATGAAGAAGCCGACCATTGCGGCGGTCGAAGGCTACGCCGTCGCCGGCGGTTTCGAGCTCATGATCTCGTGCGACTTCGCCCTCGCCACCACGACTGCGCGCATTGGCGACTTTCACATCCGCAGGGCCCTGTTCGGTGGCGCCGGCCCGATCTATCGCCTGCCGCGCTATATCGGCCTGCGCAAGTCCAAGGAGCTCATGCTGACCGGCAAACTGCTCAGCGGAACAGAGGCTATGGACTGGGGCCTGGTCAACGATGTTTCGGAGCCCGATCAGTTCGACGCGCTGATCGAGAAGTTCTGCGACCCGCTGATCGACAAGAGCCCGTTCTGCATGTGGATGACCAAGGAAGCGATCAACCGCGGCCTCGACGCCGATACGGAATCGCTGATCACGCTCGAGACCATGACCTGCAACGTCGTGCACCAGTCGGCCGACGCCAAGGAAGGCGTCAGCGCCTTCCTCGAAAAGCGCCAGCCGAACTGGATCGGCCGCTAGAGCTCCTCCCGTGGGCTCCGCGCCACGCGTGCGCGGGGCCACTTTTTCGAGGAACGGCAATGGCCGATGGTGACGAATTCAGACCCGCCTTCTTGGCGGCCCTTGCCTCGCTGAAGGGGCGCGCGGCGCTCGTCCTTGGCGGACACGGGGAGCTTGCCCGCGCCATGGCGGCGGCGCTTGCGGACCAGGGTGCCAGCATCGTCCTGGCGGCCCGCAAGCTCAACCAATGCCAGGCTCTGGCGGACGACATCGCGGCGACGTTCGGAGTCGAGGCCGTCGCGCTCGCCTGCGACATCTCCGACGAAGCGCAGGTCAAGGCGGCGGTCGCCGCGGTGCAGGAGCGCTTCGGGCGGCTGGATATCCTGATCAACAATGCCGGCGCATCCTGGTCCGGCGCGCCCGAAGATATACCCCTTTCCGGTTGGAACAAGATCGTCGACGTGAACCTGACCGGCGCCTTCATCGCGGCGCGCGAGGCAGCCAGGCTGATGATCGGGCAGGGCAAGGGCGCGATCATCTTCGTCGCCTCGACCGGGGGACTGACGTCGTTCACGCCCGAGCGGGCGCAGATCGTGCCCTACACGACGACAAAGGCGGCGCTCATCCACCTGACGCGGGACCTCGCCGCGCAATGGGCGCACCGCGGCATACGCGTCAACGCCATCGCGCCGGGCCAGATGCGCTCGGGTCTGACACTGACCGTGCCGGACGACATCGTGGAGCAGATGCGCAGCGACATTCCGATGAAGCGGCTGGGCGATCCGAGCGAGCTCGCCGCCGCAGTGGCCTTCCTTGCATCGGACGGAGCAAGCTATGTGACGGGCCAGACGCTGGTCATCGACGGCGGTCTGACGCTTACCTGAACAGGTCGGCTACCCGCCGGCGGGACTAGACCGGGAGGGATCATGAACTACGACCGATACGAGGCCATCGAAGTGAGCCGCGAAGGGCGCAAGCTGACCCTGACACTGAGCAATCCCGCAGCGCTCAACGCGGTCACCGCCCGGATGCATGCCGAATTGTCGACCATCTTCACTGATGCCGCCCACGACGACGAGACCGATGTCGTGGTGCTGACCGGCGCCGGCAAGGCTTTCTGCGCCGGAGGAGACATCAACTGGATGCAGGCACTGCTCGACACGCCGGGCGGAATGGCCGATATCGGGAACGAAGGCCGGCGGATCATCCATTCGCTGCTCGATCTCGACAAGCCGGTGATCTGCCGGATGAACGGCGACGCCATCGGCCTCGGCGCAACCCTTGCCCTGTTCTGCGACGTGGTGATCGCCGACCGGGACGCACGGATCGGCGATCCGCACGTCCGCGTCGGGCTGGTGGCCGGCGATGGCGGTGCGGTAATCTGGCCGCAACTCATCGGCTATTCGCGCGCCAAGCAGTTCCTCATGACTGGCGACCTTCTCGGCGCCGAACGAGCGGAGGCGATTGGCCTGATCAATGTCGTCCTGCCGGCCGACAAGCTCGACGACGAAGTGGCCCGCTTCGCCGACAAGCTGCTCCGCGGCGCCCAACAGGCGATCCGCTGGACGAAGATGTCGGTGAATATCGGTCTCAGACAGCTTGCCGATTCCATCCTCGATGCTTCGCTCGGCTATGAGGTTGCCTCCAGCAAGCTCCCCGACCATCGCGAGGCGGTCGCCGCCTTCCGGGAGGGCCGGCGTCCGGAATTTTCCCGCCAGTAGCTCAGTTCGACAGCCGCTCGAGGTGCCAACGACGGTCGCCCCGCTCTTGCCGAAGCGCCCAAAGGCGCCTGTACCAGTGGCTGACCATCAGCTCGTCGGTCATGCCGATGCCGCCATGGATCTGGATCGCTTCGTTGCCGACCCGGTGCGCCGCCTCGCATGCGGTGATCATCGCAGCCGACACCGTCCGAGCCCGCTCGTTGTCGTTCGTCGCGCAGGCCAGCGCCGCCGCTGCTGCCAGCGAGCGCGCCTCCTCGCAAGCGATCCA
>CAJPFN010000080.1 GCA_905339215.1 Rhizobiaceae bacterium
CTGGATGGACGTCCAGGAGGCGCACCGCTGGGGCCTAGTCAACGAGGTGCTGCCCAAGGACAGGCTCGAGGACCGCGTCTGGGAGATCGCGCGCCTGCTCGCCGGCGGCCCGCCGCTGGTCTTCGCCGCGATCAAGGAGACGGCCCGCGAGGCCGAGGGCGCCAAGTTCCAGGACGTCATGAACAAGGTGACGCGCCGCCAGCTTCCAACGGTCGACGTCCTCTACGGGTCCGAGGACAATCTGGAGGGCTTCAAGGCTTTCGTCGAAAAGCGCGATCCCGTGTGGAAGGGTCGCTGATGGCGACCGACTACACGACGCTCATCGACGCCGAGACCTGGGCGTTCATCGAGCGCACCAACGCCTACTATCCGCCCGACACGATCGACTACACGGTCGAGCAGCAGCGGGCGATTTACGACCGCATGTGCCGCGAGTTTTTTGCCGGTTATCCGGAGAACGTGACGGCGACCGACGGCGCCATCGCGACGCCGACGCATGCGATCCCGATCCGCATCTACCGCTCGGTCACGCCCGACCTTCAGGCGATGGTGCTCTACTTCCACGGCGGCGGCTTCATCCTCGGCGGCCTCGACAGCCACGACGACGTCTGCGCCGAGCTGTGCGGGCGGACCGGCTACGAAGTCGTCTCGGTCGATTACCGGCTGGTACCCGAACACCTCCATCCCGCGGCCTTCGACGACGCCATGAGCGCTTTCGAATGGGCCGCGAGGACCTATGCGCAGCCGATTGTTCTCGCCGGCGATTCCGCCGGCGGCAACCTCGCGGCGGCCGTGGCGCACCATGTGCGCGGTCATGCCCGAGCCCCGATCGGGCAGGTGCTCATCTATCCCGGCCTTGGCGGCGATACCGCCAGGGGATCCTATGTGACCCACGCAGACGCGCCCATGCTGACCGTGCGCGATATGCTCTACTACAGGGACATCCGCAGCGGCGGCGGCGACGTCTCCAACGACGTCAGCTTCCAGCCGATGCGCGATCCGGATTTTTCTTCGTTGCCGCCCACCGTGATCGTCACCGCCGAATGCGACCCGCTGTCGTCGGACGGCGCGGAGTACCGCGACCGCGTGCATGCGGCGGGCGGAAAGGCCGTTTCCTTCGAGGAGAAGGGTCTCGTCCACGGCTATCTCCGCGCCCGCCACACGGTCGGCCGAGCGCGCGAGAGCTTTACCCGCATCGTCGATGCGGTGCGGGCACTGGGCCGGCGGGAGTGGCTATATTGACGTTACACGCGAAACGTCCTGCTCCGCACCAAGGCGAAGGGTCGGTTTCGGGTGGTTCTAGTCTCCAGGCAAACAGCAACCGGCTCATCGCCTTGCGGCACAAGGGATTGCTCTCCGGGAACTAGAATTTGAAGTTCGCTCCGATCCGGATAGTGTCGACATTAATCTTCGCGGTAACCGGAAGCAGGTTGTCGACAATGAACCCCTTGCTTCCCAAACCATAGTGCATGTATTCGGCCTTGACCGACCAGTTGTTGCTGAACGCATACTCGACGCCAGCACCGGCAGCCCAACCACTCAGAAACTTCGACTCGCCGTTCGTGGATGTGCCGCTTGTCGGAACAGTGCCGCCCGGAAGGACCGTCTGGACGCGGACATGTCCACCTCCATAGCCGCCGGTGCCGTAGAAAAGAACCGGACCGGCCGCGTAGCCGAAACGGGCGCGTGCCGAGAAGAGGCTCTTTATCTTGGATTCGCAGGAAAACGCTGGATTGGGACATGGACTCGAGCCGCTGATCGAGGCCACGGCCGCGTCACCCTCAACACCGACTACGAAGTTATTGCCGAGGTGCCAATTATATCCCGCCGTCACGCCTCCCAGCGGGCCTTTGGTGTTGTGGTCGGCCGTCGAAGTCGTGCCAGTATAGGTCCAGTCCGTACTGCCCCATCCATAGCCGGCGAGAGCCCCCACATAGAGGCCGGACCAGTCGTATTTCGGCGCTGACGGCGAAACAATTTCGTCGGCGGCGAGTGTCGGCGTAGCCATCGCAGCAACGATCGCTGCGAGCAAGAAGCTCTTCTTCATCGTGCCGAATCCCAGCTAATTTAGCGTACTCTAACATTACGCGGGACGATGACAAGTTAAGAGTCTTAGCCGGCCGCAGGGCATACCCGAACCGCACGCGTGGGGCGGGCTGCGGGCACCCCTCCTGTGCCCAGTCGTCCCTCAGCCCAGGAACGGCTTCGCCTTCATCGTCGAGGGGATCTTCACGCCGAGACGCTTCAGCACCGTCGGCACCAGCTGCCGCTGGTCGATGACGGTGCCTTCGGAAGGGCCCTCGCCGCCGCCATGCCCATGCGCCCGCCGGGCAGGTGCTGATCTACCCTGGCCTCGGCGGCGACCACATGGTGGATTCCTACGTCGCGCATGCCGACGCGCCGATGCTGTCGACGGGCGACATGGCGTTCTAGCGGAAGATGCGAACCGGCGGCGCGGACGTGTCCGGGGACACAGCCTTCGCGACGTTGCGCGACACCGATTTCGCCGGCCTGCAGCCCATGGTCTGCGTCATGGCCGAGTGCGATCCGTTCGCCGCCAACGGCTCCGCCTATGCCGAGGCCATCAGGGCGGCGGGCGGAAAGGCCGTTTCCTTCGAGGAGAAGGGTCTCGTCCACGGCTATCTCCGCGCCCGCCACACGGTCGGCCGGGCGCGCGAGAGCTATACCCGCATCGTCGATGCGGTGCGGGCACTGGGCCGGGGGGAGTGGCCCTACTGAGGCTTTCCGGCCTTGCGTCCTACCACGACCAGGACCGGCGATCCGGTCGTGAAAGATCCCCTCGACTCGAAACCGGCCGCCTCGATCAGATCGGCGGCTTCGGCCTCGCTCCATGGCCGTCCGCCGCTGCGCACGATCCGCAGGCCGGTCAGCAGGCGGCCGAGTTCCGACGGCGGCGGGTTGTACGTGCCGAAGACCAGCCAGCCGCCCGGCTTCGTGGCTCGCGCGATCTGGCGGAGCGACTCCGGAACCTTGTCGGCGGCGATGAACGGGCCGGAGAACCAGGACAGGTCGAAGGCCTCGACCTCGTCGAGATCGGCGATGTCCTGGTTCCGGAACGCGACGCGCGCACCGATATCCGCCGCCGCCACATTGCCTCGTGCCATCACCAGGGCGGGCTCGAAGATATCGATGCCCAGTACCTGCATGGTCGGCCAAAGGCGTGCGCATTCGATGGCCAGCCACCCGACGCCGGTGCCCACGTCGAGCAGCCGAGCGGGACGGGAGAGGGCCGCAGCGAAGTCCGGGTCTTTCTCCGCATAGGCGCAGAAGGTCTGAGCGATGCTGCGTGACGCCTGTCCCTGAGCTTGGAGAATGACGGGATCCTCGAATGACCAGCCGGGTGCACGTGCGGGATTTTCTAGCAGGTCCAGCGCCTGCCTGAAGAAGGCGCGAACGAACGCCAGCACGATGGCGGCCTGGTCGGCCGTCAGGTCCTCGATGCCGCCGGGCTGGATCGCTTCGATGACCCTGTCGAGGAGCGAGGCGACATCAGGATCGACGCGCATGCCTTCCGAGCGTATGCGCAAGGCCGCACCAAGGGCGGCCAGCGCCTCGACCGAAGCGTTCAGGCCTTGGGATGCCTGCATGACCGAGGCGACACTCATGCGCACTCCTCCGTGCATCCGTTAGCCAGAGCGGCGCCAGACTAGCACATCGCGACAGATCGGTCTCCGGTCCTTTCAGGACAGGAACGGCTTCGCCTTCATCGTCGAGGGGATCTTCACGCCGAGGCGCTTCAGCACTGTCGGCGCCAGCTGCAGCTGGTCGATGACGGTTCCCGCGGACGGCCCTTTCGCCGGGCCGAAATAGTAGAGCGCGGTCTCCTGCTGCAGATCCTCGCGGCCGCCATGGGTGCCGCGGTCGGTCTGGCCGTGGTCGGCGGTGACGATCACCTCGTAGCCGTTCTTCAGCCAGCGCGGCAGGAAGGCGGCAAGCATGACGTCCATGTGCAGGCAGGCATTGTCCATCTCGATGCAGTCGTGGCCGAAGCGGTGGCCCATCGAGTCCAGCGTGCAGGTGTGCAGGATGCCGTAGTCGATGGAAAAACGCTCGCCGAGCATGGTCAGCGTGGCGAACAGGTCGACGTCCGACGGCGTCATCTGGTTGTCATGGCCGTAGCCGGTCATGGTGTGGAAGCGGCCGTGGGTGATCGGAGCGCCGGGTTCGTCGTATTCGAGGTCGCGGACCACGTCGAACGGGTAGCGGTGGAAGAATTCCGACCAGTAGGAATGGGTCACCGCACCCGTTCTGCCGCCGGCTTTCGACACTTCCGAGAAGACGTCGGGCATGTCGATGCGGAAGCGGATCTCGTTGGCCAGCACGCCGTGCACCTGCGGCGTCACGCCGGTGTGGATCGAGGCGTAGCACGGGCCGGAGATCGACGGCACGACGCTGCGCAGCGTCCAGGTGCGTGCCGCGCCCGACATCACCCAGCCTTCGAGATTGCCGAACAGGCGGCGATAGTTGCGCAGGGGAACGCCGTCGAGGATGATCAGGAGGAGTTTGGAGGACAGAGGCATCGGGAACTCGCTTCGGGGAACTCACCTTCCATAGTGTACCAACCAACACAATGCCACCTCATGTGCGTCATCCGGCGTGCACAAACGATCAAGTGGCGTCGTGTCGTGAGTGCTTAGGTCCGCAGCGCCAGATGCGAGAACAACGATGGACCCGGTTCAGCAGGTCGTATGGCTGGTCGAGACTCAGATGGGCTCCAGCCCGTCGGTGCAGCGTCTTTCACGCGAGACCGGTCTGTCACGCTTCATCATCACGCGGCTGTTTGCGGAAGCGACCGGCCTGACGGTGGCGGCCTACCTGCGTGGCCGGCGGCTGACGCAGGCAGCAAAGCTGCTCACCGGTAGCGACATGACCGTGCTGAGGATCGCGGATGCCATCGGATACGGATCGCACGAGGCATTCACCCGCGCCTTCCGGCGGGAGTTCGGGATGACACCCGAGGCTCTGCGCCAGAGGCGCGACATCTCCAGCCTCAAGCTCACGGAGCCCATCAGAATGACTGCCCCCCAGAGAGTACCGCTCGCCACTCCCGAGATCGCTCAGTTACCCCCGACCCGATTTGTCGGATTGACCCGCACTTACGAGATGGACGGTCTCGGTGGGCTGCCCAACCAGTGGCAAGACTTCATCCCCCACATTGCCCATCTGGATCCGAAGCGTGTGGGCGGCGCTTACGGGATCGTGCGCAACGCTTCGCCGAATGGCGAGAAGATCGCCTATTCCTGCGCGATTCGCGAAGGGCTCGGCCTCGAAGCCGGCGGCGACCTCGACACGATCGCCGTCCCGGCGATGCGGCTCGCCAAGTTCACGCACAAAGGCCATATCTCCGCCGTTCGCGCCTCGACCATGTCGATCTTTGCGCACGAACTGCCGAAGCTCGGACTGTCGCCACAAGGGCCGATCGACCTGATCGAGTTCTATGGCCCGGCCTTCGATCCGCACTCCGGCTTCGGCGAGATCGGCCTATGGGTCAATATCGGAAGCTAGCACGCCCCGGATCCGCGGACGGTCGCCGGCGCTCGCTCAGTTCCCCGCACTCTGCATGCGCCGGCCCTTGATCGCGTTTTCCAGCCAGCCGATCTCCATGGCCGGTACGGAAGACAGCAACAGGTCGGTGTAGGCGTCGAAGGGCGGCGCCAGAACGGTCGACTTCGATCCGTAGCGCACCACCTCGCCGCGATACATCACGGCGATCGAATCGGCGATCGCCTTCACCGTGGCGAGGTCGTGTGTGATGAAAAGGTAGGCGACGTTCTCGATCTTCTGCAGGTTGAGCAGCAGCTTCAGGATGCCGTCGGCGACCAGCGGGTCGAGCGCGCTGGTCACCTCGTCGCAGATGATCAGCTTCGGCTTGGCGGCGAGCGCACGGGCGATGCAGACGCGCTGCTTCTGGCCGCCCGACAACTCCGCCGGATAGCGGTCGAGGAACTTCGCCCCCATCTCGATTTCGTCGAGCAACTCGACGACGCGGCGGTCGCGCTCGGCGCCGCGCATGCCGAAATAGAACTCGAGCGGCCGGCCGATGATGGTGGCCACCGTCTGGCGCGGATTCATGGCGACATCGGCCATCTGGTAGATCATCTGCAACTCGCGCAGGTCATCCTTCGTTCGTTGGGCGAGCGCGCGCGACAGGGTGCGGCCGGCGAAGCGCACCGATCCCTCGATCGGCGGCAGCAGGCCGGTGATGACGCGGGCGAGCGTCGACTTGCCCGAGCCGCTTTCGCCGACGACGGCAAGCGTCTGGCCGGGATGCAGTTCGACCGATACGTTCTTCAAGACCTTGACGCCCGCAGTGCCGCCATAGGCGGCGGTGATGCTGTCGACCTTGAGCAGCGGTTCCGGCGACGGCTTCTTCTCCTCGTGGACGATCGAACGCACCGAGACGAGCGCCTTGGTATAGTCCTGGCGCGGGTGGTGGATGATCTGCTCGGTTTCGCCGTGCTCGACCATCTTGCCGTGGCGCAGCACCATGATCTCGTCGGAAACCTGGGCGACGACGGCGAGGTCGTGGGTGATGTAGAGCGCTGCCACGCCGAAGTCGCGGATCGCGTCCTTGATGGCTGCGAGCACGTCGATCTGCGTCGTCACGTCGAGCGCGGTGGTCGGCTCGTCGAAGACGATCAGGTCGGGATCGGAGCAGAGCGCCATGGCCGTCATGACACGCTGCAACTGGCCGCCGGACACCTGGTGCGGGTAGCGTTTGCCGATCGTCTCGGGATTGGGCAGGCCGAGCTTCTTGAATAGTTCGACCGCCCGTTTCGCTGCTTCGGCGCGGGTCAGCGTCCCGTGCCGCACCGCCGCCTCGACGACCTGGTCCATCAGCTGGTGCGCGGGATTGAACGCCGCGGCCGCCGACTGAGCGACGTAGCAGACCTCGCGGCCGCGCAATTTGCGCAGGCCGGCGATACCGCCCTTGAGGATGTCGCGGCCGTTGACGATCACCTCACCGCCGGTGATGCGCACGCCGCCGCGGCCGTAGCCCATGGAGGCCAGTCCGATCGTCGACTTGCCGGCACCGGATTCTCCGATCAGGCCGAGCACCTTACCGCGCTTCAGTTGCAGCGAGACGCCGTCGACGATGGTCACCTGGCGGGGGTCTTCGCCGGGTGGGTAGATCGTCGCCTCGATCTTCAGGTCACGGACATCGAGGAGGAGGCCGCCGTCCTTGACCTCCCGGGCTGTTTTAGCCATTGCCGCGGCCTCCCTTTAGATCGGTGGTGCGGTTGAGGATCCAGTCGGCGACGAGGTTGACCGAGATGGCCAGCAGCGCGATCGCCGCGGCGGGGATCAGGGCGGCCGGGATGCCGAAGACGATGCCCTCCTTATTTTCCTTGACCATGCCGCCCCAGTCGGCCTCCGGCGGCTGTACGCCGAGGCCGAGGAAAGACAGCGCCGAAAGGAACAGGACCGCGAAGATGAAGCGCAGGCCGAGTTCGGCGACCAGCGGCGACAGCGCGTTGGGCAGGATCTCGCGGAAGATGATCCAGCCGCGGCCCTCGCCGCGCAGCTTTGCCGCCTCGACGAAGTCCATGACGTTGATGTCGACGGCGACAGCGCGCGCCAGTCGGTAGACGCGGGTCGAGTCGAGCACGCCCATGACGAGGATCAGCGTCAGCGTGTTCGCCGGCAGCACTGACAGAACGACCAGCGCGAAGATCAGTGTCGGGATCGACATCAGGAGGTCGACCAGCCGCGACATGACCTGGTCGATCCAGCCGCCGACAACGGCCGCGGTAAAGCCGAGGATCGATCCCATGGAGAAGGACAGCGCCGTGGCGAGCGCCGCGATGAGCAGCGTCGTGCGCGCGCCGTAGATCATGCGGGACAACAGGTCTCGGCCGAGATTGTCGGTGCCGAGCCAGTGTGCCGCCGAGGATGGCTGCCACAGGCTGCCGACGATCTGGCCCTCTCCATAGGGTGCGATCCATGGAGCGAAAACCGCGGCGAAGACGAAGGCGGCGGTCAGGATGATGCCGATCGCCGCGCTGGCCGGGATGCGGGAGAGCTTCAGCATCGCCGCGTCCTCACTTGGGATGGCGCAGGCGCGGATTGGCGACGATTGCCACCACGTCCGCGATGATGTTGAGGCTGATGTAGACGGCGGCGAAGATCAGGCCGCAGGCCTGTACGACGGGCACGTCGCGCTTCGACACGTGGTCGACCAGGTACTGACCCATGCCGGGATAGACGAAGATCACCTCGACGACGACCACGCCGACGACGAGATAGGCGAGGTTGAGCATGACGACGTTGACGATCGGCGCGACGGCGTTGGGGAAGGCGTGCTTGCGGATGATGTCGAACTGCGACAGCCCTTTCAGTTCCGCCGTCTCGATATAGGCCGACTGCATGACGTTGAGGATCGCCGCGCGGGTCATGCGCATCATGTGGGCGAGCACGACGAGGGTCAGCGTCGCCGCCGGCAGCGCCACCGCGGCGAGGCGTTCGCCGAAGCTCATGCTTTCGTAGACCGTGGAAACGCTCGGGAACCAGCCGAGTTGGACGGCGACGAAGTAGATGAGCAGGTAGCCGATGAAGAATTCGGGCAGCGAGATCGAGATCAGCGTCGTGCCGGAGATCAGCTTGTCGGGCCAGCGGTTGCGGTAGCGAACCGCGAGCAGGCCGAGAAGGATCGACAGCGGCACCGAAACGACTGCCGCGACCGAGGCAAGAAACAGCGTATTGCCGAGCCGCTTGCCGAGCTGCGTGGCGATGTCCTGGCCGTTCGACAAGGCGACGCCGAGATCGCCGGTGAGCACGCCGCCCAACCAGTTGAGGTAGCGGATATAGGCCGGGTCGTTCAGACCGAGGTCCCGGCGCAGGTTTTCCAAAGCCTGCGGCGTCGCCGACTGGCCGAGAATGGCCTGGGCGACGTCGCCAGGCAATAGCTGGGTCCCGGTGAAGATCAACACCGAGACCGCAAGCAGGAGGAGGAGGCCCAGGCCGACGCGCTGGGCCACCAGTTTCAGGACGGGCGCGGACATCCCCCGTGTCCGGACCCGGTCACGCCGTCAGCCAGCACTTGGACAGGGCGTAGCCGTTCATCATCTCGCCGGAGCGGTGTTCGGTCCAGCCGCCGACCTTCGGGCCGCTCGCGTCGATGAAGTCGTTGAACATCGGCAGGATCAGGCCGCCCTCGTCGCGTACCATCATGGCCGCCGTGCGGTACAGGTCGCGACGCTTGGCTTCGTCGAGTTCGGCGCGGGCGGCGATGATCACCTTGTCGAAATCCTCGCGCAGGAAGCGGGTGTCGTTCCAGTCCGAGGTCGACAGATAGGCCGTCGAGTACATCTGGTCCTGCACCGGGCGACCGCCCCAGTAGGAGGTGGAGAAGGGCTGCTTGTTCCAGACTTCCGACCAGTAGCCGTCGCCCGGCTCGCGCTTCACCTCGATGGTGATGCCCGCCTTGGCGGCCTGCTGCTGGTAGAGCTGGGCGGCGTCGACCGCGCCGGGGAAGGCGACTTCCGACGTGCGCAGCAAGACCGAGCCGGAATGGCCGGACTTCTTGTAGTAGTGCGCTGCCTGCTCCGGATCGTAGGCGCGCTGCTCGATGCCCTCGGGGAACAGCGGGTAGGAGGCATTGATCGGGAAGTCGTTGCCGACGGAGCCATAGCCGAGCAGGATCTTGTCGACCATCTCCTGGCGGTCCATGGCGAGCTTCAGCGCCATGCGCAGGTCGTTGTTGTCGAACGGCGCCGTGTTGCAGTGCATGATGAACACGTAGTGGCCAGCGCCCGAGACGTTGCGGATGGTCACGCCCGGCACGCGCTTGACGAGATCGACGATCTTCGGCTCGACGCGGTTGATCATGTGCACCTGGCCCGACTGGAGAGCCGCGGTGCGTGCCGTCGCGTCGTTGATGACGATGATCTCGATCTGGTCGGCATGGCCGTAGTTGCCCGCGTTCCAGTAATTGGCGAAACGTTCGCCGCCATAACGCACGCCCGGCTCGTTGACGGCCACCTTGTAGGGGCCGGCCGAGATGCCGGCATCCGGCTTGTCCTTGCCGCCGCCCGGCTGGATGATCAGGTGGTAGTCAGCGAGCAGGTAGGGAAGGTCGGCGTTGGCCTCCTTGAGGGTGATGACGAGGTTGCCGCCATCGACCTTCATGCGGTCGATGCCCTTGACGACGCCGAGCGCGCCAGACTTCGAGTTCTCGTCGGAGTGGCGTTCGAGGGTCGCCAGCACGTCTTCGGCCGTGACGGTTTTGCCGTTGTGAAATTCGACGTCCTTGCGGATCTTGAAGGTCCACTCCTTGGCGTCGTCCGAGGCGCTGAATTCCTCGGCGATGCGGTACTCGAGACCTCCGTCGGCCTTCAGCTCGAGCAGGAGCTCGCCCCACGAGCGGCCGAACGAGTAGGGAACCTGGCTGAGGAAGCTCGCCGGGTCGAGGCTGTTGGTGGCTTCGCCGCCGACCAAGCCGGCCTTGAGCAGGCCGCCCTTGACGGGTTCCTCTGCGTAGCCGGCAGTCGACAGAAGCGAATTGGCGAAGGTCGCGCTGACGCCGAGTGCGGCGGCGCGTCCGAGGAAGTCGCGGCGGTTCAGCTTGCCGGCCGCCACGCGGCGGCTCAGGAATTCGAGTTCGTTGGACATTTGTGGTTTGCTCCTCACTCCGTGGCACTGACCAAGGTTATTATTATGATTGTTGTGACAGGAATATTGACCGCAACGGCGCACAGGCCGCAAGGCCGAATACGACATTCCGTGGCGTAAATCGCATGGCGGCCGTGGACCAGACGGTCCCCGGCTGGGAATCCTGTTCCTGAATGGACGTTCCTAGAGATTGTCGCGCCGCAGGATTTCGGCGAAGTCGCGTTCGAAGACCGGCATCTCGTTCTCGTAGGCGCGGATGCTACCGCGCAGGTGGAAGCTCTCCTTGTCCGCCCACATCGCCGACGTCGTCTCGGTCCGCACCGACCATCCGTCGCGCGCGAACGTCTGCGTCCAGGCGATCTCCACCGAGGCCGACAGCGGATCGTCGGGCGCGATGGTCCAGGTCTCGCGCACCGCGCTGCCATGCACGAGGCCGTGCTCGAGGTCGCGCACCTCGCCGAAGTCGTCGGCGATCGTCAGCGTCACGACGCCCGTTGCCTGGTCCCGTTCGGCTATGCGACTGGAGGCCGTCTTGCGCAGCGTCTCAGTACGCCACGGCGTCGCCCCCTCCGGACCGGGGAACGTCCATTCGTCGCCCGCCGCCGTCGGCCGCACAGGCAGGACCAGCGTCGCCGCTGAAAGCGACAGGCTGACAGGTTCCGGCGACGGCCAGATCATCGGCCAGTAGGCGGTGGAAACCGCGACACGCAGGCGGTGGCCGGCCGGCACGCGGTAGGCGCACTGGTCGAGGACGATCGTCGCCTCGATCGTCTCGCCCGGAACCAGCGGCTGCGGGAACTCGTGCGAGGTCCGGTGTGTGAGGTTGAGCATCCCCCAGGCGATCAGCTCCGAGGCGCCGTCGGGGTGGACGTCGCACAGGCGCACCACGGCGTTGGCCTGCGGCCGGTCGGACGCGACGGCGATGCACAGGCGCGGCGCGCCGACGATGTCGAGTGGCTCGGCGAGCGCGTCGAGGTCGAGACAGAGCGAGCGCGCGTCGTCGTCGCGCTGGTCGCCCGGCAGTTCGGGGCCGAAGGTGAAGGGGAAGTACTCGCCGCCGGCGAGGCCGCAATCCTGCGGCGAGGCGACGAGCGCCGGCCTGCCGCCGGGCAGGGCGAGCGCGATCTCGCGGTGCTCGATCGACGGCGACGGCCAGGTCTTCTCGGCGATCCAGCGGCCGGGCCTCTCGGCGTGCCAGCGGGCCGGGCGTACGCTGTCCATCAGCCAGGCGCGGTACGCGGGATCGTCCTCGGCGCTGTTGTCGATGCCCTTCAGCCAGCGGTCCCACCAGCGCAGCGCCTCCTGCAGGAAGCCGATGCGTGGCTCCGGCGCTGCGTAGTGCGGGTATTTGTGGATCCATGGACCGACGATACCCTTCACCGGCGCCGAGACGTTCTCGACCAGGTGCGAGACGGTGTTGCGGTAGCCGTCGTGCCAGCCGCCGATCGAGAGCACGGCAGCTTGAATCGCGACGTAGTCCTCGCAGACCGAGCCGCGCTTCCAGTAGGCGTCGCGGGTCTGGTGGGCGTGCCAGAGCGCAGGGAGGAACGGCTCGTTCTCCAGGCGCTCCAGCCACATCGCGCGCCAGCGTTCGCCGACGATCGCCGGATCCGGCGGCCGCGACGAGTAGGACAGCATGGTCGCGCCCCAGCCGAGGTTCTCGCCGAGCACGCAGCCGCCCTTGTAATGGATGTCGTCGGCGTAGCGGTCGGTCGTCGAGCAGAGCGTGACGATCGCCTTCAGCGCCGGCGGGCGCAGCGCCGCCACCTGCAGCGCGTTGAAGCCGCCCCAGGAGATGCCCATCATGCCGACAGTACCCGAGCACCAGGGCTGCGCCGCCGCCCAGGCGATGACGGCACAGGCGTCCTGCCATTCCTGGTCGGAGTACTCGTCCTCCATCAGCCCCTCGGAATCGCCGTTGCCGCGCATGTCGACGCGGATCGACGCATAACCGTGGCCGGCGAACCAGGGGTGGGTGAGCTGGTCGCGGGCAATCGTACCGTCGCGCTTGCGGTAGGGCAGGTGCTCGAGGATCGCCGGGACGGGTTCTGCCTCGGCGTCCGCCGGCATCCAGATGCGCGCCGACAGCCGGCAGCCGTCGGGCATGACGATGCCGACGTCAGGCAGCTCGACGACCTTG
>CAJPFN010000081.1 GCA_905339215.1 Rhizobiaceae bacterium
TCGTCGCGTCGTTCGCCGCCGGAGTGCTGAAGGATCGCGAAGCCGTCAGTGCTGCCGTCAGCCTGCCGTGGTCGAACGGTCAAACGGAGGGCCAGATCACCAAGCTCAAGCTCGTCAAGCGTCAGATGTATGGCCGCGGGAAGATCGACCTACTGCAGGCGCGAGTGATCGGCGCAAAATGATCCGCGGCACCACCAAAACTGCGTCAGAGCCAAAATTGCACGCCGGTTCACATCCTTGAGGTTGAAAAACCAGTCTTCAGCCCACTCCTTCGCCTTGGAAAGGCTCGATTCCTTGGTGCTAACCCGCCAGTTGCGCGAGTTCAGGTAGGTCGAACACTGCCACGTGGGGCTGCCGTTCCGGCGATAGAGGTGGACCTTGCCTTCAAGAATCGTGTGCTTCTCGGACATCGGGTGGCGTCCCTGCGCGGCTGTGCAAGTTTGTGAAAGGCGTGTGCAAGGGCTATTTCTAGCACATCGCCTGCCACCGCGCCACCCAAGGCTATGATTCAACTGAGATTTTTGGTGCCCCCGGCAGGGATTGAACCCGCGACCTTCGGTTTACAAAACCGCTGCTCTACCGCTGAGCTACAAGGGCACTCGGGCGTGCGTTAGCAAATTTCGGCGGCGCAGGAAACCTTGAAGTCATTGCGTCTCGAAGGCTTCGGCGCACGAGATCTCCGGCATCCACGGGAGCGCCGAGCGCCGCCAGAACTGCCGCCCCGGCACAAGCTCGCGCCTTTGACGGATGGTCCCTGCCCTGATGCCGAAGACGCGCGGCCCCTCGCCCGCCGACGTCGCATAGAGCGGCGTGCCGCAGTCGCGGCAGAAGGCCTGGATGCGGATGCGTCCGCTCTCGGCCGTCTTGCGGTACTGTGCCGGCGTGCCGCAAAGGAAGCGGACGTCTTCTTCCGCCGCCGGCGCGGTGATGCGGAATGCGGTTCCCGACAAAACCTGGCGGTCCGTGCAATGGAAGATCCGCACCGCCTTCGGGTCGATCTCGGCTTCGTAGGCGATGGAGCCGCAATGGCACTGGCCGTCGATCTTCATCGTCATCTCCGTCCTCGCGTCGATCGCTTTGCAGCGCTTCCGGCCCATGCTACCGGAAGCCGAGGAGAATTGCCCCCGCATGTCCACGTCCATTCCCGACAGCTTCGCCTTCGTCGCCGCCGACACGCCCGGCGCGCGCGAATCGGCCGCGCGGCTCGCCGCCCTCTACGGCCAGCACGCGATCGATCAGGCGAGCGTCATCGTGGCGCTGGGCGGCGACGGCTTCATGCTGCAGACGCTGCGCGAGACGATGAGTTCCGGCAAGCGGGTCTACGGCATGAACCGCGGCACGATCGGCTTCCTGATGAACGAATACGCCGAGGACAGCCTGCGCGAGCGCGTTGCGGCGGCTATCCCCGAGGCGATCCGCCCGCTCGAGATGGACGCGGTCGACGAGGCCGGCACCGTCACCCGGGCGCTCGCCGTCAACGAGGTCTCGTTGTTCCGCCAGTCCTACCAGGCGGCGAAGCTGCGTATCCTCGTCGACGGCAAGGAGCGCCTGGAGGACCTGATCTGCGACGGCGTCATGGTGGCGACGCCGGCCGGCTCGACGGCCTACAACCTGTCCGCCCACGGGCCGATCCTGCCCCTCGACGCGCCCCTCCTGGCGCTCACCCCGGTCAGCCCGTTCCGGCCGCGCCGCTGGCGCGGTGCGCTGCTTCCCAACAAATCCGTCGTCCGCTTCGAGGTGCTCGAAAGCGTCAAGCGGCCGGTCAACGCGGTGGCAGACAATGTCGAGGTCAAGTCCGTCGTCAGCGTCGACGTGCGCGAGGCGCCCGACATGACCGCGACCATCCTTTTCGACGCCAGCCATTCCTGGGACGACCGCATCCTCGCCGAGCAGTTCCGCTACTGAGGTCCCGAAGAGGCCAGGGATTAAGCATGAAACGAACGCTGGCGCACCCATGCGGCCGGTTCGTGTTGACATTTCGGTAACTTCTCCGTAACGCAGCGCACAATACGCGAACTCGAATCCGTTCGCGGAGGCAGAGCTGAACGCCTCGCAACCAGCCAAAGACACCGAACAATTGTCCTCTGACAACCAGAACGCCCAGGAAGCATTGACTTTCTCAAGCCTCGGCCTGTCGCCGAAGGTCCTCTCCGCAGTTACCGATGCCGGCTACACGACGCCGACGCCGATCCAGGCCGGCGCCATTCCGCATGCCCTCGAAGGCAAGGACGTGCTCGGCATCGCCCAGACCGGAACCGGCAAGACCGCCGCCTTCGTCCTTCCAATGATCACGCGCCTGGAAAAGGGCCGCGCCCGTGCGCGCATGCCGCGCACGCTGATCCTCGAGCCGACGCGCGAACTCGCCGCGCAGGTCGAGGAAAACTTCATCAAGTACGGCAAGAACCACAAGCTCAACATCGCGCTCTTGATCGGCGGCGTCTCCTTCGACGAGCAGGACAAGAAGCTCGAGCGCGGCGCCGACGTGCTCATCGCCACGCCCGGCCGCCTCCTCGATCACCGCGAACGCGGCAAGCTCCTCCTCAATGGCGTCGAGATCCTCGTCATCGACGAGGCCGACCGCATGCTCGACATGGGCTTCATCCCCGACATCGAGCGCATCTGCGAGATGATCCCCTTCACCCGGCAGACGCTGTTCTTCTCGGCGACCATGCCGCCGGAGATCACCAAGCTCACGGAAAAGTTCCTGCATGCGCCGGTGCGCATCGAGGTCTCCAAGGCGGCGAGCACGGCGACCAGCATCACTCAGCGGCTGGTCAAGTCGGGCAACAAGCCGTGGGACAAGCGCGAGACGCTGCGCCGGTTGATCCGCGAGGAAGGCGACGCGATCAAGAACGCGATCATCTTCTGCAACCGCAAGGTCGAGGTGGCGGAGCTGTTCCGTTCGCTGATCAAGTACGAGTTCGACGCGGGCGCCCTGCACGGCGACATGGACCAGAGCGCGCGCATGGCGATGCTCAAGGGTTTTCGCGACGGCAAGCTGAAGCTGCTCGTCGCCTCCGACGTCGCCGCGCGCGGCCTCGACATTCCCGACGTCAGCCACGTCTTCAACTACGACGTGCCGATCCATTCCGAGGACTACGTCCACCGCATCGGCCGCACCGGCCGCGCCGGCCGCTCGGGCAAGTCGTTCACCATCGTCACCCGCAACGACGCGAAATATGTCGACGCCATCGAGAAGCTGATCGGTCAGAAGATCGAATGGCACGACGGCGACCTGTCGACGGTTGTGCAGAGCGAAGGCGGCGAGGACGACGCGCCGCGCCGCGGCCGCGGCGCCCCGCGCCGCGCCGGGCGCCGCGACGATGCCGAGCGCAAGCCGCGCGGCGAGCGCCGCCCGCGCCGCTCCGAAGCCGCCGGTGAAGCCGCCGCGGAAGCCGTCGCGCCCGCCGAGGTCCGCGCCGCCGAGCCGCGCAGCGACGAGCGCCGCGCCCGCAAGGACGCCATCCGCGCCGAGAACAGCGAGCGCCGGGCGGCTCCCGAGCGCGCCGAGCGCAAGCCGGCTGCCGAACGTAACGAACGTCTCGAGCGGCCGCGCCGCGACGAGCGCGGGCGCCCCGACCGCGCCGAGCAGAACCGCCGCCAGCGCGAGGCCGACGACGACGGCACGGTCGGCTTCGGCGACGACGTCCCCGCCTTCATGAAGATCGCCGGCCGGGTCTGACCCGGCCCGCGGGATGACGCCCGCCTAGCGCGCCGCGTAGCGCAGTTCCACCGCCCCCGAGGCGAACTCCCGCCGGCCGACGAGTTCCAGGTCGACGACGTTCGCCAGGCCCGAGAGCAGGGTCGGCCCGTGGCCGGCGATGCGCGGCTGCACGACGAAGATGTACTCGTCGATCAGCCCGAGCTGTGCCAGCGCCAGCGGAAGCTTAACCCCACCGGTCAAGAGCCCCCTGCCCGGCTGGCTCTTCAAGCGCCGCACGGTCTCTGCCAAATCCTTGCCGCGCACGATCTCGGCGTTCCAGTCGACGGCGTCGAGCGTGTCGGACACGACATGCTTCTTCGCCGTATGGATGGTCCGCGCGAACGGTTCGACCCAGGCTTCCATCCGCTCGGGCCTGACGCCGGTCTCGGCCACCGGACGCCACGCGCTTTCCATCATCTCGTAGACGACCCGCCCGAAGATCAGGGCGTCGGCCTGCGCAATGGTCTCGGCCGCGTTCCTGTGCAGTTCCGCGTCCGGGACCCCGACGCGGTGGTCGCAGCAGCCATCGAGCGTGACGTTGATGGAGTACCTGAGGGGTCGCATCGTATCAGTATGCGGCATCGAACGCCGGGCGGCAAACATCAGCCGGCGGATCAGGTCTCGCCCGCCGCGGGGAAAGGCGCGGCCATCCCCGTTGCGCCGGGACCGCGCCGCGGCGCGTTCACCTCGCCGCGCGCAGCGCCGCCTCGTAGGACTTGCGCGCCCACACCGCCATCTCCTCGGGATCGTCCAGCGCACCGTCGGGCACGCTCCAGTAGGGCATGGCCACCGGCTTGCCGTGATTCTTCCCGACATAGGTCCAGCGCCGGCAGCCGGCAGCGGCGAACTCGTCCATGTTCTGGTCGTCGGCCTTCAGCATCAGCTCCTCACGCAGCTCCACGGCGATGATCAGGCCATTGAAATAAATGCCCTTGCCGCCGAACATGCGGCGGATCTGCACCGGCCCGAGCCCGGCGAACAGATCGGCGATGGAATCGTTGTCCATATCGAAGCGCCTCGATTGCGGGCGCGGATTCGCCCGCGCGGGAACGGAGGAGACCACCGATGCCGACGACACTCAAGGGTTCCTGCCGCTGCGGCGCCGTCCGCTTCACCGTGGCGAGCCACACCCCCGTCCCCTACCAGCTCTGCTACTGCTCGATCTGCCGCAAGCAGCAGGGTGGCGGCGGCTTCGCCATCAATCTGGCGGCTGACGCGCGGACGCTGGAGGTTTCCGGCGAAAACCGCCTCGGCCTCTACCGCGCGGCGATCGAGGACGACGAGCACGAAACCTGCGAGGTTTCCACCGGCGAACGCCGCTTCTGCACGGCATGCGGCAGCGCGCTATGGCTCTACGACCCGACCTGGCCGGAGCTTGTCCACCCATTCGCCAGCGCGATCGACAGCGAGTTGCCGAAGGCTCCCTCCCGCGTCCATCTCATGCTGAAATACAAAGCCTCCTGGGTCGAGCCGGACATCCGCGGGAACGATGCAGCCTTCGATCTCTACCCGGAGGAATCGATCGAGGGCTGGCACAGGAAACGCGGATTGTGGGTGGAGTAGTGCTCTACTCCCGGGACCCGCCGGGCCGCGCGAACGACACCGCAATGCGCGCCGGCGGCCGGATCGTCCAGCCCAGCGTCATGCCGGCCGCAGCCAGCAGGACGGCAAGCGACCCGAGCAACTGCAGCGCCTGGAGCCGATGGCCGAAGGCAATGAAGTCGACGGCAACCGCTGCGACCGGGTAAATGTAGGACAGCGCGGCGGTCAGACTGGTCGGCAGTTTCTGGATCGCGCCGTAGAGCAGCACATACATCAATCCGGTGTGCACGACGCCGACAACCGCGACCATCGACCACTGAAAGCCCCCCGAAGGCGGGCTGGAAAGGTTGGCCAGCGGCAAGAGCATGGCGATCCCGATGGTCACCTGGACAAGGGCGATCAGATGCGGCGGGGTGCCCGCGAGCTTCTTGGCCGCGACGGCCGCCACGGCATAGAGAAAAGCGGCACCGAGCGCGAGAAATATGCCTGCGAGGTACTCTGACCCGGCATAGGAGGCATTCGGCTTGACGAGTACGATCAACAGCATGCCGGCGAAGGCAAGGCCTAGCCAGGCGAGCTTGCGCAAGGTGATACGCTCGCCGAAGAACAGTGCGCCGAAGGCCAGCAGCATGAACGGCTGCGTGTTGTAGAAGACGGTGGCGATCGAGATCGAGGCGCGCGAATAGGAGGCAAAGAGCAGCAGCCAGTTGGCGACGATGGCAACGCCCCCGATCGCGGCGATCAGGAGCACGCGGGCGGATGCAATGCCGGGCCGGAGGACACCCATGGCGGCGCAGATGACGAGCAGCGTGGCTGCGCCGAAGACGCATCTCCAGAATACCACGTCTGCCACCGGCAGCCCGGACACCACGACGAACCAGCCGATGGTGCCGGAAATCAGCATCGCGGTAGTCATTTCGGCCGAGCCGCGAAAGGTCGAATTGGGGAGCATGGCGGGATCCTCGTGAAGCGCAGAGGATCGCAGGCAGCTCATCGCTTTTCTATCGCCGGGAAAAGGCAGGTTGGCCATACTGCCGAATTTTGGTAGGTGTTATGCCCGATTTACCTAAGGACAAAGAATGCTCGACGAAATCGACCGGCGCATCCTGGAGATTCTGGCCGAGGACGCCAGGATCCTTCTCAAGGACCTGGCGCAGCAGGTGCAGCTCTCATCGCCCAGCGTGTCGGAACGCTTGCGGCGCCTGGAGGAGCGCGGCGTGATCCGCTCCTTCACCATCGACATCGATCCGCGCGCGCTCGGCTACGTGTTCCAGGCAATCGTGCGCATCCGCCCGCTGCCGGGAAAGCTGCACATCGTGGAGAAGCTGCTGCGGGAGATCCCGGAACTGGTCGAGTGCGACAAGGTCACCGGCGACGACTGCTTCGTCGCACGCCTGCATTTGCGGTCCATGGAACAACTGGATCAGATTCTGGACCGGGTTGCCGAGCAGGCCGAGACAAGCACGTCGGTGGTCAAGGGGCAGCCCGTGAAGCGGCGCCTTCCGCCTCTGGTCTGATAGGAGGCTCGACCGGCGAAAGTTGCGCCGGGAAGCGTCAGGCGGCGCTCTGCGCCCGCGCCTCGGCGAGCGCCTTGAGGTCGGCCGGCTTCAGCTCGACGGATTCGCCGCAGCCGCAGGCCGAAGACTGATTGGGATTGCGGAAGGTGAAGCCGGTCCTGAGCGTCGTCACCTCGAAGTCCATCTCGGTGCCGAGCAGGAAGAGCGCGGCCTCCGGCGCAACATAGACGTTTGCGCCTTCGCGCTCGACATGGTCGTCGCCGGGCTTCGGCTCGGTGACGAGGTCGATCGTGTATTCCATGCCCGCGCAGCCGCCCTTCTTGATGCCGAGGCGGATGCCCCGCGCGTTCTCCCGCGTGTCCACGATCTCGCGGACACGGGCGGCGGCGCGCTCGGTAAGGCTGATGACGGCGAAGCGTCCCATGTCGTTCTCCACTCTGCGCGGGTTAAAGGCCCGCGGAATGATTCGTCCCTAAGATGGGGAATTCGCGCGGTTCGCGCAAGTCGCCGGCAGCGCGTCGATATTCGCCCCGTTTCGGCGCGGCCCGTTAGTGGCCGTTCGCCCGTGTGGTCGCCGTCCATTCGCGCCAGTGCGAAGGCCTGACCTGCACGGGCCGTCCGTCGCGCGGATCGACCCAGACGTCGTCACGGCGGCGGCACGGGAACACGAGCGCATGGCAGCCGTCCTCGTCGATGACGGCGAGTTCGAGGTCTTTATCCGCTGGTGCGCTGGCGATGGTCTTCCACATGCGCGCTAATTGCCGCAAAGCTGCCGCCGCTGCTTTGATCTGCGTCATAAATTGATGCGTCGGCTTCGTTAGCGGACGAACAGCACCAGCGCCTCGGCTGCGAGCGCGGGACGCTCCTCGCCTTCGATCTCGACGGTAATCGCCGAGCGCATCAGGAACTGGCCGGGGCTCTTCTCCTCGAAGGAGACGAGCCGGCTGCGCAACCTGACCCGCGAACCGGCCTTCACCGGCGACAGGAAACGCAGCTTGTCGAGGCCGTAGTTGACCGACATCGCCGCGCCCTCGGGTGCGGCGCCGATCTCGTAGCTCATCACCGCGACCAGTGACAGCGTCAGGTAACCGTGGGCGATGGTCGAACCGAACGGCGTTTCGCGGCGGGCGCGCTCGACGTCGACATGGATCCACTGGCGGTCGCCCGTAGTCTCGGCGAAACGGTCGATGAGATCCTGGTCGACGGTCACCCACGACGACACGCCGAGTTCCTCGCCGGCCATGCCGGGCAGGTTGGTGAAGGTGAAGCGGTTCTTTCCCAAGGCGCCTTGCTCCCGGCGGTCGCGCCGTCGTCCCGGCGGACGGCCGCCGCCGGTGTAGCCGGTTTTGCCGGAGGGCGGAACCGCCCTATTCGGCGAGGGAGGAACTGTCGAGATCGGCCGCCCGCGTCAGCCCGCACAGCGCCAGCGTCAGGTCGAACTCGGCCACAACATTGCGGATCACCTCGCGCACGCCGGTCTCCCCGGCAATCGCCAGGCCGTAGACGTAGGGCCGGCCGAGCAGCACGGCGCGCGCGCCGAGCGCCAGCGCCTTGGCGACGTCGGCGCCCGAGCGGATTCCCGAATCGAGCAGGACGGGCATATCGCCCGAAGCCCCGACGACACCCTCGAGCAGGTCGAGCGTGCCCGGCTCGCCGTCGACCTGGCGGCCGCCGTGGTTCGACACGATGACGGCGTTGGCGCCGTGCTGGCGCGCGAGCCGCGCGTCCTCTGCATGGCGGATGCCTTTCAGCACGATCGGCAGGCGCGTCATGCCGCGCAGCCGCTCGACGTCCGACCAGTTGAGATCCGGCCGCGAATAGGTGGCGGTGAAGTGGGCGACGGCAGCACGCATCTGCCCGATCGAAAGGCCGAACTCGCGGCCCTTGCGCATCAGGCTCAGCGCCGTCGACGCCAGAGAAAGCCCGCGCGGGCGGATGCCGGTGTCTGGCGGCGAGGCCGGGATCTTGGCGCGGAATACGGGATCGCTGAGATACTGGCCGAGGCCGAGGCCGCGCAGGAAGGGCAGGTAGGCGAGATCGAGGTCGCGCGGCCGCCAGCCGAGCAGCGTCGTGTCCAGCGTCAGTACCAGCGCCTCGCAGCCGGCCTTCTCGGCCCGGCCGACCACCGAGCGCATGTAGTCGTCGTCGCTCGACCAATAGAGCTGGAACCAGCGTGGCCCCTTCCCCATCGCCGCCGCGCAGGTTTCCAGCGGCACGGAGGCCTGGTTGGAGAAGATGGTGGCGACGTTCTCCGCCGCCGCCGCCCGGGCCACGGCGAGGTCGCCGTCGCGCCGCGCCAGTTCCAGCACGCCGATCGGCGCAAGGAGGATCGGCGCCGGGTGCGTGCGGCCGAAAAGCGTCACCGAGAGGTCGCGCTTCGCCACGTCGCGCAATACGCGGGGCAACAGCCGCCGCTTGTCGAAGGCGGCGCGGTTGGCCTGCATGGTGAGTTCCGAGCCGGCCCCGCCGATGATATAGGCAGCCGCCTCGGCGCTCAGCGCCCGCGCCGCGCGCGCCTCGAGTGCGGCGGGCTTGACCGGCACCGCCGGTCGTGCGCCCCCCGCGCCTGTGACATAGACCTCCATCTGGCGGCGCCGGCCCGGCGCCATGCCCTCGGTCTCGGATCCCTCGGCCACGCCGCCTCCGCTAGTTTCGCGCCCGCGCGGCCTACTTGTCCTTGTCGAAGCTCTGCCGGATCTCCTCGGCCGATTCGCGGATGCGCTTGCGCAGTACCTCGATCGCTTCGTCCCCCGCCTTGCGAACGATTTCAGCGGCTTCCTCGACGTTCTTCAGAGCGGAGTCGAAGGACTTACGCGCCAGATCCGTCTGCTTGGCCATGAATTCCTGCGGCGAACCGCCGGTGCGGTAGCTCTCCGCAACCCTCGCCACCTCGGCCAGCGCCTGCTCGATGTTCGCCTTCTGGCGCTCGATCAGGGCGGACGCGCCCGCTGCGGACGCCGCGGCCGACTTCTGCAGCGCCTCGAGGTTCTTGCGCTGGCTGTCCAGCATCTTCTGTACGTCGACGTTGGGCAGCTTCAGGTCCTGCCCGAACTTCTCGAACATTTCCGTGAAGGGATTGGATTCCGGTTTCTTCGCCATATGCTCCTCCCGTTGCAGGCTTTCGCCCGTCGTTCCGGTGGAGGATAAAGCAATGCCGGCAACCGTCAATTCGACAGTAGAACACGCTCCGCCACGTGCAGGAGAAGGCCGACCGCGCCGCCGATCAGCATGCCATTGAAGCGGATGAACTGCAGGTCGCGGCCGACGTTCAGCTCGATCAGCCGGGTCATCTGCAGGACGTCCCAGCGCTTCACCTGGTCGGCGATGAAGGTCGATACGCCCTTCTTCTGCGTCTCGACGAAGGAAGCGAGCGCCACAACCACGCCGCGATTCATGTCGGCGCGGATGCGCTCGTCCTCGGCGAGGTGCCGGCCGACGGCGACGAACATGCCGGTCAGGTGCTCTCGCGAGCGCGAATGCGGCGAGGCGATGTCCTCTTCGACGAAGGTGCGCAGGCTCTTCCACATGCCGGCGGCAAGGTTGGCGAGTTCGGGCCGCGCCAGCAGGTCGTGCTTCAGCTTTTCGGCGCGCGCGGCAAAATCGGGCGACGTGCGCAACTGCTCGACGAAACCCAGGACGAAGCGGTCGAACTCGGCGCGCAGCGCATGGTCCGGATCGGCCTTCGCTTCCTCCAGCAGCGCCGCCGCGGAAGCGACGATGCGCTTCACCAGAAAGGCGTCGGCGCGGAACATATTGAACAGCGTCGGCAGCTCGGCGCGGATCTTGTCGCGCAACGCGGCAAGGGCGGCCTCGTCCGAGAGGAAGCGTCCGAGCACGCCCAGGAGTTCGTCGAACAGGCGCTGGTGCTTGCGGTCGGCGGTCACCGAGGCGAGCAATTCGGCGGCGAGCGGCGCCACCGGCACCTTCTCCACTTCCGCCGTGATGCGCTGGGTGACGAAGTCACGCAGGCCGGATCCCTCCACCGCCGTCAGCATCTGCGGCAGCAGGCGGGCGACGAATCGCGAAAGCCGCCCCGCCCGCTCTCGGTCCGACAGCCAGTCGGAGACGAGCGCGGCGTAGTCCACCTCCTTCAACTTTTCGCGCACCGGCTCGGCAGCAAGGAAGTTCGTTTCGATGAAGCGGCCGAGATTGTCGGCAATCCGCTCCTGGTTCTCGGGAATGATTGCGGTATGCGGGATGGGCAGGCCGAGCGGCCGCTTGAATAGGGCGACGACGGCATACCAGTCGGCGAGCCCGCCGATGGTCGCCGCCTCGGCAAAGGCGGCGACGAAGCCGAGCAGCGGATAGCGGCCTTCCAGAGACCGCGCGGCGAGGAAGACGGCGACGCAGAGCACCAGCGCTCCGGTCGCGAGCGCCTTGGTCCGGCGGAGCGCCGCGAGCTTCGCCTCGGCCACCGGATCGGGGCCCGCAGTCGCTGCGATTGCGTTCATGGGACGATGCTCCCGCCGTTTTGCCTGGCTCGCGACGGGCAATACCAGCCTGCCGCAAGACCGTTCCCAGCATGTGCGGGCAAGCCCCGCGCCTTTCAAGCGGGCGCGACGAAAGGTTCTATTCGTGGGCGCCGTGCAGCTGGACGCCGTGATGAGCCCAGAACGGCTTGAACGCGGCGGTCTCCGGCCTCAGGTCGATGACGCCGACGGTTTCGCCGCAGTCGAACGACAGGCGCGCATTGAAGCGGCGCGCCAGCGCCTTCATTGCCTGGTTCTGCGGGTGCGTGGTGACGAGCAGTTTCTCGTAGCCCAGCGCATAGGCGTGACCGATGAGGCGCTCGAAGAGGAATCCGCCGAGGCCCCGGTGCTGAAGGTGCCTTTCGACGCTGAAGGCGATCTCGGCGGTCGGATCGTGCTCCTCGGGCCGCTCGTGAATCTCGGCGGCGCCGCGCACATGGCATTCCTCGTCGACGAAGCCGACCACCGTCGTCCCGTCATGGAAGCAGCGGTCGGCGTAGACCCTGACGAAGACATCGTCGGTCAGGCCGTTGAAGCGGTCACGCCGGCTCTCCGCGTCGAGGCGCAGCAAGTGATCCTGGAATCTGCCGTGGTCGGACGGTCTGAGCTGCCTGATGGTCCCCGTCGCGGGGAAGGCGTGGTGCAATACCCTTCGCATGTCGCGCTCCTCGAGTTCCTCCCGAGTCGCTGTCTCCCGACAGGCGGCTATATTGTGCATTGCAACATGGAATTCAAGCCTGACCCTGCGGCAGCCCGTGACGATTGTCGCTCGATGTCTCGTCTGGCTTCCCCGACTGCGACGATTCGCCAGTTTCGGCCAAGCTGATGTTTTTCCTATTATATTCTAGGCCCGATGTGGAGGGAGGCGGAGACTTGCAGCGGCGCCGGCCGGCGTTCTGGCAATGCGGCGCCTTGAACCCCGTTTCGTATCTTGATTTTCATACTCATATATTCATTGGCGTGTTGTCTGGAATCCTTCTAAGGTGTAGGCGATGTGACCAGGGAAGATACCAGTACCCAACGAGAATCGTCATGCGGCTGACACGCCAGACCAACTATGCGATCCGGATCCTGATGTACTGTGCGGTCAACAAGGGCCGGCTCAGCCGCATCCCGGAGATCGCCGCCGCCTATTCGGTGTCGGAACTGTTCCTCTTCAAGATCCTCCAGCCGCTGGTCGAAAACCATCTTGTCGAGACGGTGCGCGGCCGCAACGGCGGCGTTCGCCTCGGCCGGCCCGCCGACGAGATTACGCTGTTCGACGTCGTGCGCGTCACCGAGGAGAGCTTCGCCATGGCGGAGTGTTTCGGCGAAGAGGCGACGGAATGCCCGCTGATCGACAGCTGCGGGCTCAATTCGGCGCTGCGCGAAGCGCTCGGCGCGTTCTTCGCGGTGTTGCAGAAGCACACGATCGCCGATCTCGTCAGGAACCGGCCAGACGTGCGGGGGTTGCTCGGCATCGATCTGATCGACCGGCCGGCGCTGGCCGGCTGACCGCCGCGCCGCTCGCTGTTTTCCCACCCTCTCCTAGGCGATCGCTGAGTGCGGCAGCACGTAGGGCGTCCCGTCGGCCGGCGGCGCACCGACCTTCAGCCGGCACTCGAACACTTTTTCGATGATCTCGTCGGTCAGCACCGCAGCCGGCGTTCCCGACGCGGCGAGCCTGCCGCGATGCACCACGTGGACGCTGTCGGCATACATCGCCGTCAGGTTGAGGTCGTGCAGGATGGCGACGACGCCCCCGCCTCTGCGGGCGAAGTCGCGCGCGATGTCCATGATGATCAGCTGGTGGCGGATGTCCAGGCTGGACACGGGCTCGTCCAGCAGCAGGAAGCGCGGCCTGCCCTCCAGCATCGGCGTCCAGACCTGGCACAGCACGCGGGCGAGCTGCACGCGCTGCTGCTCTCCCCCGGAGAGCTCCTGATAGAAACGCCCGGCGAAGCCATCGAGATCGACGCGGGCAAGTGCCCGGTCGGGTAGCCGTGCGTCCTCGCCGGGCAGGACACCGGAGCGCCCGCCGGCAAGGCCGAGCCTGACGATCTCGCGCACCGTGAACGGAAAGGACAGCGCGGTCGCCTGTGGCAGCACGGCGCGCATCGCCGCCGCCTGCCACGGCTTCAGCCCCGACACCTCGGCGCCGTTGATCGTGACCGAGCCGCCATAGGGCAGGTCGCCCGAGATCGCTCGCATCAGCGTCGTCTTGCCGGACCCGTTGGGGCCGACGATCGCGGTTATCTCGCGCGGTCGCGCCTCAAAGGCGACGCCGGAGATGATCTGCTTCCGTCCGATGACGACCGATAACTCCCGGGATTCGATCATGTCCGGGCCTCCCTTCGTTCGGCGCCGCCGTTCATAGGTCGACGACGCCGCGCTTGCGCAGCAGGATCCACAGGAAGAACGGCGCGCCGGCCACCGCCGTGACGATGCCGATCGGCAGTTCGGCGGGCGCCACGATGGTGCGGCTCACCGAATCGGCAAGGATGAGCAGCGTGCCGCCAAGCAGTGCCGACGCCGGCAGCAGGTAGCGGTTGTCCGGGCCGATGATCAGGCGCAGCAGGTGCGGCACGACGATGCCGACGAAGCCGATGCCGCCGCTGACCGCCACCGAGACGCCGGTCGCCGCCGCCACCGCGACGATGGCGACGTGCTTGCAACGCTGCACCGGGATGCCGAGATGGCTGGCCGTCGCCTCGCCCAGCGCCAGCGCGTTGAGGCCGCGCGCGAGGAATGGCGCGGTGGCGAGTGCTGCCGCGATCACCGGCGCCACCGCCATCGCCTTCGTCCAGGTGGCGCCGGCGAGCGAGCCGAGGTTCCAGAAGGTCAGGTCGCGCAGCTGGCGGTCGTCGGCCATGAAGACGAGGACGCCGGTCAGCGCGCCGGCCAGCGCGGCGAGCGCAATGCCGGCGAGCAGCATGGTGGCGACCGAGGTCTGCCCGCGCCTGGTCGAGACGCGGTAGAGTAGGAGCGTCACGGCGAGGCCTCCCAGGAACGCCGCGAGCGGCAGGGCGTAGATGCCGAGCAGCGCGGTCGCCGGCCGGAACGCGGTTGTGCCCAGCACGATCATCGACACCGCACCAAGTGCGGCGCCGCCCGAGACGCCGACGAGGCCCGGATCGGCCAGCGGATTGCGGAACAGGCCTTGCATGACCGCACCCGAAACGGCGAGCGCCGCGCCGATCAGGCATCCGAGCGCCACGCGCGGCATGCGGATATCCTGGACGATGATCGTGTCCCGTGCCGAGAGCACCGCGTCACCGGCCCCGCCAGAGATCCAGCCGCCGATCACCGCGAGCGCCGACGCGTCTGATGCCCCCGACGCCAGGCTGAGCAGGATCGTCACGCCGAGAGCGGCGGCGAGCAGGAGGATGACGGTGCGGGCGCGCGCGGTACGGTCGCCTTCCAGCGGCTCCGCCGGTCCGGACACGGCGACGCGGTCGTTCGCCGCGCCGCTCACTTGGCGACTCGGTCGCCGTAGAGTTGCGCCACGAGATCGCGCACCGCCGCCGCCGTGCGCGGGCCGAAGCCGAGCAGGTAGGCGGCGTCCATGCGCACCAGCCGCTTCGCCTGGCCGGCGGGTGTCGAGGCGATCGCTGGATTGGCGAAGATGTCGGCCGACGGATCCGGGTCGCCGCTGCGGTCCATCATCAGGATGACGTCGGGCGCCGCGGTGATCACCGCCTCGTCCGTGATCGGCTTGTAGCCCTCGTAGCCCTCGACCGCGTTGACCGCCCCGGCGAGCCTGATCACCCCGTCGGCCGCCGTGCCGCTCCCCGAGGCGAGCAGCTTGCCGCCCTGGGCGCTGAGCAGGAACATGACCCGCTTGCGTTCGCCGATCGACGCAGTCGTCTTCTCGGCCGCGTCGAGGTCGGTAGCGACGGACGCAGCGAGCGTCTTTGCCTTGTCGTTCACGCCCAACGCCTCGCCGACCGCGCGGATCTTCACCACGATGCCGTCGCGGTCGAACGTCTCAGGGACCTCGAGGAAAGGGACGCTCGCTTTCTTCAGCACGTCGATCGCCTCGCGCGGGCCGCTGCCCTCGAGCGCGATCACTGCGCTCGGGCCGACCGACAGCACGCCCTCTGGCGACAGCTGGCGCATATAGCCGACGTCGGGCAGCGCCAGCGCCGCCGGCGGGTATACGCTCGTCGTGTCGCGCGCAATCAGACGCCTTTCTTCGCCGAGAGCGTAGACGATCTCGGTGATCGATCCGCCAATGGCGACGAGCTTCGAGGAATCGGGCAGCGTGCCGACCGTCTCTGAGGCGGCCGCGACGTGCGCGGCCAGGAGCAGCGTCGCGGCCATCGTGGCGCGGGCGCGTGTGAGGAATGCCATGGCTTTCTTCCTCACGCCGCCGACGGCTGGACGACGCGGGGAAGGTTCTCCGCCAGGAAACGCCAGTCGCCGCGCTCGTCCTCGCCTTCCTTCCTGACCCCGAAGAACTGGATGATCATTTCGCCGTCGGCGCCGTAGGCTTCGAGCGAGGTAACGTGGCCCTCCGCGGTCGGCTTGCGTACGGCCCACACCTCCCGAACCCGGTCGAGCCTGAGATGCAGGTGGAAGGTCTCGTCGAGCACGTTGATCCACGGCCCCATCGGCTTGATGTTTGCGATCGGCCCCTTGTGGATCTGGATGCAGCCGCGGTTTCCCACGAAACACATGATCGGCAGGCGCTCCGCCGCAGAGTGGTGGAACATGGCGGTCAGCGCATCGCCGTCGAGAAGCCAGGCGTAGTCCTGGCCGACCATGCGCACCGCATGGTGGCGGGTCAGGTTCAGCGAGCGCAAAATGCCGAAAAACTGGTGCACGTCGGTCATTGCGCTCCAGCGGTCGCGCAGCTGGTCGGCGCCGCCGGCGTCGCCGTTTGCCGGCCTCTCCTCCGCCGCCGCCTCGACCGCGACCACCGGCGACTGGTCGGCGGCGACGAGCGTATCGACCAGTTGCTGGTAGGCGTAGAGATTCGAGGCGGGGCGAAGGTGCACCTTGTGCACCGCTTCGCCGCGCACGTCGAAGAACTGCAGGCTGCGGCGGATGGCGTCGCCGTCGCGCTTCTCCACGGCAAAACCGTGCGCCCATGCCTTCGGGAAGATGCGCAGGTCGATCTCGTCGCCGAGCGCCATGGCGTTGTGGTTGCCGGTGACGACCTTGTCGTAGACGCCGATCTTCTCGTGCACGGCGTCCTCGTTGCGGGTCAACGCCATCACTTCGCCAACCGCCTCCAGTCCGGTCAGCACGTCGTTGACGCGCGGTTCGATGCGCACGGTCCCCTCGCCGCACCAGGCGGCGACGAACTCGGCCTCGGAGATGCCGAGCTGCGCGGCGAGGTCGCGCTCGCGCATCTTCGGGTTTTCGTCGCGGGCGCGGCGGATCGCCTGCGGGTCGGGCCTCTTTTCAGAAATCATGTCGCGAACCTTCACTTGTTGAGAATGAGCTTGCCCTGACGGGTGATCTTCAGCCGGTAGAGGGCACCGCGGTGGTCGATGCCGATCTCGCGATGGCCGCCGAACAGCGCCTCGCTGGTCACGGTGCGGACGAAATCGCGGTCGCCGGCGAACGCTTCGCGCGGTCGGCAAGGGGGTGACGCATTGCTGCGCAGGTCCGTTCGGCTGCGGTCTTCCACGGCCAGTCTCCCTCTTCGCGGCCGCTTCGTGCGGCCCGTGATTTGATAGTTGACTCTAATTATCAGCTTTACTAGTGAGTGCAATACCGGAGTAGCTGAGTCAAGTTATTTGCGTCCGGACGAACTTTCGATCGTGCAAGCGAGCCGCCGCGCCAGCCAGCATGGGCATTCCAGGAGTGGGTGATGGGGCTGGTAGGCAACATAATGGCCGTTCTGCTCGGCGGGGCGGCATTGGCGTTGGTGGCGACGGCGGGCACGTTGAGGGCGCAGGAAACCGAAGGTGAAGGGACGACCAACGAGGCCGAGAAGGCCGGCCGCGTCACGCTCCTGCAGAAGATCGTCGTCGGCGCCGGCGTCGAGAAGGTGGCGATTGACACGCCCCAGTCGGTCACCGTCGTCGAGCAGCGCGAGATCGACGAGAAGCAGCCCGCGACCATCGGTGACGTGATCCGCGACATCCCCGGCGTCAACGTCACAGGCTCCGACCGCATGCTCGGTCAGAGCATCAACATCCGCGGCATCGGCGCGCCGGAGAACGCCGGCGACGGCGGCCGCATCGTCATCAACGTCGACGGTGCGCAGAAATTCTACGAGCAGTACCGCATGGGCTCGTTCTTCTCCGATCCCGAGCTCTACAAGCGCGTCGAGGTACTGCGCGGCCCCGCCTCGTCGACCCTCTACGGTTCAGGCGCGCTCGGCGGCGTGGTCAACTTCGAGATTAAGGACGCGTCGGACTTCATTGCCGACGGCCAGACCGGCGCGCTGCGCCTCAAGGGCGGCTACAACTCGAACCGCGACGACTGGATGACCTCGTTCGTCCTGGCGCAGCGCTTCGGCGACGCCGACTTCCTGCTCACCGACAACTACCGCCTCGCCGACACCTATCTCACCGGCAACGACACGGAAGTGGTCGGCAGCAACTTCGAGACCTGGTCGGGCCTCGCCAAGGGCACGTTCAAGGTCGGCGACGAGGGTACGCTGCGCCTCGCCTACCAGCACTGGGACTCCGACCTCGAGGACCAGGAGCTGTCGCAGACCTCGACGGCCACCTTCTTCGGCCTCATCGACCGCCACGTCGTCGACAGGACGGCCATCGCCGCCTACGAGAACCCGTTCTCCGACAACGACATGCTCGACCTCAAGGTGGCGCTGTACTGGTCGCGGACCTCCAACGAGCAGCGCGACGCCGACCTGCGCGCGATGTGCAGCCCCGGCTCGTTCGCCGTGGTCTGCGATTCCGACTACGCCTACGACACCTGGCAGTTCAACGCGCAGAACACGATGGAGTGGCGCGGCGACGACTGGGAGAATTTCCTCACCGTCGGCTCGCAGTCGTCGTTCCAGGCGCGCATTGCCGACGCCTATCTGAACAGCGGCACGCCCTTCCCCGTCACCTTCCACCCCGAGGGAACGGACCTGAAGTCGGGCCTGTTCGTGCAGAACGAGTTCGTCTGGGACGGCCGGCTGACGCTGATTCCCGGCATTCGTTTCGACTGGCACAGGCTGACGCCCGACGACGGCGTCATCGATCCCGGCACCGGGTTGACGGCGGCGGCGTCCGACGACACCGCGATCTCGCCCAAGATCGCCGCGCACTACAAGCTGAACGACACGCTGGCCGTGTTCGGCTCGATCGCCCATACCGAGCGCTTCCCGACCATCGACGAGGTCTTCTCGACCTCGAGTTCGTCGGCGACCTTCCTGCCCAGCCTCGGGCTGCGCAAGGAGAAGTCGAACAACTTCGAGGCGGGCTTCGCGCTCTCCGGCAACGATCTCTTCCAGGCGGGCGACGCCGGCCAGGTGAAGGTCACCGGCTTCTACAACGACGTCACCGATCTGATCGCGCTGGCCTCGCCCTTCTCGCCGGGCTTCAACAACCGGCCGGGCTTCGTCAACATCAACCGCGCCGAACTCTACGGCGTCGAGGTGGAAGCCGCCTACGAGGCGGACTACGTTTTCGCCAACGCCGCCTACACCTGGCTGATGGGCAAGGACAAGACGAGCGGCGCCTACCTGCAGACCATCGCCCCGCACGAGCTGTCGCTGACGCTCGGCGGCCAGCTGCCGCAGCACGATTTGCGCTTCGGCTGGAAGGCGCGCATCGTCGCCGAGCCGCAGGACCCGGCGCGCCGGTCGGACGTGCCGCTCGGCACCTCGACCCGCCACGCCCGCGCCTTCGACGTCCACGACGTGTTCTTGAGCTGGACGCCCAAGGAAGGCGATTTCGCCGGCTGGGAGGCCCATCTCGGCGTCGAGAACGTCTTCGACCGGCAATACAAGGAGTTCCTGATGAACGACTCCGCCAAGGGGCGCACGTTCAAGGTCTCGCTCTCCAGGCAGTTCGGCTGGTAATCCCGGCCCGGCGCCGGACGGCATCGCGCGGCGAGGCTCTTCGTCGCGGTTTCCGGCCTTTACCCGCCAATTTCCCCGTGCTTAAGCATCACGGGGAACTCATTTTGGGTAGGTCGAATTGGCAGCACATTACCGGGCGGCAATCGTCGGGGCAGGACCGGCCGGATCGTGCGCGGCGCATTCCCTGCTCCTCGGCGGAGCCGACGGCATCGTCCTCGTCGACCGCGAGACCTTCCCTCGCGACAAGTGCTGCGGCGATGGCCTCGGCGGCGGCGTCATAGAGGTGCTCGACCGGCTCGGCCTCTCCGAGGTGCTCGACGGCCATGACCGCCTGAAGCGCATCCGCATCGACTTCCACGACCGCGCCCGCGTCGCCATCGACACCGACGACGTCGATCGACCCTCGCCGCTCGGCTACTTCATCCGCCGCCGCGAGTTCGACGACCGGCTGGCGAAGAAGGCGTTTTCGCGCGGGGCCGCCGACCTGACCGGCTGGGGCCTCGAAAACGCCGAATGGACGGGCACGCACTGGCGGCTCGACCTCGAGCAGACGGCAACGGGGGCGCGCCGGCAGATCACTTCCGATGTGCTGGTCGGCGCCGACGGCGCGCGCTCGCGCGTGCGCCGCGTCCTCGCGCAACCCTTCAACGGCGACCGCCACACCGCGATCGCCGTCCGCGCCTATGTCGACGTGCGCCAAGAGCCGCGCGGCTACCAGCAGTTCGACTTCATCGACGGCATGCCCTTCCCCGGCTACGCGTGGATCTTTTCCGACGGCCACGGCAAGGCCAACGTCGGCCTCGGCGTGGCCGTCAACGCCTACAAGGCAGACGGCGCCCGGTTCGAGGACCTTCTGTCCCGCTACTGCGCACATCTTGGCGAGCAGGTGCGCAGTGCACCGTCCGAGATCGAGACGGCGATCCTGCCGCTCGGCTCGCAGCGGCCGCCGCTTTCCTTCGCCGACCGCCCCGCAGCCCTCGTCGGCGACGCCGGCTCGATGATCAACCCCGCCCTCGGCGAAGGCATATTCTACGCCATGTATGCCGGTCATCTGCTCGGCAACCATCTCGCGCCGGCGCTCTCCGGCCGCGGCGACGTCCGCGTCGCTCTTGCTGCCTACGAGCGTGAATTCACCCGGCAGATGGCGTCGGCCTACCGCAACGCTCGCCTGCTCATCCGCGTCGTCTCCAACAAGGCCGTCCTTGGCTATCTCATACGCCGGTACTCGGACAATCCCGACTTCTGCTACGATTTGAACGAGATGGTCATGGGCATCATGCCGCCTCGCAGGTCGCCCACGATACCCCAACTACTGGCGCGGACGTTGATGCCGCGGCTGTTCTACCGGCGGTCGCAAGCGTCGCAGAAGCCGGCCGGGGGCCAGCGATGAACCTCACCCTGCCGCCTGCGGCCACGTTTTCCGACGCGCGCCTCGACCTTTCGCCGCACGGCGAGGCCGATACCGAATGGTGGTACTGCCAAGGGAGCCTCGAGGGCGCCTCGACCGGCCGGCGCAACCTCGTGCTGCTCCTCTTCCGCCGCCGGGCACGAAGCGGCGCGCGGAAAGACGGCTGGTTCCTGCTGATTTCGTTGACCGATCCCACCGCCGGCACTCAGCACGTCACCAGCCTGGCCACGGAGGAAATGGCCGAAGCCTTCGGCCGCGAGGCGCTCGCCGACCTCCTCAAGGGCGGCGTGCCGCGTGCCATGGCCGAGGCCTATGTCGACGAGGTCCTGAGCTGCGGTCCGGCCGCGCCCGTCGTCGTTTCATCGGCGGGCGTCGAGGCCTCGCCGACGTCACTCGACCACCGTTTCGACCATTTTTCCCTGCGCCAGGCCGGCCGCGACCGGATCGATGTCGCCTTCGACCTTCCCGGCGACGGCCGCCGCTGCCGCTTCGAACTCCGCCCGACGACGAAGTGGTTCCGCGATTCCCGCATCGGCGCGGAAGGCAGCGTCGGCCTCATGGAGTACGCCAGCTGCCCACGGGTCGAGCTTGCCGGCGACGTCGGCGGCGAGCCGGTCAGCGGTCGCGTCTGGTTCGATCATCAGTGGGGCGGCCACGGCTGGTTCGAGCCGCACGAAGAGAATGGCCACATGCTCGGCTGGGCCTGGCTGGCGATCAACCTCGACGACGGTAACGACCTGCTCGTCTCGGTGGCGATCGACATGACGACGCGCGAGATCGGCAAGGCTGGCGCCGTCTGGTTCGAGAAGGGCGCCGAGCCCCGCCTGATCGAGACGGTCGGCGGCGGCGAACTGCGCCGCTGGCGCAGCGACCGCACCCACGCGAGCTTTCCCGTCTCCTGGCGCATCGTCATTCCCGAACTCGACGCCGATATCGTCTTCGACCCCGTCCAGGACAATTGCGAAATCCCGATCTATGGAATCCCGACGGCGGTATGGGAGGGCGCCGGAACGATCGGCGGAACCGTCCGTGGCCATCCCGCGTCGGGCCGCGCCCACCTCGAACTCTACGGCTATGCCTTCCCCACCGACTTCGACCGTTTCCGCGACGAGTGGATCGATCGTATCGACGCCCTCATTGCCGGCTTCCTGCCGCGCCGGCTCGACGACGCATGGCTTCGCGCGGCAGCGGGTGCCCCGCGCGGGCGCTACGACGCCGACGCACTGACGCAGCTGGTCAGCGCGCCGGCCTGGACGCTGCTCGAGCGTGGCGGCAAGCACTGGCGTTCGGTGTTCGGCATCCTCATGCTCAGCGCGCTCGGCAGTCCGGTCGAGCCCTACGAGGAACTCGTCACCGTCATCCCCGAGCTGCTCCATGCCGGCTCGCTGATGATCGACGACATCGAGGACCGTTCGGCGCTGCGCCGCGGCGGACCGGCGGTCCATACGATCTTCGGAGAGGCGGCGACGATCAACGCCGGCAACGCCCTCTATTTCCTGCCGCTGCTCACGGTGGCCCGCAATCCGCACCTCGACATCGCACAGCGCGAGGCGATCTACCGGATCTCCTTCGACCTCTTCGTCCGCGCGCATGTCGGCCAGGCGCAGGACCTCGACGCCGAGCGCTGGATTGGCGATGCCGCCATCCTCGACGACCTCGACGGCCGTCTGGAGGTCTCACTCCAGACCTATGCGCTGAAGACCGCCGCACCGATCCGCTCCCTGACCGGCGTTCTGTGCATGATCGCTTCGGCCGACGAGCGCACGACCGAAATCTGCATGCGCTACGCCGAGACGGCCGGCATCGCCTACCAGATCGTCGACGACACCAACAACTTCACCGGCGGCGAGAAATGGGGCAAGGAGACCGGCGAGGATATCCGCGAGCGTAGGTTGACCTATGTCGTGCTGCGCGCGCTGAAGGCCCTGCCCGCCGCGGAGCGCGACCGGCTCTGGGCGATTCTTTCCGCAGATCCGGCCACCTTCACGCCTGATATGCAGGCCGAGGCTTGCCGCCTGGTGGAACGTTCCGGCGTGATTGAGCGCTGCCGCGAAGAGGCCCGCACCATGATCCACGAAGCCTGGACCGAGCTTTCCGGCGTATTGCCGCCGTCGCAATCGAAACTGCTCCTCAGGCTCCTCGTCGAGCAGATCCTCGAAGGCGCCAACTGAGGCGCGCGTCAGGCCGCGGCGAGCAGGCTGGCGTTGCCGCCGGCCGCGGTCGTGTCGACGCAGACGGCGCGCTCGTGGGCGTAGGCCGCCGGGTAGATCGCCTCGGTCACCAACGGCACGATCGGCCCCTGCCGCTTCGCCAGCGCCCGGCGCACGGCGCGCTGCGCGTCGCCGTTGCCGGCAAGCGCCACCACGTCCGCCGGCAGGCCGGCGAGGTCGTCCGCCGCGACCGTCCCGTCGATCGCTGCGACCGGCATCCCCTTGCCGATGATCGGGTGGAGCGCGGCGGGCGCGCCGGGCGCCACCGCGAGCACGGCGTTGCCGGCGGCGAGTGCCTGGATCGCCTGGGAAAGCAGCGTCTCGGCGTCCGGACCGAGGCAGAGCACCCTGCCCCTCGGCAGGAGCGACAGCGTGTTCGCCTCGCCCGTCGGTCCCGGCAGGTCCGCCTGGCCGTACTCGACCTGGGAAGCCGCGGCGATCGCCGCAGCGCCCTTGCCGCGCAAGTGCTTTCGCAGAACGGCAATGCGGTCTGGCCTGGTCGACCAGCCGCCCATGGCCGGATCGCCGAGATGGTCGGCGATCCGCGAGGCCGCGACCGGCTCGGCAGCCGTCTCGGCGGGGTGCTTGGACGCTGCCGCGTCGGCGATGCGGAAGCGGCGCAGATAGTGCGGCCCGCCGGCCTTCGGTCCGGTGCCGGAAAGCCCCTCGCCGCCGAACGGCTGGGCGCCGACCACGGCGCCGATCTGGTTGCGGTTCACGTAGATGTTGCCGGCATGCACCCCGTCGACGAAATGCTGGACCCGCGCCTCGATGCGCGTGTGCAGGCCGAAGGTCAGGCCGTAGCCCTTGCGGTTGATGGCGTCGATGACGCGGTCGATCTTGTCGGCCTCGAAGGTGGCGACATGCAGGACCGGCCCGAACACCTCGCGCTCCATCTCCTCGATGCCGGAGACGCGCAGCACATGCGGCGCGACGAACAGGCTGCCATCCGGCGCCTCGCGCTTCGCCACAAGCCGGCCCTTCGCCGCCATGGCGTCGCAGTAGCCGGCGATCTGCGCTCTTGCCTCCTCGTCGATCACCGGGCCGACGTCCGTCGCGATCTGCCAGGGGTCGCCCACGGTGAGCGCCTGCATGGCGCCTTCGAGCATGGCGAGCACCTTCTTCTCGACGTCCTTCTGTACGTAGAGCACGCGCAGCGCCGAGCAGCGCTGGCCGGCACTCTGGAAGGCCGAGGCGAGGATGTCGCGCACCGCCTGTTCGGGCAGCGCGGTCGAATCGACCACCATCGCGTTGAGCCCGCCCGTCTCTGCAATCAGCATGGCGTCGGGTAGGGCGGTTTTCGCCAGTTGCCGCTCGATCAGCTTGGCCACCTCGGTCGAGCCGGTGAAGCACACGCCGGCGATGCGCGGATCGGCGGTCAGCGGCGCGCCGACCGACGGCCCGTCGCCGGGCAGTAGCTGGATGACGTCCTCCGGCACGCCCGCCTCGCGCAGCAGCGCGACCGCCCGCGCCGCGATCAGCGGCGTCTGTTCGGCCGGCTTGGCGAGCACCGAATTGCCGGTGACGAGTGCGGCCGCCACCTGGCCGGTGAAGATCGCCAGCGGGAAATTCCACGGCGAGATGCAGACGATGGCGCCGCGCGCCTGCGTGCCGGTCTCCGCGCTCGCCGCCTCGGCGGCGTAGTAGCGCAGGAAGTCGACCGCTTCGCGCACTTCGGCCACGGCGTCGGCCAGTGTCTTGCCGGCCTCCCGCGTCGCCAGCGCGAAGAACTCGACCGCATGGCGTTCATAGAGGTCGGCAGCGCGGTTGAGCACCGCGGCGCGCTCGGCGACCGGCCGGGCCGCCCAGCCGGGCTGCGCCTCGACGGCGAAGCGCACGGCGACCGCGACCTGCTTGGCGTCGACCTCGTGCACGGTGCCGACGATGTCGTCGGGCCGCGCCGGGTTGACGATTCTGCGCGTGCGCGCATAGCCCGCCGCGCGCGTCACCGGCTTCGCCTTCCAGCGGTCCGGACCTGAGAAGGCAGAGCGTTCCTCCTCGATCTCGGCCAGCGTCGTCGGATCGGTGATGTCCCAACCCTTCGAATTTTTCCGCCCGGCGCCGAAGATGTCGGCCGGCTTCGGGATCGACGGATTGGCGGCCGGTCCCTGCGTCGCCACCATGTCGAACGGGTCGCGTGCGATCTCCTCGGCCGAGACATCCTCGTCGACGATCTGGTGGACGAAGGACGAGTTGGCGCCGTTTTCGAGCAGCCGGCGGACGAGATAGGCGAGCAGGTCGGAATGGGCGCCGACCGGCGCGTAGATGCGGCAGCGCGTGCCTTCGGCGGCGCGCACCGCCTCGTGCAGCGCCTCGCCCATGCCGTGCAGGCGCTGGAACTCGAAGCACTCGCGGTCCGGCGCCATCGCCAGCACGGCGGCGACGGTATGCGCGTTGTGCGTGGCAAATTGCGGGTAGATGCGGTCGGTCATGCCGAGCAGCTTCCGCGCATTGGCGATGTAGGAGACGTCGGTGTTCGGCTTGCGCGTGAACACCGGATAGCCGGGCAGTCCGAGCGTTTGCGCCCGCTTGATTTCGGTGTCCCAGTAGGCGCCCTTGACCAGGCGCACCATGATGCGGCGGTCGAGCTTTTCGGCCAGCGCATGGAGCCAGTCGATGACGAAGGCGGCGCGCGGCCCGTAGGCCTGCACGACGACGCCGAAGCCGTCCCAGCCAGCGAGGCTTTCGTCGGCGAGGACGCGCTCGATGACGTCGAGCGAGAGGTCGAGCCGGTCGGCTTCCTCGGCGTCGATGTTCAACCCCATGCGCGCGTCGCGCGCCGCCCTGGCTAGCGACAGCAGCCGCTCGGCCATCACCGGCAGCATGGTCTCCTTCTGCGCCACCTCGTAGCGCGGGTGCAGCGCCGAGAGCTTGACCGAGATGCCGGGATTGCGGCGGATGTCCGGTCCCGTCGAATGCGCCGCCAGCGCGGCAATCGCTTCGGCGTAGGCCCGGTGGTAGCGCAGCGCGTCCTCGTCGGTGCGCGCTGCCTCGCCGAGCATGTCGTAGGAGTAGAGATAGCCCTTCTGCGTCATCGGCCGGCCGCGCTTCACCGCCTCGGCGATCGTGCGGCCGAGCACGAACTGCTCGCCCATCTCGCGCATGGCGGCGGCCACCGCCGTGCGGATCACCGGCTCGCCGAGCCTGCGAACCATCGAGCGCAGCGTGCCCTCGATGCCGCCCTCGCCCTCGTCCAGAACCTTGCCGGTCAGCATCAGCGCCCAGGTCGAGGCGTTGACGAAGATCGAGCTTGAGCCGCCGGAATGCGACGACCAGTCGTGCGGCGCGATCTTGTCGCGGATGAGATCGTCCATCGTCCCGGCGTCGGGCACGCGCAGCAGCGCCTCGGCGAGGCACATCAGCGCCACGCCCTCCTTGGTCGACAGCCCGTAGGTCGAGAGGAAAACCTCCATCAGCCGCGGGTCGGACGATCCGCGGACCGCGCGCACCAGTTCGGCGGCGCGCGCCGAAATCGCCGCGCGGTCGGCATCGCCGAGGCCGGCGATTCCGACCAGCCGGGCGAGTGCGGCGGCTTCGTCTGGTAGCGTGCTGGCGCGGATTTCGGAACGGATTGCGTCGAGCGGCTGGACTGGCATGAAGGCATCCCCGAGACTGGCGAAGAGTGATCCCGATCCCGCCGGCAGGCAAGCAGGTTGGCAAGATCCTGACCGCCCGGATAGCACGGAACGGCCAATCAGGTCCGGTCCATTCCTGTGGCTATTCCGGTCCGTTTCGTCTATTATTTGCAGGACTTGAAAACGAGATGGGCCATGATGACCTCCATGTCAGACCATTTGGACCGTTTTGACCGTGCCATCCTCGCTGCCCTGTCGGCCGACGGACGGCTGTCCATGGCCGAACTCGCGACGAAGGTCGGCCTGACCAAGACGCCGGTGCAGGCGCGGGTGAAGCGGCTCGAGGCCGAGGGCTTCATCCGCGGCTATTCCGCCCTCGTCGACCGCGAGCGCATGGGCGAAGGCCACGTCGCCTTCGTCCAGGTGAAGCTCTCCGACACGCGCTCCGCGGCCCTCGACGCCTTCAACCGCGCCGTCCAGGCGGTGCCGGCCATCGAGCAGTGCCACATGATGGCGGCGAGCTTCGACTATCTGCTTAAGGTGCGCACGAAGGACATCGCCTCCTACCGCAAGGTACTCGGCGAGAAGATCTCGGCGCTCCCCCATGTGGCGCAGACCTCGACCTTCGTCGCCATGGAGACGGTGAAGGACCGCTGAGCTTCAGCGTTCCAGCGCCGCGCATATCTCACGCAGCACCTTGAGCGCCACGGCATAGTCATCCGGCGATATGTTGGTCATGATGCGCCGGCGAAGCGCCTTCTGGTCCGCGTCCATTGCCGCGTGGCGCGCCATGCCGTTCCCAGTCAAGCACAGCACGGCATGCTCGACGGACACCATCCCCGCACGCTCCAGCATCTCGAGCCGGTCGTCGAAATCAGCGACAGTCATTATCGGCGCGAACTCCTCGCGCAGCGACGAAATCGGTACTCCGTCCCCGGATTGCCAGACGGCATTGAGCAACTGCCAGCCCGGCCGATTGATACCCGCTCGGGCGTGCAACGCGTCGATGGCGCCGTCAAGCGCCCGGTCCGCGGCCTTGATCCAATATCCGATTGGCCGGCGATCAGCCGGCATCTGCACAGAGGTCTGCATGACACACTCCATCATCTTCGCCGCAGCGAATTGCAGCCCGCGGGCCGCGATGTCGTGGGTCCTTGCCGGCGCGGCACCCAACCGTCCGGCCGAACAGAGCCTCCCGTGGGAGGGGTCGGGCTTACCGGAACACGTTGCTCAACCGACCATGCCTTTTTCGACGTGCGTCAGAGTAGCACCAGCGATGGTGCAGATCAAAGGTTGGGTTCTAACCTACTCCACGAGCGTGCCGAGGAAGGCGATCAGCGCCGCGCGCTCCTTCTCCGACATCTTCAGCGGCTTCAACTCCGAATGGCCGGAAACGCTCGCCGGCGCCCGAATGTAGTGGTCGACGACGTCTTCGATCGTGGCGATCTGGCCGGAATGCATGTAGGGCGGCCGGGCGGCGGCGCCGCGTAGCGACGGCGTCTTGAAGGCGCGCTCCAGTTCCTCGCCTTCCTTGACCATGAAGCGCAGTTCGCCGCAGGCCTCGTCGCTGCCGTCGCGGTGGATGCCCAGGCAGTTGAACGGATCGTCGAGCACCTTCTTCGCGCCGGCCGCGCGGCCGGTGTCGTCGGGCAGGCCGTCGACGGGCGGCACGCCTGTATTGTGGAAATGGTCGTCGGTGAAGCGCGGCCCGTTGTGGCAGGTGACGCAGTTGGCGCGGCCGATGAACAGGCGCAGGCCGTAGACCTCCTGCTCGCTCAACGCCGCTTCGCCCTGAGGCGTCTTCCCGGCGGCAACCGCGTCGGCGAAGCGGTCGAAGCGCGTCGGCTGGTGCACGATCGTGCGCTCGAAGGCGGCGATGGCCTTGCCGAGGTTGGCAAAGACCGTGTCGATCTCGCGCTTCTTGGCGTCCGGCATCGCCTGCCAGGCCGCCTTCTCCGCGTCCGAGCCGAGCGGCGAGGCCGCGGCCGGCACTGCCGCCAGGTCGGGCAGCGGGCCGAAGATCCGCTCGTAGCGGTCGCCGAAGGCGTTCGCGACGAAGTGGGCGTAGGCGGCGCGCGTCCCGCCGTGCTCGCGCGCGTCCTCCAGCGGCCCGAGCGCCTGCGCCCACAGGCTGTCCTTGCGCCCGTCCCAGAAGAGGAACGGCGCTCGCGCCACGCCGGCCAGCGGCATCGCTCGCCGGTCGGTCGTCGCCAGACCGACCGAGCGCGGCCGGTCGTCCTGGAACTGGCGGTCGATCAGATGGCAGGTGGCACAGGCCACCGTGCCGTCGCGGCTCAGCCGCTGCTCGAAGAACAGCGTGGCGCCGAAGGCCGCGGCTGCCGCGTCGTCGGCGACGCGGTTCGTCGTATCCGCGGCAAGCGGCGGCAGCGCCGACAGCGACAGCGACGCGATCGTCGCCTTCTCGGCTTCGGTGAATTCCTCCGGCTGGCAGGCGGCGAGGCCGACGAGCGCGAGGAAGACGGCAAGAAGTCGCCTACGCACGGCCGTCTCCTAGAGCGTCAGGTTGAAGACGACGTTGTCGTTGCCGACCGCGGCCCTGATGTCGAACGTGAACTCCCACCAGCCGCTCATGTTGAAGCGTACGCCTTCGATCCGGTAGCGGCCCTCGCCGAGATAGGCAGTCGCCTGCGGCTGGGTGGGTAGGCCGTGGCCGTGCTGCGGCATGCCGCCGCCTACCGCAATCGTCGCGCCTTCCACCGGCGCGCCGTCCGGCGTCTTCACGGTCAGGATCCAGCTGTGCAGCGGCCCCTGCTCAAGCGGCTCCTTTTCCGGCGCGATCGCGACCGCATAGAGCCCCTTTGCCGAAGCCTTCGAGCGGGCGAGGTCCAGCCCCTCGGGTGGCGTCATCATCATGCGGAATGCGATGAAGGCGGCCGCCGCGACGATGGCGATGGCCGCGAGGACGACAAGGATGGTGCGCCTGTTCATTTGTTGCTCTCGGTCCTGCTCATTTCCGTTGATGCGGCCGCTCTAGGCCTTCCCGCGACTGGAAGGTCAAGCGCCTTTTTTCGTGGCTTCGCGCCGCTGGCGAGTGTAGAGCCGAAACGGTTTCGACGGGAGGTTCCGAATGCAGGGCAATGGCGTAGCCGCGGTCGGCGAGTGCATGCTCGAACTCTCGGGACGTCAGGGCGCAGATTGGCGCATGGGCTTTGCCGGCGACACCTTCAACACGCTCTGGGCAATCCGCGCACTGCTGCCGGACGACGTCGCTGCCGACTACGTCACCGCTTTCGGCGACGATCCCTTTTCGCGCGACCAGATCGCCTTCTTTCGCGACCACGGCATCGGCATCGCCAGGAGCCCGGTCATTGCCGGCGCGCGGCCGGGCCTCTACGCCATCACGCTCCACGGCGCGGAGCGCTCCTTCACCTACTGGCGCGCCGACGCCGCGGCCAGGCGGCTGGCCGACGATCCCGTCGCGCTTAGGGCGAGCCTGGAAGGCCGCCGGCTGGCCTACTTCTCCGGCATCACGCTGGCGATTCTCGAGCCGAAGGCCCGCGACAAGTTGCTCGACACGCTGAGGGCGGTGCGCGCCAACGGCACGACGGTCGCCTTCGACCCCAACTACCGGCCGCGCCTGTGGCCGTCGCCCGAGGCGGCGCGCGCGTCGATCGCCGAGGCGATCGCGGTGGCAGACATCGCCCTGCCCACCTTTCCCGACGAGCAGTCCCTGTTCGGCGACGCCTCGCCAGGCGCGACCGCCGAGAGGCTGGCGAAGGCCGGCGTCGGCGAGCTCGTCGTAAAGGACGGTGAAGCCCCTGCCCTGGTGATCGCCTCCGGAGAGGGGACGTCGGTCCCGGCGATCAAGGTCGAGGCTGTCGACACGACGGGCGCCGGCGACAGCTTCAACGGCGCCTATCTCGCGGCGCGACTGTCCGGTGACGATCCGGTCGAAGCAACCCGCCGCGCCCACCGCGTCGCCGCGGCGGTCGTCCAGGTGCGCGGGGCGCTGGCGCCGTTCGGGACGCTGAAAGGAGCCTTCGGCTGAGCGTCCGCGTTCAGCGGAACCGGTACTCCGTAACCTGCCGATAAAGCCCACCCGGCCACAGAACGGCCTGCGGAAAGTAAGGCCGGTTCGGCGAATCCGGCCAGATCTGCGGCTCCAGCGCCAGGCCGGCAAAGGCTCCGTAGGTCCGCCCGCCGAGACCCGGCACGCTGCGCGCCACCTTGTGGCCGGCGTAGAACTGGATGCCGGGCTCGGTGGTCCACACCTCCATCTCGACGCCCGACGAGGCGCCCTGCAGCCAGGCCGCCATGCGCAGCGGCCCGCGCGCCGCGGCGAGGCAGAAATTGTGGTCGTAGGCGACCTGCTCGCCCTCGATCTCCATGCGCACCGGCCGCGCCAGGGCGAAGTCGAACGGCGTGCCGTCGACCGGCTGGACGACGCCGGTCGGGATCAGTTCCTCGTCGACGGGCAGATAGGCGGCCGCCGCCAGCATCAGCCGGTGGTCGAGGATGTCGCCGGCGCCGCCGTCGTCGAGGTTGAAATAGGAGTGATGCGCGAGGTTGCAGAGCGTCGGCCGGTCGCAGGTCGCGGTCAGTTCGACCGACAGCGTGCCGGGGATTTTCAGCCGGTAGGTGCAGGTCGCGTCGAGCGCGCCGGGAAAGCCCATGTCGCCATCGGGCGAATGCAGCGTCAGCGTGACGAAGTCGGACCCGTGTAGCGCCACGGTCCAGGGCCGCTTGCCGAAGCCGCGCGCTCCGCCGTGCAGCATGTGCTTGCCGAGGAAGTTGGTGTCGACCTGGTGGCGCTCGCCTTCGAGGCGGAAGCGGCCGCCGCGGATGCGGTTGGCGTAGCGGCCGGCGATGGCGCCCATGTAGGGCGAGTGCGCCGGATAGTCCTCGAAGCGGTCGAAGCCGAGCACCAGCGGCGCGTCGTGGCCGGCGAGCCGCAGGTCCTGGATGACCGCGCCCCAGGTCATCACGGAGGCGGTCAGCCCGCCGCCGCCGATCGTATAGCGGTGGACGGCCTCGCCCTCCGCCGTCGTGCCGAAGAAGTGGCCGTCCATCGTCGTCTAAAGCCCCAGTCCGCCGATGCAGACGTACTTCGTGTCGAGATAGTCGTCGATGCCCTGGTGGCCGCCCTCGCGGCCGAGGCCCGATTCCTTGACGCCGCCGAACGGCGCCTCGACGGTCGTGATCAGGCCCTCGTTGACGCCGACCATGCCGTACTTCAGCCCTTCCATGACGCGGAACGCCCGTCCGAGATCGCCCGTGTAGAAGTAGCAGGCGAGACCGTATTCGGTATCGTTGGCGAGCCGGATCGCCTCCTCCTCGGTCTCGAAGCGGAACACCGGGGCGACGGGGCCGAAGATCTCTTCCCGCATGAAGCGCATCGAGGGCGTCGCCTCGGCGATCACGGTTGGCTCGAAGAACGAGCCGCCGAGCGCGTGGCGTCTGCCGCCGGTAACGACCTTGCCGCCCTGCGCAGTGGCGTCGCCGACCAGTTCCTCGACCTTCTCGACCGCGCGCATGTCGATCAGCGGTCCCTGCTGCGTGCCTTCTTCGAGACCGGGCCCGACCTTCAGCTTTGCCGTCGCCTCGGCGAGTTTTTCGACGAATTCGTCGTAGATGCCGGCCTGGACGAAGAAGCGGTTTGTGCACACGCAGGTCTGCCCGGAATTGCGGTATTTGGCGACGATCGCGCCCTCCACCGCACGCCTCACGTCGGCGTCGTCGAAGACGAGGAACGGCGCGTTGCCGCCGAGTTCCATCGACACCTTCTTCACCGTCGAGGCGGCTTTCTGCAGCAGGATCTTGCCGACTTCGGTGGAGCCGGTGAAGGTGATCTTCTTCACCAGCGGATTGGCGCAGATCTCGTCGCCGATTTCGCCGGCCGCACCCGTGACGATGTTGATGACGCCTTTCGGGAAACCGGCTTCTTCCGCGAGAGCGCCCCAGGCGAGCCCCGAATAGGGCGTCTGCGAGGCCGGCTTGACCACGGCCGTGCAGCCCGCGGCCAGCGCCGGACCGATCTTGCGGGCGAGCATCGACGACGGGAAGTTCCACGGCGTGATCGCCGCGACGACGCCGGTCGGCTCCTTGGTCACGATCACGCGCCGGTCGACCCAGGGCGACGGCACGACGTCGCCGTAGGTTCGGCGGCCTTCCTCGGCGAACCACAAGATGTAGGCGGCCGAGATAGCGACCTCGCCCTTGGCTTCGGTCAGCGATTTGCCCTGCTCCATGGTGAGCAGTTCGGCCAGCGTCTGCTGGTTGTCCATGATCGCGTCGTGGAGCTTGCGCAGCAGCTTGTGCCGTTCGAGAACGGACGATTTCTTCCACGTCGCAAACGCCGCGTCGGCGGCCTCGATGGCGCGGCGCGTCTCCGCCCTGCCGGACTTCGGCACCGTTCCGAGCTTCACGCCGGTCGCCGGGTTGACGACGTCGATGGTGGCGCCGGAATCGGCCTGCACCCACTCCCCGCCGATCAGGTTCGCCTGGCGCATGTAGGGGCTTGTCTTCTGGAGCATTTCCTCGTCTCCCGCCGGCGTCAGTCGGCGCCGATCTTCTGGATTTCGTCGATCAGGGCACGATCGGCGGGGATGCCGTCCCGCCGCAGCCGTTCGCGGATCTCCTGGCGCCGTCTGCCGGGCACCCGCGCGCCGCCGCTCCCGGAAATGGCCTCGGCCATTTCGGTGAACCGGGCCACTGCTCTTACCCCACCGAACGCCTGCGGATCAATTGCGATCATCAGTTGCCCGGTGCCCGGCGGGGGTCCCTTGGCGTCGAAAAACGAGCTCTGCTCGTAGGCGAAGTTGGCGCCGGTGAGCCCTGCCGCGAGCAGTTCCACCATCAGCGCCAGTGCCGTGCCCTTGGCGTCGCCGAGCGGCGCCATGGTGCCGGCGAGCGCGGCCTTGGCGACGGTCGTCGGGCGGCCTTCCGTGTCGAAGGCCCAGCCCTCCGGAATCCTCTCGCCCTTCTGGCCGGCGGCCATGATCTTGCCGCGCGCCACCTTCGACAGCGACACGTCGACGACGATCGGCTCGCCGCCGTCCACGGGCGCGGCGAACGCGACCGGATCGGTGCCGTAGAGCGGACGCCGTCCGCCCCACGGCGCCATCGCCGCCGGTGCGTTGGCGAAGAAAAGAGCCACCAGTCCCCTCTGCGCCAGCGCCTCGACGGCGAGGCCGGCCACGCCGGCATGGTGCGAGCGGAAGATGCCGGCGGCGGCGATGCCCTGCGCCGGTGCGATCGCTGCAAGCTCCTCGACGGCGAGGTCGAGCGCCGGATAGGCGAAGCCGTGGCAGGCGTCGATGTGCACCGCGCCCGGTCGCGTCCGCTGCGCCGTCGGCACGGCATGGCCATCGACCTTGCCCGCGCGGGCTTGGGCTGCGTAAGCCGGGACCCGGCGCAGGCCGTGGCCGCCCTGCCCGGCGAGTTCGGCGCCCACCAGCGCGCGGGCGACGGAGACCGCATTCGGGGCCGACGTCGCCGACGCGGTGAGGGCTGCCTCGACCAGCGCGTGGGCCTCGTCGACGGAAACCAGGACTTCGCCCATCACGACCGCTCGAGATGCGCGTTGACCAGGTCGGCGACCAGTTCGGAGACGCGCTCGTTGGATTCTTCCGTAATCCCGGCGATGTGCGGCGTGAGCACCAGGTTCGCGATGCCGGCGAAGATCGTCCCCGCTTCCGCGGTCAGCGGCTCGGTCTCGAAGACGTCGAGCGCGGCCCCGCCGATCCGCCCGCCGCGCAGCGCCTCGGCCAGCGCCGCCTCGTCGACGACGCCGCCACGCGCCGCGTTGACCAGGATCGCGTTCGTTTTCATCGACGCCAGTTGGCGGGCGCCGATCATGTGTCGCGTCGCGTCCGTCAGCGGCACGTGCAGGCTGACCACGTCGGCGATCTCGAGCAGCCCGTCGAGCGAGACGTTGCGCGCCAGCCGCCAGGCCGGGTCGCTGGCGAGGAGGTGCGGGTCGTGCGCCGCCACCTGCATGCCGAGCGCCTGCGCCCGCCACGCCACCTCGCGGGCGATGGCGCCGAAGCCGACCAGTCCCATCGTGCGGCCGGCGAGCTCGCGCCCGATCAGGCGCTGGCGCGGCCACAGGCCCGCGGCGACGTCGGCGGTCGAGAACCACGCCCCGCGCAGGAGCAGCAGCGCCGCGGTGATGACGTATTCGGCGACGGACAGGTCATTGGCTCCGGTCGCCGGGTAGACGGCGATGCCGCGGCCGCGGCAGGCCTCGACGTCGATATTGTCGAGGCCGACGCCAAGCCGGCCGACGCAGGCGAGCCGTGCCGCGCCGTCGAGGAGCGCTCCGCGCACCTGGGTGCGGTTGCGCACGATGAGCACCCTCGCCTCGCGTAGTGCGCCGGCGAGGTCGGCCGGCCTGTCGACGAGGGCCGGATCGTAGAGCGTGTCGTGGCGCCGGGCGAGACGGGCCACCGCCGCCTCGCTCATGAACTCGCTGATCACGATGTCGGGCATGGCACCCCCGTTCGGGCTGTTGGCGGCTCCGGCTGGCGTTATTCGCCGGCGCACGCCCTTTATGTAGGGTGTCGGGAAACGGATGGAACGCGGATGACGCGGGTTTAACCGGCGCAAGCGCGTCCCTTCACGCGCTCCGGTAGAGTTTGGTCATGACGAACTCCCGGTGGCCGAGCGCCTCCGCCGCCGTCGCCCGACCGTTGGCCGTCCTGGCGATCATGTCGATCAGCGCGTCGCCCGCCTCGTCGATGGTCATCTCGCGGCGCAGGATGCCGGACACGTCGAGGTCGACATGCTCGCCCATGGTGCGCACGGTGCGCGGGTTGGCGGTGATCTTGATCACCGGCACAATCGGGTTGCCGATGACGTTGCCCTGCCCGGTCGGGAAGGTGTGGACCACATAGCCGCCCGCCGCCATCAAGGTCACGCATTCGGCGGCGGCCGACGACGAGTCCATGAAGTAGAGGCCCCTGCCCGACTTCGGCGCTTCGGCCGGCTCGAGGATGTCGATGTAGCGCGAGGTGCGGCCGATCTTTTCCAGGTTGCCCAACGCCTTTTCCTCGATCGTCGTCAGGCCGCCCTCGATGTTGCCCTTGGTCGGCTGGCTTTCCGACAGATCGTCGGTCTTGTGTGCCTCGATCACATCCTCCTGGTAGGCCTTCCACATGGCGTACCAGCGTTCGCCGACTTCTGGGCTGATCGCGCGCGCCTTGGCGATGTGCTCGGCGCCGGTGATCTCCGAGGTTTCGCCAAAACAGCCGTAGATGCCTTCCGGCAGGAGCTTGTCGTACATGTTACCGACCGTCGGGCACGAGCCCAGCCCCGTCGTCGTGTCGCTCTCGCCGCACTTGGTCGACACCCACAACTCGGAGATGGAACACTCCTCGCGCTGCAGTTCGCTCGCGTAGTGGACGAATTCCTTGGCCTTGCGGCTGGCGTCCATGATCGTCTTCAGGTCGCCGTTCTGCTCGATCGAGAAGCCGGCCGCCGGCTTGCCGGTCTGGGCGATGCCGTCGACGATCTTTTTCGTCCAGCCCGGCTCGATGCCAATTACCACCACCGCGGCGACGTTCGGGTTTGCGCCGGTGCCGATCATGGTGCGGAAAAAGAGGTCGAGGTCGGCGCCGAACTGTAGCCGGCCGTAGGCATGCGGCAGCGCCAGCGTGCCCTTGATGTTGTTGGCCACCGCCTCGCAGGCGGCGTTGGAGATGTCGTCGACCGGCAGGATGACGACATGGTTGCGCACGCCGACGCGCCCGTTGTCGCGCCGGTAGCCGCGGAAGGTCATGTTCGCGTATTTCGAGCTCATCCTGGGTTCCTTCGCCAAGGGCGGCGCGGCCGGGCGTGCCGGCCCGGCCGGCTGCCTACCAGCGCTTCGTCTTGAGGTTGTGGACGTGGACATGGCCGCCGCGGGCGACGTCGGCGACGAAGCGGCCGATGTCCTCGCCGTACTTCACCGCCGTGTCGCCGCTGGCGAGATTGCGTAGCGCCACCTTGTGGCCGATGGGAACGTCGGCTTTGGCTTCCAGCTCGAAGGACGAATTGTCGGCGGTCACCACGCCGAGCATCTTCGTGCCGGCGGTGAGGCCTTCGACGACGACGACGCCGACATTGTCCTTGTGATCGTGGACGAGAAGATGGGGGACGGTCATGGGTCGGGGCGCTTTGCGGTCATTAGTCTTATATAAGATATAAGATATGAAAGCCTTCCAAAGTCAACCGCCAGCCGCTAGAAACTCGGCACCGATCTTGTGAGAAAACGAATGTCCCAGGCGGCCGAGCCGGCGTTTGCGTACCGTCCCCTCTACGTGCAGGTGAAGGACAGCCTCGTCCGCCGCCTGATCGACGGCGCCTGGCTGCCGGGCCAGCTGATCCCCTCGGAAATGGAGCTCGCCCGCGAGATCGGCGTCAGCCAGGGCACCATCCGCAAGGCGCTCGACGCCATGACCGCGGAAAACCTGCTGGTGCGCCGCCAGGGGCGCGGCACCTATGTCGCCGAGCCAGAGGAAAGCCGCATCCTCTTCCAGTTCTTCCGCCTCGTCGGCGACGACGGCCAGCACTCCTTTCCGACGTCGCGCATCCTGGCGAGGTCGACGGTCCCGGCAAGCGCGGTCGAGCGCGAGCGCCTCCAGCTCGCGCCGGCGAGCCGCGTCGTCCGCATCGAGCGGGTGCGCAACCTCGGCGGACGGCCGCTCATCGTCGAGACGATCTCGTTGCCCCACGAGCGTTTTTCCGCGCTCGAGGCGATGGCCGAGATCCCCAACAACGTCTACCGCCTCTACTCGCAGAACTGGGGCGTCACCATCGGCCGCGCCGTCGAGCGTCTGAAGGCGATCGCGGCCACGTCGGCCGACGCCGCCGAACTCGGCTGCATGGCCGGCGCGCCGCTCCTCGAGATCGGCCGCGTCGCCTACGACCTCGAGGGCAGTCCGGTCGAGCTGCGCGTCTCCCGCTGCCTCACCGACCGCATCCACTACGCGTCCGAGCTGCGCTAACCGAACACCGCCTGCGCCAGCGACAGCCACAGCGCCGTCGTCACCACGGCCATGGCCGTCGACAGCGTCATCTCGTTCGACGCGAGCGCCTGGCCGGTGCCGAACTGCACCGCGATCAGGTAGGAGTTGATGCCCGCCGGCAGGGCCGCCGTCGCCACCGCGACCTTCGCCGCCAGCGGCGGCAGGCCGACCGCCCAGCAGATCGCCAGCGCCACGGCCGGCATCAACATCAGCTTGAGCAGCGACAGCACCGCCGCCGGCACGACGTTGCCCGAGATGCCGAACTTCAGCAGGCCTAATCCCATGGCGAACAGCGCCAGGGGTCCGGCGATGCCGGCGAGCGAATCGACGAAGCGCACGGCGAGTGGCGGCAGCGGCAGCCCGGTCAGGCGCCAGGCCAGGCCGGCGACAATGCCCAGGATCAGCGGGTGAGACACCATCTTGCGCAGGAATTCGAGCACAAGGTCGGCCACGTCGATCGGCTCGTCGTCACGGCGGCCGAAGATTTCGAACAGGATGATCGATGCCATCATCAGGGCCGGCAGGTGGATGGCGATGATCAGCGACAGGACCTCGATGCCGTCATGGCCGAAGACGTCGAGGACGAGCGGGATGCCGACCAGCACGGTGTTGGAGAAGGCCGCGCCGACACCGCCGACCACGCCCGCCGCGCTGTCACGGCCGAAGACGCGCGTCGTCACGAAATGCCCGGCCGTCCAGGTGACGGCGACGGCGGAAAAGTAGCACGCCCACAGCGCCCACGGCACGCCGCCGTGGAAGTCGGCGTTCACCATCGTGCGGAAGAGAAGCAGCGGCACGGCGACACCGATGGCGAAGTCCGACAGCCCGTCGCCGGTCGAGACCTTCAGCAGCCGCAGGCGCCCGGACAGATAGCCCAGCGCGATCAGGCCGAAGACGAACAGGACTGTTTCGACGAGCGACGACATCGGACCTGATTATGCGCAGCGCCGCGAAGCCGCAATCGCCGCCACAATTTTCCCGCGACCCGGCGCTAGCGGGTTTGCACATTTCTCCTGCCCGATGCCATATCGTGCGGGGAAGCGAGGCCGGGCCGGAATGATCGCGACGGGCAGGACCAGGGCATGGAGGGTAGTCGCCGCGGCGCTGGCCTTCCTCGGCCTTTTCCTTCTGGTTGCCCGCGCCGAAGACCCGCCGAGCCTCAAGGGCGTTGCGCTGATCATCGGCCAGTCGAAATACGAGCACATCGCAGCGCTGCCCAATCCGGCCAACGACGCGCGCGAGATGGTCAAGCTGCTGTCAGACCTCGGCTTCGATGCAAGAAGCGTCACCGACCGCGACGCGCGCAAGCTGAAGCGCGACCTCGAACGTTTCGCCGAGGACGCGGAGGGCGCCGACGTCGCCTTCCTCTACTACTCGGGCCACGGCATCGAGGCCGGCGGCGAGAACTGGCTGATCCCGGTCGACGCCGACATGTCGTCGCTCTCGGACGCCGATGAGGACCTGGTGGCGCTCACCGCCGTGCTTGACGAACTGAAGCGCACGGTGCCGGTGACGATCCTGCTCCTCGACGCCTGCCGCACCAACCCCTTCCCGCCCGGCGCCCAGGTCAGCAAGGCGCCGGGAGAGCCCGCAGCGCCGGTCGGCAGCGAGGGCCTCACCCCGGTGCGCGGCGCCCGCGCGCTCGGTGGCGACGCCGGGGCGGCCGACAATCTCGGTACGGTGATCGGCTTCGCCGCCGAGCCCGGCCGTCCGGCGCTCGACGGCGACAGCGGCGGCAACAGCCCCTATGCGTCCGCCCTGCTCCGCCATCTCGGCGCCATGGAGGGCGTCGAATTCGGCGCCGTCATGCGCATGGTGACCGAGGAGGTTTATCTCGACACCGCGACGCGCCAGCGGCCGTGGGTCAACGAGAGCCTGAGGCGCCTGCTCTTCTTCGGCGTCCGCCAGCCGGCGCCCGAGGGCGAGGACGGCCTGATCACCGGCGAGCGGCGGCAGCTGCTCCTGACCATTTCCGACCTGCCCGTCGCCAACCGCATTCAGGTCGAGAGCGTCGCCGCGCGTGACGGCGTGCCGCTCGGCGCGCTCTTCGGCGTGCTCCGGGCGCTCGGCACGGCGAAGATGCCCGACGATCCGGACGAACTCGAAACCCTGCTCGAAAGCCAGGCCGGCCGGCTGAAGACGATGATCGCCGAACGCGAGGCGCTTTCCGTCGACGATCCCGAGATCGCGCGGCTCACCGAGGCCGCCGGCCGCGCCATCGGCGAAGGCGCCATCCTGTCGGCGCGAAAATTCCTCGACGACGCGGTGAAGGCCGTCGAGGCGGACGCCGGCGCCGTCGACGCCGCCGAGGAGGCGATCAAGCAGAAGCGCATCGCCGATGCCGCCGTCTACGCCCAGCGCGCCGCGGCGTCCGCACTCGCCTTCGACTTCGAGGCGGCCGCCAGCGACTATGGAAAGGCCTTCGAGCTCGTCGAGAAATGGGACGAGAAGCTGAAGTGGAACTACCGCAACCAGGAAGCAGAGGCGCTGCAGGCCCATGGCGCGGCGACCGGCAACCGCGGCGCGCTGAAACGGGCCGTCGACGCCTACCGCGCCATCCTGCGCTTCCTGCCCGACGACGAACCGACCCGCGACTGGGCGATCACGCGTAACAACCTTGCGGTCGTCCTGCAGACGCTGGGCGAGCGCGAGACGGGTACGAAGAGCCTCGAGGAAGCGCTCGGCATCTTCCGCGAATCGCTCGCCGTCTTCGAACGCGAGGCCGACTGGCTGAACTGGGCGGCGGCGCAGAACAACATCGGCAACACGCTCTCGCGCCTCGGCCAGCGCGAGACCGGCGTCGGCCGGCTCGAGGAAGCGGTTGCCGCGTTCCGCGCGGCGCTTGCGCGTCGCGACCGCTCCACGGTGCCGCTCGACTGGGCGGCGACGCAGAACAACATCGGTATCGCGCTCTATTCGCTGGCCGAGCGCGAGACGGGACCTGCCCGGCTCGTCGAGGCCGAGGCCGCCTATCGCGCCGCGCTGGACGAATACACGCGCGAGCGCGCGCCGCTGCAATGGGCGATGGTGCAGAACAATCTCGGCAACACGCTCACCGCCCTCGGAGCGCAGGGCGACCGCGTCGAGCCTTTCGAGCGCGCCGCTGAAGCCTTCCTCGCCGCGCTTGAGGTGCGCACGCGCGAGCATTTCCCCATGCTGTGGGCCTCCAGCATGCTCAATCTCGGCAACGCCTACGGCCATGTCGGCCTGCTCGAGCCGGGCACGGCGGCGCTGGAAAAGGCAGCCGAGACCTTCCGCGCCGCGCTCGAGGTCTTCACACGCGAGCACAGCGCCTTCGACTGGGCCTCGGCGCAGAACAATCTCGGCTCGGTTCTGCAGACGCTCGGCCAGCGGACGAGCGACGTCGGCCTGATCGAGGAATCGGCCGCCGCCTTCCGCGCCGCGCTGGAGGAATACACCCGCGCCCGCGTGCCTCTCGACTGGGCTATGGCCAACTTCAACCTGGGCAATTCGCTGTTGCTTGCCGGCCAGTTCAAGGACGATCCCGCGTTGCTGCGCGAGGCGCTCGCAACCTATCGCGCCGCGCTCGACGTGTACCGCCGGGAGACGACGCCGCGCCAGTGGGCGTTGGCCCAGGGCGGTGTCGGCAGCGTGCTCCAGTCGCTTGCCGCGCATCAGGATCCGGTGGCCACGTTGAAGCAATCGGTCGAGGCGCGCCGCGCCGCGCTGGAGGTGCTGACCCGCGACACGGCGCCGATCGAATGGGCGAAGGCGCAGAACGGGCTGGGCACCTGCCTGCTCAACCTCTCCAACTTCACCGGCGACGCCGGCCTCTTGCCCGAGGCGATGGCGGCCTTCGAGGCGTCGACCGAAGTGTTCACGCGCGACAGCCAGCCGCTGCAATGGGCCTTCGCCGTCAACAACATCGGCGACGTGCACTGGTCGCTCGCCGCGCGCGGCGGCGGCGCAGCCAAATACGAGGCGGCGCTGGAAAAGTTCGAGACGGCGAAGGAAGGCTTCGTCGAGGCCGGCTACGCCCCGCTGGTGACGCTCGTCGACCAGAAGATCGAACTCGTCCGCCAGGCGCTGGCGAAGCCGTGATCGCCCCCGATTGACAAGCGGCTCCGGGCGGTGTCCGCTCCCCACAGCGCCGCCGGAAGCCGAGCCATGTCGCAGACGCTGGAAAAGCCCGATCCCTATAACGGCCTGCGCCGCGCCGAGCCGACCCTGCCGTCGACGGCGTATTACGATCCGGACGCGTTTCGCCGCGACCTGACGACGATCTGGCAGCGCAACTGGGTGCTGGTCTGCCGCTCGGCCGATCTCGCCGAGCCGCTTTCCTTCCGCACCGCGCGCATCGGCGACCAGGAGATCGTCGTCGTGCGCGACGAGACGGGCGCGCTGCACGCCTTCCACAACACCTGCCGCCATCGCGGCGCCCAGCTCTGCCGCGAGAGCCAGGGCCGGCTGAAGGCGCGGCTGATCACCTGTCCCTACCACGCCTGGTCGTACTCGCTGCGCGGCGACCTCGTCCGCGTGCCGTCGAAGACGCTGCCCGAGGGCTTCGATCGCAAGGATTTCCCGCTCTATTCGGTGGCGCTGGAGGAATGGCGCGGCTTCGTCTTCGTCAACCTCGCCGAAACGCCCGACGCGCCCCTGGCCAGGAGCTTCGACCGCGAATCGGGCGACCTTTCCAACTGGCCGCTGGAAGACCTCATCGCCGGCCACGTCTTCCGCACCGTCTTGAAATGCAACTGGAAGGTCTTCTGGGAGAACTTCAACGAGTGCCTGCACTGCCCCGGCGTGCACAAGCACCTCTCCGCCCTGGTGCCGATCTACGGGCGCGGGCTGATGGTCCGCCACGACGATCCCGAATGGGCGAGGAACGCCGACAACGACGCGCCGGAATTCTCCGGCGGCCTGCGCCCCGGCGCCGAAACCTGGTCGGAGGACGGCCGCGCCCACGGTCCGTCCTTCCCCGGCCTCAGCGACCGCGACCGCGCCGCCGGCCAGACCTACGTCGTCAGCCTGCCGTCGATGTTCGTCGTCGGCCATGTCGACTACGTGCGCAGCGTACGCCTTTCCCCGCTCGGGCCCGAGGAGACCGAACTCACCGCCGAGTGGCTGTTTACGCCCGAGCAGCTCGCCGCGCCCGGCTTCGACATCGCCAACATCGTCGATTTCGGCCTGCGCGTGCTCGAGGAGGACGCCGACATCTGCGAGGTCAACCAGCGCGGCCTGCGTTCGGCCCGCCACGATCGCGGCGTATTGATGCCCGAGGAATACGACATCCACCGCTTCCACCAATGGGTCCGCAACCAACATGCCATCCACGACGCCTGACCGCCTCAAGCCCCTCGCCCGCCGCGCCGGCCTCCTCCTCGCCGCTACCGTCGTGGCGCCGCTGGCGCTGACCGCCGCCGCCTCGGCGGCCTGCTACGAGGACCTCGGCGCGACCGGCTGCCCGGACCAGGAGGTGTTCCCCTATGCCGACCTGCGCAGGCTGTCGTGCCAGAACCTCTGGTACGTGAGAAACAACATCTACAACGAGGCGGGCCTGTGCTTCCGCACGGCCGCCGCGCAGGCGGCCTTCGACAATTCCGACTGCACCACCTGGGATGCGTCGACGCTGCCGCTCAATTCCAACGAGCAGAAGAACATTTCGCGCATCCGCAAGGTGGAGAAGGAGAAAGGGTGCACGAAGTAGGGCACCTCACGGCAGCGGCTACGGCGACGGCAGGAATTCTGTCCTTGTCCGTGCTGCTCGCCATGCCGGTTAGGGCCGAGGAGCAGACTGCCTACGATCCCATCGCCACCGAGGCCGAGTATGCAAAGGAGGCGCGGCTCAACGCCATGGCGCGTATCGGCGAAGCCATCCGCTATGCCGAGGAATGCGAAGGCCTCTCGCTCGACCGCGACCGAGCCTTCGAGGTCGCCACGGCGGTCGGGCTTCCCTCCTCCTCGATCGTCTCGGCGCACGCGCAGTCGAGCAGTTCCATGATCACGGCGCCCATCATCGGCCTGCCAAAGCCGCCACCGCTTCCACAGGAGGAATGCGACTACGGTTACGGCCTCTACGGCCCCGAGGGGAGGTTGCTCCCCGGCCTGCTCGCACGTTCGGCGCGAAGGGCGACCTTACCGTCCGGTATAGTCGACTAAACCCGTCTCACATCGACTTCGGCAAATAGCGGAACGTCACCGCCCCGCACACCGCGCAGAACAGCGCCAGCGTGACGAACACCGCGCCGAGCCCGAAGAAGGCGAGCACCACCGAATAGGCGAGCGGCGGCAGAAGCTCCGACAGGTCGAGATAGGTGCGGTAGACCGCCGTCATCTGCGGCCGCTCGTAGGCGCGCACGGCGCGCATGTAGGCGGTGGAGCCCAGTGCATCGAGCGAGATGGCGAAGAAGGCGGCGGCGAGCAGGAAGCCGGCGGCGAGGCGCGGCGCCGCCTCCCCCGCCGTCCCGGCGAAGAAGAGCATCGCCGCCAGCACCATGAAGGCGCCGGCCATGGCGTTCCTCGCGCCGAAGCGTTTTCCCGCCCAGCCCCAGATCAGCGCGGTGAACAGGAGCGCGTTGCCGGCCGAGACCAGCAGCCCGCCGGCGAGTTCGCCCTCGCCCGTCGCCACCATCAGGATCGGCCCGTAGACGAAGAACGTCGTCCAGAAGCAGGAGCGGCCGAAGGCGATCAGCCAGGCGAGTCTCAGCCGCGGCTGGCGGACGAAGCGGCCGATGTTGGCGAGCGGATTGGCGGCACGCACCTTGCCCGGCCGGATCGCCGCGTTGTCGGACAGGCGGAAATACCAGAACAGCGCCAGCAGCACCGTCGCCGAGACCAGCACCACGGCATGCGCGGCAAACAGGCCGTAGCGCGAATAGAGGAACACGCCCAGCGTCGGCCCCGCGGTCCACGACAGCGTCGACCAGGCCATGCGCGTCGATTCGGCGGCGACGAATTCGGTCTTGCGGATATGGTCCATGATGTAGAGGTTGAGCGTGATCGACAGCGCGCTCGCCCCGATCACGCGGAGCAGCATGCCCGCCATCTGCGCCGGCAGCGTGTCGACGAGGAAGGCCAGCGACCCGGCCATCAGCGCCGCCACCCCCGCCGTATAGACGAAGCGCCGGGCAAAGCGCGCGATCGCCAGCGGCATGAACAGCGTCGCCGACAGGCCGAGCAGCGCCACCGCCGTATAGAGGATCGACACCTGCTGCTCGTCGCGCAGCAGGTCGTAGGCCTGGATCGGGATCACGCTCGAGATCGAGGCGCGCGCGATCGATTCCAGCGCGTAGAGCAGCGCGAACGTGCGCGCGCCGGGCGGGCGAACGGCGGGGAGCCAGTCGGGATGGCGGACCTGCGTTGCCATGGGATCCGGTCGGCGGGAGAGTCGTTTCCGTGCCGACCATCGCCGCTTTTTCGCCGGGCGAAGGCAAGGAAAGCGACATCGGCGGGTGGATTGCGGGAGGGCGCGCTTGCCCTCCCCCTTGAGGGGCTTCGAGGCCGACCTTCCGATCGAGCCGGCGGCTCGATCGTCGGCCGAAAAGGCCGGGGAGATTGCGCAGCAATCGGGGTCCCCGGCAATTCGGCCGCGAGCGGCGGGGGTCGCCGGCGACCGGCCGGGTCCCCCTTCCCCCCAGTGGGGAAGGGCCGGGGTGGTCGAGCACAGCGACGGCGGCGGCGGAAGAGGACCGCTCGCGCCCGGTCAGACGAGATGTGAGTCCCGGCAGATCACGCTCACCCGGTAGCGCATGTTGTTCGGATCGAACTGCGCGAACGTCCTGACGTCGGACACGGTGCCGACCACCTGCCGCCCTGCATCCAACACCTCGAAGGTGCTGCCGATCGCAGCGGATGGCATCGTCTGCGCCCCGTCGACAGCGTAGGCGTTTTCGGCAATCTTCTGACCGTTACTATCGAAGAAGACATAGGCGAATTCATACGGCCTGACATCCAATGCCATTTCACCCTCCCAGTTTTAATTCGATTTATACTTCGGCAATCAAGCCATGAAACTTGCCGGTTGAGAAGGAGCCTTGCGCGTGCTCGCAGCTTGCGGTCGAGTGAGGCGCAGCCCGCGCCTACCGCCGCGCCTCCTTCATCGCTTGCGTGATCGCCACCGTCTCGACGCTCACCCGCGCCACCCGCGCGATCAGGTCGACCACCTTCTCCTTGTAGTCGGCGAAGCGGTAGGTGTTGAACCTTTCCCGGATCGTCGGGTCCTTCGGCGTCTTTTCCCTGTACTGGTCGAGGATCCAGTCCAGCCCCGAGCGGTTGCCGAGCCGGTAGTCCCACGCCTGCGAGGGGATGCCGGAAAGCGTCGTCTCCGTGTCGAGGCGGATCATTCCGTTGTCGCGGTCGGCCTTGAGCAGCGCCTTGGGCGAAACGCCGGCCGCCCGCGCCTTCTCGTCGGGCGTGTCGGTGCGCACGAGCGGCCACGGCTCGACGGTCTCGTAGCCGACATGCAGCGCCATCAGTTCTTCACCCCATGCCGCCCAGCGCCAGAAGTCGGGATGGAAGGGAATGCGCGGGAACTCGCGCTTCAGGTTCAGCGCGTATTTCTCCCGGTAGAGAGGGTCGTGCAGCAGGGCGTAGACGTAATGGAAGATGTCGTCCTTGCCGAGGGCGCGGCTATCCCTCCCCCTCAAGGGGAGGGTGGCAGCGAAGCCGCCGGGTGGGGTCGCCGGCGATTGGCCCAGTCCCCCTCCCCCTTGAGGGGAGGGGTCAGGGGTGGGGGTGCCTTCTGCCGCGTCCGCGCCAATACCCCCACCCGCGCCTTCGGCGCGACCTCCCCTCAAGGGGGAGGTTGGTGAGTCGCCGCCTTCGCCATCCTTCGCCGGCGTGCCGCGCCCGTCCCGGCCATAGGCTTTCTGGAATTCCTTCAGCGCCCAGTCGGTGATGTTGTCGACGCGCTCGCCGGAGGCGGTGTAGCGGTAGCGAGGTAGTTGCTGGTAAGCGTCTACTGCGGCGCCAAAATGCAAATCGGCAGGAGCATCAATCGCGAGCACGCAAGGATGGCTCCGCGAACCGATGTCATTGAAGCAAATTGCCTTGTTCTGATCTTTCCGAGTTGGAAACAAAGACGCGATCAAACCTGGTCGATCAATGAGTACATCAGAACGGTACAGGAATTGCTTAAAGAACGGCCGGTAATTGGCCCTAGTAATTCGGTCTTCGGAGAACCTTTCCATCACGCCAGCGCGCTTCCTACGAAGCAGCGTCTCAGACCATTTCAAGTCGGAGGTTGATTGGCCAATCGCTTGGGGCGTACGGTCATACCGCGTGGTCAGTAGCCTCGCCTTTTCGGCGACTTGCTCTTCCGACCACCCGTACAGCCACTCGTCCCGATTGGTCGAAACGCCCAACGAGTAGATCTGAAAGATCGCTCTGCCCTGAGACCGCGATTTCGCGGATTTCGTTTTCCTGTCCGCGCTGGGGATGAGGTCGTCCCAGTCATTGTTCGTCAAATTGATCCACACGGCATCCTTACTAGGTACAACGAGTTCGAACTTGCGTTGGGCTAAGGGAGTCGTCGCCAAGAAGGACCGCTTCTCGTCGGACTTCGCGTAGTCGCGGACCGCCTCGTACCGAACAGTGAAGCCTTTGGCCTTTCGCTTTTTCACCCAGAAGCTGACGGCGATTCCGACTTTAATCTGGTCGTCGAAGACGTTACCACCTTCTCGCTGCCGTCGCTCCCCACTGTTGCGTGCGTTACCCTTAAGGTCGATGACGTAGGCTTCGTGAAACTCCTCCGCCACCGCCCTCCGAAACCCGTCGAAGGTGCGGCTGTCGATGAACGAGCGGTTGGTGACGAACGCCAGCACGCCGTCGTCGTGCAGCCGGTCCGATGCCCAGCGGAAGAACCGGGCATACATGTCGTAGACCTTGGTCTTCTGCGCCGTCGACAGGCGGATGTAGCTCGACTTTATCAGCTCGTCGATGCGCTTGTATTCGCGGTTCTTGTTGTTGTCGTTCTCGTTCTGCTGGTTGGCATTGTAAGGCGGGTTGCCGATGATGACGCTGATCTTGCGCTGGTTCTGCCGCCTGACGCGCTCGATGTTTTCTTCCGACATCGCCCCGAACAGGTCGTGCTGGTGGTCGGCCTTGATGTCCAGCCCCGCGACGTTGTCCAGCGTGTCGACGAAGCACAGGTTGGGAAACTCGGCGAACTGGCCGGTGATCGCGGCATAGGTCGCCTCGATGTTCAGGTTCGCCACGTAATAGGGCAGGATCGCCACCTCGTTGGCGTGCA
>CAJPFN010000082.1 GCA_905339215.1 Rhizobiaceae bacterium
GGTCGTCGGCGATAACCTCGCCAACCGGCTCTACGGCCAGGGCGGCAGCGACACGATCTACGGCCAGGCCGGCAACGACATCCTCGACGGCGGCGCCGGCAACGACTTCCTGAATGGCGGGCTGGGCAACGACACGCTGACAGGCGGCGCCAACAACGACACGTTCTTCTTCAACACCACGCTCAACGCCGCGACCAACGTCGACAGGATTACCGACTTCTCCGTGCCCAACGACACGATCCGCCTGGAGAACGCGATCTTTACGGCGATCGGGCCGGCCGGCGTGCTGGCCGCGGCGGCGTTCACCATCGGCGCGGCGGCGACGACGGCCGCGCACCGCATCGTCTACAACTCGGCGACCGGCGCGCTGATCTACGACAGCAACGGCAGCGCGGCGGGCGGTGCCACCCAGTTCGCCATCCTCGGCACCGGGCTTGCCCTCACCAACGCGGATTTCCTCATCACGTAGAGGGCGAATGCACCGGCGCGGATCGCCGTCAACCTGAGAGGCGGCTCCGGGGCAAGGCCGCCTGCGGAACCGTCGTGTGCACGAAGGTGAAAGGGCAGCGGCACCTCGGCAACTTTCCCGGGCGGCGCGGGTTCGCTGCTCAGCGATCTGCCGCCAGCCGCGACCGCGCTTTTTCGACGCCGTCGCCCCAGCCGCAGGCGGCGGGCGGGCGCGCCGATCCCGTCGATGACGGGCGCGGGCGTGTGCCGGCACGAGAGACGTCGACGTCCATCCGGCCGTTCTCCGCCGATCCCCGACCTGATCACACCGTCGTGAGCCGCCGATCATGGCGGGGCGACCCGCGGCGGCCCTCATTGACAGCGTTCTCCGGATGGTTGACGTTGGGTTAATTCTTCCAGGGGTGGGTGTGACGGGGCGGTAGCGGGAATCGGTACGTCTCTTGTGGCCCTCGCGGTCAGCGCCCCGGTGATATCGCCGGTGGGGCGGGTTCGGCGAAGATCGAACCGGTGCCGTGGTTCGCCCCGGAACCGCCTGAACCGGGGACAGCAGAACCGGCCCGCGGGCATTCTCCGACGAACATTCAGCCAAACGAAACTCGCCAATGCCCGGTCCGCGGCAAGGATTGCATCGGATCGAACCGAACCTAGATCCAGGAGCAATCCCCGTGCCCGGCATTCCCGCTACATGGCTCGAAGAGTTCACCGTCAACCTGACCACCTCGGGTTTTCAGGACGATCCCGACATCATCCAGCTCGCCAACGGCAACATCCTGGTCTGCTGGCACAGCAACGCCGACAGTGGCGCCGGGGCCAATCCGGGCTTCGACATCATCGGCCAGATCTTCGACCCGCTCGGCAACCGCATCGGCGGCGAGATCACGCTGAACAACGCATTCGGCGGCGATAATGAGATGAATGCCGACCTCGCGGCTTTGCCGGGCGGCGGCTTCGTCGTCGTCTACGAGGACGTCGATGCGAATGGCACGAGCATCCGCCTCGAGGAATACGACGCCGACGGCGCTTCCGTCAGTGCGAATACTACCGTCGCTCTCGATGACAGCGATTTCGTGTTCCGCGATCCGCGCGTGGCGGTCAGCAGCGCTACCTCGGTGCTTGTCGTCTACGGGCTGGCCTCAAGTATCATAGGCCAGATTTACGACCCGACGACGAACACCTACGGCGGCGAGATCTCGATCATGGCCCCGCCCGACGGCGCGGCCGACCCCGACGTCACGGTCCTGTCGAACGGCAACTACGTCGTCACCGGCACGCTGCTGACTCCTGGCGACAATGCGGTCGTCTATCGCATCCTCAGCCCGACCGGGGCCAATGTCCTCGGCTTCACCCGCGTCTCCGGCACCGAGGGCAACGGATTGCACGACACCGAAGCGTCGGTGACCGCCCTTGCCGGCGGCGGCTTCGTCATCGCCTTCGTCAATCGCGACGGCGCCGACGACGACATCGTCTTCCGCGTCTACGATGCGGCCGGCACCGAGATCGTCTCTGGCTCGGCCGGCGACTCCGGCGCCACCGACTACAACAACGAGCCGGTCGTCTCTGGCCTGGCCGACGGCTCCTTCGTCATCGTCTACGACAACGAATCAGACGACCAGATGGAGGTCCATCATTTCAGCGCGGCCGGAGCTTTTCTCGGTTCCGCCTCGTTCTCCGGCGTCGGCAGCGCGCCGTCGATCACCGACCTCGGCGACGGCCGCTTCGCTGTCGCCTGGTGGTCGGCGAGCACCGAAGTGCAGATGGAAATCCTCGACACGCGCGATTTCGTCAACGATCCCGGCGTCTATTCGCCCGACCAATGGCAGATCGGAACGATCGGCGACGACGTCTTCACCGCCGACGGGGTGTCGGAGTTCGTGCATGGCCATGACGGCAACGACGCGATCACCGAAGATGGCCAGATCCGCAGCTATTACGGCGGCAACGGCAACGACACGCTGATCGTCGTCTCGCCGATCAACGCGGATTTCCATGACGGCGGCGACGGCAACGACACCATCGACTGGAGCGGGTCGTCTGTCACCGGCGCGACGTTCGATCTGCAGGCGGGTACGGCCAGCAACGGCGTCAACACCGAGACCATGATCAACTTCGAGAACCTCGTCGGCACCGCCAACGCCGATGTCATCATGGGATCCGTCGGGGACAACGTGATCTCCGGCGGCGGCGGCGCCGACACCGTGCATGGCGGCGACGGCAACGACACCATCACCGCCGGGGGCAACGGCGGCACCTATTACGGCGACGCCGACAACGACACGATGATCGCCGGAAGCTTCACCGTGTACATGTACGGCGGCACGGGCATCGATACGGTCGATTTCAGTGCCTACGACTTCGCCCTGACGTTCAACATGGGAACGGGCCTGACCAACTACGTCGACGAATCCTACCAGGAGTTCGAGAACGTGATCATGGGCGACGGCACCAACACGGTCACGGGGACCGACGGCGCCAACCAGATGACCGGCGGCGCGGCGACTGACAATCTGTTCGGCCGCGGCGGCGCCGACGTTCTGGATGGCGGCGCCGGCGTCGATCATCTTTATGGCGGGCTCGGCGCCGACCAGCACATCGGCGGGACGGGCCTCGACTTCGCCCGCTACGACGACGCCAACTACGGCAACCTCACCATCCGCCTCGACAATCCGGCGCTCAACGTCGGCGCCGCCGCCGTGGGCGATACCTATGTCGGCATCGAGTGCCTTGTCGGCGGCCTCGGCAACGACACGGTCGTCGGCGACAACCTCGCCAACCGGCTTTTCGGCCAGGGCGGCACCGACACGATCCTCGGCGGAGACGGCGACGACATCCTCGACGGTGGCATTGGCAACGATCATCTTTCCGGCGGGCTCGGCGCGGACCAGCACATCGGCGGCGACGGCCTCGACTTCGCCCGCTACGACGACGCCAACTACGGCGACCTCACCATCCGCCTCGACAATGCGGCGTTGAACGTCGGCGCCGCCGCGGTGGGCGACACCTATGTCGGCATCGAGTGCCTGGTCGGAGGTGCGGGCAACGACACCGTCGTCGGCGACGACCTCGCCAACCGGCTGTTCGGCCAGGGCGGCACGGACACGATCCTCGGCCGGAACGGCAACGACATCCTCGACGGCGGCGACGGCAACGACCATCTTTCCGGCGGTCTCGGCGCC
>CAJPFN010000083.1 GCA_905339215.1 Rhizobiaceae bacterium
GTGCTGACGGGCGTGAAATCGGTGTTCGGCGAACGTTTCTCCAAGATCGTGTTCGCGTTCTATCTGGTCTTCGTACCGCCAACCTCACTCTACCACATGTTCCTCGAACCGGACTTGCCCGGCGCGGTGAGGGTCACGGGATCGCTGCTGTCGCTACTCGTCAGCGTTCCGACGCTGACGGCCTTTCTGATCATCGTCGCCTCGCTCGAGATTCATGCGCGCGCTCGTGGTGCAAAGGGGCTGTTTGGCTGGATCGGCATGCTGCCCTGGCGGCATCCAGCGATGGCAGCGATCGGGCTCGCCGTGGTCAACATGGGATTCGGGCTCGCCTTCGCCTTCGTCCTGATCCAGGAGAAGCTGGCGCCGCTGCTTTCCGATACTTTCTTCGTGCCGGGATACTTCCACTTCTTCACGGTGGGAACGGTGAGCCTGACGCTGCTCGCAGCATTTGCCGTGATGCTTCCGGCGCTTGCCGGGCGCGAACTGGCCTGGCCGGTCCTCCTCCGCGCCATGCCTTGGCTGGCGACTGCGGGGCTGCTCGCTTTCGGCGGGGCAGGGGTCGCGGCCGGCTATCTCGGCGTGCCGCGCCGTGTAATGGACGTAACCTACGGCGGCGAGGTCCCGGCGCTATGGCAATCGCTGATGGCGGTTGTCGGAATAGGCGGCACGGTAATGGCGGTCGCGCTGTTCGTCTTCGCCGCGGGCGTGACGGCTTCCATGCTTCCACGGCGCCGGTCGGTGGAATCCTCCCGCCTGGGAGTTTCCTGGGAAGGCGCTGCCGCCCTTCGGGGAACGGCCGCCTGGACCGGGCCGGCTTCGATCCTGGTTATCGTCGCGGCCATGTACCTGTTCACCGCCACCGGCTTCGAGCTGCTGCAAAGCTTGCCCTTCACTGCGGCCGGCGGCGCGGGTCATTGATGGAAAGGATTCGCAAGATGAACGAGGATTTCTGGCTCATCGCTATCGTGGCGGCGGTATGGGCGTTGCTCGCCGCCTTCTACGCCATCGCGCCGTGGGGCGACATGATCGGCTACGCTCGGGTCTGGGGTTTCGGCTCGCTCCTGTTCATGGGGCTTGCCGTCCTTCTGGTTCGGGCGGCGCTGTACCGATAGCGGCCTGCCAACGTGCGGTTTCAGCGGTAAAAAAAAAGCCGCTTGACCTTCCAGTGACTGAAAGCTGCACCCTGGCTTCAAGTTCAAAAATCCGATGGAGGCAATCATGCTGAAACTGAACGTTCCCGACATGTCGTGTGGCCATTGCGAGGCCACCGTGACAAAGGCGATCCGAAAGATCGACGAGACCGCGAAGGTGAATGTGGACCTTACGTCTCGCACGGTCGCGATTGAAAGTACGGCGGACATCCAGCGGATCGCTGCCGCGCTCGAAGCGGAAGGCTACCCAAGCCGACCCGCCTAGCGCAAAGAGCCTTTTCTACATCTGGACGAACAACATGGCCTCGCGGCCGGCGGAGCGAAAGCGTCATGAACGAAGCTCACAGCCATCATCACCCCCACCATCAGCACGTGCACGCCGATGAACACGCAGGCGTAGCTGCGGCCGGCGTTGTTTCCGGTAATGGGCACGGTGGAGGACACGACCACGGAGCAATGGTGGCCGACTATCGGCGGAGGTTCTGGGTCTCCCTGACGTTGACGCCCCCGGTTCTGCTCCTCTCGCCGATGATCCGGGACTGGCTCGGGCTCGCCGAAACCCTGACGTTTCCGGGCGACGACCTCGTCTTGTTCGTTCTCTCGACGGTCGTCTACGTCTACGGCGGCTGGCCGTTCGTAACGGGGTTTGCGAAGGAAGTCCGGGCTGGCAAGCCGGGCATGATGACCTTGATCGCGCTGGCGATCTCTGTGGCCTATTTCTATTCTGCCGCGGTTACCTTCGGCCTCGACGGGATGGCTTTCTATTGGGAACTGGTGACCCTGATCGCCATCATGCTGCTCGGACACTGGCTCGAGATGCGTTCGGTTATGGGCGCTTCGAGAGCGCTGGAGGAACTGGTTCGGCTGCTGCCGGATACAGCCTTGAGGCTGGACCGGCAGGGCAACACCCAGGAGGTTCCGGTCAGCGCACTGCAACCCGGAGACAGGGTCCTGCTCAGGCCCGGCGCCAAAGTCCCGGTGGACGGGGAGATCGTGGAGGGCGAGTCCTCGTTCAACGAGGCGATGCTGACTGGCGAGTCCAAACCCGTCTCCAAGAAGGCCGGCGACGTCGTCATCGGCGGCGCGATCAACGGGGCAGGCGCCGTAACTGTCGAGGTCAAGGTGACCGGCGATAAGACATATCTGTCGCAGGTCATCGATATGGTGAAGAAGGCCCAGGCCAGCCGGTCCCGCACCCAGGACGTCGCTAACCGCGCGGCGGGCTGGCTGACCTACATCGCGCTCATCGTCGGCTTCGGGTCCTTGGGCTTCTGGCTTATCGCCGGAGAATCCTACGAGTTCGCCATCGAGCGCATGGTGACGGTTATGGTCATCGCCTGTCCGCACGCGCTCGGGCTTGCGGTGCCGCTGGTCGTGGCGGTCAGCACGACGCTTAGCGCCGGTAACGGGCTGCTGATCCGCGACCGCGCCGCCTTCGAGCGGGCCCGTGACCTAAATGCGGCGGTGTTCGACAAGACGGGTACGCTGACGGAAGGACGCTTCGGGGTGAGCGATGTCGTGGTTCTTTCCGACAGCGACGAGGCCGAAGAGCTGCGTTTCGCGGCTTCAGCCGAGAGCCAGTCCGAGCACCCGATCGCTCAGGGCATCGTGGCGGCCGCGAAGCAAAGAGAAATCACCTTTCCTCGTCCGATGAATGTGCGCAACATCACGGGCGAGGGGATCGTCGCGGAGGTCGAAGGACAGCAGATCAGCATCGTCAGCCCCGGCCGTCTTGCTCGACAGGGCAAGGCGATCGGCGATCCGCGGCTTCGCGATCTCGAGGCGCAGGGCAAGACGGTGGTCGTGCTTGTGCGCAACGGCGAGCCGCGGGCCCTGTTCGCGCTGGCCGATATCGTGCGGCCGGAATCACGTGAAGCCGTCGCCCAGCTCAAGAAGCTCGGCATCAACACGGTGATGCTGACGGGTGACGCGGAAGGTGTGGCGAAGGCCGTCTCCGCCGAATTGGGGATCAGCGAGTATTTCGCAGAGGTCCTGCCGGACCAGAAGGCCGCCAAGATCAAGCAGTTGCGGGATCGCGGGCTGAAGGTAGCCATGGTCGGCGACGGCGTCAACGACGCGCCTGCGCTCGTCGAGGCGGACCTCGGCGTCGCCATAGGTGCGGGCACCGACGTCGCCGTGGAATCGGCCGACGTCGTGCTCGTCCGCAGCGACCCAAGGGATGTGGCCGCGATACTCGGCCTTTCGCGCGCGACCTACCGCAAGATGGTGCAGAACCTGATCTGGGCGACCGGCTACAACGCGATTGCCATACCGATGGCAGCCGGCATCACGTTTGGCACGGGGTTCCTGATGACTCCGGCCATCGGGGCCGTATTTATGTCGGCAAGCACCATCATCGTTGCCATTAACGCCCAGTTGCTCCGGTTCTACCGCGGCAAGGCCTGAAGGGCTCCGACGCTATTTTGATCCAGGACAAGTCGGAGAACCGGGAAAACGCTATGTTGGGCGCTAGATAGGAAGGAGCAGGATCGTTGCATCGCCTCGCACCATGTGTTGCCAGTTTGTGGCGCCTCGATGCGTGTGGTTGGCTTGCGCTCCTGCTCGCGGTGTTGCTCGCCTTCTCCGCCTTTTCCTCAGGTTCGGCACAAGCTCTCCCGGGGACGCAGCCCGATGCGGCGGGGTGGCAGGATGGGCTCAACGCTATAGCGGCCGGCCAATCGGACGATGCAGTTCCTTGCGACCGGAACAGCCACGGCAAGACCGATAGCGGCTGTTGCATGGTCGGTGCATCTTGTGTCCTCTGGGCCTTGGCTGCGGAGCCGGGCCTGACCGTACCGCCGCGGATTCCGTCCGCTTTCCATGCCGAAGCGGAGAGACTGACCTCGGGAAGACCAGGTCTGCAATTGCGTCCTCCGAGACTCCTCGCGCGCGCCTGAGCGCACGCGCCACATCAGGTTCGTGCGCCGCACCGCAACCGGCGGCCGACATTTGGCCGTAGCGAACCTGGAGTCTCAACATGAATCAGATATCACGTCGCCAGTTTATGGCGTCCGTCGCCGCGTGCGGCTCAGCTGGCCTGCTCCTCTCCTCGGGCATTGGCAAGGCATTTGCCGCAGGCCCTTCCGTCATTCGAGCGCAGAGCCGAACGATCGAAGTCAACGGCCGCGCCGCATCAGTGCTCGGCCTGCTCCAGTCTGACGGCAGCCACGGGATCACGCTCGAAGCCGGGCAGGATTTCGCCGTCCGGCTGGAGAACGCGCTCGACGCGCCGACTCTCATTCATTGGCACGGGCTGACGCCGCCGTTCGGGCAGGACGGTGTGCCGGACCTGCCGCAAGCCCTTCTGGCTCCCGGCGAGAACTATGACTACAGCTTCCCCGTCACCACGCCCGGCACACACTGGATGCACGCCCATACGCTGCAGGAACAGCAGCTTCTGGCCGCGCCTCTGATCGCTAGGGAACCGGCCGAGGCCTCGCTCGACGAGCAGGAGGTCGTGGTCCTGCTTCACGACTTCAGCTTCAAGAGCCCGGAAGAACTGCTCGCCGGACTGACCGGAGGGACCGGAATGGGCGGGCACGGCGGTCACGGAATGGGCCCTGGTGCGGCCATGGCACCGGCGGGCGGCATGGCGATGGACATCAACGATGTCGAATACGACGCCTATCTGGCCAATGACCGCACCCTGGCCGATCCTGAGGTTTTCCGCGTCGAGCGCAGCGGTACGGTCCGGCTGCGGCTGATTAACGGCGCCACCGCCACGGCCTTCTGGATTGATATCGGCAGCCTTCGAGGCCAAGCGATCGCCGTCGACGGCAATCCCGTCACGCCGGTCAAGGGCAGCCGGTTCCCGCTCGCCATGGGACAGCGCATCGACATCCGGCTGCGCTTGCCGGGAGAGGAAGGAGCGTGGCCGATCCTCGCTCATCGCGAAGGCGCGGTCGAGAGGACCGGCTTCGTGCTCGCTACGGCGAATGGCGAGGTGAAACGCGTCGCTACGTCGGCCGGCATACCTTCGGAGCCTCTCGATCTGTCATTCGAGGCAAGCCTGCAGTCCACGAAAACCCTGGCCGGTGCGGAAGCTGGCCGGCGCAAGGAAGTGATCCTCGGCGGGGGCATGATGGGCTACTCCTGGACCCTCAACGGCAAGATCTGGGGATCGCACGACGTAATTGAGGTCGCTACCGGCGAGCGCGTCGAGATCGCCATGCGCAACGACAGCATGATGGGCCATCCGATGCACTTGCACGGCCACCATTTCCAGGTCGTCGAAATCGATGGGAAGCGGATGCAAGGCGCTGTCCGCGACACCGTTTGGTTGCCGCCGCAGCGGGCCGTCACGGTCGCCTTCGATGCGAACAACCCCGGCGAATGGGCCTTCCACTGCCACCATCTCTACCACATGGCGGCAGGCATGATGACCACCGTCCGCTACGCCGCGTGAACTCTCAACGCCGGGCGCGGGGACTGGCCCGCGCCCCTGACCAACTTCCTAAGGAGAATGGAAATGACGAAGATTCGCTTCACCTTGATGGCCGGTGCGCTGCTGCTGGCTGCTCCCGCCCTCGCCGAGGATGCCCACCATCCGGCTGAAGTCGCTCCCGAGACGCCGAGTCGGTCGACTCCGGTGCCGGCTACTCAACAGGAGGCCCCCGGCGGCGTGATGCCCGGCGGCATGATGATGCCTGGCATGATGTCGGGCGACATGATGCAGATGATGATGCGGATGATGATGTCCGGAGGCCAGTCCCCGATGACCGGAGAAGAAATGGGGCGGATGGCTTCCAGTGGTCCCATGGGTCCAATGGCGCAGATGATGTCGCCTGAGCACGTCGAAGGCCGCATCGCCTTCCTCCGCACCGAGCTTAAGGTAACGCCTGCCCAGGAGCCGCTCTGGGAGGCGGTCGCCGAAGCATTGAGAGAAGGCGCGCGCGCGTCGGAACACATGATGCAGCAGCGGGCGACGGCGCAGACGCTGCTTTCGGCTCTCGAAGGACGTGAGCGAGCGCTATCTGCCCGCCTTGAAAGTGTCCGCCGCCTGAGGGCCGTCGTCGAACCCTTCTATGCAGCCCTCGATGAGACGCAAAAGGCGACCGCGGACAAGCTCATGGAACCAATGGGCATAATGTGAAGGGATCAATCGATGCAAGGAGGCTTACCCATGCCCGAATATCCTTTTTCGGCAGAAACCCGAGTCGTCGTAGATGCCTCTCCCGAGGCGGTTTTCGCGTTTCTCGACGACCACCGCAACCTCTCCGCGCACATGGAGCAGACGTCCTGGATGATGATGGGATCGAGGATGGATATCCACCTCGACGAGAGCGGGACGCGCACCGTCGGCTCCAGGTTCGGATTCACCGGAAGCATCCTCGGCATTCCGCTTTCGGTGGAAGAGATGGTGAGCGAACGCGATCCGCCTCGCTCGAAAGCGTGGGTCACCATTATGGAACCGGCGCTGTGGGTGATAGGAAGCTATAGAATGGGATTCGTGATCGCGCCCGAGTCCGGTTCGTCGCTGCTGACGGTCTTCATCGGCTATGATCTGCCGCGACGATTCGGGATACGGTGGCTCAGCTGGCTTCTGGGCGGATTCTACGCAAAATGGTGCACCAACCGGATGGCGAACGATGCTGCCCGGCATTTTCGCATCGAGGCTGGCGAGGCAAACGATTGGCTCAATCGTCAGACATCGTGAAGGAGGTGAAGTTTTCTAACGGACCGTTCATGCCGAAGTCGCGGCGTCTCGCCATCATCTCGGCTGCAGTCGTCCTGTTTCAGCTGACATCCGTCCCCGGCGGCGTTGCACGTCCGTCTTCGACTGTCGAGCGTCGTCAGCAGGCGATGAAAGATATGGCGTTAGCGGCGAAGACAATCGCTGCAATGTTCAGCGGGGACGTTGCCTACGGCAAGACCAGACTGCGGGAAGTCGCATCGGCCTTCGTCTTGCATAGCTCCGAGCTAAGTGTGCTGTTCGCCGGAAGTGCCGGGTCGAAAAGCGAGGCTGACGATCGGAGAATCGCAGCCGAGCGGAAGGAGTTCGACGAGATCGCCACACGGCTGGAAGAACTCGCCGTCGCCTTCGATCGGAAAGCCGCCCAGGCCGGAAACGAGATCACTCCCGACATGCGAATGGGATCCGGCGTTCCCGGCGGCGGCAGTCTGCTTGGGGCCCGGCCGTCGAGGACCGAGGCAGATCTGAGCGACATCTCCGCCGAGCATCTGTTTCACATGATGCTTGAAACCTGTACCACCTGTCACAGCAAATATCGGCTCAGGAAGTAGGTTGAAGCGGTTGCGCCGCGCGAAACCGACGGTCCCTTCGGGTTGGCCCAATTTGGCCGTCGCGTGCCGTCAGCGGAGTCTCGCCGAAATCCGCTCCATCTGTTCTATCTCTTGACGTTGTCCCGCTGTGATCTGTGTGCACAGAGCAACGAGTTCCGGATCGGAAAGGCTAGCCTCCCGGCACATCAAGATCGCACCCGAATGATGCGGGATCATGGACGCGATGAACTGGCGGTCGTCGATCAGAGCCTGCTCTCGCGTCGCCCAGAAGGAGCCGGCCGCTAGAAGAGCGAACGCCACGTAAAGCGCAACGTTCGCCTGATGGTTCGGGAACATGCCAGGCATCGTCGCCAGCATGAAGATGCCCATCGGCGCCCACATGGTCACAGCCATGTAGAACATGTTCAGGTTGTTCCGGTAGTCGGCCGGACCGTCGATCATCGTGAACATGACGACATACATGACCACCAGTCCGAGGATCATATTCAGCCAGAACATGAGGTAAGGGCGACCGTGGGCGCGGTTCCGATGGCTGCCGTTATCGTGCTCCATTTCAGCTTCCTCCGCGTCAGTGCCCCAGGCCGGCGGGCTTGAGGATCATCCAGACGGCCATCGCGACCATCATCAGGTTTTCCGTGAGCGACACGAAGCCCAAGGGGACGTTGTTGTCACCGCCGACGCAGGCGCATTTCTACTCGCGCCGGTCGACATAGACAGCCTTGAACACGGATATCGCACCGACGCCGCCGATGAAGAGCGCGACGGGGACCGAAACCCACATCAGTGCGCCCGAGACCATGAGAACGCCCGCCAGCCCTTCGGCGAAGGGATAGATTCTGCTGTAAGGCACCCAGCGCTGGGCAAGCAGGTCGTAGTTAAGGAACATGGTGGCGAAGCTGTCGACGTCCTTCAGCTTCTGCCGTGCGAGCAGACACATGGCGAAGGCCACGAACCACTCGGCCGCCGCAACCGTCGCGATGCTGCCATAGGCAGACCAGCTTGCGGCCAGGGCCATCGCGAGCGCGATGCCGAAGAGCGCGATGACGGGCTTGTAGGTGACGGCGTCCCTGTCCTTCACCTCCTTACCGAGCCACGCGCGCAGATCGTCGTAGCCGCCGACGCGGCGGCCATCGATGAAGGTCTGCGGGGTGGTTTCCACCTTGTGCTTCGCCTTGAATGCGTCTGTCTCAGCGCGCGACTTCAGATGATGATCCTCGACCTCGACGCCTTCGCCTTTCAGCAGATCGAGCGCTTTCAGGCCCCACGGGCAGGTATGCTCGGGGGTAACCATCCGGTAGAGTTCGGCCTTGCGTGCGGCAGCGGACGACATTTACGTACCCTTTCGATTGGAGAACCGTGCCGCCGCGGGATTGTTCCGGCACGACGGCGTCGGCGTTCACAGAGCGGACGCCGGGTAACCTGCGTCGGCGAGCGCCTTCGATATGGCGGCGGCCGAAGCGCCGGTTTCGACTGCGATCGTTCTCGTGACGGGATCGGCGTTGACCCTGGCTTTCGGATCGACGCGCTCGACGGCTTTGGTTACGCTCCGGGCACAGCCGCCACAGGTCATGTTCCCGACGTGGAATCGCATCCGGATATCCTTCCTCAGAACGGATGAGCCCTTGATCCGGCTTCCAGCTTCTGGAAGGTCAAGCACGATTTCGATCGGCATCGCGTCGATGCTCAAGGGGCTGAAAGGCCCATCCCCAGGGAAACGGAATCCGGCCGAAAGGAACGCCGATGAACGGGCCGCTTCACATGACTGTCGGTGCGTGACTTCACGGCTCCGGCATCGATGGCATGACCTGGGCTCCCTTGCCTCGGATGCGGGAGCGATCGCTGAGGTCCCTCGACGGCGTTCGCCACGCGCACGTCGGCCCGGCAAGCGAAACCGCCCAGGTCGAAGCCGTCCCGCGACGTCGCCAAGTCGAGGCCGGCGCTCGTCCGCACGAGACGCGGGCGCATCGGCGCCCTCCGGAATCTTCGTCGTCGGCAATGCGCTGCGCCGCGGGACGCACCGCCGATGGTCAGATGGGGATCACGCCGGCCTCAGCGATAGCTGGCGTAGACCTCCGTCGACCCGTCGCGCTTGACCAGAAGCACGTCGTATGGTTCCGCGTCGGCCATGTTGCCCATGCCCGGCGAGCCGTACGGCATGTTGGGGACCGTCAGCCCGATCGCGTCGGGCCGTTCTTGGAGCAGGCGCCGCACCTCGCGCGCGGGCACATGGCCTTCGATCACGTAGCCGTCGATCCTGCCCGTGTGGCACGAGGTCTGGCCAGGCTTGAGACCAGCCTCCGCCTTGGCGGCATCGAGGTCCGCCAGCGGGAGGTCGATCTCGGTCACCGTGAAGCCCGCCGCCCGCATGTGCGTGCCCCAAGACGTGCAGCATCCGCACGAAGCCGACTTCAGCACCTCGATGGTTCCTGCCGCCCAGGCTACCTGGCTCGTCAGCGCCAATGCGGTGAATGCGGCTGCGCAAGCGAACCTGTTCAATGTCTTCATCGCCGTCTCCTACCGGAAGAATACGTATTTCACGAGGGCTGCGATCACGAGGGCCACGACGATCAGGCCGACGAAGCCCCACAGTCCCATGCCCCACATCATGCCATCGATCCCGTTCTGCGTCATGGCTCTCGCCTCCTCAAAGGGGCGCGGCCACCCGGGCCCGCCCCGGCTGCCTCTACCTGATGTCGGTGACCGTTATGCGGCCGTTGATCCGATCGGCCGTGAACTCGATCTTCTGGCCGACCTCGACCTCGTCGATCATCGAATCCTCTGCGACCACGAACACCATAGTCATGGCAGGCATGTCGAGGCTCTTCAGTTCCTCGTGACGGATCGTCAGCTTTTTCTGCTTCTCGTCGATCTTGGTGACCTCGCCGGAAGTATACTCCTGCGCGGGGGCTACCGCCACGCCGAGGCCGAGGGCCGCGGCGGCGGCCAGTAGGATGCCTGTCTTCTTCATGCTTCTTCCTTTCCGTATTGCCGGTTCAGTGACGGACCTTGATGTCGCCCTTCATACCGGAATCGTAGTGGCCCGGGATAAGGCAAGCGAAACCGAAGTCGCCCGCCTTGGCGAAAGTCCAGACGATCTCGCCCGTCGCACCCGGCGCGAGCCGGATCGAGTTCGGATCGTCGTGTTCCATTTCGGGGAAACGCTCCATGAGCTCCTTGTGCTCCATGATGCCCTCGTGGACGTCCATGACGAATTCGTGGTCGAGCTCGCCCTTGTTGACGAATTTCAGGCGGAGCGTTTCACCTGCGGCGACCCCGAGCGACGCGGGCTCGAACACCATGCCGCCATCGCCACGTTCCATCATCGTGATTGTGACGGTCCGGGACGCATCTGCCCGTTTTCCTGGCTTGCCGATTGCCATCATCCCGGCCTCTCCATGGCCGCCTGAATGGTTCCCGGCCGCCCAGACTCCGCCGGTGAAGGCGATAAGGGTGGCGAGTGTTGCAGCGGATGTCTTCATGTCAGGGTCCTTGTTTTTCGATTGAATTACTTGTCGGAGTGGCGGGCGTACGGGGCCGTCGTTCTTGCGTCGGCGGCCTTTGCCGGAGCGGGGACGTCGCCCGTCCATTCGTAGGCGACCGTGCCTTCCGGGTGGTCGTACCATCCCGGATCGGCGTAATCGTTCGCCGAGATGCCCTCGCGGACCTTCACGACCGAGAACATTCCGCCCATCTCGATCGCCCCGAACTGGCCCCAGCCCGTCATCATCGGGATCGTGTTGTCGGGGAGCGGCATCTCCATCTCGCCCATGTCCGCCATGCCCCGGTTGCCCATGGCCATGTAGTCGGGCTGGACGCGCTGGATGCGGCGGGCGACGTCCGTCTTGTCGGCGCCGATGAACGTCGGCACGTCGTGGCCCATCGCGTTCATCGTATGGTGCGACTTGTGGCAGTGGATCGCCCAGTCGCCGAGATATTTCGCATCGAACTCGTAGGCCCGCATCGCGCCGACCGGAATGTCGATGGAGACTTCGGGCCAGCGGGCTTCGGACCTCACCCAGCCGCCGTCGGTGCACGTCACCTCGAAGTCGTAGCCGTGCATGTGGATGGGGTGGTTGGTCATGGTGAGGTTACCCACCCGCACGCGAACCCGGTCGGCCTTGTTCACGACCAGATGGCTGATGCCGGGGAAAACCCGGCTGTTCCAGCACCACAGGTTGAAGTCCGTCATCTCCATGACGCGGGGCACGTAGGAGCCCGGCTCGATGTCGAAGGCGTTAAGCAGGAAGACGAAGTCGCGGTCGACGCGGTGGAGCGCGGGATCCTTCGGATGGATGACGAAGAAGCCCATCATGCCCATCGCCATCTGGACCATCTCGTCGGCGTGCGGGTGGTACATGAAGGTGCCGCTCTTCACGAGGTCGAACTCGTAGACGAAGGTCTTGCCGGGCGGGATGCCCGGCTGGGTGAGGCCCGTCACGCCGTCCATGCCGCAGGGCAGGATCATGCCGTGCCAGTGGATCGTGGTGTGCTCCGGCAGCCTGTTGGTGACGAAGATGCGGACGCGGTCGCCCTCGACGGCCTCGATGGTCGGGCCCGGCGACTGGCCGTTGTACCCCCACAGGTACGCCGTCATGCCGGGACCGAGCTCGCGCTCGACCGGCTCGGCGACCAGATGGAATTCCTTCACGCCGCCGTTCATCCGGTGAGGCAGCGTCCAGCCGTTGAGCGTGACGACGGGCTGGTAGTCCGGTCCGCTCGACGGGAAGATCGGCGGCTGCATGTCCGGGGATTCCATAATCGGTGCGTCGGGCAGTCCCATGGCCGAGGTCTTCGACCATGCGGCGGCGCTCGCCAGGAACGCGCCGCCTCCGAGGATCTGTCTTCTGGTGATCATCGTCCTGTTCTCCGGGTCAGTGTCCGCCGCCGCCCTCGTCGGCGACCGAGGTCTCAGCACCTGAGCCCGCGAGCGCGCTGCCGCCCCCTCCGTATACGGCGGTCCCGAGGTTGACGTCGGCCAGCCAGAACTGGCGCTTGGCATTGAGGGAAAGCATGATCGAGTTCACCTTCGCCCGCGTGTCGGCAAGCAGTTCGAAGGTGTTCGTGATCATGCCGTTGTAGGTGAGGAGCGCCTCTTCCTCGATGATCGTGCGCAGTGGTACCACGTTGGCACGGTAGTGGCGCGCGATGTCGAGGGTCGACCGATAGCCGTCATAAGCGCTGCGCGCCTCCGAGCGAACGTTGACCGCCCGCTCCGCCAGCAGGTTGGCAGCCCGCATGTAGGCGAGTTCCGCCTTGCGCATGCGGGCCTGTCCGCTGTCGAAGATCGGAATGGCGAATTCCAGTTCGGCATTGAGGACGACCTTCGTCTCCGCCCTGCCGTCCTCGACCTCTCTCTCGATCTCCGCGCCTGTCACGAGTTCGAGGTCGGAGACGTACCGCGTGGCTTCGGTCAGCCCGTAGGAGAGCGCCAGGGCCTCCAGTTCCAGCTTGGCGATTTCCAGATCGACCCGGTTCCTCAGAGCCTGCGCCTCGATGTCCTTGCGGGCGAGAGGGTTGGCCGGAAGCGCAGGAAGCGCGTTCGGCACCTGGTAGTCGACGTCGTAGCCCCAGAGCCCCATCAGCCGCGTCAGCGTTTCCTTGGCCATGCGCGCCTGCATGCGGGCCTCGGCCGTCTGTCCCGCGAGTTCGGCGTAGAAGACGTGCTCTCGCGCCTGACCCGTCTTTGTGAAGGCACCCGTCTCCCCGAGCTTCTCGGCAAGCGCCGACGCGGCATCGGCCGCAGCCTGCGCGCGGTTGAGATAGGCGACGCGCTCCCAGGCGGCGACCGCATCGATCCACGCCCGGCGCGTGTCGGCCGCCAGACGAAGGGTCGCCTCGGCCGCCCTGAGCTGGGACTGCCGGAAACGGACATCGGCGATCGCCATCCGCTGTGGACGGGTCAACAGCGCGAGGATGTTGCTCACGATGGTCGTCTCGAGCGTCCGCGCGGCATCGATCCCGGTCACGCCGACCGAGACGCGCGGGTTGACCAGCAGGGACGCCTGCCAGACGTCAGCCGAGGATATTCCGACCTCGGCATAGGCCGCCTGCAGCCCCTTGTTGTTGAGAAGCGCCACCTGTACGGCGAGGTCCGGTCCGAGCGTCCTGTCCCTGACGAGCGAGGTCACGCGTTCGCCGAGTGCACGCGCCTCGGCGCTCGACTGGACCCATACGGTCTCCTTGCCTGTTACTGCCGTAGTCCTGGCCGAAACGGCCTGGAACCCCGCGAGCGGGTCGTCCAGACCATCGGCGGTCGTGACGCAGGCCGAAACGAGGAGCGGGGCCGCTAACGCGGCGATTCTGCGTGCCGAGCGCCTCATGAGCCCGACTCCCGGTTCGCGGGCGACAGACTGTCGTTCAGCCGCCGCCAGTCTTGGGGACCGGTCGGACGCCGCGGATGAAAGCCACCGAGGACGGGAGAATAGCGGGCGTCCCTTATTCCCATGACCGGGTCGGCCGGATTGAAGGCGGGAAGAAGGTTCGGTGGCGGAGTCGCCACGCAGCCTGCCGCGAAGAGCGACGCTGCAAGCGCCGCAGTACTTGGAATTCGCATGTGAAACCTTGAACCTGACAGGAAAGGCGGCCCGCGCGCAGACGCACGGGTGACGTTGCGCCACTCGGCGCAGCCGGTCAGGTCAGATTCGGGGAGGTCTAACGAGCTCGTGCGTCTCGTCGGGCGTCAGAGCATCGGACGCGAAAAGCCCAAATGCACCGGCGGACGGATGGGCGAGGTCCGACCAGCAGGGCGGAGCGGCGGTGGCAGGCATGCAGTGCATGTCGCAGCAAAGATCAGCCGTCGAGGCGTATCCGTGATGGTTCCCATCATTGCCGGAAGACGGCGTCTGATCAGCGTGGTCGCCGTGGGCGGCGCCGTGATCGTGGGGGGCAACCTGCAGGAGCGTCTCGGCCTGTGAAGGATTCACGGCCGACTTCGCCATTACCACCATGCCAGGCTGAAGCGAGGCGACGATGAGCAGGGCGAAGGCGAAAAGGGCGCGAACGAATGCCCCCCTCGCTCCGCTATGTCTGCTCGAATCCATCATTCGTCCACTTTCGACATATGTCGCGACCGCAAGTCAAGCACCAACGGCCGGATGAGCGCCCAGATGACGAAACGTGATGACGCTAGGATTCACCGATCGACTGCCAAAGATTTGTTTCTCCTTGTAGGTCTGAGACGCAATTTGGCCGTTGTGATTCATTGCGGATTGCGGCCGGAAGGATTTGCGATGGCGGTGAAGCGGACGGAATAGCTGGGCTTCGAGGACGCGTTCAGCGGCGGGCGAGACTTGGCGGTTCGTCGGGGACGCTGGAGCGGATCGGCACGCTGTTGAAGTCGCAACGGTTCGAGCAGCTGCTTGTCGGCTCCGACCACGACGGGCTGGGCCGGCGGGCGCTAGTACTCTACAAGGCGCTGCTCCTGCAGTCGCTCTACGGTCTTTCGACGCGCGAGCGAGGGGGGCGCTAGCCGACCGCCTGTCGTTTCGCCGCTTCGGCGGGCTTTCGCTGGAGGAGGGCGTGCCCGACCATTCGGTGCTTTCCCGCTTCCACGCCCCTTGAGACCATGGACGAAAGTCTTTTCGATCGCATCGCGCGCGGCACCATGGCATGCGTGAGAAAGCCTGAACAGGCGCCGGCGCTTGACGAGGCCGACTCAACCCCGCCCGGTCACCTCGGCCGCGCCGGCGGCGACGATGAGCAGGGCGCCGAGCGCCTGCGGGACGCCAAATGGCTCGTGCGCGAAGAGGGCGGCCGAGACCGTACCGGTGAGCGCCTCGGCGAGCAGCAATAAGCCGACGCGCGCCGGCTCGACGCGCTGCGCAGCCCACAGCACCACGATGTTGGGGATGGTGAACATCACCACGCCGAGGGCGAGCACCAGCGGCGCCATATTCGCGATGGCGGGCATGTCGGTCGACAGTCCGCCGAGATGGAAACGCAGCGCCATCATTATCGCCGTCATGCCAAGACCGCCCAGCGAAAAGGCGAGCACGGCGCCCGGCACCGAGCGCGACGGCCGGTGATAGCTCCGCAGCGTGCCGAGCGACCAGCACAGGCCTGCCGCGAGGCCCACCCAGTCGCCGGCATTGTGCGGGATCGGCAGGCCCTGGTCATTGCCGATGATCAGCCACAGGCCGCCCAACCCCAGCGCGATCGCGCCGAGGCGCTGCCATGTCAGCCGCTCGCGCAGGAAGGCGACGCCGATCAGCGTGCTCCAAACCGGGGTGAGGTAGAAGAGCAGGATGGCGCGCACCACCTCGGTCATGACCAGGCTCAGCGTGTAGAGCGCGAAGGCGGTGCCGAGCAGCAGCCCGGTCAGCAACCGGTCGAGACCGCCGCGGCCGAGCGCGGCGCGGTTGAGCGCGAAGGGGAGGATCGCGGCGGCCGACACGGCGAAGAACATCAGGTTTACCCAGTCGACCGAGACTCCGGCATCGCGGACGATGCGCAGCGGGAACCAGAACAGGCCCCAGATACCGCCCGCCACCAGCACGCCGAGGCTGGGCAGATAGGCGGGCGGGGTCCTGGCGGCAGTCATGTCCGGCATGGTCTTCTCGGAGAACGGAGGCAGGCGGGGCTCGTCGTGCGGTTTAGCCGCCGTCGACGATGAAGGCCGCGCCGGCGACGGCGCGCGCTCGGTCGCTGGCGAGGTGGAGCGCGGCCGATTCCGTCAGCATGCCGACCGGTGCGCATTCGCGCCGCGCGGCGGCGCCAGATCGGCGGCGATGGCGGCAGCGGCTTCCCTCCGCGAAGGCCGCAGCAGGCCGCCCCGATGCCAGAGCCGTCGCCGGCTGCCAGCACCACCTGGCCGGCGAAGCGACGCTCGACGACAGGATCGGAAGGCGCGGCGCTCATGGCAGTAAAAGTGTACCGCGCACGACCACGAAGCCGCTCGACCGGCGGGCCACCAGTCGTATCTGCATGATCGTCGAGTTTCCTCCAGCCGCGGTTCGGGACTATAGGTTCGTTTTGGCTAACCGGTCAATCACCGGCAAATCGGGTAGGAAAACCAGTTAGTTCCGAAAGATAGTGGCCCGGTCGGGGTAAAGCGCGGCGAGGAATTCGCTGGTTGTCGACAGGGCTTCGCTGGTGTCGATGGCGCCGCTCTTCAAGCGCATGCCGAACCACAGCCCGTCGACCAGCGCGTTGATGCCGACGGCTGCGACATGAGGGTCGACCGGGGAGGCGGCGCCTTCGCCGCCCAATGCCTCGCAAAGCCGCCGCACGCGGCGATACTCCGCCTCGCGGATTTGCGTGAACAGCCGCATATAGGCGGGGCTGGTGTGGCACTCCGAGAGGAATGCATGCCAGAGGGCGATCTTCTTCCTGCTGGCGATGTTGCGGCTGAACCCGGCCCCGATCATCGCCTTGAGCCGTTCCGCCGCAGGGCGGCTCTCGTCGGCGACCGCTGCGTCGCGCACCGCGACATATTCGTCGGTGACCGCCCGCAACGCCGCCATTAGCAGGCTCTCCTTGGTCTTGAAGCGGAAGCTGATATGGCCGTAGGCGAGGTCCGCCTTTTTCGCAATGTCGGCAAGCGTCGTGTGCGACAGGCCGCGCGTCCCGATCACGTCGATGGCCGCATCGATCAACTGACGTTCGCGATCGGTGCCGCTGACGCGCCGTCGCAGTATCACAGTCTGTTCCCTTAACATGCCGAATGAGTTACCATTTCCCCGTCGAGTTGATTATACAGACAAATCTTCGCTAGCGTTGCTCCCGGGAATTTGGGCGGCGGTCACCGGGAGCGATTAGCGATGGCGCGGGATGAATTCGACTTCATCATCGTCGGTGGTGGATCGGCGGGCTGCGTGCTCGCCAACCGGCTGAGCGCGGATCCGCGGAACCGCGTCCTGCTGCTGGAGGCGGGCCCGAAAGACGGTGGTCTGTTCATGACCATGCCTGCCGGCTACTACCGTGCCTATCTCGATCCCCGCACGAACTGGAGCTACGAAAGCGAACCGGAGCGGTTCATGAACGGTCGGCGCATCCCGGTGCCGCGCGGCCGAGTGCTAGGCGGCTCGTCCTCGATCAATTCGATGGTCTATCTTCGCGGCCACCCGCTGGACTACGACGGGTGGGCTGGCAACTCGATGCCCGAGTGGGATTACGCGCACTGCCTGCCCTATTTTCGCCGCTCGGAATCCTACGACCGCGGCGCCGACTTGTATCGCGGTGAAGGCGGCCCGCTGTCGGTGCAGCGAGGCACGTTGGAACTGGAAATATTCGACGCTTTCCTCGCCGCGGCGGCCGAAGCCGGTTTTCCGTTATCGGACGACCTCAATGGGGCCCACCCGGAAGGCTTTGCCCGCCTCGACAGCACCGCTCGCGGGCTACGCCGTGGCGCTTCCCGAGCTCGCCGGCAAGCCCATGGTGATCAACCTCTGGGCCACGTGGTGTCCGCCCTGCCGTCGCGAGATGCCGATGATGGCCGAGGTCGCGGCGTCGGCCAACGACGTCACTTTCGTGTTCGCGAACCAGGGTGAGGATGCGCCTCGCATCCGCACCTATCTCTCGCAGGAGGGCCTGCTCATGCCCAACGTTCTGATGGACGGCCTCGGCGAGCTTGGCCTGCACTACAAGGCACCCGGCCTGCCAGCAACGCTGTTCGTCGGTACGGATGGCCGTCTCGTTGACATTCATCTAGGTGAGATCTCACGCGAGGCGATGCTGCATACAATACAGGATCTTCGCGAACGCTGAGGTGTACAAGTTTGACCTGAAACCTTTGAGTTCCGAGATGGCACCCGCGTAGTTGCTCAATCCAAAAGTATCACGATGTCAGCTTCCAGGCTGCGTGCATCTTCCCTGTAAGGGCGCCGGCACGTTCAAGAACCAGAACGACAACGATGACTTCCTTATCTCATGCCGCCCTATGCTGCCGGGTACCTAAATGTTTGTGATCCAGGCGGCTATGCCACGCCCAAGGGCGTAGCGGCGTGGCGACGGCTGCTGCGTATGGATGGGCTGCATCGGCTCGATATTGCCGGAATGGCGCGGCAGCAAACCACCGAGCGCAGCAGCTTCACGGCGTTACAAGCCCTTGCGGTCGTGGCAACCCGCGTCGTCGCTCCATTTGGACTTGCTCGAGATGGCAGTCGCCATTTCCCGGGCATTGCCTTGCGATGGATGCAATTATGCCCCGGTGAGGCGAGAGTGCGCGCATAGAACCGTTGCGCGGAACGGACCTACCCCGAATGAGTCGATCTGCGGTGCGCCCCTCTGACGGTCGGCTTGCTGTTCAAACGTATCGTCGAGGTCGAGCAATAGGCGCCTGACGTTCAAGCCGCGTTCTCGCGAACGAAATGGCCTGGGGCGGCTTCACGGAGCCGTGCGCCGGCGCCGGCTTGCGGGACCGAGACGACGGGCAGGGGCTCGCGCAAGGAGCGGCTCCGCGCAGGATCGGGGTGCGGCACGGACGCCAGCAGCCGGCAGGTGTAGGCATGGCGGGGATAGCGCAACACGGCCTGGGACGGGCCGGTCTCGACGATCTCGCCGCCATGCATGACGGCGATGCGGTGGCTGACCCGCTCGATGACGGCGATGTCGTGGCTGATGAAGAGGAAGGAGATGCCCTCCCGCTCCTGCAGCGCCAGCATCAGGTCCGTGACCTGGCGGGCGATCGAGACGTCGAGCGCGGAGACGGGTTCGTCGGCGACGATCAGCTTCGGCTTCACCGAAAGCGCGCGCGCGATGCAGAGCCGCTGGCGCTGGCCGCCGGAGAACTGGTGCGGATAGAGATCGACCGCATCTTCGTCCAAGCCGACGGATCGCACGAGTTCGGCCGCGAGGTCGCGCTGGTCGCGGGCCGACACGATGCCGTGGATCCTGGCCGGTTCGGTTACGAGTTCGTGCACGGGCAAGCGCGGGTTGAGGCTCGCATAGGGATCCTGGAAGATCATCTGCGCGTGCCGGCGCATGGCGCGCAGGTCCGGCCGGTTCGCCCGCATCACCTCCTGGCCCTCGAGCAGGATGCTGCCGCTCGCCGGCTCGACGAGCCGCAGAATGGAGCGCGCGAGCGTCGACTTGCCGCAGCCGGATTCGCCGACGATCCCGAGCGTTTCCGCCCGGCCGATGCTCAGCGAGACATTACGCACGGCATCGATGCTGCGATGCCCTTCCAGGAAGCCGCCGCGTACCATGAAGCGCGTGGTCAGGCCCCGCACGTCCAAGAGTTTCGCGCCGGCAGGCGGCGGGTTCGGCGAGCCGAAGCCGAGTTTTGGCGTCGCCGCCATGAGCTGTTGGGAATAGGCGTGCTTCGGCGCGCCAAAAACCTCGCCGACAGGTCCTTCCTCGACCTTGCGCCCCTCGCGCAGGACCACGATCCGGTCGGCGATCTCGGCGACCACGCCCATATCGTGCGTGATGAAGAGCACCGCCATCCCGATCTCGTCCTGCAGTTCGCGGATCAGGTTCAGGATCTCGGCCTGGGTGGTGACGTCGAGCGCTGTCGTAGGTTCGTCGGCGATCAGGAGCCTGGGGCGGCAGGCCAGCGCCATCGCGATCGTCACGCGCTGACGCAGTCCGCCGGACAGTTCGTGCGGATACTGTGCCAGCCTTCGCTTCGGCTCCGGGATGCGCACGCTGTCGAGTGCGTCCCGCGCCGCCGCAAGCGCCTCACTGCGGCCCATCCCGCGATGGCGGACGAAGACCTCCGCAACCTGGTTTCCCACGGTCAGCACCGGGTTGAGCGACGTCATCGGCTCCTGGAAGATCATCGAGATGCGGTTGCCGCGCAGCCCCCGCAACTGCCGTTCGTCGAGCGCGGTGATATCGATAGGGCCTTCGTCTTCATGCAGCGTGATCGTGCCACCGGCGATCCGCCCGCCCTCGCGTTCGATCAGGCGCAGGATCGACAGGGCCGTCGCCGATTTCCCCGAGCCCGATTCACCGACGAGCGCCATGGTCGCACCCGCCGGGACGTCGAAGGAGAGTTCGCGCACCGCCTCCTTGGCGCCAAAAGCGACCCTGAGGTTGCGCACGGAGAGCAGCGGCATCACGAAGCGACCTTTCTCATCCGCGCCCCGATCTCCGGATGCTCGGAAAAGACCGGCAGCGGCGGCGTCCAGCGGGTCGCCGAAGGCGTGAAGCCGAAGGCGATCGGATCGCGACCGAGGACCCGCCATTCGACTCCGGCGCCGAGTTCGATCAGCCCCATCGCACCCGCCGGCTCGCCCTTCGTGGTGAAGCTCTCGGTCAGCGACTGCTGGGTCAGATGGGTGATCCCGTCGACCGTGGTCACGGTGTTCCAGTGGACGTGGCCAGCAAGACAGACCACGGGAACGCGGGCCTGCGCGAGCGCCGCGCGGGCGCGTTCGGCCATCGGATAGGTGGAGACGCCGGGATTGCGCTCGAAATAGTAGTTACCGGTCTGCGCGTGGCCCGAGATCGGCACGTGGCTGACGACGAGGAGCGGCCGGTCGGCGGCCTGCGCGGTGCGCGACAGCCAGAGCAGGTCCTCTTCGCGCAGCACGAAGCCGTGGCGGTCGGCGTCGCGATGGATCTTCGCATCCGCCCGCCAAAGTGCCACACGCCAGTCGCCGAGGTCGAGCGTCATCGATTTCATCGGCTGGCCGAGGATGGTCTCGTTGTCGGAGACCTCCAGGTGATCGCGGTCGTGGTTGCCGTTGAGGTGGTGGATCGGCGCGGCGACCTGGCGAAACGCCTCGCCGACTTCCTTCTGGAGGACGAGGTCGGTCTCCCGGTTCTCGTCGGAGATCCGGTCGCCGAGGTCGAGCACGAAATCGGGACGGGCGTCATTGGTGAAGCGCGCGAATTCCTCCATCAGCGCAAGCGCGGTATCGCCCCGCTTGGTTGCGGAGGGCTTGCCGTGATGGATGTCGGCAATGACGCAGATACGGACGGACATGAGTTCGGCTCCCGGTGTGCGGCAGAATTGCTGGTGGACACGCCGCCGGCGTGGGGCCGGCGGCGTGCGGTCGAAGGCGTCAGTTCGAGGCGAAGGTGATCGAACCGGCGCGGAAGTCGAGAACGTAGGGGATATGGCCGGGCTTCGGCGCCCAAGTGACGTTCTTGTTCATCGCCCAGGATTCAAACGGCCGGTAGAGCGGCAGCATCGGCGGATCCTGGCTGATGCGCTCCATCAGTTCGGCATAGGCGGCCTTGCGCGCCTCGACGTCCTTGGAGAAGCGGAAGCGCTCCCAGCTCGCGGCATAGGCCTCGTCGGTGTTGAAGCGGCCTTCCGATTCCGACGGGCCCTTGGGCGCCCACATCACGCCGAACGAGCCGAACGGATCGGCGAAATACATCGGATTCGACCAGTTGCGCGCCATCATGTCGGCATCGCCGCCGTTCCACTTGTCGACGACATTGACCTTGCCGTTGATGCCGACCTCCTTCCACATCTCCACGATCGCCTGCGCGGCGAGCAGGCCGTTGGTGTAGTAGGTCGGGAAGCTCGTGTAGACGATCTCCTCACCCTTGTAGCCGGCCTCCTGGAGCAACTGCCTGGCCTTCTCCGGATTGTATTCGAAAGTCTTGAGTTCCGGCATGTAGAGAGGCCCGAAATCCTCCATCGTGTGGGTCGAAGGAACGATCGCCTTTCCGAGCCACAGGGCTTCGTTGAGCGTATCGCGGTCCACGGCGAGGCTCATGGCCTGGCGGATGCGCGGATCCTTCAGCACCGGATGGTTGGCGTTCATTATCATCACGTGGAACAGCGCGGTTGCCGAACCCGCGGCCTTGAGCGCCGGATCGGCCTCGATCAGCGACAACTGGTCGGGCGCGATGTTGGTGACGAGGTCGGCCTCGCCGGTCTTCAGCGCGGTGATGCGCGCGGCGGTTTCCGACATGTGCGTGACGGTCACCTTGTCCAGCGGCGCTTTCTCGCCCCAGAAATCGGCGAAGCGTTCCCAGACTAGCGTCTCGCCGGGAACGAACTGGGTGATGGCATAGGGGCCGGTGCCGACCGGCTTTAGCGAGAACGCCTCGTAGTCGTCGTTCTCGGCGACCTTCGGATCGCCCGTCAGGCCCTTGGTGTAGTCCTCGGGAATGATCATGACCTGCTGCAGGTTGAGCAGGGTCTCCCACAGCGGCTCTTCCCGCTTGGCGTGGATGCGGACCGTATGCTCGTCGACCTTCTCCGCCTTTTCGAAGTTGGCCAGGCGGTCGCGCGAGCGGACCTGATAGGGCGGGAAAGTGGCCTGGTACATGCGGTTCAGCGAGAACACGACGTCGTCGGCGGTCATCGCCTCGCCATTGTGGAACTTCACGCCCTGGCGGAGCTTGAGCTCCATCACGGTCGGTTCGACCAGCGTCCACTCGGTCGCGAGACCGGCGCGGTACTCGCCCTGCAGCTTGTCGTAGTTCTTTTCGACCAGCGTATCGAAGGTGTTGTAGTAGAACTGCGAGCCGACGTTCGAATGGTCGCGGCCCGGATCGACATATCCGGTCACGTTGGCGGCGCCGACGGTCAGTTCGACGGCGAAGGCGGAGCTCGCGAGAACGGTGGCGATTGCGGTCGTTGCTAAGAGTCTGGTCATGTCATGCCTCCTGATGGGACGGTTGGGTTTGCGGTCGGTGGGCCTCGATTCGGCCTCTTTTTCTTGAAGGCGAAGCGGGCTCATCTCCCCCTCAGGCGCACATCGGCGCGGTCGCGCAGCCAGTCACCGAGGATCTGGACGGCAAAGGTGACGAGCAGGATCATCAAGGCGGGTGCGACCACGATCCACGGCGCCGTCGGCATGTAGTCGCGACCGATGCCGACCATGGATCCGAGGGTCGCCGTCGGCGGCTGCACGCCCATGCCAAGGAATGACAGGGTCGATTCCACAAGCACGATGTTTGAGATCGACAAGGTGAACTGGACGACGAGCGGAGAGACCGTGTTGGGCAGGATGTGGCGGAAGGCGATGCGCCCGCCGGAGGCCCCCGCCGCGCGCGCCGCTTCGATGAAGGGCATCGCCATAAGCCGCCGGACTTCGCCGCGCACGATGCGGGCGTATTGCTCCCAGCCATGGAGGCCGAGCACCAGGACCATGACTTCGATGGAGGAACCGAAGATCGCCAACATCAGGAGCGCGATGAGAGTGAAGGGAATGGCGATCTGGGCGTCGACCGCGCCCATGATGAAATCGTCGACGATGCCGCCGGCAATGCCGGCGAAGAGCCCGAGCGCCCCGCCGAGCAGGAGGCCGATCGTTGCGCCGAGCGCAGCCAGGATCAGCGTGAGTTGGAGACCGTAGAGCGAGCGCGAGAGCACGTCGCGACCGAGTTCGTCGGTGCCAAGCAGGTAGCCGTCCTTGTAGCGGTCGAATCCGATCGGCGGGCGCAACCTGGCGATCAGGCTCTGCGCCGTCGGCTCGTGCGGCGCGATGTACGGTGCGAAGGCGGCGACGATCAGCAGCAGGACAGCAACGAGAAGCGCTGTGCGCTGGACGCCGTTCGCATCGCGCCAGAGCCGTCGGACGCCGGCGGGGAAGCCTGGCAGAGTCGCGGGAATCCCGAAGACTGCGTTGGCCATCATGCCCTCCCCAGACGGATGCGGGGATCGGCAAAGGCGTAGGCGATGTCGATCGCTCCGTTGACGATGATCACCGCGAAGGCGACAACCAGGACGGCGAATTGCAGCACGGGGAAGTCACGCAGGATCGCCGCATTGACCAGCAGGTCGCCGATGCCGGGCCAGGCAAAGATCGCCTCCACGACCACGTTTCCTGCCGCGGCAAGCCCCGCGATCTGCAGACCCAGCACCGATAGGATGGTGATCGAGGCGTTGGAAAAGCCGTGCTTCAGGATGACGACGCTTTCCGGCAGACCCTTTGCGCGTGCGGTGCGCATGTAGTCCTGGCTGAGCACGTCGAGCATGGCGTTGCGCGTGAAGCGCGTGAGCGCGGCGATCAGAGCGCCCGACAGCGCGATGGTCGGCATGATGAAGTGCCAGGGTGTGCCGTTTCCCACCACCGGCAGCCAGTTCAGGGTGAAGGCGAAGACGAGCACCATGAACACGGCGAGCACGAAGTTCGGTATCGCGTAGCCGACAAAGGCGATCGACATGACCGCACTGCCGATCCAGCTGTTGCGGTGGATCGCCGCGAGGATGCCGAGCGGAACGGCTGTGACAATGGTCAGGGAGATGCCGGCCAGCAGGAGCTGCAGCGACGGCCAGATGCGCTCCGCCACGATATCGGCGACGGGTCGCCGCTCGACGAAGGACAGGCCGAACTGACCGTCCACGAAGGAGCCGAGGAACCGGAGGTACTGCACCCAGACGGACGCGTCGAGACCGTAGTAGCGGGTCAGCAGTTCGCGGTCTTCCTGGGTGATTCCCTGCCCGACGACGTAGTCGATCGGATCGCCCGAGAGGCGCGTCGTGAAGAAGACCAGCGTCACGATCACGAAGAGCGTGACGATCATCTTTACCAGCGTGCGGGCGATATGGCGTAGCATCACGCAACACCCTTCGCGGCAGCTGAATCCGGCATCACGAACGTGCCGCTGGCGGGCGCGCCGTTCGCGGTCATGCGGCGCAAGTGGACGAAGCGGACGCCGGCCGCTCGCGCCGCGACGCCGTCGGTGCCGTCGTTGTCGCCGATGAAGACGCAGGCGGCGGGCGCCGCACCGCTGCGGCCCAGCGCCAGTTCGACCAGATCCGGAGCCGGCTTGCCGATGCTCGTGAAGCGGATCGAGGGATCGCAGGCGCGGATGGCCGCGACGACAGCGCCGGTTTCGGGAACCGGTCGGCCACGGGCGTCGGGATGAACCGTATCGATGTTGGTCACGATCAGCGTCGCGCCGTCCTGAACCTGATCGATCAGGCGGCCAAGGTCGCGCAGCGAAAAGCCAGCAGCCCGTGCGAGCAGGGCGATGTCGGGCTTGCGGTCCTCGATTTGCAGTCCAAGCGACCGGGCAAGGTCGCGGACCGGCGCTTCGGCATAGAGCGACACCGCTGCGCCGGGATGCGTCGCCGCGATGCGCCGCACCGCCTGCTCTCCGGCGAGCAGGATTCGTTCGGCGGCGACCGCCAGACCCACCGCTGCGATCCGGCTCGAAAGCGTCTCGGCCGTATCCGAAGAATTGTTGGAGACGATCCAGAGCCGATCGGCGTGGTTGGCGACGAACTCGCGCACGTTGGGGTAGACGTGCCCACCCGAAACGAGGCAACCGTCGAGATCGCAGAAGATCGCCTCGCAGCCGTCGATCGGCGCATGCGCGATATCGCCTATTCTGATCGTCTCGTCGGTCACGCATCGGCTCCGCTGTAGGGGCACGACGAAACCGTCCGACGGCGCACGCAGCGCCGTGTCAGGTTCGTCCTGTCCGCCTTGGTTATTGTGGGCAGTCGGCAAGTCGCCCGCTGCAGTGCAACTTGGGCTCGCTCTGTGACACAGGCTTTACAAACGATAGCTAGGCTTTCGCTGAAGCAAGGATTCGCTTATCTGACCCGGAGTTTCCCTTGACGCTTTCCCCGACCCGCATCCGCGCCGTCAACGCAGTCGCCGCTTCCGGTTCCTTTGCCGCGGCAGCGCGTCTGCTCGGCATCTCCCAACCGGCGGTCTCGCAGCATGTGAAGGGGATTGAGGAACAGTTCAGCGTGCGACTGTTCCAGCGCCGCAACGGCGCCCTTCATCCGACGCCCCAGTGCCTCGAACTCTGCGACGTGGCGGAAAGGATGGCCGAAGCCGAAAGCGCGGCGACCCGCATCCTCACCCGCCGCAATGCGCTCGCCGACGGCCATATCTCGATCGGGCTCGGCAACTCGATGCCCGGCATGGCTCTGATCGCGCTGTTCAGCAAGCGCCATCCGACCGTATCGATCGTCGTCGAGACCGGTTCCTTCGAAGAGATCACCGCGGCGGTCATCACCCGCCGCGTCGACGTCGGCGTGCTCCCGAATGTGCCGGACGACGGGCGCTTCCGGCGCGAACTCCTCGTCCGACAGCAGGTCGTCGCCATCGTCAACGCTGACAGCGTGCTGGCGGCCGAGGAATATCTGACCTGCGAACAACTGATTACCGCGCCCCTGATCTTCCGAACGAGGGGATCCTCGACCCAGCGCGTCGTGGACAGGGCTTTCCATTCCGCCGGCTTAAGCCCGGTCCCCTGCTGACGCTCGACACACGTGATGGAGTCTATGAAGCGGTCGCAAACAGCGTCGGGGTCGGCTTCATGTGGCGCGAGGGCACTGGCCGAACAGATACGATCCGGCGCATACCCGTCCGCGAAATGGACCGGCTTTACGATGAAGTGGTATTCGCCCCGCGCGACGGAGCCGGAAAGGTGAGCGAAGCCTTCTTCGCGGCGGCAAAGGTCTTCGGCAGTTCAGTAGTGGCGGAGGCCGCGGCAAAAGAGGCCTGAGAAGGATGCGAAGCGAGCCTGGCTGTCATGTGGCGATCAGATTCTGAGGTCTGAGTCTGCGGTCACTCCATTGCGGCGATGGACATACGGCGCGTAGCATCGGCCCGCTTTCAAACACCTGAAGGTCGCCACACGACCGCAAAGCAGACCATCGAGTCCATCCTGCGAAGTACCGGTCCAAGGGCAACCACGGGCAGCATGGTCGCTTGTCATAACGGCTTTCGGGAAGCGCAAACGGCACCCTCAACAGCGAGTTTGGAGGGCGCAAAGCGGCCGCATATCGGGCACGGATCGACCGGCTGCGTTGGGCGAACGGCGGACGACTGCTACAGTCCGAGGCCCCTCTTGGGGCCGAAGCTCCAGTCGACACCGGCGTCGCCACGGGCGATGCCCGAGATATGCTGCCCGAGCTTCCTGTCGAGCGAGGGGATCCAGGGCACAAGCTGGAAGCCGAACCCGTCGTCGATCATGGCGAACCGGCCCGATGCCAACGTGAAGCGCTGGCGGTAGATGCCGGCGACGAACTCTCCCGTCGTCGCCTTTTTGAAAGGCTGGCCGAGATCGGATGCAAGCCTCTCGCCGAGCGCCTCGACCTCACGGCGGCGCAGCGTGTCGAGGAGCCGGCGCGCGAAGATCTCCCTGCCGCCCTGGCGCTGGGCTAGACCTTCCTCGGCCAGATGCTCGGCGCGGCGGTCGAGCGCCTCCTGCACCTCCCGGCCGAAGCCGCCTTCGCCGAGCGTGGCCGGATTGCGGCTGACCGCCTGCCGGTCGAGCCAGGTCGCCCCGGTCGCCGAGACCTGATGCTCGATCGGCAGGTCGGACCGGACGGCGATCGCCACCCTCTGCCGGCCCTGCGCGTCCTCGAACTTCCGCAACTCGACGATCGATCCCGGCGCGCTGTCGCCGGCCGCGTCAAGGTTGGAAAGCCTGATATGGTGGGTACGGCCGTCGACACCGTCGATTACGACATAGGCCGATCCATTCAACTCGTCATCGAGGCCGCGATCGACTAGGCGCCCGATGACGGGTTGGTCGACGCTTTCGCCCGCCAGCACGAAGCTCGCCGTACCCCGGTCGATGCCGCGCTCGGCGAGCGCGCGGTACATGCGCTTGATGATGTCGCCGCGCTCGCCCATCTGCCGCATCGTGGCTTCCGCGTCGTCGGACAGGAACCATTGGCTGTGGCCGACCTGACGGGCGACGCCGAAGATCTCCAGCGTGCGCAGGCGGCCGACCTTGAGCGCATGATAGTCATCGGGCTGCTCGCCGGCGCGTGGGGCAAGGTCGATGATGCCGCTTTTGAGGCCGTCGCGTTTGAGCTGCCGGTCGAGATTGGTCCAGCGATCGGCCTCGACCTGGCGCTCGAGCGCGCTGCGGATGTCCTGGTCGGTGCGCGGGCCGAGCTCTTGAGTGATGAGGTCGCGCGCGCGGTCGCGCATGCCTTCCTTGATGTAGTCGCGCGAGATGACGAGGTTCTCGCCGTCGTCGCGCACGCCGCGCACGATCAGGTGGACATGCGGATGCTCGGTATTCCAGTGGGCAACGCCGACCCAATCGAGCCTGGTGCCAAGGTCCTTCTCCATCTGGTCGACGAGATTGCGGGTGAAGGATTTGAGATCGGACATTTCCAGCGCGTCGTCGGGCGAGACGATGAACCGAAAATGATGCCGGTCGTCCCTGCAGCGCTCGGCAAAATCCTCGGCCCCGGCATCCTCGGTGCCGGGACCGAAGAGCTTCGCCTTATCTCCGTCGCGGGTCACGCCCTCGCGGCGGAGATAGGACAGGTGGTTGGGCAGATTGCCACCGCGCAGATTCATGCGCACGACCCGCGCCTTGATCATCGCGCCACGCGAGCGCGCTGTGAGCAGGCGATTGGCCTGCACCGCTGCGCGTTGCCCTCGTCCTAAGCGCGAGCGATTACCGGGACCGATCCTCCCCTGCCGGGAGACGGAGCCGCCGGCCTTCTGCGCGGCAGCAAGTGCCTGGGCGATGAAAGGACGGGCGCGCTGCGCCTTACTCGATCGGATGCGGCCTGGGCGGACGCGGAACTCCCGCTCGCCGCTCATGGCCGCAACGCCGCACATCGCACTAAGATACGGACGTCGTTGAGAATATGTCGCTTGCGCGATGTGGCCTCTGCAAGCGCACATCGCGCAAATGTCCGGCAAGTCGTTGAGATCCCATCCCCCGACCGCGGCGCACCTCGCGCCCCTTTATCCTGCCTTTCTCCGGTCGCGTTCCCTGACTCCCACCTCTGCGCCCTCGTCGATACGCTGGGGCGCGACAGGATGCGAAAGCCGTTGCGCGCCGTCATCGCGGTTCTCCGGCTGCAGCGCGCGCCACGAACAGGCCGTACGACTGCGGCTCGGTTGCAGAGACATCGCGCACGATGGTCGCACCCGGATTGACATCGACAGGTCGATCGGCCGATACGGAAGCGGTGGCTGGGGTGCGCCCGGACTGTGCGGTGAACAGCGGCGCGCGTGTCCAGGCCGATCGGTCGACCTCGACCACGGCTGTCGGATTCGTGCCGCCCGAACCGTCGATGACCGGCGCGAGCAAGGCGACGTAGGCACGGGTATTGGCCGGCAGCGGGCGGCCGGCAAGCGATTCTTCGTAGCGTCTGGGTCCGGCGTTATAGGCCGCCAGAAATCCCGGTGAGCCGTAGCGATTGTGCAGCTCGCGAAGGTACGCCGTGCCCGCGAGTATGTTGTCGCGCTCGTCGTAGGGATCGCGGCCGAGGCCATGCCGGGCGCGCAAGTCGGCCCACGTCGAGGGCATGATCTGCATCAGGCCCATCGCCCCGGCAGAGGAAATCGCGCGCGGATCTCCAGCACTTTCGGCGCGCATCACCGCCTTGATCCATGTGATCGGAACGCCGAAGCGCCGCGATGCCTCGGCAATGTGATCGGCAAAAGGATCGCGCGGTGACGTTCGCGCAATCGGCGCGTCCTGCGCCATCGTGATCGCTGGCATGACGCTCGCGATGGGAAGGCCGGAAAGGAGAAGGAGAGCCATTCGCCGGGCGACGCCGTGCAGCCCGGACGCACGCGCGCGGCTCGTCGATTGGCGGCAAGCAGTCATCGCTCAATCCTTCTCGCGGCGATCGCGCAGACGCGACCAGTGCAGCGACCAGCCGTTGCCTGCGTCGTCGTCGCGGAACAGGTTGGCCCGGATAGGGTGCGGAAACGCCGGATCGTCGATGAGCAGCGCGACGTATTCGCCCGCACGTTCTCCGGTGCGTTTCCAGCCGGCGCCGATCTCCGGGCCGTTCTCATCGCGGCCGTCGTTGCGTGCATGAACACGATAGTCCGGCGCGTTCACTGCTTCGGAAGGATCGGCCGGAACGACTCCGATGTTGCGGAACAGCATCAGTGTTTCGATGCGCCCCGCGAAGCCGGATTTCTCACGGGTGAATTGGCCGATTTGCGGCATGACTTTCTCCTCAGCGGTGGTGTCGGGAAAGCCATCGACGGGCACCGCTCCCGCCGACGGAAGAGCGGTCAGCGTGTCAGTGCACACCATTCGAAGCGGCCGGCTGCATCCTCGTCGGTCCATAGCGGAAGGGCGCGGCCGATGATCTGGTCAGTGGAGGTCAAGCCGAAGTAGCGGCCGTCGAGGCTATTGGCGACCTGCCAGTTCATGAGGAAGACTTCGCCGTCCTGGACACGGCGGCAGCCTTGCCAGACGGGGAGATCGCGGCCGGCGCGGTCGCGTTCGAGTGCCGCACCAACCTCGACGCCATCTACCGTGATCGTGAAGTTCGCGCGGCAAACGATCTGCCCCGACACGGCCAGGATGCGCTTCATCAGCGGCACGCCCTTGGGCATATAGCCACGCTCGGCGAAGAGGGTCGCGAGCGGTTCGGGCGCGTCCATGGCGACCAGATCGGTGATGTCGAACGGTCCGTCGAAGTCGATCATGTAGAGGCCGATTGGCGCGCTCGCGGACGCATTCCAGATCAACTTGATCGGCATTGGCGTGAGGCCCGGATAGCCGACGGCGAGCGCCGCGAGCGTGGTCGTGAGGAGCAATCCGGCGCGGCTCATGGTTTGGCACCCCGGCGAGCCAGGAAAGCGCGGTGATGATCGAGCGCGTAGCCGCGCGGTTCATGTCCGGCGGTCAATCGATTATGGACGTGACGCCAGTGGTCGGGCGATACCGCTTCCGGGTCGATGCCGATACGCTCGATCTCGTCGATGAGCAGGAGTACGCGCTCGACCTTCGGCCAGCCATCAATCTCGAGTAGGATCTCGCCGCCGGGCCGCACGAAGGGCAGCGTCTGATACGCTTCGCCAACGATGACGGTGCGCACGATGTCGATGCGCGAGAAGATCGTTCCGAAGTCGTTCGCAGCCCAGCGGACCAATGCAAATACACGGTCTGGCGCGAAGCTGACGACACGCCGGCGGCGGTCAATGGTGTGGGTGCACAAAGGTCGACCGAAGCGGATGCGATGTTCGACCCGCTTCTCCACCCAGGTCAACTCAACGGTGGTGAGGACGTCATTGGGTCGATGGTGTGCGCCGCCGGAAGCCGTCATGAGCGGTCTCCCTCGCGTGGTCCTTGTCTCGGCGAGGCGGGCAAGTCGAAGTCGAATTGATTCTGGTTGCGCCCAACCCCGGCGCGCGAAGAGAGGTTAGACTCGGTGTTAGAGTCCAAGTTAGGCGCGGAGATTCTTGTATGATCGCAACGGCTTAGCGGCTTGTCCGGTCCCCGATAGCACGAGTCTGCGGTTCCCGATGGCACGATAGGTTGGGTTCCCGATGGCACGAGCCCATTCACCTGCCGTGCAACGGGCTCGAAGGCGAGCAGGACGCGGCCGCTGATTTCAACTTCAGTGAACAGGGTGTAGCCAGGTAGCGGCTGGCGCCGAACGATGTCCCGAAGCTCGAACGCGAAGCGCTTGAACGGCGACAGGCTGCCGGATTTGAGATGGAGATGGCGGATGTCGAAGCGCCAGCCCGACCGCTGGCGACCGCCGTGTTTGCGGACCAGACGGTAAAGCCAGCGGTCGAGACCGCCGGTCAGGCCGAAATAGGCTCGGTCGATGGTCAGTATGAGCGCGTCGTCCATGACGGCGCGGTAGAACCAGTCCGGCAGGATCAGTTCGATGCCGGCTGGCCTGGTTCGCATGTCAGTTCGCTCTTGCCACTCGTTGATCCAGGAAAAGCGATGGCGTCGGCCTTCCGGCTGGCGGATCGTCGTCGCGACAGTTGTCGACTGCAGCCGGTCGAGAGCCGCCTTGAGGCGAAGATAGTCGCGCAAAGAGGTGCCGCGGCCGACGAAGGTGAGGATCTCGTAGGGTGTCGCGGCCATCAGGCGCGAGGTGCGCAGGCCCTGGTCGCGCGCCTGAACGATCTGACTGGCGGCCCAGATCAGTATGTCGGCATCCCAGATCGTCGCCATGCCGTGATCGGGAACGGCTTCGACACGGATCGAGATGGCGCCGGCGGTGAAGTTGATCGGTGTGGTGCGGTGCGATTTCGACAACGAGAAAAATGGGTAGGACATCAGGTCCTGCGCATCACGCGGCACGAAACTGCCGGGCAGCGCTTGAAAGCGCTCGAGCTGCATACGCTCGGACAGGGGATAGGATCGCATCGTTGCCGCCTGTCAGCGTTTATCGCGACCGGCATAGGGGATGAGCTGGGCTGGATGGCGTTTGGCCGGCAGAACCGACCCGTGCGGATCGGAGGTCGAGGTCTTGGTGCCCCGCGCTACCCAAGCCTGGATATCCTCCAGCGCGTAGACGACGCGGCCGCCGAGCTTGCGGTAGGCGGGCCCGGTTCCGTAACTGCGGTGCTTTTCCAGGGTGCGGCCCGACAGCCCGAGGAAGCGAGCCGCCTCGGGTGTGCGCAGATAGCGCGGCGGCAGATCGGCGTTGCTGTACTTCATCCGTCTCTCTCCAGTGTGACGTTGCCAGTGAACGGCGTTTTGCGGCGACGATGGAGGAGCGGAGGCGCGCTGGTCAGGTGCGAAATTGGCATCGGTGATTTCGCACCGGAGCGAATAGTCCGGATCAGGTTGAGCGACGCGTGCGTAGGAGCTGCCGGTAGCCGCCGTCCACCATCCTCAGACCGTCGCGGACGAGGCGCAGCGTCGTGTAACGGAAAGACGATTCGTGCCAATTGGCCGGGTCGATGAGGCGCCGGCCGAACAGCACTATGGCCAGATCCAGATAGGAGGCCCCTTCCTTGCGCCCGTCCAGCGCGCGCAGCATCTGCGCAAGGCGGCGGCGCTGCGCAGCGGTAAGGCGCGTATCCTGGACGCTGTGGCCGCTTTGAGACCGGATGAAGCGCTCGACGGCAGAGAGCCGATCACGTGCCGCGCTGTCGAGCGGGATGATGACCGCCATGGACCGATCAGGGCGGGTGCCATCGACAAGCATCAGCTGGCTGGCGCCCGGTAACGGAACCCGTCCATGCAAGCCATCCGCATTGCGTCGCGACGCAACGAAATGGATGTCGATGCCGCTGGCCGCACCAGCGGTCAGCGGTGTGGGAGTTTGCACGAGATTGATGACGCCAGGATCCGTCTCGGGCGTCCAGAAGATTGGCTGCTGGCTGGCGGCTTGATCAGGTCTTGCCGCGAAAGCTGAGGCCCCAGCGGTCCAGAGCATTGGATGGCATCGCGTTCGCCGCGGCCACCTGCATGTCATCGTAATCCTTCTGATATTGCTCGTTGCGTCGAAGAAACTCCCAAGCGACACTGTCAGCAGCGGCATCCTTGATGAAGTCGTAGGCTTGCGGGTTGCCCCATTTCGACGTATCCGGCTTCATTGCTTCCGCCCTATCTCTCTCTGAAGATCTGATAGGTTGGCGAAGAACTGCGCGGTATGCCGGAATACCGCGATTGACGGCAAAAAAGGATTCGACGCTGGCTACGTTAAGCCAATCGGGCGCCAGCGGTGGTGGAAGCTAAAGGTCCAGCAGCGCCTTGAACGTTGTCAGCCAGATGCGATAGCGCGGCTCATCGGCCTGGCTCCAAGCCTGAAACGCGCACCATGCGGCGAGCGACGACGATGCCGGCCCAAGCCGATCGTCAGTCCTTATGCCCGACGCCAGAACCGGCAGCTGATCCAAGGTCGCCTGATCCATCAATCGCCGAAGGTCGTCCAGTGCAGATCGGACGTGCACAACCGGAAAATCGGACTGATCCGTGTTGTCCTCCGCTTCTCGCACGATGACGGCGAGCTTGGCGGCTATTCCGGCAAGCGAGGTAGCCGGCGTTTGCGCGAGTTTCTCCAACTGCGCTGCTTCAGTTTCGGCTGCACGCCGCTCGGCCCTCATCGCATCAGCATCGGCCCGGCGCGTGCTCGCACTGCGGCGACCCGCTCCGCTCAGATCGACCTCGAGCTGCTGTTGCCTAATGCAATATTGCATCGTTTTGGAATGAGCTTCTGTCCAAGCGAGCGCGGCCTTCAACGACGGGTCTGTGAACCCCATTCGAACATGCGGATCTGCTGGTTCGCCCGTCAATGTCTTCACGGCCGCGCACGCGTGACGGAAGGCAAAGTCGTGGTATTGTCGGAATCAGCCATGATCCGAGCTCCGAACAGCTTAGGCGTGGTCAGGCCGCACAGGATGTTGAAGGCATCCCGTGCGGCCGAATTTACACCGACGACCTTATGTCACTTTTTGTGACTTTAGCAAGAAGAAATGTCATGAAAAGGGACATTAGGCCCGAACAACTGCGAGCAGCCCGCGCGCTTATCAACTGGACCCGAGAGGACTTGGCAGCTGCGTCAGGTGTGACGATTCGAACTCTAGCACGGATCGAAAATGGGCAGACCGTACCGCGCGCCACAACGTTGCAGTCGCTAATCCGGTCGTTTGAGACCGCAGGTATTGAGTTCATCGCTGAAAACGGTGGTGGCGTCGGCGTGCGCCTAACAAGACGATCCGATTCGACTTAGGTTCGGTCGAAGGCTCTCGCCCGACCGCGTCGGGCGAGAGCGGATCGGAGACGTCACTCCCCGTTTCGGCGGCTGGGGCGGGACCAGATGAGGCTGTAGCTTTCG
>CAJPFN010000084.1 GCA_905339215.1 Rhizobiaceae bacterium
GCATCGTCGTTCTCGATGCTGTCGGCAACAAAACCCTGCGGCACCAGCGCCGAGAGACGGAAAAAGTGACCCATCGCAATGACCCTCCGGTTGAACCATCGCCAGCCGGCTCCTGAACTCCATCAAAATTGAGTCAGAGCCAAAATTGCACGCCGATCCAGGGTCAACTTTGCGCGCCGATTGACATCCAGATTCGGCCGGTGTCGGTCTTGCCCTTGGCCAGGATCGGCACCGTCGTGTCGTCGGCGTGCAGCCTCTCGGCCACCATGACGTGCCGGGCGGTCAACTCATGCAACGGCGCAAGCGCCACGGTCGCCGCGCCAACCTGGTCGGCCAGCGTCGAGACAGAGAGGTCGATGCCCTCGCGGCCGTAGCGCTCGCTCTGGCGGTTGAGTGGTTGATGCTGACCGAACTTCTCGAACAGCAGCATCGCCAGCAGGTTCGGCCCCATAAAGCCGCGCGGCGTCACATGGAACGGCGCGGGCGGCTGCGTGATGGCTTCACACTCGCGGTAGCTGAACTTCTCCCGCACCGTCTGGATCACCTTCCACTGGCGTGGGATCACCTCCAGCGTCTCGGTGACGTCCTCACCCAGCTTCGACAGCTTCATGGACCCGCAGCACGGGCATGACGTCGGGGCGGAGATGACGATCCGCTCACGCGGCAGATGCTCCGGGAAGGGGTTGCGGACCGGACGGCCACGCGCCCGTGCAGGCAGCGATGCCTGTCGCGACATCGCCTCCGCCGCCAGTTCGTCCTCGGTCGCCTTCGCTTCGAGCTCCTCGAGCTGAAGTTCCATCTGGTCGATGAGGCGCATCGTGCGTTCGGAGCGCTGACCATAGAGCTCGCGCTTGAGCTTCTCGATCATCAGCTTCAGATGCGCGATCGTCACCTCGGTCGATGACGCTGCAGCCTTCGCCGCAAGAGCTTCGGCCTGCGCCTCGATCCGTGCCTGGCGCTCCGCCAGAATCATCGCATGCGCCACCGCCAGATCGGTGGGCAGTGACGGCGGCAGATGCGATTCAGCGGGCGCGTTCACAAGGACAGGGAATCACATCCGCCCACAAAAACAAGGCGCAAATCTCTACCCGATCGCGGTCGGCCGCCAGGTCTCCACCGGATTGCGCCAGTCGATGCCGGAGAGCAGGTAACCCATCTGCGCAGGCGTGATCGCGACGACGCCATCGGCCGGAGACGGCCAAAGAAAGCGCCCCTTCTCCAGTCGTCGCACGTAGAGGCTGGCCGCTTGCCCATCGTGCCAGATCACCTTCAAGAGATCGCCGCGACGCCCGCGGAAGCAGAAGATGTGGCCGCCGAGCGGATCGCGCTTCAAGACCTCCTGCGCCACCAGCGCCAGCGAGGCGAACCCTTTGCGCATATCCGTGTGGCCGGTTGCCAGCCACACCTTCACGCCGACCGGGACGGGGATCACCTGAGCGCCTCGAGGCCTCGCGCCAACCTGAGCAGCACATCGATATCGACGCCGCCTTCGGCGATGACGCGCCGACCGGCAGACAACACGATCTTGACCCGCGGCGGGCGATCCAGCATCGATGCTGGACTGTGATCCCTGCTACCCTGATCCAGCACCGGTGTCGGACTGTGCGGCACCGAATCCGGCGCAATCGACACCGGCAAAAACGCCGTGGGGCTTTGCCGTTCATCGAGCCGCTCGCGCCATCGGTAGATCTGCTGCGCCTGGATACTATGCCGCTTCGCCGTCGCGATCACATTCCCGCTCGACAGGGCCTCGGCCACGACCGTGCGCTTCTCCTCCGCGCTCCAGCGCCGGCGCCGGACATAGGTCCCATCATCCATGCAAAGCTCTCCAGCACCGCTGCCGGCACTGCTGCCGGACTACGAACGCGAAAAGCTGAACGCTGAAATGCTTCTCAACAAGGCGGCCTACGGCGCATGCTTACGGAAGTCGTCGAGAACGACCTGCATCTCCTCGGTGGTTTCGAACCATGTGCGCCGCCCCTCGACGCGGAAGTGTTCGTCGAGCAGCGTGCGGTGGAAGCGCTCGACGATGCCGTTGGACTGCGGGCGCTTCACCCGGGTGGTTCGGTGCTTGATCGTATCCGCTGTTCTCAGGCCACTGCCTTGAGGGGCGCGGGGGCATAGGCCCGAGGTATCAGTTCATCGAGTTGGCTTTGCGGGTGGCCGGCGACGATGCGGGTGATGACGTCGGCGAGGTAAGCGTAGGGGTCGACGCCATTGAGTTTGCAGGTCTCGATGAGCGAGGCGATCGTAGCCCAGTGTTCGCCACCGCCGTCGGAGCCGGCGAAGAGCGCATTCTTCCGATTGAGGGCGATCGGCCTGATCGCACGTTCGACGACGTTGGAGTCGATCTCGACGCGGCCGTCGTCAAGGAAGCGGGCGAGTCCGGCCCAGCGCGAGAGCGGGTAACGGATCGCCTCCGCGAGCTTGCTCTTCTGACTGACCAGCGCGAGCTTCACGCGCAGCCATGGCTGTAGGGCATCGATGACGGGACGGCTTCTCTCCTCGCGCGCGGTTCGCCGCTCTTCGGGCGAACGTCCCCGTATCTCGCTCTCGATCTTGTAGAGCTCGGCGATGCGCCGGAGCGCCTCCGTGGCAATCGGCGCGGGTCCGGACTGCGCCAGTTCGTAGAACTTGCGACGGACATGGCTCCAGCAGAACGCCAGGTTCACGGCGTTGCGCTCGGCCAAGGCCCGGTAACCGGCGTAGCCATCGACCTGCAGGATCCCGACGAAGCCCTGAAGGTGCCGCAGTGGCTGCTCGGCCTTTCGATCCGGCGCATAGAGATAGGCGACGCCGGGCGGCTCGATGCCGCCCCAAGGGCGATCGTCGCGCGCATAGGCGAACAGCTGGCCAGTCTTCGTGCGGCCGCGCCCGGGATCGAGCACCGGTGCGGTCGTCTCGTCGGCGAAGAGCTTGTCGGACGCCTTCAGCCGCTCGAACAGCCGCTCGTGGATCGGCCGGAGCAGGAAGGCTGCCTTGCCGACCCAGTCGGCGAGCGTCGAGCGGTCGAGGTTGACGCCCTGGCGCGCGTAGATTTGAGCCTGGCGGTAGAGGGGAAGATGGTCGGCGTATTTGCTGACCAGAACATGCGCCACCGTCGCTTCGGTAGGGATGCCACCCTCGACGAGGCGCGAGGGAGTCGGCGCCTGCACCACGACCTCTTCGCAGCTCCGGCAGGCGTATTTCGGCCGGCGCGTGACGATGACGCGGAACTGGGCCGGCACGATGTCGAGACGCTCGGAACGATCCTCGCCCATGACGTGCAGCATTCCCTTGCAGCACGGGCAGATCTTGTCAGGGATGTCGATGACCTGCTCGATGCGCGGCAGATGGGCGGGTAATGAACCGCGGTTGGCGCGGCGCTTCCTGGTCCGATCCTCCCGCTTCGCAGGATCACCGGCTTCCTCCGCGGCGAGGCCTTCGGCCTCGACCTGCTCGACCTCTTCCAGGCCCAGCAGCAACTGGTCGATGGGCAGGCTCTCTGCCCTGCGGCCGAAGCGGTGACGCTGCAGTTCCTTGATGATCTGGCGCAGCCGCTCGTTCTCGGCGCGCTCAGCCGCGAGCATCGCCTGAAGCGCGATTGGATCGTTGCTCGGAGGGTCGGCCGGGTCGCTCACGAAGCCGATTCAATCATGCATTCCAATGCTTTGCCAGCGTCTTCGGCCGCCCATGGAATCAACTTGCCGCGACCGGCGCGCGCGTCTCGCGGGTATCATGCACGCGCCGCCAGTCCAACCCTTCCAGGAGCGCCTGCAACTGCGCTGCCGTCAGCCTGACCACGCCATCGGTGATGGCAGGCCAGCAGAACTTTTCGTCCTCCAGACGCTTCGCCAGCAAGCACACGCCGGTGCCGTCGAAGTAGACAAGTTTGATCCGGTCGGCGCGCTTGGCCCTGAAGACGTAGATCGCGCCACAGAACGGATCAGCGCCCATCGTCTCGCGCACCAGCGCGGCCAAGCCTTCGGCCCCCTTGCGAAAGTCGACCGGCTTCGTCGCCACCATGACGCGCATGGCGCCGGACGGGCCGATCACGACGGCGCCTTCAATGCACGGATCACTGCCGTGATCGTGGCCGGCGACGCGCCGTCGCCGATCCTCACCGTGACGCCCGACGCCTCCAGTTCGATCACGGCAGTACGTCGTCGTGCCGCCCGTCGCTTTGTTCGCGGCTTTGGGTCCTTCGTCTCCACCGGCTCAGGCGCGACCACGACCGCCGGCACGAAGGTGGGTGGCGCCTCAGTCTCCAATTGCTTACGTGCCGCGCGTCGCCAGGTGAACAATTGCTGCGGCGTCAGCCCGTGCCGGCGCGCCACCGCCGACACCACCGCTCCCGGCGCCAGCGTCTCCTCCAGGATTCGCCCTCGGTCGTCGGCCGACCAGCGCCGGCGGCCCATCGCCCCGTTGATGACTTCGAAACGCCGGATCTCGCCCTCCGGCTCAAGCCTATGGTCAAGTCCAGACACAAAACGATCCTCCAAACGGACCGCCACCGTGCCTCGTCAGGGCCGCGCAAAGAAGGTGCGGTCGGAGCCCCGCTTACGTTGGAACGGGTGGGTCGAAGTGGTGTTCGCGGTTCTGTTGGACCGCATGCCAGGGAGCGACCTCATCCGCGCAGCGTCCCGGCAGGACGCATCTCGGGAACTGGGCTTGGATCGGGAAGTGAAAGCTCCTTCTCAGCCGGCAGCAGCGTAGCGGAATGGCTCGTTCGTCTTCCACATGGCGTGGAGGATGACGGCTAGCTTGCGCGCCACCGCGACCTTCGCTTTCTTGAAGCCGGCGCCCTTGGCGATCCGCAGGCCCCAGGCCTTCAGGGAGGAGAAGCCAACCTGTCGCGTCAGGATGACGTTGGCTGCCTCGTAGAGGTGGGTTCGCGTCAGCTTGTCGCCGCGCTTCGAGACGCGGCCGTTTCGACTGACCTCTCCGGATTCATAGCGTCTGGGCGTGAGGCCGAGATAGGCACCGGCGCTGGAGGATCGGCGGAAGCGGGAAGCATCGTCATAGGTCGACGCGACCGACAGCGCGATCACGGCGCCGACGCCAGGAGCGGTCATGAACAGCCGGGCCATGGAGTTCTGCTTTGCGGCAGCGCGAACCCGCGCATCCAGAACCTTGATCCGCTCGATGATGTAGTGACGGGCCTCCATCATCGCCTCCACGATTGCCTTGATCTCGGGCGCGGCCGCCAGTTCGCCCGAGACGATCTCCTCGGCGCGGCGGGCAAAGCCCCCCACCTTCTTCCCGAACATGACGCCGAAGGTCTTCAACAGCCCGCGGATCTCGTTCTCGATCCTGCCGCGAATGCCGACCAGGAGGTCTCGTGCCGACAGTAGCGCCCGCACGACGTAGGCGTCGTGGCTCTTGATGCGAACTTCCTTGAACCACCCCGTTCGCACTATCTGGGCAAGGCCGGCCGCATCGTGGCGGTCCGTCTTGTTCGGCATCATGGAGAGGGCCGCGCTGGCGTGGCGCGCATCGAGACACATGATCGGCAGTCCGCGCCTGGTCAGCTCATTCCAGAGCCAGACCGCCAGCGGGCCAGTCTCCATGCCGACCCTCTCGATCTCTCCGGCCTTCCCAGCCAGCCACTCCGCGATGGCATCGGGGTCGGTCGGAACCTTTCCCTCGACGACCTTGCGACCGTCTTCTTCGACTACGCAGATGGCGGTCTGTTCCATCGAGACATCCAAAGCTGCATACTTCCTCATGGCAGTTCTCCTCCGCGCTGCGGCGCTGACCGATTCATCGACATGGTCAGGTTGGGGAACTGCCGCCCGGAACGCGAGTGGCACCACCCGCGATTACGCTAAGTGGTGTAGCTGGGTAGCGCGGTGGTCATCGGCGCTTTCCGGTAGGGTCTGGTTGTCGAAGCCAACCTTTCTGGAGAGACCACCGATGACCGACGACAGGATGAACCTGCGCGCGCTCTTCTCACCGCCGTTGATGTGCTCCTTTGAGCCGAGGTAAGGCTTCACACTGGCGTCCATCCGCCGGAGAATCCGGCGTTCGCTTGCAGCCGGCCGGCCCGATCCGATGTTGGCGAAGCCTATGAAAGGCTGGCTGTGTTGCACGCCCGAACCGCAACTGCAATGTCAGTCGCCACTGGACGGCTGGATGGCCTCCTGGCGTGCAAGCCGCGCCTTCTGAGCTCGCAACACGCGACCGAACACGAGCGGGGCCACGAAGCCGAGGATCGCCAGTGCCCAGATCGTGACGGCGATCGGCGAACCCCACAGGATGGAGACGTCCCCGTCCGAGATGGTGAGCGCCCGCCTCAGGTTCTTCTCCATCTCGTTGCCGAGCAGGATGCCGAGAATGACCGGCACGAGCGGCACGTCCATCTTGCGCAGCAGATAGCCCATCACACCGAAGCCGATCATCACCAACAGGTCGAAGGTTGAGCCGGAGACACCGTAAATGCCGACGAAGGAAATCATGGCCACTGCGGGCATCAGGTACTTTGTCGGCACCTGCAGCACGCGCACGAATATCCCGACCATCGGCACGTTGAGCAGGAGCAGCATGATATTGCCGATGAACAGAGCGGCGATGAGGCCCCAGACCACGTCGGGCCGTTGCGTGAAGAGCAGCGGGCCGGGCGTGATGTTGAGCGCCATCAGCATGGCGAGCAGCACGGCGGTGGTGCCGGACCCGGGAACGCCAAGCGCCAGCATCGGCACCAGCGCACCGCCCGCGGCCGCGTTGTTGCCCGCCTCGGGGGCGGCGACGCCGCGCGGGTCGCCCTTTCCGAACGTCCCGTCTTTGTCCTTGAGCCGCTTCTCGACGGTGTAGGCCACGAACGAACCGAGCGACGCGCCCGCTCCCGGCAGGACGCCAGCGACAAAGCCGATCGCGGTGCCGCGGGCCATGGAGCCCGTCGTGCGGGCGAGCATGGATAGCGGCGCGGTGATGCGGCTAAGAACCGACTTGCCCGCGCCCGATTTGCCGTCGTGATGTTCGAGGAAAAGGAAGACTTCGGAGATGGCGAAGAGGCCAACGATGGCGACCAGGAAATGGATACCGTCGTAGAGGTGGATTTCGCCAAAGGTGAGCCGCGGCACGCCGGTCTGGTGGTCGACGCCTATCATAGCGATCCCTAGACCGAGCGCGGCCGCGAGCACCGCCTTGGCCTGGTTCTGCGCTGCGACCCCGGCCAGCGTGGCGAAGGCGAGCGTGAAGAGCGCGAAATATTCCGCCGGGCCAAAGAGCAGCGCGACCTTGACGAGTTGCGGAGCGAGGAACACGAGCCCCCACGTCGCGAAGAACGCGCCGATGAAGGAGGCGATGCCCGAGAGCGCGAGCGCTTCGCCGGCCTGCCCCTTCTTGGTCATCGGATAGCCGTCCAGCGTCGTCATCAGCGCCGGTTCATCGCCCGGTATGTTCAAAAGGATGGAGGAGATGCGCCCGCCATACATGGCCCCGTAATAGACGGAAGTGAGCAGGATGAGGGCGGGCGTGGCCGGGAGGCCCAGAGTAAAGGCGAGTGGAATGAGGATGGCGACGCCATTTGTAGGGCCGAGGCCAGGCAGCGCGCCGATCAGAGTGCCGAGGAAGCAGCCGATCAGGGCGAGCGCCAGGTTCTGCCAGGTGAGCGCGATGGCGAATCCGTCTGCGAGATTGGAGAAGATGTCCACGTCAGAACCCCCACGGGCCAATTGCGAGCGACAGCTTCAGGACCATCCTGAAGATGACGAAGATGCCGACGGCGATGCAGATGCCGGCGATGGCGGCCGCGAGCGGCGTCGCGCCCAGCCGCCAGGAAAGCAGCGCCGCCGCGACGGTGGTGGACACGACGAAGCCGAACTGCGGCAGCGCATAGGTGTAAGCCACCATCACGACGATGGAGAAGGCGATCTCGGCGAGCCGACCCAACTGGGGCCAGAGCGGTTCGGGGTCGGGCTTTAAGAGCAGGTAGAGCGAGGCGATCCCCAGCGCCGTGCCGACGACGACTGGAAAAGCCTTCGGACCCATGGGATCCGAAACGAAGCCCACCTGGATCTGCATAGCGAAATAGATATAGAGCACTGAAAGCAGCAGGCAGACGCCGCCAAAGACACGGTCGCTCATCCCAACCTCCCTGGATGAAGGGCGACGGGAGCCGTCCTTTCTCCCGTCGCCGGTTTGTTCAGGTCTATTGCAGGATGCCGATCTCGCGGCTCAGCGCCTCGGTGTTCGCAATTTCCCTGCTGACGAAAGCGTCGAAATCAGAGCCCCATTTCTCGAGCGGCATCAGGCCATTGGCGGCCATGATTTCCTTCCACTCGCCGCTCTCGTAGGTCTTCTTGATCGCATCTGCCCAGAAGGCGTAGGCCTCGTCGCTGATGCCGCCCGGAGCGTAGAAACCCCGCCAGTTGGCTCCCAACGCGTCGATGCCCTGTTCCTTCGCCGTCGGGAACTGGCCGAACTCTCCGGGCAGCCTGTCCTCGGACAGGACCGCCAGCACCCTCAGGTCGCCGGAATCGACAAAGCCCTTGGTTTCGGAAATATCGCCCGAGAAAGCCTGCACATGGCCGCCGAGAAGCTGGGTCACGGCCTCGCCGCCACCTTCATAGGCGACGTATTTGATCGAGCGCACATTGTCGATGCCGGCACCCTTTGCCGCGATTAGCACCTTCAGGTGATCCCAGCCGCCGACGGCCGAGCCGCCCGCGAATGCGATCGACGACGGACTGTCCTTCACCACGGCGAAGAGTTCGGAAAGCGTATTGATGGGCGAATCCTTGGACACGGCAATCACGCCGTAATCGGCGCCGATCGTGCCCAGCCAGCGCACCTGGTCCTTGCTTGCCCCCGGGAAGGCGCCCTGCGCCAGCCGAGTCGTCGTAGCGGAAGAGGCGGCGATGATGAGATTCTCGGCGCTGTTGCGTTTCGCCACCACCTCGGCGAAAGCGACGCCGCCGCCGCCGCCAGCCTGGTTCGTCACCTGCATCGGACTCGGCACGATCTTGAGATCGTAGAGCGTCTTGCCGACCTGGCGGCATGTGAAGTCCCAACCGCCGCCGGGATTGGCCGGCGCGATGCATTCGGTATTGCCGATTTCGAAGGCAAAGCTCGCCCCCGCGATGGCGAAGGTGGCGAAAATGGATGCGACACTTGCCACGGCAAGCTTTCTCATGGTGAATCCTCCCTTTGGCCTGACGCACGACTTCCGTGCGGAGGTTCCGGGAAGATAGAAGCCCAACCTGTCATTAACCTGTCATTCGGGGAGGAGCAGCCGGGTGCGCGTTCTGGTGGTAGAGGACACGGACGACGTGGCCGATGCGATACTGGCGCATTTCCAGCGCCAGGGGCATGTTTGCGACCATGCCGCCGGCAGGGAAGACGCCGGCCACTTGGTCGGCCTGGAGTCCTACGACATCGTCATCCTCGACCTCAACCTGCCCGATGGTTCGGGACTCGATCTCCTCAGGCAGCTTCGCGCCGCCAAGAACTCGGTGCCGGTCTTGGTGCTCACTGCACGGATGCAGGTGGACGACAAGGTCGATGCTCTCGACATCGGCGCCGACGACTATCTGGTGAAGCCGTTCGACCTGCGCGAACTGGAGGCGCGGGCGCGCGCGGTCAGCCGACGCCGCCATGGTGCCGCGGAGGCCGAGATGCAGGCCGGTAACCTGCGCTGCAACTTCGCCGCGCGCTCCGTCAGCGTGGATGGCCGCGAGGTGGAATTGACGCGGCGCGAATTCGTCCTGCTTGATGCGTTCCTCGCCAGCCCCAATCGCGTCTTCGACAAGGACGAGCTCTATTCCCGCCTCTACGGCTTCACAGGTGAAGCGGGGCTCAACGCCGTCGAGGTCTATATCGCGCGACTGCGCCGTAAGCTGGACGGCGCCGATCTCGAGATCAGGACGCTGCGCGGCCTCGGTTACCAGGCGACGCTGCGGCGCAAGTCGCCATGACCGCGGCGGCAAGCGCAGAGCGCAGCCAGTCCATCGCCTCCAGGCTGGCGCTTGCGATGGTACTAATCCTAGTCGCGGTCGTCATCGCCAGCATCGTGGCGGCCACCCGGTTCGGTCAGGCCGCCAGCAACGAGACCTTCGACCGGCTGCTGAGGGGTGCCGCCCTCCAGATTGTCGAGCGCATATCCGCGATCGAGGGCCAAGCGCAGGTCGACCTGCCGGTCTCCGCCTTCGAGCTTCTCTCGCTAGCCCGCAGCGATCGGATCTTCTACCGGGTCATCGGCCCCGACGGGCGCACCATGACGGGCTACGACGACCTGCCGCTGCCGCGCGCCGCGGGCACGGAAGCGATCTACGACGCGCGCTACAAGGGAGCCGACATCCGCGCCGTAAAGCTGACGCGCCGCCTCGCGGAGCGGGCGGTGAGCGGGGAGGTCGAGGTAGTCGTCGCGCAGACTACGCGCGAACGCGTCGCGCTGGGGCGCAGCATCGCCACGCGCGCAGTGATAATCGTCGCTGCCGCCGGCGTCCTGCTCCTGCTGCTCGCTCTGGCGGTGCTGCGCGTTGCGCTGCGGCCGCTTGCCCGCGTGGAACACGCCATGCTCCGGCGCGAGGCCAACGACCTTTCGCCCATAGACGTGCCCGCACCCGCGGAGGTTGCGGTGCTGGTCGATGCCATCAACCGTTTCATGGGCCGCCTGGAGCAGCGTATCGAGGCGATGCAGAACTTCGTCGCCGACGCCGCCCACCAGATACGCACGCCCATCACCGCGCTGCGTGCCCAGGCGCAACTCGCGCTGGATGAGAAGGATCCCGTCCGCCTGGAACGACTGCACCGGCGGATCAATGCCCGCAGCATCGGGTTGGGACGCCTGGCGGATCAGCTTCTCAGTCACGCGCTCGTTGCCCACCGCGCCGACGCCGCGCCCCGGGAAGCGGTCGATCTGCGCCGGGTCGCGATCGAGGCCGAACGAGAGGTGCGAGCGGTTGGAGGAATGTCGATCGCAGTCGAATTGCCTGAGGGGGAGGTTTGGGTGAATTGCGACCCGGTGAGCCTGCGCGAAGCGGTGAAGAACCTGCTGAACAACGCCGTGCGATACGGCACGCCGCCGGTGAGGCTCTGCGTCGAGCACCATGCCGACGGCCGCGCCGCGATCACGGTGCATGATTGCGGCGACGGCATCCCAGACAATCTCGCGGCGCGCATCGGCGAACGCTTCGCCACAGGCGGCATCGGCCCCGAAAGCGCTGGCCTCGGACTCTCCATCGTGGCATCGGTGGCGAGGATGCATGGCGCGGGACTTATGCGCGGCCGCAATGACGGCGGCTTCTTCATCGGCCTCGAAATGCCGGAGGAGCAGCCATGAGACGCCTCCTCGCCATCGCACTGCATCTTCTCGCGTCCCCCGCACCGGCGGCGGAAACGCTCCTGCCGGCGCGAAACGACGAGGCCCCGACCCAGCTCGTCATCGAAAGCACGACCGACTTCGCCATCTTCGAGCCTATGATCCGCGCCTTTCAGGCGCCAAGGCCGGGGATTGCCGTCCTCTATCGCGAACTCACGACGAACGAGTTGAACGATCACGTTTCGACAGTCTGCGAGGAGGGTCGTTTCGTTGCGGACCTCGTTGTCAGTTCGTCCGTCGACCAGCAGCTCAAACTGGTCAATGACGGCTGCGCCCTACCGCTCGGCGCCGAAGTGCGGGCATCGCTGCCCGACTGGGCGAAATGGCGTGAGGAACTGATCGGCATGACCTTCGAGCCGGCCGTCGTCGTGTACAATCGGGCCTATTTCGCCGAGCGCCCGCTGCCGCAAAGCCGCTTCGAACTGATCGACCTTCTGCGCGAGGGCGAGGAGTTCGTCGGCCGGGTAGGCACATACGATATCGAAAGCTCGGGCGTCGGCTACTTCTTCGCCTTCCAGGACGCGCTGCAAGCCAGCACCTGGGGCCGGCTGGCGGAAAGCCTCGGGCGCAACCAGGCCCGACTTTACTGCTGCACCGCGGAAATCCTCGATCGCGTAGCCGATGGCCGCCTCCTGCTCGGCTACAACGTGCTCGGCTCCTATGCGCTGGCGCGCATTGACGACGACGACCGCTTCGGCATCATCCTCCCGGATGACTACACGCTAGTGCTTTCGCGCGCGGCCTTCGTGCCGCGCGGAGCAATGCAGCCCGAACTCGCGGAGGATTTCCTGGCTTTCGCGCTTTCCTTTCCGGGTCGCGCGATCAGTTCGTCGCAGATGCGGTTGCTGTCCCCCATGAACGGAGCAGAACAGCTCGAGGCGCTGCTGGCTCCGGGCGAGGCCAGCCGAGAAACGTTCCGCCCCATCGCCATGACCCCGGCGTTGCTGGTGGGTTGGATAGGGCCAAGCGCGAGATATTCCTGCGGCAATGGCGGGCCGCGCTGCCGGCCGCCGCCCACGTGCAAACGGCGCCCTAGTGGAACGAATTGACTCAGTTATAGGTTTTTGGCTTCCGCCAAGGAATCCGGTCTGATTCATGGATAGCCGACTGATTCTGGAGGTCGGCGATGTCCACGAGGAAGACGGATAGGACGAATTGGCCCCCAACCGCGGTTCACCCGGTCCCCTTGACTTCGGGACCATCACTCTCGATATTTTACATGTGAACAACGCTCCGGGGTTGGCGCTAGGCGCCAGCTCATTTTTTCTCAAAGGCTCGGCTGGTGCGGGCCTTTGTCGTTCTTTCGGTCAAAGCAGCTGTATTTGATCCCAAGACTGGGAATGCGCTCCGGCGACAGGTGCGCGTCGATCAGCCGGCCGCTTTCTTTGAGGGCGCGATATGGCCGGTACGTCGGGTCATAGCCGCCCTTCGCCATCGGATAAAGGAACAGGTCAGCGATCTGCATCATCGGGGTCTCCTTGGTGCCGGAGGCCCCGCCTTACCGCGTTCCAGCGGCAGGAAGCGCGAGAGCCGCTGGCGACCGGTGAAAGCGCGCGGGCGGTAGCGCTCAGCTACGACGTTTCGCCGAGTACAATCTCCCGGCTCCCTTGACCGGCTAAGGCGACATATCACGAAGCATGAAGGCCGCCGCGAAGGGTGGCCCGTCAAACGCGCGTCGGTTGCGTGCGTCAAGTTTAGCAAATTGGGGCGGCCTTGAAGCTGGTCATGCGGCTTTGCGGAGTTCGAGCTTCTTGTGCTCCCTGAGGTCGTCCATGTTGAGGTATCTGTTTGCCTTCATCCAGTTCTCGTTGCTCTCGACGGCGAGTGCCCTGACGAGGCGCAGGCAGCTCTGGGCATTGGGGAAGATGCGCACGACATAGGTGCGCCGTCGGATCTCCTCGTTGAGGCGCTCCAACATGTTGGTCGACTTCAGGTGCTTGTGATGCTGGCGCGGCAACCGGAAGAACGTCAGCGTCTGCTCGATGGTCTCCTCTGCCCAGCCCGTCGGGCGCGGATACTTGCCCGACCATTTGGCCAGCCATGTGGCGAGAACGGCCTTGGCCTCGGCGAGGTCGTGCCGGTCGTAGAACCTTTTCGCAGGTGAGGTCACTCGCAATGAGACCCCATGCTGGTTCCAAGGGGAGGACTACCCGTACACAATAATGTGCACATCCGTTGATACATCGTTAAAAAATATAATATATCAATATGATATGAAGTCTTGGTGAGGACTTAAAATCCCCGAGCCTCGTGATAAAAGAAAATACTTCCAAGGCCTCTGAAGCAACGAAGGAACGCCGGCCGGTAATCGTGGCGTGACCGACTGTCGATGATTGAGAGATCGGCGTTATCGCCGGCCGTAGTAGGCATTCCATGCGAGCTTGATGTCCGAAAACGCCCATTCGCGTCGCCTGCCAAAGGCAGGGCTTCGTCGGGTGAAACACGCATGCAGGCCGGTTTCCCGCTGGAACTTCATGAACCAGGCGGCGGATTTGGGCTTCCCGCCGGGTGCAGTCTGGAGCTGCCGGATGATGCCGCTGTGGGCCCAGTTATCAGCAGGGTTGGCGATCGAAGTCGGGTCGGTGAGGTAGGTGCGGAGCTTTTGCAGCACCATGTCATCCGGCGACTGGTGCAGTTCGGCACGCAGGGCTTCGACAGCGATGGCAGCACCTTGCCGGGCCGCCTCGCTTAATATCATACGCAACTGTGCATCGGTCAGCACCAGCGCCTGGAGGGCATCCATGGGACGAGCTTTCATTGGTGGGAGTACGGTGCCCGAGCGGGCCGCACCCGGATTCAGCCACGGCGGGGAGGGGCGGTCAAGACGACAGCCCGAGTAAATGACCGAGCTTCTCGGTGACTGGGCGCAGAGGATCGACGAGGCCAAGGTCATAGATGGCGGTGGTCTCGAGGTTCCCCTTGTGGTCGACATAGTGTGACACCGCTTCGTGCGATACGCCTTCGCCGGCGAGCATGAGCGAGATCGCGATCCGCTTCAGGTCATACAGCTGGAAATGCGCCGGAACGCCCGGCAGGGCCTTGAAGCGTGCAAGCCCCTTGCGGAAGTTGTCGCGGGGACGGGTCGGATCCCTCTCGGAGGGGAACACCAGCGCGCTGTCGGGCCAGCAACGTCGCTGGGTTCGGACCATCTCCGCGACCTTGGGGTGGATCGGAACCGAGCGGTAGGCATACTCATAGATCGAACGGGAGAGTTTGATCCCCTTGGTGTTGTGCTTGTGCCAGACCAGCTTCTGCAGGTCGAAATGACCGAACTCCGCCGAGTTGAGATCGCTCGGCCGCGCCATTGTGAGGAAGAGGATCCCCATGTAGCGGCAGAGTTCCGCCATCTGTTCGTTGGCGGCGACGGCTCGCGCCCGGGTGAGCGCCATGTCCCGTTTCTGCGCGCCCGACATGTGTTCGATCGCCGGGGCGACCTCGATGACCGGGTTGAAGATCAGCGAGGCAATGAGCTTGATCTCCTCGGTGGTGTAGTCCCGTCGCCGCCGAACCACCTTGCGGGGCCGTATCGGATGGCAGGGATTGCGCATGTCGGCCATTTGCATGCGGATCGCCCAGCTGAAGAGTGCGCTCACCCGTGCGAGTCCGCTGTTGTGGCTGTAGGCAGAGGCGAATTGCTTCTGGTAGCGTTCGATATCGAGCGGCTTGATCGATGACAGCGGGCGGTCGGCGGACAGCGTCCCGAAATCCACATAAGGCTTGCGGATGTTGTGGCCGCGGCGGGTCTTCGTCTTGGGGGCCTTTCGCAGCCAGCCGGCCACGAAGGTGGCGTAACTCCCCTGATATGTTGGAGAAAGCTGGCTGATGTGGCTCTCGAAGTACCGGTCGATCGCCTCCCGGACGGTCAACAGATGAGCCCGGCGCGGGTCGTTGTCGTCCAGGTCCGGGTTCTCGCCGGCTTCTAGCTGCCGCTCGCGCTGGGCGACGGCCATCCGTGCCGACGATACGCTCAGCACGACGGTCGAGCCGAGGACCTTGCGATAGCGTTTGCCGTTGAAGCGGTAGGCGTGGATGAAGGACTTGTTGCCCAGTTCGGTGACCCGGAGGCCGAGCCCGGAGATCGAGCCATTCCGTATTTGCCCGTCGGCGGCGACGGGGTAGTCCCAGAAGATTTCCTGATCTTTTTTCGGCGGACAAACCGCATTCGATACTAGTAAATCAGTGAGGTATATTTTAGCCAATCCATGTAACTTTTTTATAGCATTGGTTACATGGAAAGTGAAATATTTTGAAAGCATGAAATTGAGAAAATGATATTAAAGCAAATGATTATATATAATTTTCAAAGTGGCAGTACAACCCCTTATTGCTTGACATTGTAGGGGTCACAAGTTCGATCCTTGTACCGCCCACCAATATTTTCAATAACTTACGTTGCCTAAGCTGAGCGTCCGGCAATCCATGTAACTTTGGTGTAACCGACGTCCTCCCTGAGGCTCATGGGAGGGCACACACCATCATCGCAACGCCGCTGCAGATCCTTGCGTCCCTTATGACGGAGTCGGCGTCAAGTGACGCCGATTGACCGCCGCGAGTCGGCAATTTCCCCGAGGTTTTCGCACTGTCCACTTACACAAAACGTTGCACATCCACGGGTGAAATCCAAAAATCATCATTAATATCATATGGATATATATACATCATACGGTTTTGTAAACCGAAGGTCGCGGGTTCAATCCCTGCCGGGGGCACCATTCCCGACCTTGTGCGCAACGGCCGGATCGGTGACAGTCCGTCGCCGGATACCGTGAGGCACCTTCATGAGCAACTCCCCCGGTCTGTCGCGGCGCGCGCTGCTGGCCGCGCTGCCCGCATTGATCGCCGCAGGCCCAGCGGCGGCCGAGCGCCTCGCGCTCGCCATCGCCGCCGTCGAGATCGTGCCGGACACGATCCCGGGAGGGGTGCTGCTCCGCTTGGAACTGACGCCCGACAGCCGCGCCGCGTTCGCCGGGTTCACCGGCCGGCATATCGGCGAGACGGTCGACCTGCGCGTCGAAGGACGCGTCGTCATGTCGGTCCGGGTGGTCGAGCCGATCCAGGGCGGCGTCTTCGTCATCAGCGGCATGTTCGCGAAGGGCGAACTGGAGGCGCTGGCGCGGCGGCTGCAGGCCGGCAAGGCGACGGTCGAGGTCGAAGCGCGCGCGCCCTGAGACCGGGTGCTCTGGCAACCCCGGTCGTCGGGGTCACCGACCGCGCCCCGCGCCGGGATTGTGATCGAAGCACGCATGACGTGCAAGGCGGGCCGCAGAAAGGCCGACGCCCGCTCAATCGTCGTCGACGAAGACCTCCTCGCGCTTGCGCCGCACGGCGGGCAGCAGCACCACCACCAGCACCGCGACGGCCATGGCGAGCAGGACGGCGCTGATCGGACGGGTGACGAAGGTGGAAAAATCGCCGCGCGACAGGATCATGGCGCGGCGCAGGTTCTCCTCCAGCAGCGGGCCGAGCACGAAGCCGAGCAGCAGCGGCGCCGGCTCGCAGCGCAGCTTGACCAGCACGTAGCCGAGCAGGCCGAAGAAGGCGACCGAATAGAGGTCGTAGACGTTGGCGTTCACCGAATAGACGCCGATCGAGCAGAACGCCATGATGATCGGGAACAGCACATAATAAGGCACGGTCAGGAGCTTCACCCACAGCCCGACCAGCGGCAGGTTGAGGATGACCAGCATGAGATTGCCGATCCACATCGATGCGATGATGCCCCAGAACAGTGCAGGCTGCTCGGCGGCGACATTTGGGCCGGGCACGATGCCCTGGATGATCATGGCGCCGATCATCAGCGCCATGACCGGGTTGGCCGGGATGCCGAGGGTGAGGAGCGGGATGAACGAGGTCTGTGCGCCGGCATTGTTGGCGGCCTCCGGCCCGGCGACGCCCTCGATGGCGCCCTTGCCAAAACGTTCGGGCGTGTCGGAGACGCGCTTCTCCATCGTGTAGGAAGCGAAGGCGGCGAGCACCGCGCCGCCACCCGGCAGCACGCCGAGGGCGGAGCCGATGGCCGTGCCGCGCACCACCGGCGCGGCCATGCGGCGGAAGTCGTCGCGAGTCGGCATCAGCCCGCTGACGGTCCTGATGACGGCGGAACGGTCGTGCTCATTCTCCAGGTTGCGCAGGATCTCGGCGATGCCGAAGACGCCGACGGCGACGGCGACGAAGTTCAATCCGTCCGAATATTCGCGGATGCCGAGGTTGAAGCGCGGCGTACCGGTATAGATGTCGGTGCCGACCAGTCCGAGCAGCAGCCCCAGCACCAGCATGGCCAGCGCCTTGACGATCGAGCCGCTGGCCAGCGCGATGGACGAGACCAGCCCCACCACCATGAGGGAGAAGTATTCCGCGGCGCCGAAGCTCAGCGCGACCGCGGTGAGCGGCGGGGCGAGCAGAGCGACAAGGAAGGTCGAGACGGTCCCGGCGAAGAAGGAGCCGATCGCGGCGGTGGCCAGGGCGGCACCGGCGCGGCCCTGGCGCGCCATCTGGTAGCCGTCGATGGCTGTCACGGCCGAGGAGGATTCGCCCGGCAGGTTGATCAGGATGGCGGTGGTCGAGCCGCCGTACTGGGCCCCGTAGTAGATGCCGGCCAGCATGATCAGCGCCGAGGTCGGGTCGCCGATCTGGAAGGTGATCGGCAACAGCATGGCGATGGTGGCGGTCGGGCCGATGCCCGGCAGCACGCCAATCAGCGTGCCGAGCAACACGCCGATGAAACAGAACAGGATGTTGTTGAGCGTCGTGGCCGTGGTAAAGCCGAGGAGCAGATTGTCGGCGAGTTCCATCGCGCTAGCCTCCGATCCAAGTGCCGAAGAGCACGAAGGGCAGGCCCAGCCCCTTGATGAAGACCAGCGTCGAGAAGGCGGTCACCGCAGCCGCGAGCACCAACGCCCAGACGAGGCTCATGCGCAGCGAGGCAAAGCAGGCGATGAAGGCGGTGACGAAAAGGGTCGGCACGAAGCCAAGCCCGCGGATCGTCAGCCCGAAGAACACCGGCGCCGGCAGGATCAGGAGCATGCCGCGCCAGGCGATCGGCCCCACCGGTTCGCCATGCACGCGCACCGCCTGGACGAAGATGATCGCCCCCAGGAGGACCAGCACCGCCGCCAGCGCCAGCGGAAAGTAGCCCGGCCCCATGCGGAAGGCGGTTCCGAGGTCGAGCGACAAGGCATTGAGTGCGAAATAGGCGCCGAAGGCGATGAAGATCGCCCCGCACAGCGCATTGGCTCGGTCTAAGGCCATGCGTCCCTCCCCGGGAAGTCTAAGGTCGTCGCGTCCGGGCGGCCACCCCGCGGCCCGCCGGACGGGGCGGGGCGCCGCAAAGCGCCCCGCGCGGTTCTGACGCGATCAGTCCGCGTACTGGCCGGCCGCTTCGATCACCGGCTTCCAGCGGGCGATCTCGCTCTCAAGCTTCGCCTTCAGCGCCGCCGGCGTGGCGTCGGCCTCGGGCGAGGGCGTAGTGCCGAGCTCGGCGAAACGGGCGACGACGTTCGCGTCCTTCAGCGCCACCTGCAGCGACTTCGACAGGCGGTCAACCACCTCGGCCGGCGTGCCCTTGGGCGCGTAGAGGCCGTGCCAGATGCCGAACTCCATCCCATCAAGGCCGGCTTCCTTGGTCGTCGGCACGTCCGGCAGCACCTCGAGCCGGGCAGACGTGGTGACCGCATAGGCCTTCACCGTGCCGCCCTGGATTTGCTTGGTCGTGTTGGTCGTCTGGTCGCACATGATGTCGACCTGACCGCCGAGCAGGTCGGTCATGGCCGGGCCGGTGCCCTTGTAGGGGACGGTCACCAGCGGCGTGCCGATGGCGCTCATGAACAGCATGCCGCACAGATGCGAGGCAGCACCGATGCCGGCGTTGGCGACCGTCACCTTGTCGGCATTGGCTTTGGCATACTCCACCAGCTCGGCCAGTGTGTTGGCCTCCATGTCCTTCTTCGCCAGGATGGTCATCGGAACCTCGGTCACCAGACCGACATACTCGAAGGAGTTCAGCGTATCGTAGGGCAGGTTGCGGTAGAGCGTGGCGCTGGTCGCCATGCCGATGTGGTAGAGCAGCAGCTTGTAACCGTCCGGTGCGGCATCGGCCACCTGCTTGGCGCCGAGCGTGCCGCCCGCGCCGCCGACGTTCTCGACGATCACCTGCTGGCCGAGATCCTTCGACATGGCCTCGGCGACGAGCCGCGCCACCGTATCGGTCGGACCGCCGGCGGCGAAGGGAACCACCACCGTCACCGAGCGATCGGGAAAGGTCTGGGCGCCGGCCGAAAGCGAAGCCAGCGAGAGCGCTGCGGCGGTGCCGAGTGCGGCGAGAAGCTTTTTCATGTCTATCCTCCCGTTACGGTCATGCTATCGGGTGCGCAGTTCCTCCCGGCACCGATGAGCGATTAGATTGCCTCTTTTTCCGGCGTGGCAACATGGCGAGCGCCGGGACGGTCGCGATTCTCGGCGGCGAAGGCGCGGATGGGTGGAATCCGTAACATCGGGGGCTGTCGTGGTGTGGATCGCCACCCATTCACGGGTCGCTCTTGTCCAGACCGTACTTCTGCATCTTCTCGTACAGCGTCTTGCGCGAGATGCCGAGCGATTCATAGACCGGCTTGAGACTGCCGCGATGCGCGCGAAGCGCACCGGCGATCACCCCGCGCTCGAACTCGGCGACGTGATCGGCGAGCTTGCCTTCGCCGGCTCCCGCACCGGCGGCGCCGGAGGGGGACGGGCCGAGGCCGAGCACGAAGCGGTCCGCCGCATTTCGCAGCTCGCGGACGTTGCCGGGCCACTCGCGCCGGGCAACGGCGGCGATCACCTGCGGCGGTACGTCGACCGCCTCGCGGCGATAGCGCGCGGCGGCTTCGTTGACGAGCTGGAGGAAGAGCAGGGGGATGTCGTCGCGCCGCGCAGCGAGCGAGGGCAGCCTGAGCGTGACCACGTTGAGCCGATAAAAGAGGTCGGGGCGGAAGCGGCCGGCGGCAACCTCCGCTTCGAGATCGACCTTGCTGGTGGCGACGAAGCGAACGTCGAGCTGCACCGGCTCGTTCGAGCCGAGCCGGGTGACCGAACGATCCTGGAGAACCCGGAGAAGCTTCGCCTGGAGATCGATCGGCATGGAACCGATCTCGTCGAGCAGTATGGTGCCGCCTCGCGAATGCTCGAACTTGCCATAGCGGGTGCGGATGGCGCCGGGGAAGGCGCCTGCCTCGTGACCGAACAGCTCGCTCTCGATCAGCGTCTCGGGCAGGGCCGCGCAGTTGATAGCGACGAAGGGGTGGGTGGCGCGTGCGCTGAGGTCGTGAAGGGCGCGCGCTGCGACTTCCTTACCGGTGCCGGTGTCGCCGATGATCAGCACGTCGGCATCCGTCGCCGCGACAGCGCGCAGTTGGTACCGCAAGTCGATCATCGCCTGGGTGCGGCCCGGCAGCCGCGCCTCGATATCGTCGCGCTTGCCCGCGGCGGCGCGCAGCAGGCGATTCTCCAGCACCAGCCGGCGGCGGTCGATGGCGCGACCCGCCATATCTGCGAGCTGCTGGGCAGTGAAAGGCTTTTCCATGAAGTCGTAAGCACCCTCGCGCATCGCCTTGACCGCGAGCTGCACGTCGCCGTGCCCGGTAACGAGGATGACCGGAATGTCCGGGTCGATCTCGCGCACGCGGCCCATCAGCGTCATGCCGTCGACGCCGGGCATGCGGATGTCGGTGACGACAACCCCGTGGAACCCGGGACTGACGAAGTCGAGCGCTCGTTCGGCCGACGCGAAATCGCGTACCTTCAACCCCGAGAGATCAAGCGACTGCGCCACCGAACGCCGGAGTTCGTCCTCGTCGTCGACGAGCAGCACGAGCGGTGCGTTCATCACTCGGCGGCCTCGCGCAGGGCGGGTCTCGCGGCGTCGAGCTCGATGACGATGACCGCGCCACCCGCCGGATCGTTGGTGACCGACAGCGAGCCGCCGAAGTCCTTGACGATGTTGTAGGAGATCGACAGGCCGAGGCCCAAACCCTTGCCGACGCCCTTGGTGGTGAAGAACGGGTCGAAGATGCGCTCGGCGATCGCGGGAGGAACGCCTGGCCCGTGATCGCGCACGGTGATCGTGACCCGGCCGGATTTTCGCCGCGCCGCGAGTTCTATGCGCCGGTCGCCGAGACCCTCGACCGCGTCGGCGGCGTTGGAGACGATGTTGACGAGGACCTGCTGCAGTCTGACGGCGCCGCCGCGCACGGTTAGTGGCGAGGGTCCGAGATCCACGGCAAGGGTCGCATCGGCTGCCTTCAGCCGCCAGCCGACAATCTCGGCAGTGTCGGAGACGACCTCCGCGAGATCGACGGGGCCGAGCTTTTCGTTCGGCTTGCGCGCGAAGTTGCGCAGGTGCCGGCTGATCGATGCCATACGGTCGGTGAGCGCGGAAATGCGAACAACGTTGTCCTTCGCCTCGTCTATCCGCTCGCGCTCGATCAGAACGACGGCATTGTCGGCATATGTCTTGACGGCCGCCAGCGGCTGGTTGAATTCGTGGCTGAGCGCGGCCGACATCTGCCCGAGAGCGGCGAGCTTTCCAGCCTGGACGAGGTCCGACTGCGTTTGCCGGAGCTGCTGTTCGGTAACGCGCCGCTCGCCGACCTCGGTTTCGAGCTGACGGTTGACGAGAGCAAGGTCTGCCGTTCGCTCCGCGACCCGCCGCTCCAGCTCGGCCTGGGCGCTGCGCTGCAGCTCCATGCGCTCGGCAAGGCGCGCCCGCCGCTGCGCGACGACGGCGGCGAGCAGCGCCGCGAGCCCGAGCACGAGGAGGGCGGCCGCCACGCTGACATAGGCCTGCCGGTAAGCCGACGCCGTGTCCGCCAGCACGCTAACCGTCCATCCGGCGTCCGCCATCGCGGCAGAGAGCACGAGATACTCCGTCGTCCTGCCGTCGTCGCTGAGCGTCAACAGGCTGTGTTCTTCGAGCCGGCCGTGGCGCGCCGGCAGTTCGCGCAGGGTGGCGTTGGCGTAGCGCCTCGATTCCGCCGTCCTTGCGAGCCGTTCGGGCGTCAGCGGCAACAAGCCGGCATAGAGCCAGTCCGACCGGCCAGACATGAAGATGATGCCCTCCGGATCGTTGACGATAATCGCGTGGTCGCCGCCCCGCCACGAAGCCTCGATGGCATCGAGGTCGACCTTGAAGACAACCACGCCGCGGACATCCTGGCCGATGCGCACCGGGGCCGAGAAATAGTAGCCGCGCTTCAGGGAGGTGGTGCCCAGGGCGAAGAAGCGACCCGGACGGCCGGCGATCGCGTCCTGGAAATACGGGCGATAGGAAAAATTCTCGCCGACGAATGACAGCGGCCCGTCGTGGTTGCTCGCCGCGATCGTGTCGCCGCTGGGGACCATGACATAGATGTCGGACGATTTCAGGAGCGTGTTGATCTCCTTCAGGTAGCGGTTAGCCTCCGCCCTGAGGCCTTCGTTGGCGGGATCGCCGACGAGCGCCTTGATGCCGGCGTGGTCGGCGATCAGCGCCGGCAGCGGCTCGAACCGCCGCATGTTGCCGTCGAGGGCGGCGACGGCGAGCCTTAGCGTCGTCTGGCCGCGGGCGGCGGCGTCGTCTAGATAGACGCGCGTCGCGATCCGGCCGCCGCCGACGACGACCAGGATGGCGACCGCCAGCGCGGCCATGGCGGAGAGCAGCCACCTGGTTCTGATCGTCTTCGCCGTCACCTTGTCGCCTCGTCCTCCGCCTGGAAGTATACCCGCCGGACGGGGCCTGACAATCGAGGGCGAGGCGCCGACCCTCTGGCGCGGCGCGCCGGTCCTTGGCAAGGTCGGGAAAACAGGAGTCGCATGATGTCCCTATCTTCACCGAGACCCCAGGCCTGGGCGGATATCGCGCCGGTGCTCGTCGACGTAGCGATGGGGCGCAGACCGGCCGACCTGGTGGTGCGCAACGGCCGCTGGGTCAACGTCCACTCGGGCGAGATCATCGCCGGGACCGACCTCGCCGTCGTCGCCGGGCGCTTTGCCTATTGCGGTCCCGATGCCAGCCACGCCATCGGCAAGGGCACCAAGGTCGTCGATGCCGGCGGCCGCTACCTGGTGCCGGGCCTCTGCGACGGCCACATGCATGTCGAGAGCGGCATGGTGACGGTCACCGAGTTCTGCCGGGCGGTGATCCCGCACGGCACGACCTCGATGTTCATCGACCCGCACGAGATCGCCAACGTGCTCGGCCTGGACGGCGTCAGGCTGATGCATGACGAGGCGCTGGCGATGCCGGTCAACGTGCACGTGCAGATGCCGTCCTGCGTGCCCTCGGCGCCCGGGCTGGAGAACCCCGGCGCCACGCTCGGCGTCGCCGACGTCGCAGAGGCAATGACCTGGCCGAACATCATCGGCCTCGGCGAGGTGATGAACTTCCCCGGCGTGGTGGCGAACGACCCCGTCATGACCGGCGAGATCGCCGCGACGCTCAGGGCGGGACGGACGGTCGGCGGCCACTACGCCTCGCCGGACCTCGGCCTGCCGTTCCACGGCTACGTCGCCGGCGGACCGCAGGACGACCACGAGGGCACGCGGGCCGAGGACGCCATCGCCCGCGTCCGCCAGGGCATGAAAGCGATGCTGCGGCTGGGTTCTGCCTGGTACGACGTCGCCGCCCAGGTCAAGGCGGTGACCGAGGCCGGCATCGACCCGCGCAACCTGATCCTATGCACCGACGACAGCCATTCGGGCACGCTCGTCAACGAGGGGCACATGGACCGCGTGGTGCGCCACGCGATTTCGCAGGGGCTGAAGCCGATCACCGCCATCCAGATGGCGACGATCAACACAGCAGAGCATTTTGGACTCGAGCGCGAGATCGGGTCGATCGCGCCCGGGCGGTCGGGCGATTTCCTCATCGTCGCCGACCTGGCTGCGATGCAGATCGACGAGGTCTATGCGCGCGGCGTGCGGCTCGCCCGCAACGGCCGGCTCGACGTCGAGATCGGACCCTACGACTATCCGCAGAAGGCGAAGAACACGGTCAGGCTGGGCAGGAGACTCTCGGCGAAGGATTTCGACGTCGTCGCGCCGAAAGGCGCCAACGACGTTCGCGTGCGCGTCATCGGCGTAATCGAGAACCAGGCACCGACGCGGGCGCTGGAAGCCGACCTGGCCGTCGAAGACGGGCTGGTCGCCATGGACCGGCGTAACGACATCTGCCAGATCGCGCTGGTCGAGCGCCACCGCGGCACCGGCGCCGTGGTCAACGGCTTTGTCTCCGGCTTCGGCTACATGGAAGACTGCGCGCTTGCCTCGACGGTCGCCCACGATTCGCACCACATGATCGTGGTGGGCACCAACAAGGCGGACATGGCGCTGGCCGCGAATCGCCTCGGCCAGGTCGGCGGCGGCGCCGTGCTCTTTTCCAAGGGCAAGGAGATCGCCATCGTCGAGATGCCGATCGCGGGCCTCATGTCGGACGAGCGCGCCGAGATCGTCGCGCAGAAGGCTCAGGCCCTGACGGAGGCCATGCGCAAGATGGGCTGCAGCCTCAACAACGCCTACATGCAGCATTCGCTGCTGGCGTTAGTGGTCATTCCGGAGCTGAGGATCTCCGACGTCGGCATCGTCGACGTCACCACCTTCAGGAAAGTCGATCTGTTCCTTTGACGGAAACGCTGTGCCCGCCGGCTATTCGCCGACGGCGACGTTGAGCACGGCGGCCGGCGTGGTGATCACCACCGCGGCTGCCGAAGTCACGGTCTGGCCGACGCCCTCGGCGAGGCGCGTGATGCTGTCCGTCAGCTGGGTCTCGGTGTCGCCGAGGCCGTCGGCATCGGTCAGGCGGGCGCCGAGCATGCGCACCATGACCGGGTTCTCCACGAACGTGGTGTGGTTGAAACTGTCTCCAGCCTCGACGTTGCTCAGGTCGGCGACGATGACGCCGTAGCTTGCCAGGTCCTGTGCGTCGGCATAGTCGCCGGCGCGGCTGCGGCCGGCGATGAATCCCGAAACGTTGAGCGCCCTGTCCTTGGCCGAAGTGACGACGATGAAGGGCTTGTCCGGCGGTCCGTAGTCGCGCAACTGGCTCTTGAAGACGTCGACGTCGATATCGGGTGCGGCGAGCACGACGTCGCCGAGGCGGCCGCCGAAGTCGCGGTCGCCGGCGGCCGCGGCCTGGCGCAGCGCTTCCATCGTCACCCAGTTGCCCATCGAATGGGCGACGACGTCGATGCGCTTGGCGCCGGCGGACGCGACCAGCCGAAGCGTGTCGCCGAGCGCGTTGCGGGCGATGGTGGCGCTGTTGTTGTCGTACACATAGCCGATCGGGCTGCCGGCCGACGCCCAGGTGAACAGGACCGGCGTGCCTTGATAGCCGGCGTCGTGGGCGATCTGCGTCGCCCGGAAGACGGCCTTGTCGAAACTCGTGTTGTAGCCGTGGATGAAGACCAAGGCGCGGCCGCCATTGCTGGCGATGTCGGCCGCGAGCGCGTCGCGGAATGCCGCGTCTCCGGCGTAGCGTGTGGCGTCTGTGGCGGCGAAGTGCTTTGCCGGATTGATCTTCGCGCCGACCCGCGGACGCTCCAGCTTGCCGGTCTCGTGTACGGCAGGCACGGTTACGTCGACCTTGGCGAAGGAAAGCATGTTGCCGCGTTCGCCGTTGAATACCTCGGTCCGCCGTTTCGCCGGCGCCCTAGTCGTGGCGACGAAGATGCCGTGCGTGCCGGCGATCGCGCCGGCGGGCGCGCCGATCGCGCTGGTCACGATCAGGTCGCGCGAGGCCGTGCCCGTGCATCCGCCGAGCGCGAACGCCGCGGCGAGTAGAGCGGCGAAGCGGAAGCTTGCTCGGTTCCGGTTGGGCAACGGTCGGCGCGCGCGTTCAGTCATGTCAGATGCGATCAGCTGTACCTCCGGTCCAGATTGCCGCACAGCCGTCGTCAAATCGTTACTACAGCCGGCGCCCGGACACGGTCATTGCCTGGTTCCTGGCCAGCCAATATGGCGGCAGAAAGGCGGGGATGTTGGAGAAGGGCAGTATCTCGGGCCGAAGCCTGATACCCAACTCGTCGGTCATGAAGGCACGGCGCGCCTCGATGCGACGCCAGGCTTCGGGGAAGCGCCCGGCGAACTCCTCGCGCAGCGCCTCGTCGGCGAGCGCAATCCCGTCCTCGATGTTGGTCGTGAACCAGCGCGTCCCGGTCGCCGGAATGACGTCGACCTGCAGCGCCATGCCCGACGCCAGCGGGATTTCGGAACCGGCGAAGACCGGTGAGTGCATCCACTCGTCGAGGTGAATTTGGTGACCCGGGTTGAGCGAAATGCCGAAGAAGGGATCGCCGACGCGGTCGTGGATGGCATTCCACAAGGTTCCGCCCGTCACGCCGATGCCGACCGCTTCGTACCAGTCGACGACTGCCGCGAAGTAAGGACCGACCAGCCGGTCGACATAGTCCCGGATATCCGCCGGCAGGTCCCGCGGCCCTTCGGCGAGGAAACCGGCGCGGGCGCTCAAACCGCCCTGGACGCCGCAGGCGACGGTCACCGGATCGCCGACGCGCAAGACGTTCAGGCTGGGACTCGGCAGTCCGTAGGCGGCACGGCGGCCGCTCGACAGCATCGGATGGGCCGAGAGCGGCAGGCCGTTGAGGCCGAGAAGCCGCGCGGCGTGCAGTTCGGTCATGCCCGGCTCGGCGCCGGCGAGTACGTTGCGCACGCCCTGCGAGGCGAAGGTCGCGGCGAACTCGAAGGCGGCGAGCTGCTCGGCCTCGTTGATGGCGCGCAGGCCGTCGGCGGGCGCCATCATCAGGTCGGCCGCGTTGACAACTTCGCCGCGCGGACCGACGAGGGCGCGCAGCGTGTCTGCGACGAAGGAGGGCAGGTCGAGCGCCGTCGGCCCGAATCCGCGGTCGCCGGCACCGAACGGCTTCCACCCGATCGCGCCGATGCGCTGGCCCGGCCCGATGCCGCAGTCGGCAAGGATGTCGGAAAGGGCAGCGGAGCGGTCGCGCGGCTGCGCCGGCAGCGAGAAAGTCTGGTAGAGCACCCGCTCGTAGGGGCCGTCGCAGAGCTCGGCATAGCTCCAGCCCTCGTTGCCGACGAGCAGGCGCGGAAGCCGGCCGGGCAGGATGACGAGCAGCGTTTCCTCGAAGCGAGGATCGTAGCCGCTGAGATAGGCGACGTTGGCCGAATGCTCGCGGTCGCCGTAGACAGCGAAACCGTCGAGCCGTTCTTTGGCGCCGCGGGCGAGCAAGGCCTCGATGCGGCGTTCGAGGAGCGCGCGGCCGATTGACGGTTGCTCCGTCGGTTCGCCGAACGCGGGCAGGACAACGGGTTTCAGCGCGACCGAGGCGACGGGCATGGCACGATTCCTCCGATTGGGCCGGAGTCTTTCCACGAACGGCGACGATGGGGAAGGGCGGAGTTGCCCGCCTACCGGCCCCAGAAGGTCGGCGTGAAGACGACGAAGACGGCGAGGATTTCCAGGCGGCCGACCAGCATCAGCGCGGAGCAGATCCACTTGGCCGCATCCGGAAGGGTGGAGAAGTTGCCGGTCGGGCCGATGATGGTGCCGAGGCCCGGACCGACATTGGTCAGCGCCGTCAGCGCGCCTGTGGTCGCGGTGACGAGGTCGAGCCCGGTCGCGGCGAGCAGGATCGTGGCGATCGCCCAGATGACGAAGAAGGCAGCGATGAAGAGGACGACCGCGCGCTGCATGTCGGCATCCACGGTGCGGTCGCCATAGCGGACCGGCTGAACCGCGTTCGGGTAGACCAGCCGCCGCAGGCCGTTGCCCAGCAGTTCGAAGAGGATGAGGAAGCGGTAGGCCTTGATGCCGCCGGTCGTCGATCCCGAGCAGCCGCCCAGGAAGGTGGCGACGAAGGCGCAGGCGACCGCGAAAGAACCCCACGATCCGTAGTCGTCGCTGGCGTAGCCGGTCGTGGTGATTACCGAGACGAAGTTGAAGGCGGAATGCGTGATCGCGTCGAAGAAGGGAATTTCCAGCTTAACCCTGAGATAGATGGCGACGGCGACCGAGAAGACGATGGCATAGCCGGCGAAGACGCGGATCTGCGGGTCGCGCAGCGCGTCGAGGCGGCCGCGCAGCGCAAAAAGGATCATGATCGAGAAGGGCAGCGCGCCGACGAACATGAACAAGGTCGCGATCCAGAGGATCGTGGGATTGTCGGAATAGTGGGCGAAGGAGGCGTCGTGGGTCGAGAAGCCGGCGGTGGCGACCGTCGTCATGGCGTGGTTGATGGCGTGGAAACCGTCCATGCCGGCGGCGGCGTAGCAGATCGCGCAAAGGATGCCGAGCGAGCCGTAGATGCCGACTAGGGCGAGCGCGAAGGTCTGGAAACGTTCGAAGGGGCGGTCCTCGATGTCGGAGGACTCGATTTTGAAGTAGGAGACGCCGCCGATGTTGAGGAACGGCAGCAGGAACAGGCCAAGCGCGATGACGCCGAGCCCGCCGATGAAGTTGAGCAGCGAACGCCAGAGAAGCAGTCCGGGCGGAAGATCGTCGAGGCCGGACATCACGGTCGATCCGGTCGCAGTGACGCCGGAGACGGACTCGAAGAAGGCGTCGGCGAGGTTCATATCGACGGAGGACGCCAGGAACGGCACGGCACCCGCAATCGCCATAGTCAGCCACAGGAGATTGACAAGGAGAAAGCCGAATCGCGTCGTCGCCTGCGGCGCGCGACCCTGGGTAGCGAGCGCGACGGCCATCGCCAGCCCGCCGAGGAACAGCGCGGAGAAGGCAAACACCCGCCAGTCGTCGTTTCCCGTGGCAAGGTCGACCATGGCAGGGATGAGCATCGCCACGGACAGATAGAGCGCGAAGATTGCCGAGATATGGATGGCGGCCCGCGCCGCGCTTCTGTTCATGTGATCTCCGGCCCCGGATCGCGGTCGTGCGCCGTACGGCCGAGGTTGCCTCGGGCCGTGCGATTGTGGCTTCATACAAGCGATTACACCGCCGCGCCAAGCGCCGGCTGCAACCCCCTGCCGTGAAACGGGCGAGACGGATCGATGACAGACTTCATGTCGCGGGTGGCGAAGGCGGCGGAGGCCCAGCGCGTGCTCTTTGAGCCGACGCCGCTGCAGCACAACCTCTATCTGTCGCAGAAGACCGGCGCGCGCGTCCTGCTGAAGCGCGAGGACCTGTCTCCGGTGCGCTCCTACAAGATCCGCGGCGCCTTCAACTTTTTCCGCAAGGCGCTCGCCGCGGGCGGCGCGCCGGACCTCTTCGTCTGCGCCTCGGCCGGCAACCACGCGCAAGGCTTCGCCTTCGTCTGCCGCCATTTCGGTCGCCGCGGCGTGGTCTTCATGCCGGTCACGACGCCGCAGCAGAAGATCGACAAGACCCGCCACTTCGGCGGCGACCGGATCGAGGTACGCCTCGTCGGCGACTTCTTCGACGACTGCTACCGCGCCGCCCAGGTCTTCGCCGAGGAGACCGGCGGGCGGATGGTGCCGCCCTTCGACCATCACGACATCATCGAGGGCCAGGCTACGGTAGGCCTCGAAATCCTCGGGCAGATGGCGGGCGGCGAGCGCCCCGATATCGTCATACTGCCGGTCGGCGGCGGCGGGCTGGCTGCGGGCGTGACCCAGTATGTCCGCCAGGCCGGCGCCGATCCGCGGTTCCTCTTCGCCGAGCCGGCAGGGGCCCCGAGCCTGAAGCAGAGCCTCGCTGCCGAGCGCAGGGTCAGGCTGGCCAAGGTCGACAATTTCGTCGACGGCGCCGCGGTGGCCGAGATCGGCCGCGAGAATTTCCGCCGGCTGAAGGATTTTCCGGCAGACAGCGTCACGCTCATACCGGAAGACCGGCTCTGCGCGACGATGATCGAGATGCTGAACATCGAGGGCGTCGTGCTCGAGCCGGCCGGCGCGTTGGCCATCGATGCGCTGAAGGACATGTCGCGCAAGGAACTGAAGGGGCGCACCATCGTCGCCGTCGTCTCGGGCGGCAATTTCGATTTCGAGCGGCTGCCCGACGTGAAGGAGCGGGCGCTGCGCTACGAGGGGCTGAAGAAGTACTTCGTCTTCCGCTTTCCCCAGCGGCCCGGCGCGCTGCGCGACTTCCTTGCGCTGCTCGGCCCCGACGACGACATCGTTCGCTTCGAGTATCTGAAGAAGTCGGCGCGCAACTTCGGCTCTGTGCTGATCGGGCTGGAGACCAAGGACCGCAGGAACTTCGACGCTCTGGTGAAGCGATTCGACGAGGCGGGCTGGGCCTACGAGGACATCACCGACAACGAGACGCTGGCCGGGTTGATCATATGAGCGGGAAGATCGTTTATATCCTTCTCTTCCGCGGCGTCGGCGGGGCGACGCAGTTGCCGGTGAAGCCGCTGAAGAAAGCGCTGACCGAAGCCGGCTTCGACAATGTCGGCACCTACATCAACAGCGGCAATGCCTTTCTGCGGACCGACAAGCCGCAGGCGGAGATGCTCGAAACGGTGGCGCGGATCTGTCGGGACGCGTTCGGTTTCACCAAGGAGATCCATGCACCGACGCTCGCCGAATGGCAGACGGTAATCGACAACAACCCCTTTCCCGACTTCAAGGAGGGCAAGCATCTGCATGCCGCCTGGCTGGACCGTGAGCCGAAGCCCGGCGCGGTCGCGGCGCTGAGGGCGGTCTGCGCCGAGGGCGAGGGGATCGAGGTCGTCGGCCGCGTCGCCTATCTGCACACGCCGCACGGCTTCGGCCGGTCGAAGCTTGCCGAGAAGTTCGACAAACTGATCGGCGTTGCCAACACGGCGCGCAACTGGAACAGCGTGCTGAAGCTGCGCGAACTCGCCGAACAGGCCGTCTGACGCCGCCCCGCGCGGACCGCATTTTGCAGTGCAGCGGAAAGAACTTGCTTTCCGGGTGCGGATAGCCCATATGCGGCCCATAGGCGCTTGGGCCGGATATCCGGCTTTCTCCTCCGAAGAGACTGGTTGCGTCTTTCTCTCCCCACGACTTTCCGGGCGAGACGAGACCCGCGGCATGAGGCCGTCGGGTTACGACAGCGCAGCCGCGCGGGCGAACGCCCGCCGCCTTGTCGTTTCACTGAAGTTTCCCGACCGCGGGTTGCGCCCCGCCGTCGCCACCGTGTTCGCGGCGCAAGGCCGTGCGAAAGAAGAACAAATTGACGATTGAAATCAACGAAGCAGAGCCGGCATTCGCCGCCCTTGGCATCACCGGCACCCTGCTCAAGGCCACCCACTCGGCGGGCTACACCGACCCCAAGCCGATCCAGACGCAGGCGATTCCCGCGCAGCTAAAGGGCCGCGACATCCTCGGCGTGGCGCAGACCGGCTCGGGCAAGACCGCGGCCTTCGCCCTGCCGATCCTCTCCAAGATCATCGGGCTCGGCAACAAGCGCCGGCCGAAGACGGTGCGCGCGCTGGTGCTGGCGCCGACCCGCGAACTCGCGGTGCAGATCGAAGAGACCTTCCGTATGCTCGCCAAGGGCGCGCACATCTCGACGGCGCTCGTGCTCGGCGGCGTATCGCGCTTCAGCCAGGTGAAGAAGATCGGCCCCGGCGTCGACGTGCTGATCGCCACGCCCGGCCGCCTGATGGACCTCGTCCGCGAGGGCGACGTCAACCTCTCCGAGACGACCTGGCTGGTCCTCGACGAGGCCGACCGCATGCTCGACATGGGCTTCATCAACGACGTCCGCCGGATCGCCAAGCTCACGCATCCGGCCCGGCAGACCGCGCTGTTCTCGGCGACAATGCCGCCGGAGATTGAGCAGCTTGCCCAGAGCCTGCTGCGCGACCCGCTGCGCATCGAGGTGGCGCCGCAGGGCACCACGGCGGCGGAGATCGCCCAGAGCGTCGTCATTGCCCGCACCAAGCAGAAGCGGACCATCCTGTCGACCATGCTGGCCGACCCGGCGATGCGCTCGGTGATCGTCTTCTCGCGCACCAAGCATGGTGCCGACCGCGTCACCCGCGACCTCGAACGCGACGGCTTCAACGCCGCCGTGATCCACGGCAACAAGTCGCAGAATGCCCGGCAGAAGGCGCTGAACGGCTTCCGCGACGGCTCGGTGCGTATCCTCGTGGCGACCGATATCGCCGCGCGCGGCATCGACGTTCCCGGCATCAGCCACGTGGTCAACTTCGACCTGCCTGACGAGGCCGAGAGCTACGTGCATCGCATCGGCCGCACGGGACGCAACGGCGCCGACGGCATCGCCATCACGCTCTGCGACCCCTCCGAGAATGCCAAGCTGCGCGCCGTCGAGCGCGTCATACGCATGAGGCTGCCGGTGGTCCGCGACCATACCGGCGAGCCCGATCCGCGGCCGGAGCCGAGGCAGCGCGACACGGACGCCATGCAGGCCGACAACGACCGCGGGCCACGGCAGTCCGACGACCGCCGCCGGCCGGCCCATGCCGGCCACGGCGAACGCAAGCCGGCCCATCGCGGCCAGGGCGAGCGCAAGCCGGCCCATTCGGGCCAAGGCAAGCCGGCGTCGCGCGACGGTTTCGGCAAGCAGCCGAGGGAGGCCGGGTTCGAAGGCGCGCTGCCCGCTTTCGCCAAGGCCCAGCAGCGTCCCGAGGGCGGCAGGGCCGAACAACGGCCCGAGGGCGGCCGCAACGACCAACGCAAGCCGTTCCGCGGCAAGCGCCGCGGCTTCGGCGGCAAACGCGCGGTGCGTCGCGCCGCCTGACGGCGATCACTTTCCCGGCGCCGCTCCGTGCGGCGCCGGTCCGTCTTTTTGGACCAAGTTCCCGCCGGGTGGTCCAATTGCGCGCCCGACCTGTCCGGGCTACGCCCCCGCGGATCGCAAAGGCCGTCGCGCAATACGCGCCGGACACAAGAGCGGGGAAAACGATGACCGGGATCGCCACGCTGGCTCTTGCCTACGTGCTGTCGCAGTTCTACCGGTCATTCCTGGCCGTTCTAACGCCGTCGCTGATCGCCGATCTCGGTATCGACAAGGCCGGCCTTTCCGCCGCCTCGGGTGCCTATTTCATCGCCTTCGCGCTGGCGCAGTTCCCGGTCGGCGTCTTCCTCGACCGTTTCGGCCCGCGGCGCACCGCGGCCGCGATCATGACGCTCGGCGGCGCCGGCGGCGCTTTCCTGTTTTCCGCCGCGACGGCGCCCTGGATGATCACCGCAGCGATGGCCATGATCGGCGTCGGCTGTGCGCCGATCCTCATGGCCTCGCTGTTCATCTTCGCAAAATCCTATTCTCCGGCCCGTTTCGCCGTGCTCGCCTCGTGGATGGTCGCCTTCGGCTCCACCGGCAATATCATCGGCGCGGCACCTCTCGCTGCAGCCGCCGAGGCCTTCGGCTGGCGGGCATCGATGGCCGGGCTCGGCATTGTCACGCTGCTCGTCGCAGTCGCCGTCCTTTTCGTCGTCCGCGATCCGGAGAGCGACGGCCGCGGAGACGGCGCCGGGCTGTCCGGCTACCTCGAACTGCTGCGCATGCGGGTGCTGTGGGCAATCATCCCGCTGGCGGCGCTCAACTACGCGCCGCCGATGGGTATCCGCGCGCTGTGGGCCGGTCCCTATCTCGCCGACACCTACGGCGCCGACGCGATCGCGATCGGCCAGGCGACGCTGTACATGGCCTTCGCAATGGCCGCGGGCGCGTTCATCTACGGTCCCCTCGACACGCTGTTCCGCACGCGAAAATGGGTCGCCTTCGTCGGCAATGCCGTCGGCGTCGCCGCGCTCGCCTGGCTGGCGCTTTACCCGGTGACGACGATTGCGGCCTCTTCCGCGGCTTTCGTCGTCATCGGCCTGTTCGGCGGCTCCTATGGGCTGCTGATGGCGCATGCGCGCGCCTTCCTGCCGTCGCACCTGACGGGCAGGGGCGTGACGCTGATGAATTTCTTCTCGATCGGCGGCGTCGGCGCCATGCAGTTCGCCACCGGCGCCGTCGTCACTGCTGCGACCGTGCCCGGCGACCCGGCCGCGGCCTACCGCATGCTATTCCTGTTCTATGCCGTCACGCTTGTCGTCGCGCTCGTCGCCTACCTGCCGGCGAAGGATGCGAAGCCCGCGGCTACCGGCCACTGAGACATCCGCCTGGCCTGCCTCTACCCGTTCGCGTCGGCCGGCTCGGCCGCAAAATAGCGCCCGGCGATCTCCTGCGGCGAGGGCGGATTGGTCAACAGGGGAATGAGGGAGATTTCGGCCAGCGCCCGGTGGTCCAGCATGCCGCCCGCGGCGCCGATCATGGCGCGATCCTGGTTCGAGTAGCAGGCATAGCCGTGCGGCGCCATGACGAGGTAGGAGGCGATCCTGTAGGGATCCCCGGGGATGACGAGGCCTTCGTCCTGGCAGCGCTCGATCGCATCGGTCAGCGACTTCAGGGCGTCTGCGTTGATCCGCTCGCGCGATTTCGCGCGACTCACCTCGTCGCCGCGATTGCCGAACATCAGCCAGAATGCGCCCGGGTTTTCCTCGGCGAAGCGGATATAGGCGTCGTCGAGCGCATAGAGCCGTTCGAGGGCGTCCGCGCCGGCCCGGGCGAGCTCGACCTCCTGGTAGCGGCGCAGCCTGTCGAAGCCCCTTTCTGCGAGAGCCTCCAATAGGGCGGCCTTGTCGGCGAAATGGCGATAGACCGCCGGGTGCGACACGCCGAGCGCGGCCGCCAGCTCGCGCAGGGAGAAATCCGGGCTGTGACGCGCGGCGATGAGTTCAAGAGCGGCCTCCTGCAAGGCGTTGCGGAGGTCACGGTGGTGATAGCCGACCCTCTTGCCGGTCTTCTGCGTGAGACCCACGGGCTTCTTCCCCAATCTCAGGCGCCGGGATAGCCCGACTTCACGCCACGATTCCGCGACCCTGCTACGTGCCGCACGGCGCGCGCCACACCACTATTGACGAGTCGCCCGTTTGCGGCAATGTTACCGGTGGTTACATCGCATAACAATCGATGGAACCGACAGGTCCATGGCGAGCGGCGGCTGAAGGAGCGCCTCCCGCCATTCCGGGCCGATCAAAACGGGAGGGAGATCTTGATGACGAAATTCACTCACGCAGCGCGCGCCGGTACGCTGGCCATGGCCGTGAGCCTGGGCGCGTTCCCGCAGGCAATGGCGCAGGACGACGCGCGCTGGCTCACGCCGACGATGATCGGCGCCCGCGCGCACATGTTCGAACCGAGCCTGAACTACCTGACGTTCCAGCACATGGACCAGATGTTCGCGACCCGCGGCGTGGCGGCGGGCAACGCGGTCTGGGAACTGCCCAGCGAACCCGTCTCCCTGGAGGGCGACTACGCGATCGGCGACAAGACGATGAGGCTGGCCGAGGCGCTGGAAGCCACCTCCACCAATGCGCTGGTCGTCGTGAAGAACGGCAAGATCGTCCATGAGACCTATCGCAACGGCAGCGATGCGGGCACGCGGTTCCTGACTTTCTCGGTCGCGAAATCCTATGTTTCGACACTGATCGGCCTGGCGCTCGCCGACGGCGCGATCAAGAGCCTCGACGACAAGGTGACCGACTACCTGCCGGAAATGAAGGGCAGCGGCTATGACGGCCCGACGATCCGCGATCTCCTGCGCATGCGCTCGGGCGTCGACTGGCTGGAGGTCTACCAGTTCGGCAGCGAGACGCAGCTGACCAAGGTGCACGACAACTCGCTGGTCGCTTACCGCTACCGGTGGTGCGACTACGCGGCGAATGAATCGAAACCAGGTCCCAACAAGCCCGACGCCGCCTTCAACTATGCGACCCTTGACACCAGCGTGCTCGGCTGCGTGCTGGAAAAGGCGGTCGGCAAGACAGGCGCCGAGTACATGTCGGAGAAGCTGTGGAAGCCGGCGGGCATGGAGAGCGACGCATACTGGATCATGGACGGGCCGGATTCGGTCGGGCGCGAGTTCTTCGGCGCCGGCTTCGCCGCCACAGCGCGCGACCACGCCCGCTTCGGCCTAATGTTCCTCAACGGCGGCGTGGCCAACGGCAATCAGGTGGTGCCGGCGGACTGGGTCCGCCAGGCGACCGTTCCGGACGAGGGCTACGAGCCGGTCGCGCCGGGCGAGCCGCTCGGCTACCAGTACCAATGGTGGACCTTCGCGGGTTCCGATGCCTATGCCGCACTCGGCCTTCACCACCAGTACATCTATGTCGACCCAGCTAACGACATGGTGATCGTCAAGATCACGCACACGCCGGAACCGGTCGGGCGCGACGGGGAGAACATGCAACTCTTCGCCCAGATCACGAAGCGCCTGGGCGGCTGAACCCGGCACGCTCTTGGGTGCGCCTGCGATGCAACCGCAGTCTTCTCCCCGTGTGTCGCGGGGAGAAGAGACCAGCGGGACGATGAGGGCGGCGCCTTTACCGATCGTTGCCGCGACGCTGACGGCGAAGATCAGGAAACAAGCCCAAGCGACTTGATCCATTCGACGATCTTCGCCGCCAGCGGCTCGGTCGTCGAAGGCGACAGAGCGTCGCCGGCGATGACATGGTTGTACGGGTCGCCGCTGTCGTCGACCGTGACGATCTCGTGCGGCGCACCCCATTTTCCCGCGATCTCGCGCGACAGCTCGGGCCGTACGACGGCGTCCTTGTCCGATAGCACGAACAGCGCCGGCACGCGTGTCGTCTCGACCGGTGCATCGTAGGCTAGCCTGGTCAGCGCCGCCATCGGCAGCGTCGACTCGATCGGGTAACGCGTCGTCCAGAACTTCGCATGGAGATCGTTGACGGGCGTGAAGCCGCGCTCGGCGCCAGCGACGAGGCGCGCGATCTGCGCCCCCCATGGCATGGTCAGGATCTCTGCCCCGGCGGCCTGCACGCCATAGTTCGGCGAGATCATCACCAGGCCGGCAACGTCGCCGATGGAACCCGGTTGGGTCGCCGCCCAACTCGCCAGGGAAGCCCCCGTCGAGACGCCGATCACGATGACCCGCTCGCCGATGAAGCGGGCGATCGCCAGCGCTTCGGCGTAGTCGTTCACCCAGGCGTTGACCGACCCGGTCGCCATGGCGGCGCCGTCCTGCCCGTGGCCGGTCAGCCGGGTATAGAAGAGGTTGGCGCCGATCGCCGCAGCGACACGGTCGGCGAGAGGGCGGACCTCGCCCTTGCTCGCCGAGAAGCCGTGTACGTAGACGAGCGCGATCGGCGTCCTCGCCTTGGTTGTCTGGTCGGCCCAGACGATCTCCTTGGTGAGGTCGGGCCTTACGGCTGCCACCGACGCCTCCGTTCGCGCCAGATAGGCTTCCGGATCGCCGCCGATAATAGCGGGATCGAAGGCTACGGTGGTGTCGGCCGCCACTCGAGGACCGGCGAGGAACAGGCCGGTGGCGGTGGCGAGGGCAACGGCTGCAGAGATGAGCAGGCGCTTCACGAGTCTATTCCGTTTCGGCTGCGGCTTTCGGACTGCGATGGCGCTCGCGGAGCGAGCTTTCGTTCAGCTGCCGCGGCGGCGTCGCGCTTTCCGTCAGGTATGGGCCGCCGGTCCCAACCGGTCATCCGGTTTACCAGCGCGTAGCGCAGCGGCTGGGGCAGGGCCGAAAGAAAGCGCATGAACACCGTCAGCCGCCGCGGAAAGCTGGTCTCGAAGCCGCCATGGCGCAGCGCCCGCGACACGCGCTCCACGGCGCGGTCCGTTGCCATGAGGAACGGCATGCGGAAGGTGATCTTCTCGGTAAGCAGCGTCTGGACGAAACCGGGATTGATGATCTGGATGCGGATGTTGAGCTTGTCGAGATCGTACTTGAGCGACTCGGCGAGATGGTTGAGAGCCGCCTTGGAACTGCCGTAGGCGGCTGCGGCCGGCCAGCCAGAGAACGCGGTGACGGAACTTATGATCGCGATCTGGCCCCTGCGCCGACCGCGCATTCTCGCTACCGTCGGAACCAGCCCGTAGATGACGCCAAGCAGATTGACCTCGTAGGTGCGCACGAAATTGGATGTCTGCATCCGCTCGACGCGCGTCGGATAGAAGACGCCGGCGTTGAACACGGCAAGCGCGAGCGGTCCGGCATTGCGTTCGATGTCATCGACGATTCCCGCCATCGCTGCTTCGTCCGCAACGTCTCCCGGGAAAGACAGGATGCCGCCGGCGAGCCCGGACGCCTCCTCGGCGAGTTCGTCGAGGCGTTCCTTGTCGCGGGAGGTCACGGCGACGGTGTACCCCCGCCGCGCCAGGTCGAGGGCGAGTTCCCTGCCGATCCCACTGCTGGCGCCGGTGATCCAGGCGACGCCGTCTGTCGGACCCGCACGGTAGAGCCCCATGTTTCCGTCCCCCGGTCTGCTTCGTTTTGGCCGGGAAGGTAGCATTCCGGGCCGGGGCGCCGCAATCGGCAGCGCGCGAGAACGACGTTTCTGGAAACGCCGTTGATGCGCAAAATGCGTCCTTGAAGAGGTCGCCGACGCTTTCTATTTTGCGCAATCTTTGCAGGGAAATCCCAATGTACAATTCGGTGATCGATGCCATCGGCGGCACGCCGCTCATCCGTCTGAGGCGCGCCTCGGAGGAAACCGGCTGCGAGATCCTCGGCAAGGCCGAATTCATGAATCCCGGCCAGTCGGTGAAGGATCGCGCCGGCCTGTTCATCATCCGCGACGCCGAGAAGAAGGGGCTGCTCCGGCCCGGCGGCGTCATCGTCGAGGGTACTGCCGGCAATACCGGCATCGGGCTGACCGTGGTCGCCAAGGCGCTCGGCTACCGCACCGTGATCGTCATCCCCGACACGCAGAGCCAGGAGAAGAAGGACGCGCTGCGCCTGCTCGGTGCCGAGCTGATCGAGGTGCCGGCGGTTCCCTACAAGAATCCGAATAATTACGTGAAGTTGTCGGGAAGGCTGGCGGCGGAACTGGCGCGCAGCGAGCCGAACGGCGCCATCTGGGCCAACCAGTTCGACAATGTGGCGAACCGCGACGGCCACGTCCGCACCACGGCTCAGGAGATCTGGACGCAGACCGACGGCAGGATCGACGGCTTCGTCTCGGCGGTCGGTACCGGCGGGACGCTGGCCGGTGTTGCCATAGGCCTGCGCGAGAAGGACCCGTCGGTGAAGATCGCGCTCGCCGATCCACTCGGCGCCGCGCTCTACAGCTTCTATACCGAAGGCGTGCTGAAGGCCGATGGCAGCTCGATCACCGAGGGCATCGGCCAGGGGCGCATCACCGCCAATCTCGACGGCTTCACCCCGAATTTCTCCTTCCAGGTCCCCGACGAAGAGGCGCTGCCGATCATCTTCGACCTGGTGCAGGAGGAGGGGCTATGCCTCGGCGGATCCACGGGCATCAACATTGCCGGCGCCATCCGCCTTGCGCGCGAACTCGGCCCCGGACACCGGATCGTGACGATTCTTTGTGATTACGGCACACGATATCAGTCGAAGCTCTTCAATCCCGTCTTTCTGCGTGGCAAGAACTTGCCGGTGCCGGCCTGGATGGAAATGACTCCATCCTACGACGTGCCCTACGAGCAAGTTGCCTGATGACATTCCAGACCGCCGCCCTCTTCCGAGACGATGCCTATCTGAAGGAAACCGAGGCGACGGTACTTGCGGTCAATGACCGCGGCGGCATCATCCTCGACCGAACGGTATTCTACGCCACGTCGGGCGGCCAGCCGGGCGACACCGGCGCGATCACGCGCGCCGACGGCTCGGTGATCCGCATCGCCGCGACGGTGACCGGCGAAACCAAGGACGAGATCATCCACATCCCCGCCGATGACAGTGTTCTTCCCTCGGTCGGCGAGACCGTCCGCGTCGCCATCGACTGGGAGCGGAGGCTGAATCTGATGCGCATGCACACGGCCTGCCATCTCGTCTCGGTGATCTGCCCGTTCCCGATCACCGGCGCGTCGGTGGCCGAGGACGACAGCCGCATCGACCTCGATATCCCGGATCCGAGCTACACGAAGGAACTTGTCACCGAGCGGCTCATGGAGATGGTGCGCGCAGACCACCCCGTTTCCATCCGCTGGATCACAGACGAGGAACTTGCCGGCAATCCGGGACTGGTCAAGTCGAAGAACGTGCGTCCGCCGATGGGCACCGGTCGCATCCGGCTGGTCCTGATCGGCGAGGACGCTTGCGTCGACAGCCAGCCCTGCGGCGGCACTCACGTGCGTTCGACCGCCGAGATCGGTGAGATTCACATCGGCAAGATCGAGAAGAAGGGGCGGGAGAACCGCCGTTTCCGCATCCGTTTCGGACCGGCGCCGGCGAACTGAGGGACCGCGATGGTCGACAAGAGCCCGTTCATCATGGAGCCCGACTGGCTGGCGGAGCGTCTCGGCGCCCCCGGCCTGTCGATCGTTGACGGCTCCTGGTACCTGCCGGCCCAGCGCCGCGACGCCAAGGCCGAATACGATGCGGCGCACATCCCCGGCGCGGTCTTCTTCGATCAGGACCTCGTCGTCGATCCCGCATCGAGCCTGCCGCACACCCTGCCGTCAGCGTCGCTATTCGCCCGCTTCGCCGGTTCGATGGGCATCTCGGCTGACGACACGATCGTCGTTTACGACGGCCCCGGCCTGTTTTCGGCGCCGCGCGTTTGGTGGATGTTCCGCGTCATGGGGGTTGCGGAGGTCTTTGTCCTCGGCGGCGGATTCGACCGCTGGAAGGCGGAAGGCCGGCCGGTGACCGCCGAACCGACGCGAATCGCCTCTTGCGTCTTCCATCCCGATTTCGACGCCGAGCGGGTGGTGCCCTTCGCCGAGATGCGCGACATCGTCGCCGGGGGAAGCGCCCAGATCGCCGACGCCAGACCCGCAGGGCGCTTCGCCGCGACCGATCCGGAGCCACGCCCCGGCCTGCGCGGCGGCCACATGCCGGGGGCGAAGAACGTGCCCGCGCTCTCGCTGTCGCGCAATGGCGAACTCCTGCCGCTCGACGAACTCAGAGCCGTCCTCGAGGGTGCCGGCCTCGACCTGTCGAAGCCGATCGTCACATCCTGCGGCTCGGGCGTCACCGCGGCGACGATATCGTTCGCGCTCTATTCGCTCGGCAAGGGCGACCATCGCCTCTACGACGGCTCGTGGACGGAGTGGGGCGGCCATCCCGACACGCCGGTGGTCACCGGGAAGGACTGAGGATGGGCGACACCCGCAACCTTCAGCCGGTCGAGGTCACGGTCACGTTCCTCGAGATGGCGTCGCCGCCCGCGTACTATCCGCCGCTGCCCTACGGCCGCCAGATCGCGTTGCTCAAGACGCGCAACATCCCGCTTCACTTCTATCGCTATCTCCAGGATCGCATCGGCCGCAAATGGCATTGGGTCAACGTTCTCAGGCTCTCCGACGACGAGCTTTCTGCGAAGATCCATGCGCCCGGCCGTGACATCCGCGTGCTCTATCTCGACGGCGCGCCGGCCGGCTTCTTCGACCTGAAGCCGGAGCCCGGCGGGCCGGTCGAACTCGCCTATTTCGGCATGATGGAGCAGGCGATGGGGCAGGGACTGGGCCGCTGGTTCCTCGGCGCCGCGATCGAGGCGGCCTGGTCGCATCACCCAACGGTGGTCACAGTGCAGACCTGCACGCTCGATCACCCCGCGGCACTGTCGCTTTACCAGAAGCTCGGCTTTTCCCCGGTTGGCCAGACGAAGGAGATGGTCGTGCCGATGCCCTTCTCCGAGCGTTCGGCGAGCGTCATGCGCTGAGGTGGGCAACCGCTCCTGAACCGCGTGTTCAGGCGTGGTTCAGGCGTCTTTGGACAATCTCCCTCCAACGGTTCACGGCCCGCGCGGCCGACGCCACAGGAGAAGAAGATGTCGATCCGCACGCTCGCAGCAGCCCTTGCAGTCGTCGCCCTGCCGACCCTCGCTTCGGCGGATCCGCTGGCCGCCGGCGTCCCGGCCGTCGAGAAGCATTTCCCCGACGGCAAGCCGGCGGACGGGCATCTTCCGCGCAGGAGCGCCGTCGACAAGATGGTGCGCGGCGCGGTGCCTTCGGCGGATGCCCAGGCGCAGGAAGACGAGACCATCGAGGAGATCCGGCCCGAACGCGCACCGCGCGACGGGCGCCCGGGCCGCACGTTCGCCGGCGACAAGACTGCCGGCGAAAAGATCGCACAAGGCACCATGCCGTCGGCCCAACAGATCGAGCGGCAGCTGGAAGCCGCGCCGCGCAAGCGCGTGCGCCCCGAGGAACGCGTCACCATCCGCGAGTTCAAGAAGCGCCCGGAATTGCGCCGCAACGCGCCGGCGATCGACATCCAGTCGATCAACTTCGCCTTCGGTTCGGCAGAGATTCCCTATTCGCAGTTCGGCAAGATCGAGAACATCGCCGACGCCATCGAGCGCATCCTGCGCCGCGACCGCCG
>CAJPFN010000085.1 GCA_905339215.1 Rhizobiaceae bacterium
TGTGATCGACCGACGACCCACGACGGACGACCGACCCCGACTGCAAGGAGGAATTTATGGATCTTCGTTTCACGCCTGAAGAAATCGCCTTCCGCGAGGACGTCCGCGCCTTCTTCCGCGACAATGTACCGGAGGCCACGCGCCAGAAGCTGCTCGACGGCGAGATGGTGTCGAAGGAGGAGTACGTCGCCTGGACGCGGACCCTCGACGCCCGGGGCTGGGGCGCACCGCACTGGCCAGTCGAGTACGGCGGCACCGGCTGGGGCCCGATGAAGCAGTACATCTTCCTCGAGGAGCTGCAGCGCCACCCCGCGCCGCAGCCGCTGGCCTTCGGCGTCAACATGGTCGGGCCGGTCATCTACACCTTCGGCAGTGCCGCGCAGAAGGCGCGCTACCTGCCGCGCATCCTCAACCTCGACGACTGGTGGTGCCAGGGCTTCTCCGAGCCCGGCGCCGGTTCCGACCTCGCCTCGCTGAAGACGAAAGCCGTGCGCGAGGGCGACCACTACGTCGTCAACGGCCAGAAGACCTGGACGACGCTGGCGCAATATGCCGACTGGATCTTCTGCCTGGTGCGCACCAATCCCGAGGCAAAGAAGCAGGAGGGCATCTCCTTCCTGCTCATCGACATGAAGACGCCGGGCATCGAGGTCCGGCCGATCGTCACCATGGACGGCGGCCGCGAGATCAACGAGGTGTTCCTGACCGACGTCCGCGTGCCGGTCGAGAACCTCGTCGGCGAGGAGAACCGCGGCTGGGACTACGCCAAGTTCCTGCTCGGCAACGAGCGCACCAACATCGCCCGCGTCGGCATGTCGAAGCAGCGCATCGCCCGCATCCGCGAGCTCGCCGGCAAGGAGATGTCGGGCGGCCGGCCGCTGATCGAGGACCCGCGCTTCCGCGAGAAGATCGCGGCGATCGAGGTCGAGCTGAAGGCGCTGGAGATGACGCAGCTGCGCGTCGTCGCGGCGGACGCCAAGCGCGGCAATACCGGGCGGCCGGACCCTGCCTCCTCCTATCTCAAGATCAAGGGGTCGGAGATCCAGCAGGCGACCACGCACCTGCTGATGGAGGTGATGGGACCCTACGCCATGCCCTACCAGCCGGAGACGGACGACTTCTCCAACGAGCCGCCGATCGGCCCCGGCTACGGCAGCCACGCGGCGCCGTCCTACTTCAACAACCGCAAGGTCTCGATCTACGGCGGATCAAACGAGATCCAGAAGAACATCATCGCCAAGGCGGTTCTGGGGCTCTAGCGTGCGTCGCCTAATCGGAATCGACCATCACTTCCACGGGCACCGAGAGAGCCTGGCTGAGCTTCAGCCAAAGCTCGACCGGCCCCGCCCGTCGGCCGGTCTCGATGTCGGACAGGTAGTTCTGCGCGATCGAGACCCTCGCCGCCAGCGCTGCCTGCGTCAGGCCGCGATGCTTGCGCCAGAAAGCCAGAGGCGACGGTGCTTCGACGAGCGCCCTCGCCTGCTCGGGCGAAAGCCCCGGCAGGCGGCCTGCGCGATAGTCTTCGAGGTCGCGGACGTGTGCGGACGCTTCGGTCAGCGCCTCAAGTTCGGCGCGCGGCAGGATCGCCATTTCCTCGCCCGCAGGCGTGGTGAAATACTGAACGTTCACGTTCTCGCTCCGCTAGTCATAGACCGAGCCGCGAGGCCCTATCCGGGTGACGATGACCTCGGTCTCCGTTTCCTCGAACACCACCCGGAAGTCGCCCACGCGAAGGCGCAGAGCGGTGCTTCCGACAAGTTTCTTCACATTGTTCGCCTGTGTCGCGGGATCGTTGGCGTAGGCCTCGATCTTGTCGAGGATCCTGCCCGCTTCGGCGCGATGCCGGCGAAGAGACTTCGCCGCTGCGGGAAGGATCACGACAGCTTTGGCCACCCCGCGTTTATCGCATATTGCGATATCATGTCAACGAAGACGCGATAGAACCCGCCACCCGGAGCTTTGAAATGGATTTCGATCTTACCGAAGAGCAGTCGATCCTGAAGGATTCGCTCGATCGCCTGCTTGCCGCAGGCTACGGCTTCGAGCAGCGCAAGCGCGCCATGGCTTCGTCCGAGGGCTGGAGCGCCGAGATGTGGCGCAACTATGCCGAGATGGGCCTGATGGCCCTGCCCTTCTCCGAGGAGGACGGCGGCATCGGCGGCGGCCCTGTCGAGACGATGATCGTCATGGAGGCGCTCGGCCGCGTGCTGGCGCTGGAGCCCTACTTCCCGACCGTCGTGCTCGGCGGCGCCTTCCTGCGGCTCGGCGCCAGCACGGCGCAGAAGGCCGAGTTCGTCCCCGGCATTGTCGACGGATCGCGGAAACTCGCCTTCGCCCAGGCCGAACGCCATTCTCGCTACGATCTCCACCACGTCGAGACGACCGCGCGCCGCGACGGCTCCGGCTACGTCCTCAACGGCGCCAAGGGCGTCGTTGTGCACGGCGACGGCGCCGACACGCTGGTGGTGACCGCGCGCACGGCCGGCGGCACGCGCGACGAGGGCGGTATCGGCGTCTTCCTTGTCGACGCCAACGCCGCCGGCGTATTGCGCCAGGGCTATGCCATGCAGGACGGGTTGCGCGCCGCCGAGTTTGCCTTCGACGGCGTCAAGGTCGGTGCCGACGCCGTGCTCGGCGATCCGGAAGGTGGGCTGCCGCTGGTCCGCCGCGTCGTCGACCAGGCGATCGCGGCGCTGGCGGCCGAGGCGGTCGGCGTGATGTCGGCCATGCATGCGCTGACGCTGGACTACATCAAGGTACGCAAGCAGTTCGGCGTGCCGATCGGCATGTTCCAGGCATTGCAGCACAAGGCCGTCGACATCTATGTCGCGCTCGAGCAGGCGCGCTCGATCACGCTCTACGCGACCATGATGGCCGACAGCGACGATGCGGCGGAACGCGCGCGCGCCATGCACGCCGCGAAGGTTGAGATCGGACGCGGCGGGCGTCTGGCCGGCGAGAACGCGATCCAGCTCCACGGCGGTGTCGGCATGACCATGGAGTATGCCATCGGCCACTATTTCAAGCGCATGACGATGATCGACCTCACCTTCGGCGACCACGACCATCATCTGCGCGCACTGGGCGAGGCCGGCAGCCTGTTCGCAGCCTGAGGGGGCTGCGGGCGGCTTTTTCCTACCGTTTCGGAATATTTTTCCTCGGATCGGGAAAGGACGATACGGACGTCCTAACACGGAGGACAAACCGGGTTCGGTGTCCTTCGACGTGGCAGACCTTGCGGCCTAGTGTGCGCGGCCTGAACGCCGCGCATGCGCCCAAGGACCGATCCATGACCGATTTCACTCCTCTCCAGTCGCTCTTCGGCGGCGCTCTGATCGGCCTGTCGGCCGTG
>CAJPFN010000086.1 GCA_905339215.1 Rhizobiaceae bacterium
TCTCGCCGACGAGGTCAACATCATGGATCGCGGGCTGATCGTCCACACCGGCCCCGCCGAGGATCTCGACCGCGCGGACGTGCGCAGGTTCCTGACGGTCTGACGGCGGTTTCGCGCCCATTGCGTGGAATTCTCGCGGGAATCCCGGGGACAAGACGCGCTGCGGCGAAAGCATGTTATCATTTTCAGAACGCGATTCGTGGCAGTTCGGCCTTCGGTAAGATCGCGGGTACCGGCGCGTAGACGGCATGAGGCCGTCGCTGCCCTAGTAGCATTCAGTCGTGCCGTTCGAGTCCCACCTGCATGGGCGAGGACAACGAGATGCTCACTGCAACCGACGACTGCGCCAAACGACGTCTCACCGAACCGCTGGAAATCCTGACGGCCGTCAGCATCCTGCGGTCACGCGGCGTCAAGCGCGACGAGATGATCCTCGAGATGTCGAAGATCTTCTACGTCGACCTGGACGAGTTCAACCGCGTCTTCCTCAGGGCGTGAGCCGACGCGGCCCGACGCGATGGAAGACCGCATCGTCATCCTGCCGCGGGAGTGGCAGGCCGCAGAGGCCGCAACGCCTCCGGGCGACCTCGACCGCTTCATCCCGGAGGGTTTCTCTCTCGGTGGACCGGCGATCATGCGGCCGTGGGACTCCATCGACGCTGCATTCCGCACCACCGGCTACTATGGCGTCGACCAGCGCAGCGCCGATCCGATCCTCAGCGCGCCGTCGGAACTGCCTTGCGGCGGGACGCTCTATTTCGACGAGCACGCGCTGGGGCAGCACTTTTCGCAGGTCCTCGACGCGCTCGGCGTCCACCGGCGGCTGACGGAGTATGCCGTCTTCACCGGGCAGTCGGACAACACGGTCCGCGACCGCTATCTCGAACAGGCACGCCTGGTCAGCCATTCGGCGTTGCGCCAGCTGTTCGGGGTGCCGGCTCCTGCCGTCGCTGCGCTGGGCCCACAGAATGCCAATCTCGACGAAGCGATCGTTTCGTTTGTCGACGGTCAGCGCCGCCGCTGGAGCGATCCGCACGCGCTTGCCGGCAAGCTGGGCGGCGATGGCGACTGGGCGAAGGAGAGGCTCGCCTTCGGCCTGTTCGTCGAGAACGGCAACTGGCAGGTAATCCGCGTGTGGAGCCGGCCGTGGCTGATGACGAAATGAAAGCCGCGTCGAGCCGCTCTTTCGGCCTCCCGCCTCAGAGCGGGATGTTGTCGTGCTTCTTCCAGGGGTTGTCGAGGTCCTTGTTGCGCAGCATCCTGAGCGCGCGGGCGATGCGCCGGCGCGTCGAATGCGGCATGATCACCTCGTCGACATAACCGCGCTCGGCGGCGACGAAGGGCGACAGGAAACGGTCCTCGTAGCGCTTCGTGTGCGCCGCGATCTTCTCCGGATCGGCGATGTCCTTGCGGTAGATGATCTCGACGGCGCCCTTGGCGCCCATCACCGCGATCTGCGCCGTCGGCCAGGCATAGTTCATATCGCCGCGCAGGTGCTTCGACGCCATGACGTCGTAGGCGCCGCCGAAGGCCTTGCGCGTGATCACGGTGACTTTCGGTACCGTGGCCTCGGCATAGGCGAAGAGCAGCTTGGCGCCGTGCTTGATCAGGCCGCCATATTCCTGCGCCGTGCCGGGCAGGAAACCGGGCACGTCGACGAAGGTGACGATCGGGATGTTGAAGCAGTCGCAGAAGCGGACGAAGCGCGCGGCCTTGCGCGAAGCGTCCGAGTCGAGCACGCCGGCCAGAACCATCGGCTGGTTGGCGACGAAGCCGACTGTGCGGCCCTCGACGCGGCCGAAGCCGGTGACGATGTTCTTGGCAAATGACGCCTGGATCTCGAAGAAATCGCCCTCGTCGACGGTCTTCAGGATCAGTTCCTTGATGTCGTAGGGCTTGTTGGCATTGTCGGGGATCAGGCGGTCGAGCGAGAGGTCCGCTTCGTCGGCGGACTGGAAACACTCGATCTCGGGAATCTCCGCCGTGTTCGAAGCCGGGAGGAGGTCGATCAGGCGGCGCATCTGCAGGAGCGCCTCGACGTCGTTATCGTAGGCACCGTCGGCAATCGAGGACTTGGTCGTGTGCACCGAGGCGCCGCCGAGCTGCTCGGCCGTCACCGTCTCGTTGGTCACCGTCTTCACCACGTCGGGACCGGTGACGAACATGTAGGACGTGTCGCGCACCATGAAGATGAAATCGGTCATGGCGGGCGAATAGACGTCGCCGCCGGCGCAGGGGCCCATGATCACCGAGATCTGCGGGATGACGCCCGAAGCAAGCACGTTGCGCTGGAAGATCTCGGCATAGCCGCCGAGCGCCGCGACGCCTTCCTGGATGCGCGCGCCGCCGGCATCGTAGATGCCGACGATCGGGGCGCGGTTCCTCAGCGCCATGTCCTGGACCTTCATCACCTTTTCGGCGTGAGCCTCCGACAGCGAGCCGCCGAACACGGTGAAATCCTTGGCGAAGACGAAGACGGTGCGGCCGTTGACCGTGCCCCAGCCGGTGACCACGCCGTCGCCGGCGATCTTGGTCTTCTCCATGCCGAAATCGGTGGAGCGGTGCTCGACGAACATGTCGAACTCTTCGAACGATCCTTCGTCGAGGAAGATGCCGATGCGCTCGCGGGCGGTCAGCTTGCCGCGCCTGTGCTGGGCCTCGATGCGTTCCCTGCCGCCGCCGGCGCGTGCGATTTCGCGGCGGCGTTCGAGTTCCTTGAGCACATCCTTCATGAGTGTCCCCCAGCTGTCGCTGGGAGACCTGTTATCACGCTCCCGATGGAGCGCAAGCCGGCAAAGGTGCAGGACCTGCTGTTCTACCAGGCGCCGACGTTGGGCATCGATACCCACGGTTCCTGGGGCGGCAGGGCTTCGCCTTCCTGGAGGAGCTCGATCGATATGTTGTCGGGCGACCTGACGAAAGCCATGTTGCCATCGCGCGGCGGCCGGTTGATGGTCACGCCCATATCCATCAGGCGCTGGCAGGTCTCATAGATGTTGTCGACCTTATAGGCGAGATGACCGAAGTTGCGGCCGCCCGTGTAGACCTCAGGGTCCCAGTTGTAGGTGAGCTCGAGTTCGGGCGCGCGCGCCGCGGCGGAGGTCGCCTTGTCCTTGGGCGCGGCGAGGAAGATCAATGTGAAACGGCCCTTCTCGCTCTCGAAGCGGCGCACCTCCTCGAGCCCGAGCTTCCTGCAATAGAAATCGAGGGAGGCCTCGATATCGGTGATGCGGACCATGGTGTGCAGATAGCGCATGAGGTTTTTCCCGGCTGTCGGACTCAGGTTCCGACCATAGGGCGGACGCGCGGCGTTGGGCAACCGGGGCCAAGATCACGGCCAGTATTCGGCTGTCCTATTCGGTGAAAAACCCGAAACCGAGCCTTGCATATAAGCGCCGCCGCGATGTTATTCTGAGACAGAGAATCAGTGGCGGCGTAATCGAGGAAAGGGTGCGTTCTGATGGGGGAGAAAGCCTCTTTCATGGGGCGTGACGCGTCGAACGACACGGCGTCGACCCGAGACGAAAGCGTGGAAGGCCTCGGCCTGTTCGAGGTTTCGGGCGCGATTAAATGGTTCGACGTCGCCAAGGGCTTCGGCTTCATCCTGCCGGATCTACCGGGTATCGGGGACATCCTCCTGCACGTCACCTGCCTGCGCCGCGACGGTTTCCAGACAGCGCTTGAAGGCGCTCGGGTCGTTTGCCTGGTCCGGCAGGGCGACCGCGGGCTCCAGGCTTTCCGCGTCATCTCGATGGACGTCACGACGGCGATCCATCCTTCCGAACAGCAGGCGCCGCGCACGCATGTGGCGGTCACTGCCGAGAGCGGTCTCGAGCGTGCGTTGGTGAAGTGGTTCAATCGCACCAAAGGTTTTGGTTTCCTGACCCGCGGCGAGGGGACGGAGGACATCTTCGTCCACATGGAGACGCTGCGCCGCTACGGGATCACTGAACTCCGTCCCGGGCAGGTCGTGCTCGTTCGCTTCGGCCGCGGCGACAAGGGCCTTATGGCCGCCGAAATTCATCCGGATATGGGTACGCTGCCGATATCGCACTGAGCAGCGCACGCACGGGTAATCCATGTCTCGTATATATTGGTATGCAGCGGCAGTCGCCGTGGCCCTCCTTGCTGTTGCGGGTTACGCGCTTCTGCGGCCGACCGCTCCGCACGATAGTGGGGCCGGCCTTGGCGCCGTCGATCCCGCGCCCCTCATCGTTCTTACCGACGGCGGCGAGCGGTCCTTTTCGGTCGAGATTGCCGACGAGCCAAGCGAGCGCCAGCAAGGACTGATGTTTCGCGAACACATGGATGACGATCACGGCATGCTGTTCGTTTTCAGCGAAACGCAGCAGGTCGGATTCTGGATGAAGGACACGCCGCTGGCCCTCGATCTGATCTTCATCGGCCCGGACGGGCGGGTCCGCGCGATCCGCCGCGGAGAACCGCTATCGCTCGCCACGATCTCGCCGGACGTGCCGGTGCGTTTCGTCTTCGAGGTCAAGGCCGGCATTGCCGCGCGCCTGGGTATCGAGGACGGCGACCGCGTCCACCATCCGGCCATCGACGGCGTCGCCGGCGAGGGCAGTCCCGGCCAGGCGGGCAGTGGCCCGGTCAGCGATGACTAGGTCGCCCGCATGAAGCACTTTTCCCACGACGGTTTCGATCTTGCCTTCCTCGACCGCGGCGCCGGCGATCCGATCCTGCTGATCCACGGATTCGCCTCGACCCATCACGTCAACTGGGTGGCGCCGGGCTGGGTAAAGACGCTGGCCGATGCCGGCTATCGCGCTATTGCCATCGACAATCGCGGTCACGGCGCGTCGACGAAGAGCTACGATCCCTCCGACTATGCCCCCGCCAAGATGGCCGGCGACGGGGCGGCGCTCCTGCGCCATCTCGGCATCGAGCGGACCCACGTGATGGGCTATTCCATGGGCGCGCGCATCTCCGCGTTCCTTGCCCTCGAGGAGCCGGCAATGGTGGCGACGTTGGTGTTCGGCGGTCTTGGCAGCGGCATGGTCGACGGCGTCGGCGACTGGGGTCCGATCGCCGATGCGCTGATCGCCGAGGACCCGGCGACGGTGACCGATTCGCGCGGCCGCGCCTTTCGCGCCTTCGCCGACCAGACGCGCAGCGACCGGCGGGCGCTGGCGGCTTGCATTTCCTCGTCGCGGCAGGAACTAACGGAAGCCGACATGCACCGCATCTACCAGCCGACGCTGGTGGCCGTCGGCACCAGGGACGACATCGGCGGTTCGCCGGATACGCTCGCCGCGATGATGCCGAACGCCGAGGCCTTCGCCATCGAGGGTCGCGATCACATGCTGGCGGTGGGCGACAGGGCCTTCAAGGCCCGTGTCCTCGACTTCCTGGCGAGGCATCCTCTGTAGGCGCCGGGGCTCCGTCGGTCGCCCGCTTCGCGGGCTGGGACTCAACGTCCCTCGAATGCCGGCCGCCGCTTTTGCAGGTAGGCTGCGCGGCCCTCGGCATAGTCGGCGCTGTCGAAGGTTAGGTCGCCCAGCGCCCGCGCGTCGTCGACGTCTTCCGAGCGGCCCGAGACGGCAGCCCTGATCGACGCCTTCGACGCGCGCACGGACAGCGGAGCGTTTTCGGCGATAGCAGCGGCGAGGCCGGCGACCCGGCTTTCCAGCCGGTCCGGCTCGACGACGTCGAGAACAAAGCCCGCATCGCGTGCGGTTGCCGCGTCGATCCGCGCGCCCGAGAAAGCGAGGTACTTCGCCATCTGCTGGCCGAGCGCGCCGACGATATCGGCCATGGCGTCCGCCGGATAGGCCAGGCCGAGACGGGCGGCCGGAACGGAAAAGAGGGCGTCGTCGGCGGCGATCCTGAGGTCGCAGGCCGCCGCCAGGCCGAATCCGCCGCCGAAGCAGATGCCGCGGATTGCGGCAATCACTGGCAGCCTTGCCTCGCGGAGCGCGGCGAAAGCGGCCGAATTGGCGGCTTCGTAGGCGCGCGCCGATGCGCCGCCGGCGCGCAGGGTCGAGAATTCCGAAATATCGGCACCGGCGGAGAAGTCGCTGCCGGCACCGCGCAGCACGATGACGCGGTTGGTGTCGTCTGCCGCGCAGGATCTTACGCGAACGGCGATATCATGCCACATCGCCTGGGTGATGGCGTTGCGCCGCTCCGGCCGGTTGAGCGTGATCGTGGCGACGCCGCCCGAGCAGACGACCATCAACGGCTCGTTTTCCATCCCGGCTTGAAATTCCATCGTCAAATCCCACTTCACGGAACGCTCAGGAAATTACAATTCAATCGCAACCGGTTTTGGCGTATGTTCCGCCCGCGCTCAAGACCGAGCGGCCGGCAGGGAGAGCCCGATGAGCCAGAGCCACGCGCAACGCACCGTGAAACTTCAGCCGGTCGATCCGATCTGGCGGGCCATCCGCGACGAGGCCATGGAGGCGGTCGAACGCGATCCGCTGCTCGCGGCATTCCTCTATGCCACGATTCTCAACCAGGAATCGCTCGAGGACGCTGTCATCCACCGCATCGCCCAGCGGCTCGACCATCAGGATATCGGCGCCGATCTCATCCAGCACACGTTCAAGGCGATGCTGCGCGACGAGCCGGACTGGAGTTCGACCGTACGTGTCGACATCCAGGCTTATTACGACCGCGATCCCGCCTGCGACCGATTCATCATGCCGGTCCTCTATTTCAAGGGCTTCCATGCCATCCAGACCCACCGGCTGGCGCACTGGCTGTGGAACCAGGGCCGCAAGGATTTCGCCCTCTACCTGCAGAGCCGCTCGTCGGTCGTGTTCCAGACGGACATTAATCCCGCCTCGAAGATGGGCAAGGGCATCTTCATCGATCACGCAACCGGGCTCGTCGTCGGCGAGACGGCCGTCATCGAGGACAATGTCTCGATCCTGCACGGTGTCACGCTCGGCGGCACCGGCAAGGCAGGCGGCGACCGCCATCCGAAGATCCGCTACGGCGTCCTCATCGGCGCCGGCGCGAAGATTCTCGGCAATATCGAGGTAGGCCACTGCGCCAAGATCGCCGCCGGCTCGGTGGTGCTGTCGCCCGTGCCCAACAACAAGACGGTCGCGGGCGTGCCGGCGCGCGTGGTCGGCGAAACCGGCTGCGGTCAGCCGGCCCGGCAGATGGACCAGCTGCTGCCGTCGCAGACCATGGACCACGTCGTCACCTTCGACATCTGAGCGAAGGGCGGCTGGCGTCCGGCCGCCCTCTTGCCGCCATCGGGTTGCCGCGGCTTTACAGCAGCCTATTTCGCGTGTCAGAAGCCAGCACCGCGAAGCGACCCCCGATGGGAGAAGATTGTGAAGCCAGACGAGATCAAGAAGCTCGACGCCTATTTCAAACGGACCTTCCAGAACCCGCAGTTGAAGGTGAAGGCCCGTCCGCGCAAGGACGATTCGGCCGAGGTCTACATCGGCGACGAATTCCTCGGGATCGTGTTCAGGGACGAGGATGAGGGCGACTACAACTTCTCGATGGCGATTCTGGACGTCGACCTCGCCTGAGATCGTGCAGTCAGCGGCTTGTGCGTATGAGCGCCGCCGCCTTGTCCCTGACGGCCGCGTCGAGTGTCTGCCAGTCGGAAAGCAGGCCTAGCGGAAAGCGGTAGGTCAGACTGAGGAAATCCCCGACATGGAGGTCGCGCTCGCAGGGCGCGAACGAGTTTTCCGCCGCCGGCCCGGTGAGGCAGCGGGCGACCAGCGGCTCACCGGCGGTTCCCGCCACGGCAAGGACCTCGTCGAGATAACCGGCCTTGTCCTTGAACCGGTGGAAGGTCACACCCGCCGGCCCCGGCGTCCCGGCGGGATCGACGAGCTTGCTGTAGATGGGATCGTAGCGGCCGCTCATGTCGCGCGACATGGTGCGCGGCTCGAATCGCAGGAACAGGATGCGTCCCTGGTCTCCGGGCCTGTTGAAGTCGGCCGCGGCTGCAGGCGAATAGCCCGTCATGTCCGGCCAGTGCAGGTACAGATCGAGCCGTTCGGCGACGCCGTTGCGCCGGGCGGACTCGAAGCGGATGGCATTGGCCGGCACAGCCAGCACGTCGTTTCCGAGCACGACCTCGAAGACGGTCGTGTCGTCCGTGTGGCCGGCCATGGCGATCGAGCGGCCAAACCATTTTCCCGCCAGGCTGATGGCCACCGACAACAGGGCCAGGATGGCGAAGGCGTAAAAAACCCGCAGCATGAACGCCGAATCGATCGGCCTGACCTGATCGTTGCCGATGGCTTGAGCTGGTCTCATTGTTTCCCTGACAGCGGTACGGGCGGCGCGTCCGAACCCTTGGCCCGACAGTGCGGCAATCATGGTAAACGGTGCGTAAACACGCCATTCGGGCCGTCAGGTGAGATGGCTCGCCCTTGCCTGTTGCCGGCGTGTCCACTTAGGTTGCCGCGGCGCCAGCGACGCGAAAGAGGACTTGCCAATGCCGATCTATGAACTGGACGGAAAACACCCCGTCTTCGAGGACGAAGAGACGAACTGGGTGGCGCCCGACGCGACCGTGATCGGCAACGTTACGATCGGCCGCAATGTCGGCCTGTGGTTCGGCGTGGTGATCCGCGGCGACAACGAGCCGATCGTCATCGGCGCAGACACGAACGTTCAGGAGCATACGGTGATGCACACCGATCCCGGCAGCCCGCTGACGATCGGAAAGGGCTGCACGATCGGTCACCGTGCGATGCTCCACGGCTGCACGATCGGCGACGGCAGCCTTGTCGGCATGGGTGCGATCATCCTCAACGGCGCGCGGATCGGCAAGAATTCGCTCGTCGGTGCCGGCGCGCTGGTAACGGAGGGCAAGGAATTCCCCGATAACGCGCTGATCGTGGGAACGCCGGCGAAGGCCGTGCGCACGCTCGACGAGAACGCCGTCGCCGGGCTGCGCGGTTCGGCCGCCCACTACGTGGCGAACGGAGCCCGCTTCCGCAAGAACCTGAAGAAGGTCTGACGTCTGCGGGCCGGCATGCGACTCCGGCTGAAAAAGGCGGAGCCGGCCCGGGGACTGGGCCGGCTCCTGAACCCGGTCGTTGGGGACGGGGAGGGTGGGGACTCGACCGGGTTGTCGGGTTGTCTCGCTACTTGACGCTGCCGACAGCGGTGGCGCGGCCGTCGTTGATCGACACCCACGAGCCTGAATCCTGCGCGGACTGTCGCTTCAGGAACGTGTATTCGGTGTCCTTCCAGGCGAGGACCCTCGGCTCGAGGTTGTCGAGCACGAAGTCGCCGAGGCTCGTGTTGACGGTGAGGACTGCATGCCCGTCGCCGTTGGGCTGACGAACGACCGTGATCAGCAGGTTGCCGGCGGGCACGCCGAGCGACATCAGCATGCGCCGCTTCTCGAGCACGTAGTCTTCGCAATCGCCGACCGACGTCGGATACGACCACAACTCTTCGCGGCCCCACATCTCCATGTCGGTGCGCGGCTCGACCATGGCGTTCACCGCATTATTGATGTCGACCATCGCCGCCCAGAGTTTTCGTGACAGATTGACCGGCGCTGCACGCGCCGACTTCTGCATGCATTCGCGCGGCTCGCGCTGGCAGAATTCGTAGTGGCCGACGGGCTGAGTGGTGCGTCCTCCCGTCGCCATGAAACTCGGCGCGGCGTTTGCCGCAGCGGCCCAGATCGTCAGCGGCATGATTGCCGCAAACAGTATGCCTTTCCCCTTGCCCGGCATCTTCGTGTCTCCCCGTTTGAGGAGACAATGGCAGGTTCGGATTTATTCGGCGCAAAACACCGAAGTATAGTTTGAATAGAACTTAGGTACATTTCCTCTTAATATTGAACTACTTTAAAGTCGTATAGTATTAAATTTTGAAATTGTATTGAGCCTATTTTGCCTAAAATCCTAGCGATCCCGCCGTGCGGGCAGGCGATGCGCGTGGCGCAGAAAAAGGAAAGGACCGGCACGCGACCGGTCCCTGGAGGGTTCAGGAGAGGGGAGAGAACGTCAGCTGGCGCGGCCGCTGAATTCTCCGTCGAGCGACTCCGGCCGCTGGACGACGGCGAACTCGATGGCAACACCGTCCTCGAAATGGCGGACGACCTGGCCGCGCATCGTGCCGAGGATGACCTGGGAACCGAGCGCCGGCTTGACATCGATTTCCACCGCGGCGCCCGACAGCGAAAGGTCGATGATGCGGCACTGGTATTGGCGGCCGTCCGGCAGTTGCAGCACGCTCATCGGGTTGCGCGGCGCGACGCGCTCATGACGACGGTCTTCGGGAAGATCGAGTTCGTGCTTGTTGGCAAGCCACGTCAACTGCGCCGCGAGCTTGTCCTTCTTGCGCTCCGACGCCACGAGCGTCATAGCGAAGCCATCGTTCAGCGTGCGCGTGACGACCCCTTCGACGCGCCCGATATGGTCGAGATAGGCGATGACCTTCTCTCCCGGCTCGCCATGCGCGTCGGTGCGAAACGCGACGTTGCCGGGAGACATGTCGATCACCTGGCAGGGATGCTCAGAGCGGTCTTCGAGCATGAAGCGGCCATAGATCTTGACCCGCACGCGCTGGAAAGTCCGGCGCTCTGCCTTGGACGGCGCAATCTCGACCGCCGCTGACCTCATCGCCTGCCTCGACCCGTTCAATATCTGCTCGCTCGATGGCGAGAACCCTCAGATCAAGAATACACGCAAAAGCGTTAACAACCGGTAATTTGTGTTTCGAAAAACGGCTATCGGAGCAAGCGCGACACGCTCTAGTTGCGGCCGCCGTCAAGGACGACGAGGTGGCGGATTCTCCGTCCCGATCCGGCGACGATCGCACCGTCGGTGATGTTGCCGTCGCCGGGCACCAGGTTTGGAACAGGGATCGAGGGACGGTTCTTGAGGAACATGGGCTCGCGATCGGCATCGACGACCCGTACCGATTCGATCCGGGCCTCGACGACCGGGTCGACGCCGAGCCAGAATGGGCGTTCCGCCGCCGTCAGTATGCCCATCGACCGCGCCTGATCGACGCCGAAGTCGAGCGGCAGGATCAAGAGTTCGAAGCTCGTCGACCGGCGGCTTCGGGTGAAGCCTTCGAAGCTCGCCACGACCACCGATTTGCTCTCGAACGCGCCCCAGGCGAGGCGCGCCATCAGCCGCTGGTCCTTTTCCTTCCACAGCGAGGTGAACGCAAACCCCTTGAGTTCGCGGCCGTAGATCGCGCAAAGGCGCGTCCCGGCGAGGCGGAACACGGCCTCGCCGCGCCCGTCCTTCTCGAGGATGAAGGTATCGGCGAGCAGCGACTTGATATCCGAAGGCTCGATTTCAGTGCGTTTCGGTGCCGGACGGCCATTGCGCAGGCGATTCCAGTACTGGAACAGTTGAATGGATCCGTTCTGCTTCATGCTCTGCATCCCCACGCCGACTGCTTCATCCTGTGCCATCGGCGAACAGATTCGCTTCTCATGGCGCTCTACATGCCGTTCGCAGCACGTCGCGTGCCAGTATTCGTTAACCTTATGCACGGCGCCCGGCAGTTAAGGTTAACGAATGGTTTACGTTGCGGCCGCGATGCCGGGATGCCAAGGTCACTGCGTTCGGGGGCGGCTGCACAGCACGGCCGCAAAGAAGCTCCGGAAACGGACATACGGGGTGAGCAGGGGGCTCGACCGGCCGTCCAGGGGAAACCCTGGACGGCTTTTCTTTTGCCGCCGGATCGTTAGAGCAATACGACACCCCAGCGACGGATCCGGTATTCATGACAGGCGACCACGAAGACGATTTCCGGCAGTTGCGGGACGAGCGGCAGCCGGTCTTCAATGTTCCCGCGATCGTGGTGGCGCTGACGGCGACCTGCATCGTCGTCCACCTCGTCCGCCTCTACGTCCTCACGATCGAGCAGGACATAGGCCTGCTGCTGCGCGCCGCCTTCATCCCGATCCGCTATAGCGGCCAGTTCGACCTCGACGTCTATGCATTCACCTCGCCGTTCACCTACACCGTCCTGCACGGATCGGTGGTGCACCTGTCTATCAACATGATCTGGCTCGCCGCCTTCGGTTCGCCGCTTGCCAACCGGCTGGGCGTCGGCCGGTTCCTCCTGTTCTGGGCGGTGACCGGCATCGCCGCCGCGGCGACGCACTACGTGCTGCACATGGCGGACCAGTCGCCGCTGATCGGCGCGTCGGGTGCGATTTCCGGCATGATGGGAGCGGCGGCCCGCTTCGGCTTCCGCGCCAGCCGGGCGGCCGGGCGATCGGCCTTCGACGGACCGCTGCTGAAAGCCTCCACGGCACTCGGGATGCGCTCGGTCGTGACATTCCTCGCCGTCTGGATGGCGATCAATCTGGTTACGGGCCTGGTTGGACTTGGCGCCGGCGCCGACCGGATCGCCTGGGAAGCGCATGTCGGTGGCTTCGTCGTCGGCTTCTTCGGGATCGCCGTTTTCGTGCCGCGGCGCCGCTCGGCCCCGCAGTGAAGCTGCGGACTTGAAATGACGGAAATCGGAGCGCACGATGTCAGGGGCGGAGGGTCCGGCCACGAGCGACTACGCGGCCTGACGTGCATCGGAGGAAGCCATGACCGTCAAAGCGATACTGCAACAGAAGGGGCACGACGTCTTCACGCTCGGTCCCAACGAAAAGCTTTCGGAAGCCGTGCGGATGCTTGCCGAACACCGCGTCGGCGCGCTCGTCATCACCAATGGCGACGGCAAGATCGTCGGCATTTTGTCCGAGCGGGACATTGTCCGGATCCTCGCGAAGCACGGCCATGAGGCCTTGGACGAGCCGATCCGCACCGGCATGACGGCGAAGGTCAAGATCTGCAACGAACACCACACGGTCCATGAGGTGATGGAGATCATGACACGTGGCCGCTTCCGCCACCTTCCGGTGGAAAGGGATGGCAAACTCGACGGCATTATTTCGATCGGCGACGTCGTCAAGCGGCGCATCGAGGACGTCGAGCGCGAGGCTGAGGAGATCCGGGCCTATATCGCGACGGCCTGAGGGCGGCATACGGAGCATGTTCGGCGGGACAGCGCGGTGGCCGTGCATGTCCCGTCCGCGCGAGGAAGAATTGCGGGACAAAAAAATGCCCGGCTTTTGAGGCCGGGCCAGTTTGAGGGAGATCGTTGCGCGGCTTAGTCGGCACATCCTTGCGAGTGCTCGCGCAGCCGCGCGAATAGGTCGTGGTTACGGCAGAAGTCAGGGGCTTCCTCGGCGCTGCCGTGGTCCGCGAGCCAAACGCTGCAGGCGTCCGGCTTGCCGCAGGACATGCACCACAACATTGCGTTCCGTAAGACCTCGCCGCCGGCGGGCAGATCGGCGAAACGGTCGCGCACTTCGAGCGTCGTCATCATCTGCTCGATCAGATCGCTCTTTGCGGCAATCCGCGTCATCATTGCAGAGATGCCCATCGCTTCCTCCAAAACCTTATGGAAGCGAATTTACAACCCGAATCGCCCCGCCCGCTTGACATAGATCAAGTCGTGCCGGTGCTTGCCAGTGCCGCCGGATTCCTCTAGCGAACGGTCGGACAAGAAACCGCCGCGGCCTCCATTCGAATGACCATAATCGACACAAGAACGCCCGACCCGAAGCGACTGATCCCGGGCGCCACCGGCGACTGGGAGGTGATTATCGGCATGGAGGTCCATGCTCAGGTGACGTCGCAGTCGAAGCTGTTCTCCGGCGCCTCGACCGCCTTCGGGGCGGCACCCAACGCCAATGTCAGCCTCGTCGACGCGGCAATGCCGGGCATGCTGCCGGTGATCAACGAGGAGTGCGTGCGCCAGGCGATCCGCACCGGTCTCGGCCTCAAGGCGCAGATCAACCTGAAATCCGTGTTCGACCGCAAGAACTACTTCTATCCTGACCTGCCGCAGGGCTACCAGATCTCCCAGTTCAAGCAGCCGATCGTCGGCGAAGGGACCGTGACCGTCTCGGTGGGCCCCGACAACAAGGGCAATTTCGAAGACATCGACGTCGGCATCGAACGGCTGCACCTCGAGCAGGACGCCGGCAAGTCGATGCACGACCAGCACCCGACCATGTCCTATGTCGACCTGAACAGGTCGGGCGTGGCGCTGATGGAGATCGTGTCGAAGCCTGACATCCGCTCGTCCGAGGAAGCCAAGGCCTACCTGACCAAGCTCAGGACCATCGTGCGCTATCTCGGCACCTGCGACGGCAACATGGACGAAGGCTCCATGCGCGCCGACGTCAACGTCTCGGTGCGCCGACCCGGCGGGGCATTCGGCACGCGCTGCGAGATCAAGAACGTCAACTCGATCCGCTTCGTCGGCCAGGCGATCGAATACGAGGCGCGCCGGCAGATCGCCATCCTCGAGGATGGCGGCAAGATCGACCAGGAGACCCGCCTGTTCGACCCGGTCAAGGGCGAGACGCGTTCGATGCGGTCGAAGGAGGAGGCGCACGACTACCGCTATTTCCCCGACCCCGACCTCCTGCCGCTCGAGTTCGACCAGGCCTATGTCGACGCGCTCGCGACCGGGCTGCCCGAACTGCCCGACGACAAGAAGGCGCGGTTTGTCTCCGGCATGGGGCTTTCGGCCTACGACGCCTCGGTGCTCGTCTCGGAGAAGGCGATCGCCGACTATTTCGAGAAGGTGGCCGCGGGCCGCGACGGCAAGACGGCGGCCAACTGGGTGATCAACGACCTGCTCGGCGCGTTGAACAAGGCCGGCAAGGCGATCGACGAATCGCCGGTCGGGCCAGACCAGATCGGCGCGATCATCGACCTGATCCGCGACGGCACGATCTCCGGCAAGATCGCCAAGGACCTGTTCGAGATCGTCTGGAACGAGGGCGGCGATCCCCGGGCGCTGGTGGAGAGTCGCGGCTTGAAGCAGGTCACCGACACCGGCGCCATCGAGAAGGCCGTCGACGAGGTCATCGCGGCCAATCCGGACAAGGCCGAGCAGGCCCGTGCCAAGCCGACCATGGCGGGCTGGTTCGTTGGCCAGGTGATGAAGGCGACTGGCGGCAAGGCCAATCCGCAGGCGGTGAACGACCTCGTGAAGGCCAAGCTAGGCATCGAGGGTTGAGCAATGTTCGTGCGAACGGCGTCGAAACGCGACCTCGACGCCATCCGTACGCTGCTCGGCGAGACCTGGCACGCCACCTACGATCCGATCTACGGGCCTGAGCGTGTCGCGGCGATCACCGCCGAATGGCACTCGCTCGCGTCGCTCCAGACCCAACTCGAGCGGCCGCATTCCGAATTCCTCGTCGCCGACGACGGCACCGCCATCGGCGGCATGGCCTTCGCCAGCGCTATCGACGAGGGCAAGACGGTGATGCTCCATCAGCTCTACGTCCGTCCGTCCACGCAGGGCCGCGGCATCGGCGGCATGCTCCTCGACGAGATCGTCGATAGCTTTTCGGAAGCGGAGCGCATCCGGCTCGAGGTCGAGGAAGCGAACGTCCGCGCGATCGCCTTCTACCGTGCGGCCGGCTTCGTCCAGGCCGGGCGGACGGCGAATTGCGGGCGCGAACAATCCGGCATTCCCGCGCTGGTCTTGGAACGTCGGCTCGCCTGATCGCCGCACGGTTCCCGAAGGCGCCGAACGGCGGTCAGTCGCCGATTTCGTCGATGCACGCAGCAAGCGTATCGGGCATCCGGCAGTATTTGCGCGAGGCGCCGCAACGGTCGTCGGCGACCACCACGACCGTACCGCCGAGCGTCCGGCACTCGTAAGCGGAGAGCTCGGCGACCGTGGCCCCACCGCCGACTGTACCGCCGGTCGTTCCTCCCGTGGCCTTGAGGCCGCCCTTCAGCTTGCCGGCCTGGAGCGTCTTGGCCGCCGCTTGGCCGGCGGTCGTGGTTTTGTCGATTGCATGGAGCGGCGTCGCCATCGCTGTCGTCAGCAGCACGGCGGATGTCCAACACAGGATTCTTCTCATGGCGCATCTCCTCGGAGTTCGTCACCGGCGCTCGACCCGAAGGCCGAATGGCGCCGGCTTTTCCGCACCGTCCCACGAGGCGGCTTTTTGCGATCGGTTTCATCTCCCGCGCGGGTGAGGACCGGCAGGATTCATTCGGCTCGGACCGATGCGGGGCGCTGAAGGAGGCGATAGGGCGTACCGCCGGGACCGGTACTCCCCACCGGACCGACTTGGCCGTGTCGAGCGCCGTACGGCTGCGCGATGGTGGAACGTCCCGCTATTGCATGGTGCCCTTCAGCTTGGGCAAGCCCTTCGGCAGCGCCTTCGAGCCGGGTGTATTGCCTGTCTCGGGTGCGATCCCCGCGTCCGGCGCGATCGTGCCGATATCGGGAACCGTGTTGCCACCTCCGCCGCCGGTATGCTCGACGACGCCCTGGCAACTCTTCAGCGTACCCAGCGACGTGCCGCCGTCGGGTCGCTGGTTGCGGCATGCCACGCCGTTGAAGCCGCCGCACCGACCGGGATCGTTTGACGGCGCGGCAAGGACTTTGGTTTCTACCATCACCACATCGCCGCGCTTGACCTCGCACGAGCACTCGCAGGTGATCTGGCTGAAATCGGGCTTCTTCTGGCGTGCTTCGGCGTCGTTGACGGGGGCCAGCAGAATGACTGCGAGTATCGCTGGGCGCATTGGCGCGATGCCCGCGGTGATGCATCTGGCTGATGATCCAGGCATGGTTTTTCCTCCCTTGTTGTCCGTTCGCCGGCGGTCCGCTGTTTATTAGTTGTTGCGGCGGCGATCGGCCTTTGTCGTCACCGGCGGCGACAGTTCGCGCAGCAGGAGTTCGAGCTGGCGCTGGTCGCCGGTACCGGTCTTGTCGAACACCGCAGCGAGCTGCGACTTGACCGTCCCGTCGGAGACGCCCGTCGAAAGCGCGATCTCGCCGCGCGTCAGGCCCGCCGCGACCTTTGCCGCGACGCGCTTCTCGGCGACGGTCAGTCCGAACAACGCACCGATTGCTTCGATTGCGGGCTGGGGCGATGCACCCTGTGCGGCAATGAAGATCGCTGCGGCGGCCCGCGACGACATCCGTGACGAGGGATCGCGACGGGCCAGCGGAAGGACATGGGCCACGGCCGCGATCGGCGCACCGGCGAGCGGCACGTCGATCCCGGCCGGACCGAGGGCGAATTCATCGCGGACGCCGAGCGCCACGGCACGACCGATGGCGGCATGGGCGTGGGGGTACCGGAACTGCAGCTGGCCACGCGCCGCCGCGACGATCCCGCTTTCGGCGAGAACCGCCTCGGCGGCGGAGTTGGCGTAGAGGATATGGAAATCCTCGCCGACGATGAGCACTGGAATGCCGAGGTGATCCACGATGGCGCGGAACAGCGCGGTCGTCCGCCGCTCGGTCTCGAAGAGATCGGAAATCATCACGGCGCGGCGCACATGCGGCGCGAGCAGCGCGACAAGGTCAACGTCGCCGGCCGTGATCGGCCGGCGATCCTTGTCGGTGACCACCATCAGCGAACCGACGCGCGACGGCCGCTTCATCAGGGCGACCCAGAAGAAATCGTCGAGGCGGTTTGGAATGACCCATTCGCGCGCGATGCGGCTGTCGAGCCACGTCTGCCGCGTTCCCGGCCCCTGCAGCGCATAAACCGAATCGACGGTGAACGGAACATCGATCTCCATCCTCGGCAGCGCCGCGTAGAACGGGACTTTCGACCCGTACTCCTGCATCAGCGGCTGCAGTAGCGCGGGATCGCCGCAGGTCTCCGACATGCGCAGCGTGCCGCCACGCGTATCGACGACCGCAAGCATGGCGAGGCACCCCTCGCAAAGCTCGCAGATACTGCCGAGCGTTCGCGGCCACAGCGTCCCGTCGGTCACGGAATCGTAGATCGCCTCGACGATTTCGGGCAGAATCCGTTGGCCGGCCAGCGCGTTCATCGACGTCACGCCTCGCAGGCGCCGGCACGGCCGGCGCAGCCCTCCACAAAAAGAGTAACGCAGCGTCGGCAGGCGTTCAACCGCGGCGTTCGCAGGATGGTTTCAGTTCGCTTGCAGTTCCTTGCCGTCCGGGTCCCAGAAGCGGACGGTCGTGCATTCGACAAGGTAGTCGCGCAGCGAGCGGTCGCACTTGATCGCTGCTGCCTTCACGACGGCCTCTTTCGAGTCCCAGCCGCAAAGATACTCGTGCCAGTGCGGGCCTTCCTTGTGCTGGAGGAAGACGTCAGCGCTCCACCCGGCCGGGAAGCACCAGGCGACGCGGGCACAGTCGCGTGACTCGGCGCCCCCGGCGACGCATTTTTCGCGCGCGCAGGCGAGCGTCCGTTCGGGATTGCCGCCTGTGCATATTCCGCTCGATTGCTCCGGCGCTTCGGCGAAGGCGATACCGGTCGGCCCGTCCTGCGCGATGGCAGGCGCGGTCGCCAGCAAGACGGCAAGAAGCAGGGCGGCCGGGCGGATTTTGGTCATGGGCAGGTCTCCGGGAGGTGTGTGACGGCGGGACGGTTCTCGGCTAAAGCTCCGCCGGGACATTTCGCTTGGCAAGGAGGATTCGATGGGCGACGGCGGGGCGGAGACGCTGGTGATCCGGCCGGCACGCCGGGAAGACGTCGCGGCGCTCGCCGCGCTGTTCGCCGCCGATTCGCTGGGCGGCCACGGCGACAGCGCCGAACCGGCGGCCATGCCCGACTATCTCGCGGCGTTCGACAGGATTGCCGCCAGCGCCAACGACCGGCTCTACGTCGCCGAGCTCCATGGCGCCGTCGTGGGCACCTTCCAGACGACGACGATCACGTCGCTGTCGGCGCGTGGTTCCACCAACATGACCGTCGAGGCCGTGCAGACGCGCGGCGACATGCGGGGCAGGGGAATCGGCGAGGCAATGATGCGTTTCGCCATCGAACGGGCGAGGGAGGCCGGCGCGCGGCAGGTGCAACTGATGTCGAACAACAGCCGCGTGGGCGCGCACCGGTTCTACGAGCGGCTCGGCTTCGCCCGGAGCCATGTCGGCTTCAAGCTGTAGCTCCGCTGACGGGCGCGCCGGCCGCCGCCGCTTCGCGTTCCGCGAGGTCGGAAATGTAGGCGACGAACTCCGGATCCTCGCCCAGCAGCAGTTGCGCCAGTGCGTTGCGAAAATCCTCGCGCCGGCACCATTCGCGCATGAAGTCTTCCCAGGACCGCCAGCGGCGCAGCTTCCGCTCGGACATCCCGTGCTCGTAGCCGACGACATAGGCGCGTTCGAACAGCGAGATCAGGATGCCGAACATGGTGAGCATACGCTCCGTCTGTTCCTCGGAGAGACCCTTGGTAGCCTCGCGGGACTGGAGCTTCAGGTCCGGATTGTCCAGGGCGAGCCGCAGGAAGTCGGTGTAGCCGTCCGACAGGCGCTGGTATATTTCCTCTTCCTCGTTCTCGCGTTCCTTGCGCTGTTCGTAGAGGAAGACGAAGATGGCGAGTGGCAGGCCGATGATGGTGACCGCGTAGCTCAGCATCTCGAGGATCGTCATCAGGTCCATGGGGCACCGCTCCGCCTACCACGACGATAGTGCGGCGTGCTGCCCCTTGCCAGCGCGTTCGGCGGAAGCCATAAGGCGGTGACCGCAGCGCGGTCGGCGACGAGGACCTTCGATGAAGAAATTCCTGCTGCAGTTCTTCACCTGGTGGAGCGGCCAGACATTGGGCACGCGCTTTCACACCTGGCGCAAGGGTGTGCGCGTCGGCGAGGACGAATTCGGCAACGTCTACTACGAAGGCGGCAAGGATTCCGAAGGCCGCACGCGGCGCTGGGTGATCTTCCCGGGCACCTCCGAGGCGACGGCGATCCCTCCGGGCTGGCACGGCTGGATGCACTACCGCGTCGACACGCCGCCGTCGAAGGAGAACTACAAGCCGCGCGACTGGCAGAAGCCGCACCAGCCGAACCTGACCGGCACCGCCGCCGCCTACCGGCCGAAGGGCTCGGTGCTCGGCGCCGGCCATCGTCCGCAGGTCACCGGCGATTATGACGCCTGGACGCCGGGTGCCTGAGCGCCGCCGCGGTCTTTTGTCGCCACAATTCCCGCGTAAGCCTCGCCGGCGATCATCCATGCCGGCCACGCTTGTGGCCGCCAAGCGCGACGGTTACCTGATGCCGATGGCCGAATACCTTTTCGCGATGACGAGACGCCGCGCAGCCGTTGTGGCCGCTGCCGCTGTTGCCGTGCTGGCGTCGACGGTCGCCCATGCAGAGCGGATCGCCAATCCGGTCGCCGAGTTCACCGGCGTCGACAAGATCACCGGGCGAATCATCACCTTCGACGTCTACATTGACGAGACGGTTCAGTTCGGCGCCCTCCAGGTGACACCTCGGGTCTGTTATTCGCGGCCGAAAGAGGAGGAGCCGAAGACGGACTCCTTCGTCGAGGTCGACGAGATCACGCTCGACCGCAAGATCCGCCGCATCTTTACCGGCTGGATGTTCGCCGAGAGCCCTGGGCTGAATGCCGTCGAGCACGCCGTCTACGACGTCTGGCTGAAGAGCTGCAAGCAGCAGTCGGACGTACCGCCGCCGGAGACGGCTAAGGCGAACTGAGCGGTCGGTCGCTTCGCTGGCCAGCGACCTTTGCCTTCCTACGCTTTCGCGGGATTGAAGCTGGCCTCGCCGGTCAGCGCCTCTTCCAGCAGTTTCTCGTATCTGCGCCGCGGCACGTCGACGGTGCCGAATCGCTTCAGGTGCTCGGTGGTGAACTGGGTGTCGAGCAGGACGAAGCCCTGCCGCCGCAATCGCTCGACCAGATGCACCAGGCAGACCTTCGATGCGTCGCGCTCGCGCGAGAACATGCTCTCGCCGAAGAAAGCGCGGCCGAGACTGACGCCATAGAGCCCGCCGACCAGGCGGGCGTCGTGCCACGCCTCGACCGAGTGGCAGTGGCCGCGGCGATGGAGTTCCTGGTAGGCCTCGCGGATCGGTGCGTTTATCCACGTCGAGCTACGGCCTTCTCCGGTCTCTGCGCAGCCCTCCATGACGCCGGCGAAATCGTGGTCGTAGCGGATCTCGAAGCGGCCCCGGCGAATGGTCTTCGCCAGGCTCTTCGGCACGTGGAAGGCGTCGAGCGGGATGATGCCCCTGGTTTCCGGCCGGACCCAGAATACCTCCGGGTCGTCGGCATGCTCCGCCATGGGGAAGACGCCCGAGGCGTAGGCCCTGAGTAGAAGGTCGGGCGGGATCCGGTATCCGGGCGCGAAGGGCCGGCTCATCCGCGGCTACGCCGTTTCGGCCAGGTATTTTTCCAGCCAATGGATGTCGTAATCGCCGTTGGCGATGTCGGGATTGCCGACGAGGTCGCGGAACAGCGGCAGCGTCGTCTTGACCCCGTCGACGACGAATTCGTCGAGTGCGCGGCGCAGGCGCATCATGCATTCGACGCGGTTGCGGCCGTGCACGATCAGCTTGCCGATCAGGCTGTCATAATAGGGCGGGATGCGGTAGCCCGAATAGGCGCCGGAATCGACGCGGATGCCGAGCCCCCCCGGCGTGTGGAAATGGGTGATCGTGCCCGGCGACGGCGTAAACGTGCGCGGGTCCTCGGCATTGATCCGGCACTCGATGGCATGGCCGGAGAACTTGATCTCGTCCTGCCGGACCGAAAGGCCGCCGCCGGAGGCGACGCGGATCTGCTCGTGGACGAGGTCGATGCCGGTGATCGCCTCAGTCACCGGGTGCTCGACCTGGAGACGGGTGTTCATCTCGATGAAGTAGAACTCGCCGTTCTCGTAGAGGAACTCGATCGTGCCGGCGCCGGAATAGCCGAGATCGGCGATCGCCTGTGCGCAGATTCCGCCGATGCGCGCACGCTCATCGGTATTCAGCGCTGGCGAGTTCGCCTCCTCCCAGACCTTCTGATGGCGGCGCTGCAGCGAGCAGTCGCGTTCGCCCAGATGCACCGCCTTGCCGGCGCCGTCGCCGACGATCTGGACCTCGATGTGGCGCGGTTTTTCCAGGAACTTCTCGATGTAGACGGCATCGTCGCCGAAGGCCGCGCCCGCTTCGGAGCGTGCCGTCGCCAGCGCGATGGGCAGGTCTTCGGCTGAACGAGCCACCTTCATGCCGCGCCCGCCGCCGCCGGCCGATGCCTTGATGATCACCGGGAAGCCGATTTCGGCGGCAATGCGCGCCGCCTCGCGATCCTCCGTCACGGCGCCGTCGGAGCCGGGGACGACCGGAATGCCGAGCCTCCTGGCCGTGCGCTTGGCCTCGATCTTGTCGCCCATGATGCGGATGTGGTCGCCGCTCGGGCCGATGAAGGTGATCTTGTGCGCTGCCAGGATGTCGGCGAAGCGCGCGTTCTCGGACAGGAAGCCGTAGCCCGGATGAACGGCGTCGGCGCCGGTGATCTCGCAGGCGGCGACGATCTGGTGGATGTTGAGATAGGAATCGCGCGACGGCGGCGGGCCGATGCAGACGCTTTCGTCGGCGAGGCGGACATGCATGGCATCGACGTCGGCGGTCGAATGGACCACGACGGTGCGGATGCCGAGCTCCTTGGCGGCGCGCAGCACCCTCAGCGCGATCTCGCCGCGGTTGGCGATCAGGATCTTGTGGAACACCGGCCTGTTCTCTCCGATCCTATTCGACGATGACCAGCGGCTCGCCGTACTCGACCGGCTGCGCGTCCTCGAAGAGGATCGCGGTGACGATGCCGGCGCGAGGCGAGGGAATCTGGTTCATCGTCTTCATGGCCTCGATGATGAGCAGCGTCTGGCCCTCGCGGACGCGCTGTCCCAGTTCGATGAAGGGCGTGGCGCCGGGCGACGGCGACGCGTATGCAGTGCCGACCATGGGAGAGGTCACGGCGTTCTTCGACGTGTCGGCAACCGCTGCGGCCGCCGGGGCCGTGGGAGCCGTTGCAGCGACGGCAGCCGGGGCTGCAGCCACCGACATGGGTTGCGCGATGGCGTGCACGGCCTGTGCCTGCCGCGACACGCGCACCTTGAGATCGCCCAGTTCGACCTCGATCTCGGTCAGATTGGTGTCGTTCAGGATGCCCGCGAGGTCGCGGATCAGTTGCTGGTCAACACCGGATTTCTTGATCGACATTGCGTGTCGCTTTCCTCTTCTTCGTGCCGCCCGGTCAGATGCGCGCGGCGAGCGCCCTGAGCGCCAGCGTATAACCTGCCGGTCCGAAGCCGCAGATCATCCCCAGCGAGACAGGCGCAATCATCGACTTATGCCGGAACGGCTCGCGGGCGTGGATGTTGGACAAGTGGACCTCGACCACCGGCAGCGGCGCCACGGCGCGAATGGCGTCGTGGAGGGCGATTGAGGTGTGGGTATAGGCCCCTGCGTTGAGAACCAGGCCTGCGGCCTTCTCGCCGGCTTCCTGGATCCAGTCGACGAGGGCGCCCTCGTGGTTCGACTGACGGAACTCGATGCCCATGCCCAGTTCCGCGGCGAGGGTGCGGCAGTCGGATTCGATCCCGGCCAGGTTGGTCCCGCCATAGATGCCCGGCTCGCGCTTGCCGAGCATGTTCAGGTTGGGACCGTTGAGAACGAAGACCGTCTTCAAATCGCGAGCCTCTCCGCGCGCGGCAATCGGCCGCGCGAACCCTCTATAGTCGTCAAGTTTCGCCGCGGAAAGAGCGCCGTGGGCCGGTTTTCCACTGTAGCGGGACGATTGTCGGCCTTACTCCACGGAAATCAGCAGGTCGCGTCGGCGATGCATGCGCGGGCGGCGGCGATCTTCTCGCTGAGGACTTCCCGGCCGAGCGCACCGAAGACCACCTCGTTGCCGACCACGTAGGACGGCGTGCCCGTGATGTGCAGCTTGTTGGCGAGATCGTAGGTCTGGGAGAACACCTCGGTGATCGCCGGATCCTTCATCGCTTCGCGCAGCTTCGCCTCGTCTGCACCGAGTTCGAGTGCGATCTTGATCGCGCTCGCCTCGCCGGCGCGGCCCTGGCCGCCGATCAGGCGCGTGTGAAACTCGCCGTACTTCTCGGGCATGAGTTTGTGGAACGCCTGCGAGACGACGTGAGCCTTCTGCGAATCCGGTCCGAGGATCGGGAACTCCTTCAGCACGAAGCGAAGGTCCGGATCGGCGGCGACGAGCGCCTGCATGTCTTCCAGTGCTCTTTTGCAGTAGCCGCAATTGTAGTCGTAGAACTCGACGATGGTGACCTTGCCCTCGGGATTGCCGACGACGCCGTCGTGGGCGGCGTTGAAGATCGTATCCCTGGCGCCCTTGATGGTGTCGAGTTGCGCGATGCGCTCCTCTTCCTTCTGCTTCTCCTCGAGGATCGACTGCATCTCTAAAAGGATTTCCGGGTTCTTCAGCAAGTAGTCGCGGACGATCTCCTCGACCTCCTTGCGGTCGATGCCCTGCGCCTGGGCCATGATCTGGGGCGTGTCGTCGGCGATCGCGGGCTGCGGCTTGCCCGAGAGATACCCGAAGGCAAGCATCGCGAAGGCGGTCGCGATTCCCGTGGTGCCGAGGAGGATTGCCCGTGTCATGTCTGTCCCGTTTTGCTGTTGCGGCGCGAAGCGGTTCTCACTTCTTCTTGCCGGGTGCCTTGTAGTTGATGATGTCCTGCGCGCGAACCCAGGCGGGCGAGCCGCGTTTGAGTTTCTGCTGCGCCCGCGCGGCGAAGACCTTCGCGTCGTGATAGACGCCTGAATAGAAGTATCCTTCCGCGGCGGCGAGTTCGGCCTCGCCGACTTCGCCCAGTTGGCCGTAGGCCTGGGCGAGATACCTGTAGGCACTGATGTTCTCGCGGTCGCGGTCCAATCCCTTGCGGATTTCCGTCACAGCCTTCTGCACGGCATCCGGCTTTCCTATGGCGAGCAGGGCCTGCCCGTAGGCGACCTGCAGGATGCCCGACTTCGCCGGATCGAGCTTCACGGCGCTGGCGTAGGCCTGCGCGGCCTCCGCCGGCTTGTTGGCCTTGATCAGGATGTCGCCGCGTAGTTCGCGGAAATACGGGTTCTTCGGATGCGCCTTGATCAGGGCATCGGCCTTCTGCAGGGCGCTCTTCGGATTGCCGTAGAGATAGGTGGCGATCGCGTCGCCGTACATCATCGCCAGCCCGCGCGGGTCCTTCCTGAGCAGCCGGCTCGCCGCCGCCTGGCCCTGCGTGTAGACCGCGATCTTGGCGCGCATCATGTCGTGGCGGATTTGCAATCCCTCGGGATCCTTCTTGTCGAAGTGGGGACTCCGCTGGGCGAGCGTCTGCAGGTTGGCGATGCGATCGCGGGGCATCGGATGGCTGACCTGGTAGGGGTCGACCTTGGTGCCGGACAGCGAAAGCGCGCTGGCGAAACGGGCGAAGGTGGTAAGCATGCCCTTGGCAGACTGGCCGGTCGCCTCGAGGTATTCGAGCGCCGAGCGATCCGCGGTTGCCTCCTCCGTGCGCTGGTAGCCAAGGAGGCCACGGCGTGCCATTTCCGTGGCGCCGAGCGCAATGCCGCTGCCGGCCTGGGCGAGACCGCCGCTCTTGGTGGCGGCACCGGCAATGGTCGCGCCGACGCCGAGCAGGCCCGCTACGATCGCCATGGTCTGGGCGCGCGCAAGCTGCTCGCGCAGGCGCTCCTGGTGGCCGCCGGCGATATGGCCGGCTTCGTGGGCGATAACGCCGATGATCTCGTTCGGCGTCTCCGATTGCAGCAGGGCGCCGGTGTTGATGAACATGCGCCGGCCGGCGACGAAGGCGTTGAAGCGCTGGTCGTTGACGAGGATGATGTTGACGCCGCCGTTGGCGATCCCTGCCGCCTTGAAGATCGGCCGTGCGTAGTCTCGCACCAGCGCCTCGATCTCGGCATCGCGGACGACGGGCACACTGTTCTGCTGGGCCTGTGCGGGCGCCGTGAACGCGACACCGTTGATGAAGACCGCGGCGGCGACGAGCGCGCGTGCCAGCCGGCTCCGGGCCGGGATATTGGGCGACGGTTTCCGCATGGCTGGAGCCACAGGTAGACCAGCGCTCATTCGTTGGGAAGAAGGGGCTCCGAACATCATGAACTTGTGATCTCCACAGCATTCCGGCATTTGTGCGACCGGGCGGGCAAGTGGTTCACGACAAAAGGCGATCCGGCGCATGGCAGTTTCGATTTCTCGGCGCGGGGCTGTCGAGCCGTTTCACGCCATGGACGTCCTGGCCGAAGCGAACCGCCTGAAATCCCTCGGTCACCCGGTCATTTCCATGGCCGTCGGCCAGCCGTCCGACCCGGCGCCGGCCGCGGTGCGCGCCGCCGCGATGCGCGCCCTTGAGGACGGTCGCATCGGCTACACCGATTCCCTCGGCATGGCGCGGCTGCGCGAAGCGATCGCCGCACACTACGGCGAGCACTACGGCATCGATGTGCCTGCGCCGCGGGTCGTGGTCGCGACCGGTTCGTCGGCCGCCTTCAACCTCGCTTTCCTGGCGATGTTCGACCCTGGCGACCGCGTCGCCATCGCTGCGCCGGGTTATCCTGCCTATCGAAACATTCTCTCGGCGCTCGGTATCGAGGTGGTCGAGATCGGACTGCACGGGGCGGGGCACCTGACGGCGGCCCATATCGCCGAGGCGCACCGCGTCGGACCGCTGAAGGGCGTTCTTTTCGCCAGTCCCGCCAATCCGACCGGCGCCGTCATCCCGCGCGCCGACCTCGAAGACCTCCTCGCCACCGCCCGCGACCTGGGCATCGCAGCCATTTCCGACGAGATCTATCACCGGCTCGCCTATTCGGCGCCCGACGTGTCGGCGCTTGCCTTCGACGCCGAGTGCACGGTCATCAACTCGTTCTCGAAATACTACTGCATGACCGGATGGCGCGTCGGCTGGATGGTGGCGCCGGAGCCGCTGGTCAGGCAGATTGAGCGGATTCAGCAGAGCCTCTACATCTCCGCGCCCGAACTGTCGCAGATCGCCGCCGTCGAGGCGTTTTCCGCGACGGCGGAACTGGAGGCGGTGAAGACCCGCTACGCGGCCAACCGCGAACTCCTGCTCGAGCGCCTTCCGGGCCTCGGCTTTCGCCTTGCCGCGCCGATGGACGGTGCGTTCTACGCCTATTGCGATGTCTCGGCGCTGACCAACGACAGCATGGATTTTGCCCGCCGCATCCTGGCCGAGGCGCATGTCGCGGTCACGCCGGGGCGGGATTTCGATCCCGTCGAAGGCCACCGCCACCTGCGACTGTCCTATGCCGGACATCCTCGCGAAATCGCCACCGCCGTCGAGCGGATCGGCCGCTGGCTGGGCGGACGAAGCTGACGCGCGAATAAAAAAACCGGGGACTTGCCCCGGTTTCTTCAAGTAATTCTTGCGGGTCTCAGAAGAAACCCTTCTTCTGCCACCAGCCGGCCTTCTTCGGCTTCTGATCGGCGTCGGGTGCGGAGGAGATCAGGACGGGCTCCGACGGTACGTCTTCCACAGGCCGCCGACGCGAAGGACGGGCGGGGGCTGCGTCCGCCGGGGCGGGCACGACCGCTTCTTCCACGGCCGCGGGGGCCTCGACCGCGGCGGCGACGTCCACGGTCGGCGCCTCGCTCGATGCGGCTTCGGCTGCCGGCGTCTCGGCGGCTGCGGCCTCTTCCTTCTTCGCCTTGGTGCTGCGGCGGGTCCGCTTCGGCTTGGCGGGTGCAGCTTCCTCGATCGGCTCGGTCGCCGGTACGACGGCGACCGCCGTCGCCTCGGCGGCAGCTTCGGTCGCGGATTCGGCCACAACCTCTTCAGCCGCGGCTTCGCCGGCCTCGCTACCTTCCTCGTCGCGGTTGCGGCGTCCGCCGCGCTTGCCCCGGCGGCGCTTCTTGCGCTCGCCTTCGGCGGCGGCCGCCGCGGCGGTTGCCGCTTCCGGCTCCGCGGCTTCCTCGTCGCCCTCGTCTTCGGCGTCCACGTCCGGCTCCTGGGCCGATCCGGTCGCGGGCGCCGCCGCGATCTGATCTCGGTCACGATCCCGGTCACGGCCGCCGCGCCGCCTGCGGCGACGGCGCTTGCGCTGGTCGCGTCCGCTTTCGGCTTCGCCGGCGCGGGTCGATTCGGCGGGCGCCGCGGCGGCTTCGGCTTCCTCGGCCTCCTCCTCCTCGACGACATCCTCCTCGATGCTCTCGGCCTCGACATAGCCGACCGGCATCGGCCGTGTTTCTGGCATGCCCACCGGCTTCTCGGCGACGGCGCCGCGGAAGATGGCGAAATGCTGCGCGCCAAGCGTCTCGTCGGCCTCGAGCGAGATGGTCAGGCCGAAGCGCCGCTCCAGTTCGACCAGGTTCGAGCGCTTGTGGTTGAGCACGTAGAGCGCGGTGGCCGTCGGCGTCCGCACCGTGATGTGGTGGCGCGAGTCCTTGAGCAGGAATTCCTCGATGGCGCGGATCACCATCAGGGCAACCGACGAATCGGAGCGTACATGGCCCGTGCCGCCGCAATGCGGACAGGGTTTCATCGTCGATTCGAGCACGCTGGCGCGGATGCGCTGGCGCGACATCTCCAGAAGGCCGAAATGCGAGATGCGGCCGACCTGGATGCGGGCGCGGTCGTTCTTGAGATGGTCCTTAAGCCGCTTCTCGACTGACCGGTTGTTGCGGTTCTCCTCCATGTCGATGAAGTCGATGACGATCAGGCCGGCGAGGTCGCGAAGGCGCAACTGGCGGGCGACCTCTTCGGCCGCCTCCAGATTGGTCTGCAGCGCGGTATCCTCGATCGAGTGCTCCTTGGTCGAGCGGCCGGAGTTGACGTCGATCGAGACCAGCGCCTCGGTCTGGTTGATGATGATGTAGCCGCCCGACTTCAGCGTCACCTGCGGCTGCAGCATGCGGTCGAGCTGCGCCTCGATGCCGTTGCGGGCGAAGATCGGAACCGTGTCGCGATAGGGCTGCACGACCTTGGCATGGCTGGGCATCAGCATGCGCATGAAGTCCTTGGCCTCGCGATAGCCGTCCTCGCCGGCGACCAGGATTTCGTCGATGTCCTTGTTATAGAGGTCGCGCACGGAACGCTTGATCAGCGAACCTTCCTCGTAGACGAGGGCAGGGGCTGTCGACTGCAGGGTCAGCGTGCGCACCGTCTCCCACATCCGCATCAGGTATTCATAGTCGCGCTTGATCTCGGCCTTGGTGCGGCTTTCGCCGGCCGTGCGCAGGATGACGCCCATGCCCTCCGGAACGTCGAGGTCCTGGACGACCTCCTTCAGGCGCTTGCGGTCCTGGGCGTTGGTGATCTTGCGCGAAATGCCGCCGCCGCGGGCGGTGTTGGGCATAAGCACGGAATAGCGGCCGGCGAGCGACAGGTAGGTGGTCAGCGCGGCGCCCTTGTTGCCGCGCTCCTCCTTGACGACCTGGACCAGCAGGATTTGCCGACGCTTGATGACTTCCTGGATCTTGTAGTTGCGCCGCATGGGACGGCGCCGCTCGCGCGCTTCCTCGAGCGCGTCTTCCGCCCCGACGGATTCGACGCCACTGTCCTCGTCGCCCGAACCGCTGATCTCCTCGACGGTGCCGCGATCTTCGCCGGCCGGAGCCGGCTCGGAGATCGTATCCGCGTCGATTTCGGCGGCGATGGACGATGGCCCGCGGCTGTCGTCTTCGTCCGTCTGCGTGGTCGCGACGTTCTCGACGCCCGCTTCCTCGCCGCCGGCGAAGGCGTTCTCGACGCCGCCTTCATCGCCGACGTCTGCGCCTTCGATGAAGGCGGCACCGGCCTCTACCGTTTCGGCCAAGGGATCCGCGGGTATCAGTTCTTCCGCATCCCCCGCGTCGGAGATCTCGTCGTCGGCGCGGGACGCCGTTTCGCCCGCCGCCGCCTGCTGCAGGTCGCTGCCCCGCCTCTCCTGGTCGCGATTGCGCCCGCGCCGGCGGCGACGTCCGCGACCGCGGTCGCGGCGCTCGTCGTCCTCGTCCTCGTCATCCTCGGAATTGGCCGCCTCGGCATCCGCCCTGAGCAACGCCTGACGGTCGGCCACCGGGATCTGGTAATAGTCGGGATGGATTTCACTGAAGGCGAGGAAGCCGTGGCGGTTGCCGCCATATTCGACGAAAGCCGCCTGGAGCGACGGTTCGACCCGCGTCACGCGGGCGAGGTAGATGTTTCCCTTGAGCTGTTTCTTGTCCTGGGATTCGAAGTCGAATTCTTCGATGCGGTTACCGCGGACGACGACGACGCGTGTTTCCTCCGGGTGGGAGGCGTCTATAAGCATTTTGTTGGGCATTATCTGTCTCCCCGGCAGCCGCGCGTCGGGATTCGGGAGCATGAATGCCCCTTCCTGAATCCGCCCGTTCGGCCTTGCCGGATAAATTGAAGTCCGCCGATAGCGGGCGTGACGCAACGGAGGAGCCGGCCGGCGCCGTCATGGCGCGGGTTTTCCCGTCTCGTTCCTTCGCTGCAGCTAACGCCATCGCAGTTCCTGCGGAACCATTTGAACCAAGGTCCGGAAACCGGACCCGCTGATTTGCTCGCAATGAGCCGGCACGAGACAGGCTGTCTCGGCCGTTTTCGAACGTCAGGGCGTCCGCGTCACCGGAAGCTCTGAAGAATCCTGTCGGAACCACTCTTGTCCCGGATACGCCAGGACCTCAACGACCTTGAACAATTTCAGGTGAGGCGGCCGGTCGTTACCGGGCATTGCAGTGGTCCAGTGCCGCTTTTATGATCTGCCGGAAGCCAAGGCAACCCCTCGCTTCCTCCGCTCCGGATGGCAGGGCTGACGTCGGTCCGGGGCGGAAAGGCTTGCTTAACCATGTGACGCTACGAATCGTTAATCGGCCGAGCGGCGAGCGGAGCGGGCGTTTTGCGTTTATACGGGTTCGGTGGACAGGCGGAGCGGGTCGTGGATCGTCACGAAATTGCAGGATTCCGCGCGTTTTACCGCATTCTGCGGGCGTTTTGCCGCGTTCTGCCCTTGGCGACGCTGTTTGTGACGGCATTGGCGCATGCCGGTCCGCATGCCGTGACTGCGGAAGCGTTCAAGCTCGCTGGCGATGCGACGCGCATGCGTTTCGTTCTCCAGTTCGACGCCGAGCCGGAGCCGAAATGGTTCCTGCTGCGGGGGCCTCACAGATTGGTGATCGATTTGCCGGATACAGGTCTTTCCCTGGACACGGCGGATCTCAAGCCGCGCGGCCTGATTTCCAACGTGCGCTACGGCAACATCGAAGCGGGCGTTTCGCGGCTGATTCTCACCGCGAAGGGTCCGTTCGAGCTGGAGCGCGTCGACGTGATCGCCAACGAAGCCAGCCCCGGATACCGCATGGTGGTCGACATCGTGTCGTCGTCCGATGCGGCGTTCGACGCAGCACTGGCGATCCAGGCGGAAACGACCGGCTCGACCAGCACGCCAAAAGGCGACCGGGTCGGCAAGACGGCACCTCGGGACGGCAAGCGCTTCACGGTCGTGCTCGACCCGGGTCACGGCGGCATCGACGGCGGGGCGGAAGGGGTCAATGGAACCGTCGAAAAGGCGATCACCCTGTCATTTGCCCTCGAACTCAAATCGGCCCTGGAGGCGTCGGGTTCCTATGACGTCTACATGACGCGCGAGACGGACGTCTTTCTCCGCCTCGACGAGAGGGTGCGCATCGCCCGCTCGCACGAGGCCGATCTTTTGATCTCGATCCACGCCGATACGATCCGCCTGAAGAATATCCGCGGTGCGACCGTCTATACGGTGTCGGAAAAGGCGTCGGACGCGGAGGCGGAAGCCACCGCCGACCGCGAGAACCTCTCCGACCAGCTCGCCGGCATCGAGATCGTCGAAGAAAACCACCAGGTCGCCGACATCCTTGTCGACCTGATCCGCCGCGAGACGCACTCCTTCTCGATCCGCTTCGCCCGTTCGCTCGTCGGGGCGCTTTCCGGCAGCATCGAGTTGATCAACAATCCGCACCGTTCCGCCGGCTTCCGCGTCCTCAAGGCACCGGATGTGCCGTCCGTGCTCGTCGAACTCGGCTACCTGTCGAACCCCAAGGACGAGGAGCAGCTTCTCAACGGCGAATGGCGGCGCAAGGCCATCGGCAGCATTTCCACAGCCGTTGGCCTGTTCGCCGAAGCCAAGCTCGGTGCGGGCGGGTGAGATGGATGGAAGGTCTTTGCCGGCGTCGCCATCGTTGCATTGCCGACACGGCGGGCCTGCAGCGGTCGGCGATGTGACCTTGGCCGCGGTCCTGCCGTATTTTGCCCACATCGGCACGACAAGAGTTGACGGAGTCAAGCTGTCGCCGCTACGGCGCGCATCAGCTGCAGCATCCGCATTCCAAGCGGACGAGGGCTGGGACTGGAGCGGGAATGATACGTCTCATCGGATACTTCTTCGGCGTGGGCGTGATGCTGGCGCTCGTCGCTGCGGCAGGCGTGGGCATCTACATCAGCGCGCTGACCAAGGATCTGCCTGACTACGAGGTGCTGGCGAAGTACGAACCGCCGGTGACGACCCGCGTCCATGCGGGCGACGGGTCTCTTATGGGCGAGTTCGCGCGCGAGCGGCGGCTCTTCCTGCCGATCCAGGCCGTACCCGACCGCGTCAAGGCGGCGTTCCTCTCGGCCGAGGACAAGAATTTCTACACGCACCCGGGCATCGACGTGACCGGCCTCGTCCGCGCCATCGTCACCAATTTCCAGAACCTCGGCTCCGGCCGGCGGCCGGTCGGCGCCTCGACGATCACGCAGCAGGTCGCCAAGAACTTCCTGCTCAGCTCGAGCCAGACCTACGACCGCAAGATCCGCGAGATGATCCTCGCCTTCCGCATCGAACAGGCCTATTCGAAAGACCGGATCCTCGAACTCTACATGAACGAGATCTTCTTCGGTCTCGGCGCCTACGGCATCGCCGGCGCGGCGCTCACCTATTTCGACAAGTCGGTCAACGAGCTGACGGTGGCCGAGGCGGCTTACATGGCGGCCCTGCCGAAAGGCCCGTCGAACTATCATCCGTTCAAGCACACCGACCGGGCCGTCGAGCGGCGCAACTGGGTCATCGACCAGATGGTCGAGAACGGCTACGTCGAGCGCGCCGAGGGCGAAAAGGCCAAGGCCGAGCCGCTGGGCGTCTCGCCGCGCCGCAAGGGCACCTACCTGTTCGCCGGCGAGTACTTCACCGAGGAGGTGCGGCGCGAGATCATCGCCCGCTATGGCGAGGACGCCCTCTACGAAGGCGGCCTGTCGGTGCGCACCACGCTCGATCCGCAACTCCAGCTGTACGCGCGCAAGGCGTTGCAGAACGGCCTGATGAAGTTCGACCGCCTGCGCGGCTACCGCGGCCCGCGCGAAAAGATCGACATCTCGGGCGACTGGGGCGAAGCCCTCGCCAAGGTCAAGTCTCTCGACGACGTGCCGGAATGGCGGCTGGCCGTCGTCCTCGAAAGCACCAAGGACAGCGTCTCGGTCGGCCTCCAGCCGCGGCGCGAGATTTCCGGGGCGCTCGAGGCGGCGCGCGAGACCGCCACCCTCTCCGAGGACGGGATGAACTGGGCGTTGCGCTATGTCTCCAACGGCAAGCGCGTCAAGGCTTCGTCGCCTGAGGAGGTCCTCATTCCAGGCGACGTCGTTTTCGTCGAGAAGGCCGCGGACGGCGAGGGCATCTACGACCTGCGCCAGATACCCGAAGTGTCCGGCGGCATGGTGGCGATGGATCCGCATACGGGTCGCGTGCTCGCCATGGTCGGCGGATTCTCCTATTCCGATTCTGAGTTCAACCGGGCGACGCAGGCGAAGCGCCAGCCTGGGTCCTCCTTCAAGCCGATCGTCTACGCCGCCGCGCTCGACAACGGCTACACGCCGGCGTCGGTGATCATGGACGGTCCGATCACGATCAAGATCGGCAACTCGACCTGGACGCCGAAGAACTACGACGGCAAGGCCGCAGGCCCGTCGACGCTGCGCAACGGCATCGAGCGCTCGCGCAACCTGATGACGGTCCGCCTGGCCAACGACATGGGCATGAAACTGGTCGCCGAATATGCCGAGCGGTTCGGCGTCTACGACAAGATGGCGCCGCACATCGCGATGTCGCTGGGCTCCGGCGAAACCACGGTGATGCGCATGGTTTCCGCCTATGCGGTGATGGCCAATGGCGGCAGGCAGATAAAGCCGTCGCTGATCGACCGTATCCAGGACCGCTACGGCAAGACGGTGTTCAAGCACGACGAGCGCTCGTGCGAAGGTTGCGTCGCCAAGGACTGGATGGACCAGCCCGAGCCCGAACTGATCGACAATGCCGAGCAGGTTCTCGATCCGATGACCGCCTACCAGATCACCTCGATGATGGAAGGCGTCGTCACGCGCGGAACCGCCACCACGGTCGCCGAACTCGGCCGCCCGATCGCCGGAAAGACCGGAACGACGAACGACGAGAAGGACACGTGGTTCATCGGATATACGCCCAACCTCGTCGTCGGGCTCTATCTCGGCTACGACAAGCCCCAGGGTCTCGGCAAGGGATCGACCGGCGGTGGCCTCGCCGCGCCGATCTTCAAGGAGTTCATGGCGGAAGCGCTGAAGGACAAGCCGATCGTCGACTTCCAGGTGCCCGAAGGCATGAAGCTGATCGCCATCAACCGCAAGACCGGAATGCAGGCCGCCGAAGGCGAGGGCGGCACCATCATGGAGGCGTTCAAGCCCGGAACCGGACCGGCCGACAGCTACTGGGTGATCGGCATGAGCGAGGACGGCTCGAACGGCTTTGGCGAGGCGCTCTCGCCGCAGGCCAACAAGGCGATCCAGAGCGGCGGCGGCGGGCTCTACTGACCGCCGCGCCGGTGGCCGGTTCCGTCACGCCGCCATTTTCCTTTACACACCGCTGGGGCCTCCCTATGTTCCGCGCCGATTCAATCCGGCATGCCCGGTAGCGGGAAGACAGCATTCATGCGCACGGAAACGCAGAACCTGGTCGACGAGATCAAGCAGGCGATAAGCCTGCTGAGGAGGCATCTTTGACTGGGATCAGGCAATCAAGAGACTAGACTACCTGAACATGCGCGCGGAAGATTCCAGTCTCTGGAATGATCCGCAGGAAGCGCAGAAGCTGATGCGCGAGCGCCAGTACCTGGATGACGGAGTAAGGGCGGTCCGCGGCCTTGGCCAGGCGCTCGAGGACAATATCGGCCTCATCGAGCTCGGCGAAGAAGAGGGCGACGCCGGCGTCGTCGCCGAGGCAGAGGCGGCGATCAGGTCGCTGGCCGGCGAGACCAAGGCCCGCCAGATCGAGACCATGCTGTCCGGCGAGGCGGACGCCAACGACACCTATCTCGAAGTCCATGCCGGCGCCGGGGGCACGGAGAGCCAGGACTGGGCGTCGATGCTCCTGCGCATGTACACGCGCTGGGCGGAGCGCCGCCGCTTCAAGGTCGAGGTGCTGGAAGTCCACGAGGGCGAGGAAGCCGGCATCAAGTCGGCGACCCTGCTCATCAAGGGCCACAACGCCTATGGTTGGCTGAAGACGGAATCGGGCGTGCACCGGCTGGTGCGCATCTCGCCTTTCGATTCCAACGCGCGGCGCCACACCTCGTTTTCGAGCGTCTGGGTCTATCCGGTCGTCGATGATTCGATTCAGATCGACGTCAGCGAGTCCGACGTGCGCATCGACACCTACCGCTCGTCCGGTTCGGGCGGGCAGCACGTCAATACGACCGATTCCGCGGTTCGCATCACGCATCTCGCCACCGGCATCGCGGTCGCCTGCCAGGCCGAGCGCTCGCAGCACAAGAACAGGGCGAAGGCCTGGGAAATGCTGCGCTCGCGCCTCTATGAGGAAGAGCTGAAGAAGCGCGAGGCCGCGGCCAACGCCACGGAAGCCGCCAAGACCGACATCGGCTGGGGCCACCAGATCCGCTCCTACGTGCTGCAGCCCTACCAACTGGTCAAGGACCTGCGCACCGGCGTCGAAAGCACCAGCCCCTCTGACGTGCTCGACGGTGACCTCGATCCGTTCATGGAGGCGTCGTTGTCGCAGCGCATCGAGGGCGGCGCCGGCCAGGCGATCGCAGACATTGACTGATTGCCGGGAATCCCGGGATTTCAGAGGTAGGCGCTGACCTTGCGTCCCGCCTTCAGCATGCGGACGGGATCGATGGCATCGCCGTCGCGGCGCACCTCGTAGTGGAGATGCGGGCCGGTGGACCGGCCGCTCGAGCCTATCTTGCCCACGACGTCGCCCGCGTTGACCTTATCGCCGACGTTCACCAGGACCTTGCTCAGGTGGGCGTAGCGCGTGGTGAAGCCGTCGCCATGGTCGATCTCGACCATCCGGCCATAGCCGCCGTTCCACCCGGCCTTGACGACGGTGCCCTTGCCGGTTGCCCGCGCCGGCGAGCCGACGGCGCCGCGAAAGTCGATCCCGGCATGCATGGCGGGCGTTCCGAGGAGGGGGTCGCGACGGATTCCGAAGCCGCTCGACACGGAAACGCCAGGCGCGGGATTGGCGATCGGATAGCGGCGCGCTTCCTTCTTCATCGCGTCGAGATGGTCGAGGGCCTCGTCGAGCTCGCGCACCCGCGTGTCGAACTCGGTGGCGCGGTCCGGCGCGATCAGCGGACCGCCGATGCCCTGCTTTCCATAGTCGACGTCGATTTCGAGACCGGCGTCCTCGAGCGCCTGCGCGATCGCGTCGGCCGTCTCGGTGGCGTTCTCGGCGAGCGTGGTGATCTTGGTCATCTGCTCGCCCTCGATCGCGCGCAGCGATTGATTGATGGCGACGAACAGCTTGTCGGCCCGGTCGGCGGCCGACTCGCGGCCGACGTCGCCCGTCCGCAGCGGAAGGAGGGCTCCCGTGTCGGTGGAAGCCGCGTAGCCGAGGATGGCGGCAGTGCCCGCGTCGGCGCGAACCTGCGGCCTTTCGGCCGGAACCGGCGCGTCGGCGGGCAACAGCCCGGTCTCGCCGGCCGCGCGTTCGAGTATCGGGCCGATCCGGCCGTGGCGCTGGGAAAGCACGCTCTGACGCGCCAGCAGTTCGGAAACCTTGTTCTCCATCAGTTGCTGGTCGAGCAGCTGCCGGCTGGTGATCCGGTCGACCTGGGCGCGGAGTGCGGAGATGCGATCTTCGTAGGACTGCTGGATTCGCGCCTGTCGCGCCACCGCAGCACCGATGAGGTCGTCCCGCAGCACCAGATAGGAGGTCGCGAGCAGATAGCCGATGGCGATCGCCGAGAGCGCCGAGCCGATGACTGCAGCCATCCACGGTCGCACGGTGAAATGCCGGATATCGTCGCCGCGGGCGATGATGACCGTATGGGGCTCCCGGCGCTTGCCAAACACTGCTGACTGAGCGGATGCTTTCACGTCACTCGACTTCCATGCCGTGGACTTGTTTCCGGCTGGAATTGATTACACATCGTTAGGGTTAACAAAGCTTTGCCTGCCGCGATGCCGGTCTCCCGAGGCCGCTGCGACACTTCCGCTCCGCTTTGCCTCCTCGCCCCCACTTGCGGGGAGAGTTGGCGCCGCGAAGCGGAGACCCTGGAATCCACGCCGGATCGCTACGGCCGCGCGGGACGGCGGGCGAGTGTCGAGCGCCGACAGCGACGCGGGCAATTTCCCCCACGAGGGGGAGATCGGCCGCCACTACCGCACAGACAATGCGGGGAGAAAATCGCGCCCTTTCGCCCCCTGCGAACAAATTCCCCAGCAAAATCAAACGCCGGGCGCTTTTCGTCGCGCCATTTTATCCCCCTCCCGAAAAGTCCGCCGTAGAATCCCAGCGGCCAAGGGAGGGCCCGTTGATGGAAGGCGCTTTGGAGAACAGGGGGACATTCCGGGGCATCGCCCGGACGCTTCTCGTCCTGGCGCTCCTCGCCGAACGCGCCGCCGGCCGCTCCTTGCCTGTCCGCTTCCTCGTCCTTGCCATCCTCTACCGGGCGGAAGCCGTCGCGCGCGCCTTCGTCGCCGGGACAACCGGGGCCGACTGCCTCGACGAACCGTCCGTCATGCGTTACGGCGCGGCCGATGCCGAAATCCTGGCGCTGCGCCTGCGCATGATCGCCGCCGTGCTCGGCGTCCTGGCCGACGCGGACGGCGATGCCGGCGACCAGACGCAACCCGAGGTCACGGCGGAACGTCCCGTCTTGCTCCTCGTCATGCGCTTCCCCGGCGTGCGCGGCTCGCTCCGGCCGCACGACACGTCGTGATGCCGATCCCGTAGCGGTCCGGCGACAGAAGATCCGAGCGCGGCGCCAGCGTTCGTCCGCCTGCCGCGACCGCCGTCCGGCGACAAAAAAGACCCGCCGGCGGCGGGTCTGGGATGTGGGGTCAGAGCGGCGTCCTAGTCGAGGAACAGCCACAGCAGGATGATGATGGGGATCGGAATACCCAGCATCCAGAGCACGAGTCCTCTCAGCATCGGTCCATCCTTCGCGTCAGTTTTCGATGGGTGGAAAACGCCGCGTCGGGCAATGGGTTCCCGATCAGAGCGCCTTCACGGCACCGAGGACATCCCGAGCATGGTTCCTGACCCTGACGTTGCGCCAGATTCGTGCAACGCGCCCGTCGCGGTCGACCAGGACCGTCGATCGGATGACGCCCATGTAGTTGCGCCCGTAGAGGGTCTTCTCGCCCCAGGCGCCATACGCCTCGATAACCGTCCGGCTCTCGTCGGAGCCCAGTATGAGGCTCAACCCGTGCTTGGCCTTGAAGCGGTCGTGGCGCGTGGGCATATCTGGCGAGATGCCGACGACCGCCGCGCCGGCAGCCTCGAACTGAGGCAGGAGTGCGGAAAAGTCGATCGCCTCCGCGGTACACGACGTGGTGTCGTCCTGCGGATAGAAATAAACCACGACCGCTTTGCCGGCGAAGTCCTTCAGCGCAACGGTGCCGCCGCCGTCGCGCGGGAGAGCGAAGTCCGGTGCCAAGCAGCCGGCTGCCAACTCAGTCATATCCTTGCCCTTGTTTGCGCTTACGCGCTGCGGCTGGCAAATATGACGTCGGCGGGGATTCGTCCACCGCTGCGGACCGTTAAAGGAATTATGTGAACCAAGAGGTTCAGAAACACGAGAAGATCAAGTTCAGGCGCGGGGAGATCGCCGAGCTTCACACACTTCCGTCCGCGCAGGGACAGGGGGAGTGGAAGCGGCGGTCGACGGCGTCGCTTGGCTTGCGCTATGCCGGCGCTGCCTTTGGTGTGCTCGGATGCGCCGCGATCCTCCTCGCGGCCGCGATCTACTTCGTCGGCGTCACCGGCATCAGCACCGACAGCGTCCGCGACGAGGCCGAGACGGCGGTCGAGCAACTGCTCGGCATCGACCTGGACGCGTCGCTCGGTCCGGCACGGCTCTCCTTCGACCGGGAGCGCTTCCTTGCCGTCGAGATCGAGAATGCCCTGTTCAAGACGGCAACGCACGAGGTGCTGAGGGCCGGAAGCGTCCGCATCGGGCTGCGGCCGCTTGCGCTGCTGACCGGCCGGGTCGAGATCGGCAGCGTGCGGATCGAGAATGCCCGCATCGCGGCGAATGCGCTTCCGGCAGGCGAGGGGAATTGGACCGCCGCGCTCGCCAATGCCGACGGCCTTGTCGATCCCGACCTCGTGGCACAGGCGCTTCTCACCGCGCTGCACCAGGCGATTGACGCCATCGAGAGCGGAACGACAAATGCGATCGAGCTTTCCGGCGTCGAGATCGTCCTGCCGGGCGGCGATGGAGGCGGACAGACCCTTGCGATCGAGAGCGCGGCGCTGCGTGTCGAGCACCCGGGCCAGTTGTCCGTAGCGATCGATGCCGATGTCGCTGGTCGCGCGCTGACGGTCGCCGGTACGGCCCGCAGGGACGGCGCCGCGCGGCGTATTGCGGCGCTCGACATCACGGTCGAGGCGGTGCAGGTCGCGGAAGGCGGCGAATCCCCGGCCGGGAAAGCGGGAGAAAACGAAACGGGCGTCGGCAGCCTGACGCTGCGCATCAGCGGCGAGGAAGGCATCCGGGGCGAAGCCTCCCGCTTCAACGTAGCCGCATCCCTCGTCGACGCTGTGGTTCGGATCGACGAGGCGGACAGCATCGCCGGCGACGTGGCGATCGCTGCGTCGCTGCTCACTGGCAGCGGCAAGTTGGAGATCGAGCGCGCGCGGCTCACGGTCGGACGATCGCGATTAGAGTTCCACGGCGCCGTCGGCCCGCGGCCGCGCGCGGAAGGCGAACGGCCGGCTTACCGCTACGAGTTCGTCAGCGACGGCTCGTACCTGTCGCCGGGCGATTCCACGGAACCCGCACTCGAGTTCCTGTCGCGGATCGCCGGCAGCTACGACCCGTCGTCCCGCCGCCTTGCCATGGATGAACTCCGCATCCGCACCACCGGCGGCGATCTCTCCGGAAGGGCGGCTTTCGATTTCGTCGAAGATGGAGCGCCGGGTATTTCTCTTGCGTTGGATGTTCCCGAGATGCCGGTGGCGCATGTCAAGGTCTTGTGGCCGTGGCTGGCGGCGGGCACGGCGCGCAACTGGGCGATGAACAACCTGTTCGGCGGCACCGTCTCGGACAGTTCCCTGCGATATGAAGTGGCGCCGCGACGGCTTGGAAACGGCGTACCGCTGTCCGGCGACGAGGTTTCCGGCCATTTCGAGATTGCCGGCGCCCGTTTCGACGTGGCCGGCCGGATCCCGCCGATGCGCGATGCGATCGGCAGGATCGACTTCCGCGGCAACGACGTCGACATCGGGCTGACATCGGGCGTGGTCTACCTTCCCAGCGGGCGCATGGTCGCAGCCCGCGACGGGACGTTGACCATCCGCAACGCAAATGTCGAACCGACAATCGGCAAGCTCGACATGGACGTGGAGGGCGCCGCGGAGGCGGTGACCGAACTCGCTTCCTACGAGCCGATCGACGCGATGCGCCACATCGGCATGACCGCCGACGAGTTCTCCGGCCAGGTCTCCGGCAACGTCAAGGCGGACATCCCGCTCTACGGGGTCGGCGACGATGTCCAGCTCGGCTGGCTGGTGGCGCTCGATTTCCAGGATCTCGACGTCGCGCGTCCCTTTGACGGCCAGATCGCCACAGAGGCGACGGGCTCGATCACCCTCGACCCCACCCGCGCGGTGATCAAGGCCAGGGCCAGGCTGAACGGCGCTCCGGCGGAAATCGACATGGTCGAGCCGATCGGCAAGAGCGGGGTGGTGCGCGAGCGGCGGGTTTCCGTCACGCTCGACAACAAGGCGCGGGAAGCGATCGCGCCCGGCCTTGCGATGCTGCTCGACGGGCCGGCCAAGGTGCAGTTCGGCGAAGGTGAAGCCGGCGCCCCCCGCCGTATCGAAGCCGACCTCACGGACACGCAACTCACCATACCCTGGGCCGGCTGGAGCAAGGGGCCGGGCATTGCCGCCAAGGCCTCGTTCGTCCTGGAGACGACCGGCGAGCGGACGACGCTCCGGGATTTCAAGCTGTCGGGGCAGACATTCGCGATCGAAGGCGAGTTCGTCCTTTTGTCGGGCGATCTCCAGTCGGCGAAGCTGGGCACGGTCAAGCTCAATCGCGGCGACGACGTCCGTGTCACCATCCGGCGGGATGGGAAGGGCTACGACGTCGATGTCGCCGGGGCGTCCCTCGACGCCCGCTCGCTGATCAAGACCTATCTCTCGGATTCCGAAAGTGCTGCCAAGGCAACGGGTTCGACGGCGGTGACGGTGAACGGCGCGGTGAACAAGGTCGCCGGCTTCAACGGCGCCGGTATGAACGACGTGAAGCTCTCCTACTCGGGAACGGGCTCCGTCATGAGGGGTATGAAGTTCGACGCCGTGACGTCGCGCGGCGGCCGCGTTGCCGTCACCAGCGGCGGCGAGAACGGTAGCCGGACGATGGAGATGCAGTCGAACGACGCCGGCGCGATCCTGAAGTTCCTCGACATCTATCCGTATATGGAAGGCGGCACGATCCGTCTCGGTCTGGCGGGCGGAGCGGACGGACCGATGAAGGGGCAGGTCGATGCCACCGATTTCTGGGTGGTCAACGAACCGAAGCTCGCTTCGATAGTCGCCACGCCACCGCCCGGCGACCAGCGTAGCCTGAACCAGGCGGTGCGCGGCGAGATCGATACGTCGCGCGTCAAGTTCGAGCGCGGTTTTTCGATAATCGAAAAAGGGCTTGGCAGTCTGAAGCTGGAGCGTGGCGTTCTGCGCGGTCCGGTGATCGGCCTGATCTTCCAGGGCACGCTCTACGACCGGCAGGGCAAAATGGACATGACCGGCACATTCATGCCGGCTTACGGCCTCAACCGGATCTTCGGCGAAATCCCGCTGTTCGGCCAGATCCTCGGCAACGGCAGCGACCGCGGCCTGATCGGCGTCACCTTCCGCCTCGCCGGGGACGCCAATTCGCCGAACCTGCAGGTCAACCCGCTTTCGGTGATCGCACCCGGCATTTTCCGCTCGATCTTCGAATTCCGCGGCTGAGCCGGCGCGAGGACGCGCCGGCGAGAATCCTCCCGCGGGGCAGGGATCAGACCGGGCGGATCAGGATGTGCTTCTTCTTGCCGAGCGAAATCTTGGCGACGCCGTCCGCAGTCAGGTCGCCGGGCGTGATCATGCGTCGGTCGTCCGACATCGGCAGATCGTTGAGGCGCACGGCGCCGCCTTGCACGTGGCGGCGCGCCTCGCCGTTCGAGGCGGCCAGCCCGGCCCGCACGATGAGCGAAAGCAGCCCGATGCCGTCCTGGAGTTCGGCCGTGCCGACCTCGACGGTCGGCAGCGTCTCGGCGAGTGCGCCTTCCTCGAACGTCTTGCGCGCGGTCTCGGCTGCCTCTTCGGCCGCGGCGCGGCCGTGAAGCATCGCCGTCACTTCCGTCGCCAGCACCTTCTTGGCGTCGTTGATCTCGGCGCCGCCGAGCGCCTCAAGTCGCGCCACCTCGTCCATCGGCAGTGTCGTGTAAAGCTTCAGGAAGCGGCCGACGTCGTTGTCTTCCGTGTTTCGCCAGTACTGCCAGAAATCGTAGGGGCTCATCATCGCAGGATCCAGCCAGACCGCGCCCGAAGCCGTCTTGCCCATCTTGGCGCCGGAAGACGTGGTCAGCAGCGGCGTCGTCAGCGCGTAGAGTTGCGGCGTTCCCATTCTGTGGCCGAGATCGATGCCGTTGACGATGTTGCCCCACTGGTCGGAGCCGCCCATCTGCAGCCGGCATCCGTAGCGCTTGTTGAGCTCGACGAAGTCGTAGGCCTGCAGGATCATGTAGTTGAATTCGAGGAAGGAGAGGCTCTGCTCGCGGTCGAGCCTCGTCTTCACGCTGTCGAACGAGAGCATGCGGTTGACCGAGAAGTGCCGGCCCACGTCGCGCAGGAATTCGACGTAGTTGATCGACATCAGCCAGTCGGCGTTGTTGACCATCAGCGCGTCCTGCGGCCCCTCGCCGAAGCTCAGGTAGTTGGAGAAGTTCCGGCGAATGCCGGCGAGATTTTCTTCGATGCTTTCCGGCGTCAGCAGTTTTCGCGCTTCGTCCTTGAACGACGGATCGCCGATCATGGAGGTGCCGCCGCCCATTAGGGCGATCGGCCGGTGTCCGGTCTTCTGCATCCAGTGCAACATCATGATCTGGATCAGCGATCCGGCGTGCAGGCTTTTTGCCGTCGCGTCGAAGCCGATATAGGCCGTCACGATCTCCTTGGCGAAGAGTTCGTCGAGGCCGGCTTCGTCGGAGATCTGATGGATGAAGCCGCGCTCGGTCAGGATGCGCAGGAAGTCGGACTTGAACGTGGTCATGGCTCGGCGCTTTCGGTGGACGATGGCCGACGGCGGGGCCGTGGCCATTGGCGATGCGCGCCTTTAGCATCGCGCCGGCAAGAATCACAAGGACGACAGGGCGCGAATGACGATCCGCTGCGCGATCGGGCTGATGAGTGGCACCTCGATGGATGGCATCGACCTCGCCGTCCTGTCGACGGACGGCGATGAAGTCGTGCGCCGTGGGCCGTCGATGTTCGTGCCCTACGAGGCGGCCTTCCGACGGCGCATCGAAGAAGGCCTCGAAGAGGCGAAGGCGATCCGTGTGCGGGACGAGCGGCCGGGCGGCCTTGCTGCGCTGGAGCGCGACATCACCATTCGCCACGCCGAGGCCGTGGCGCGCTTTCGTCCGTCGCTGAAGGACTTCCGACCCGAGCTGATCGGTTTCCACGGCCAGACGATATTGCATCGGCCGCAGGCCGGCCTGACCGTCCAGCTCGGTGACGGGCCGCTTCTCGCTGGGAGCACCGGACTTCCCGTTGTCTACGACATGCGCGCCGCCGACATGGCCGCGGGCGGACAGGGCGCCCCGCTTGTGCCGGCCTACCACGCGGCGCTCGCCCGCTCGCTGCCGGCGGATTTCGCCGGCCGCTGGCCGATCGCCTTCGTCAACATCGGCGGCATTTCCAACGTCACCTTCGTCGACCGCGATGCCGATCCGGTCGCCTTTGACAGCGGCCCCGGCAACGCGCTTATCGACCAGTGGGTGGCGCGTGAGGGCGGCGTCCCTTTCGACGCCGACGGCGCCATCGCCAGCGAGGGGGGCGTGATCAGGCGCGTCGTCGACGCCTATCTCGCCAACCCGTTCTTCGACCGACCCGGACCGAAATCGCTCGACCGCGGCGATTTTGCCCTCGACCTCGCCGAGGGCCTCGAACTCGCCGACGGTGCGCGTACGCTGGCGGCCGTCTCGGCGGCGGCAATCGTCAAATCCGCCGAGCGACAAGCGGGCTTCCCGAAGCTCTGGATCGTCTGCGGCGGCGGGCGAAAGAACCCGCACATCCTTGCCGATCTGCGCGAAGGCGCAGCAGCGCGCGGATCGACGGTTGTCCTTGCCGAGGATGCGGGCTTCGACGGAGATGCCATGGAAGCCGAGGCGTGGGCGTATCTCGCCGTGCGCTCGCTCGCTGGGCTGCCCCTGACCTTCCCTACGACCACGGGCTGCCCGGCACCGGTTTGCGGCGGCGTCCTCGCCCGGCCGGCGCCGACTTCATGATCGAACGCTCCGGCCCGCCGCTGCGTCCGGGGCGTCTCGACTGCCGCAGCGTGCCGGCTCCGGGTTCTTCAATCCGCGACGGTGAAGGGAAGGGAGATCACCGCCGACTTGCTGCTGTGGATGTCGCGTGTCCGGTACTCGACGACATAGTCGCCCGCGGGAGCACCGTCGACATTGAGGGTAAGTGTCAGCATGAACTCGCGGTTCAGCGAACGGCTGGTCAGTTCGAGGGTCTGGAAATTTTCCTGACCGCCGACGATCGCGCCCTTGCCGGTCTTGAGCAGGAGATCGACGTTGAAGCCGAACGAATAGGTTCCGTCGCCATTGTCCTTCCACGCATAGCCGACCGGCTCGGCATAGACGATCAGCGGCTCGCCGCTCTTGAAGACCGCGTTCGCACGCGCCTGGTAGACGCCGAACCCTTGCGCGTGGTCGACGAAGAGCGCTCTTCGATAGGCGAGGGGCGTCGCATTCCATGCGGCGACCACGGCCGCTTCGGCCTTCTCGATCGCCTCGATGGATTGGGCCCCTGCGCTTGTCGCCGCCGCCAGCAGCATCGCCGCTCCGATCACATTCGATGTTATCCATTTCATCGCGACATCCCCTTTTTCCACATATCAAGAGCAGAGCGCTTGAACCCGCAGTGATTTGGATCAATTGCGATGAGCGAATCCGGCGACCGGGTTCACTGGAACTTTCCCTCGCCGGCCAGGCCGTCGATGATCGGGCAGTCGGGCCGGTGGTCGCCATGGCAGCAGCTGACGAGATGGCGCAGCGTATCGCGGAGGCCGGAAAGTTCGGCAAGCTTGCGCTCGATCTCTTCCAGCTTGGCTTCGGCGACCGCCTTCACTTCCGCACTCTCCCTATTCTTGTCATTGTAGAGCGACAGCAGCTGCCGGCATTCCTCGACGGAGAAGCCGAGGCTGCGGCAGCGCTTGAGAAAGCGCATGCGATGGACGTCGGCCACCGAATAGTCGCGATAGCCGTTCCCGGCGCGGTCGGCGGCAAGCAGGCCGATATCTTCGTAGTAGCGGATCGTCTTGGGCGGCAGCCCGGACTTCTGCGATGCGATGCCGATGTTCATCGATGCCGGCTCCTCTGTCCTTTTCGTCCCGGGTTCGGCGGTCCCCCCTAACGGGAGAGCGAACACCGACCTGGCTCCGTGCGTGCTCAGGCGGCCGGCCGCGATTCGTAGCCGGCCTTGCCCAGCGCGGCGGCGAGCGCTTCCCCGCTCGCGTCCGAACGGATCGTCACGACCTTGGTATCGAGGTCGACCGCCACGTCTGCGCCGGCGTCGACGCCCTTAAGCGCCTTGGTGACGGCGCTGACGCAATGGCCGCAGTTCATGTCGGGTACGGTGAGTTTCAGCATGTCCTGTCCTATCTAAACGGTTCGACGTCCGTTCCGTCACATCAGGCTTCCAGCAAGGGGAAGGTCAAGAGGCAGAAAGCCGCCGCCATCGCGAAAATATGTGGTGACGGCCTGTTGACCTTCCAATGACTGGAACGTCTACATGTTTCGGCGGATCATTTCGAGGATTCGAACATGAACGCGCCCCACAATCACGACCACCAACTCGCACGGCTGTCGCTTCCGATCGAGGGGATGACCTGCGCTTCCTGCGTGCGCCGCGTCGAGCAGGCGCTCGCCAAGGTCCCAGGCGTGCTTAGCGCATCCGTCAACCTGGCGACCGAGCGTGCAGACATCGTCTACGATACCGGGCCTGCGACGGACGCCGTGGTCCGGGCGGTCCGCTCCGCCGGCTACGAGGTGCCGGGCGAAACACTCGACATCGGCGTCGAAGGCATGACCTGCGCATCCTGCGTGAGGCGGGTCGAGAAGGCCATCGCCGCCGTTCCCGGCGTTGCGGAAGTGAGCGTCAATCTCGCCACCGAGCGCGCCCACGTCACGACGGCCGGCCACGTCGCGCATGAGGCGATTGCTTCCGCCGTCCGCGACGCCGGCTACGAGGTGCGCCGGCTTGCGGAACCGGCCGGGGAGCACGAAGGCCACCTTCAGGCGAAGCTGGAGGAAACCGATGCGCTCCGACGCGACGTGCTGATTGCGGCGGCGCTGACACTGCCGCTCTTTGTGCTGGAGATGGGCTCGCACCTATTTTCCGATTTCCACCACTGGCTGTTCATGACCGTGGGGCGGCAGACGCTCTATACAGCCTACTTCCTGCTCGCGACAGCGGTCCAGTTCGGCCCCGGCCTGCGCTTCTACCGCAAGGGTATCCCCGCACTGCTCCGCCTCGCGCCGGAGATGAACGCGCTGGTCGTTCTCGGCTCTACCGCCGCCTGGGGCTATTCGGTCGTGGCGACGTTCATGCCTTCCGTGCTCCCGGAGGGAACGGCCAACGTCTATTTCGAAGCCTCCGCCGTGATCGTCACCCTGATCCTGCTCGGCCGCTTCCTCGAGGCGAAGGCCAAGGGCCGCACCAGCGAGGCGATCAAGCGGCTGATCGGGCTGCAGCCCAACACCGCCCACGTCGAACGCGGCGGCGCCCTCGTCGAGATCCCGCTTGCCGACGTCCGCGTCGGCGACCTCGTTCGGGTTCGCCCCGGGGACAGGATCCCGGTCGACGGTGAGGTCGTGAGTGGTTCCTCCTATGTCGACGAATCGATGATCTCCGGCGAGCCGGTGCCGGTCGCCAAGGGCGCCGGCGCCGATGTCGTCGGCGGCACCATCAACAAGACCGGCAGTTTCGTCTACAGGGCGACCAAGGTCGGCGCCGACACGCTGCTCGCCCAGATCATTCGCATGGTCGAGGCGGCGCAGGGCTCGAAGCTGCCGATCCAGGCTCTCGTCGACCGGGTCACGGCATGGTTCGTGCCGGCGGTCATGGCCGTGGCGGTGCTGACTTTCCTGATCTGGCTCCTGTTCGGGCCCGACCCTGCGCTCACATTCGCCCTAGTCAACGCCGTGTCGGTGCTCATCATCGCCTGCCCGTGCGCCATGGGCCTGGCGACGCCGGTGTCGATCATGGTCGGAACCGGACGGGCAGCCGAGATGGGCGTCCTGTTCCGCAACGGCGAGGCGCTGCAGTCGCTGAGGGGCGTCGATACCATCGCCCTGGACAAGACAGGCACGCTGACCGAAGGCCGGCCGCGGCTGATCGATCTCGATCCGGCTGAGGGTTTCGCCCACGCCGAGATCCTTTCCCTCGTAGCGTCGGCGGAATCGTCATCCGAACACCCGATCGCCGCAGCGATCGTTGCCGCGGCGAGGGAGGAGGGCGCCACGCTGTCGCCCGTCGAGGCGTTCGACGCCGTGCCTGGCCACGGCATCCGCGCCACTGTCGGCGGCCGCCGGCTTCTGGTCGGCGCGGACCGGTTCCTCGCGGAAGCCGGCATCGACGTCGCGCCGCTGGCCGCCGCCGCGCAACGCGCCGGCGAAGCGGCAAGGACGCCGCTCTACGCCGCTATCGACGGCAGGCTCGCCGCGATGTTCTCTGTCGCCGATCCGCTGAAGCCGACGACTGCCGCCGCGATCCGCTCCCTCCACGGACTCGGCCTGAAAATCGTCATGGTCACCGGCGACAACCGCAGGACCGCGGATGCGATCGCTCGCGAACTCGGCATCGACGACGTCGTGGCGGAGGTCATGCCGGACGAGAAGGTAAGGGCGGTCCGGCGGCTGCGGGGCGACGGTCGCGCCGTCGCCTATGTCGGCGACGGCATCAACGACGCGCCGGCGCTTGCCGAGGCCGACGTCGGCCTCGCTATCGGCACCGGGACCGACATCGCCATGGAGAGCGCCGACGTCGTTCTGATGGCCGGCGACCTCAACGGCGTCACCAAGGCGATCGCGCTGTCCAAGGCGACGATCGCCAACATCAGGCAGAACCTGTTCTGGGCGTTCGCCTACAACGTGGCGCTGATCCCGGTCGCCGCCGG
>CAJPFN010000087.1 GCA_905339215.1 Rhizobiaceae bacterium
AGGGCGCCAAGCATACGGTGATCTTCGAGGCGAACAGGCCGATGCTCAGCCATCCGGACAAGATCTATCCGGGCCAGGTCCTGCGCATCCCCGAACTCGAACAGGCCTGACGGCCGCTTATCCCGAAGCGGCCGCCTTGGAAATATCCGCGTCGCGGCTGAATGCGCGCGGCTGACCCTTTCGGTTGGCCGCCGCCGCTTCGGCGAGCGCCAGCGCGTAGACGGCGAGAAGAACGACCGGCGCCGGCGGAAAGCCAACGTTGCCGAGCGGTATCATCAGCACGGGAAGGAGCATGGCGACCGCGAGCAGGGCGGCACGGACCCTTGCGCTTGACCCGTCGGGTCCGTCCGTCGCGAGCAACGCCAAAGCAGCGACCAACATGCCCAGGTCATAGCTCAGCGCATAAGGCGTGACGATGAAGGTGGCGAGCAGAAACAGTACCGTCCTGGTTCGGTCGTCAGCGACGCGGAAGAAGGCGACGATCGTCGCCAGCGCCACCGGCACTGCGACCAGTAGATGCAGCGGCAGCGCGATATCCGCTCCGAATTGCCAGCTGCGCAAGGCGCCGAAGGGGGACGGCATCATGGCGAGGAACGTGCCCTCCAGCGCGCGCATGACCAGCGCCTGGTAGGGCACGACCTCGTCGAGATAGCCCTTCCAGGCCTCAACGCCGAAGATGGCGGCGGAGGCGCCGACAAGCGCAACGGTCGTCAGCGCCGCGCTTGCGATCATCGACCAGCGCCGCTCGGCGATCAGCAGGAACGGAAACAGGAGGCCAAGCTGCGGCTTCACGGTCAGTACGCCGAGCAGGACGCCTGCGAGCACGGGTCTCCTTTCGCGCAGCGCCAGCGCGCTGAGGCCGAGCGCCGCGCTGAAATAGCCATTCTGCGCGGCCCAGAAATTGTGCGCGATGAAAGGGCCGGCGGCGACCCAGACCATCGGCCCTGCCTCGCGGGCGAAGTTGCGCAGGGCGAGCAGGAAAAGCGCGCCGGTCGCCGCCAGGAAGACGCCCATGGCGACTTCGTAGGTAAAGAAGCCGAGCGGCCAGACCAGGAGGAGGTAGTGCGGCGGGTAACTCCAATTGTGCCACGGAAAGCCGGCGCCGAACGCTTCCGTCAAATGCGCGAAATAGACGGGGTGCGGGCCAAAAAGGTCCATGACGCGGCCCTCGCGGACCAGGTGCCCGGCCATCCAGTAGTTGACGAAGTCCTTGTTGGCGATGCCGGCGGGGATGGCGGGGTCGACGAGAGCCCGGGCAAGTGCCCCGACGTGGACGGCAAGCAGCGCCGTCGCCACGATGGCCACGACGCGGTAGGGAGGGGCGAGTTCGGAGAAGAACCGCATCGATACCTACGTTGCTTTTTCGTGCGGCAATCCTCGCAGGATCGGATTAAGGAAGCGAAAATACCGGCGGCCTCGGCAACTACAGCTTCCTCAGTGCGACTTCCTCGACGAGGTGATCGGCGCCCTTCTTGAGGATGAGGTCGGCGCGCGGACGCGTCGGCAGGATGTTCTCGCGCAGGTTCTTCAGGTTGATGTTGTGCCAAAGACCCTCGGCGATGGCACGGGCGGCATCTTCCGACAGTTGCGAGTAGCGGTGGAAGAAGGAGTCCGGATTACGGAACGCCGTCTCGCGCAAGCGCATGAAGCGCGTGATGTACCAGCTGTGGATCTGCTCCTCCTCGGCGTCGATGTAGATCGAGAAGTCGAAGAAGTCGGAGACGAACGGCACGAACTTGCCGTCCTTAGGCAGCTCGCGCGGCTGCAGAACGTTGAGCCCCTCGAAGATCAGGATGTCCGGCCTATCGATGGTGACGTACTCGCCGGGTACGACGTCGTAGGTCAGGTGCGAATAGACCGGCGCGCGCACGTTGGGCTGGCCGGACTTGATCGCCGAGAGGAAGCGCAGGAGCGCGCCGACGTCATAGCTGTCGGGAAAGCCCTTGCGCTCCATCAGATTGTCGCGTCGCAGGATCTCGTTGGGATGGAGGAAGCCGTCGGTGGTGACGAGGTCGACCTTCGGGCTCGACGGCCAGCGGGCGAGCAGTTCCTTCAGGATACGCGCAGTCGTCGACTTGCCGACGGCGACAGAGCCGGCCATGCCGATGATGAAGGGCGTCTTGATGGCGTCGTTGGCATTGAAGAACAGTTTGCGCTGGCTGAACAGCAGCTGGCTCGCCTCGACATGGGCGGACAGAAGCCGCGACATCGACAGATAGATGCGTCGCACCTCGTCGAGGTCGATGGGCTCGTAGAGCGAGGAGAGCCGGTGCACCTCGTCTGCCGTAAGGGTCAGCGGCGTATCGGCCCGGAAGGCGGCCCATTCCTGCGCCGAAAAGAAGCGATAGGGCGAATATTTTCCGACGTCGGTCAGCTGGTCCATCGACACCGCGCCCTTCTTTCAGCCCCCACCGCCGCGCGCGGCCTTCTCGGCGATTCCCGACTGCCCCGTCCGCCGCTCGAGTTCCGCGAGAACGTCGGATAGCGGAACGCCGGCTACGGCAAGAACGACGAGCCAGTGATAGAGCAGGTCGGCACTCTCGGAAACGAGTGCGCCGCGGTCGCTTCGGATCGCGGCGATCACCGTCTCGACTGCCTCCTCGCCAAGCTTTTTCGCCGCCCGGTCCATGCCGGCGGAAAACAGTTTCGCCGTCCACGAGCCCTGGTCGCCGGACCGCGCGCGTTGGGCGATGATCGCTTCGAGATCGGACAGCTGGAAGGCGCTCATACGGCGGCTTTAGGACGTTCGCGGCATGGTGTCGAGTCGCATCGGCAGGCCGGCCCGAGCCATATGGTCCTTGGCCTCGCCTATCGAGTAAGTGCCGAAGTGGAAGATCGAGGCGGCGAGTACGGCCGTGGCGTGGCCGTCGCGGATTCCCGCTACCAGATGATCGAGCGTGCCCACCCCGCCCGAGGCGATGACGGGCGCGCGCACCGCGTCGGCGACCGCCCGCGTAAGGGCGATGTCGTAGCCCGCCTTGGTTCCGTCGCGGTCCATCGAGGTGAGCAGAATCTCGCCGGCACCGAGGTCGACCACCTTTCGCGCGAACGTGATGGCGTCGATGCCGGTCTTCTCGCGGCCGCCATGGGTGAAGATTTCCCAGCGATCCGCCTCGCCCTGCCCCGACACCTTCTTGGCGTCTATGGCGACGACGATGCACTGGTTTCCGAACTTGTCGGCCGCCTCGGCGACGAAGGACGGATTCTTCACCGCCGCCGTATTGATCGACACCTTGTCGGCGCCTGCAAGCAGCAGCTTCCTGATGTCGGCGATGGTGCGCACGCCGCCGCCCACCGTCAGCGGCATGAAGCACTGTTCGGCGGTACGCGCGACGACGTCGAAGATCGTGTCGCGGTCTTCGTGGCTGGCGGTGATGTCGAGGAAGCACAGTTCATCTGCACCGGCGTCGTCATAGGCCTTCGCCGCCTCGACCGGATCGCCGGCGTCGACCAGGTCGACGAAGTTGACACCCTTGACGACTCGGCCGTCCTTGACGTCGAGGCAGGGGATGACGCGGGACTTGAGAGTCATTGCCGTTCCTCGAACATGGCCGGTGCAGGTTTATAAGTCCCGCGCAGAATCGCCAGCGCCTCGGCCGGATCGATGCGGCCGTCGTAGAGGGCGCGGCCGGAGATGGCGCCTTCGAGCTTGCTGGCGTCAGGCATGGTCATGCGCACGATGTCGGCAAGCGAGGCGAGCCCTCCCGAGGCGATCACCGGGATCGACACCGCGTCCGCCATCTCGATCGTCGCTTCCCAATTGATGCCGGCGAGCACGCCGTCGCGATCGATGTCGGTGTAGATAATCGCCGCGACCCCGGCACCCTCGAACTTCCGCGCCAACTCGACGGCGCCGAGCGTCGACGCCTCCGCCCAGCCTTCGACCGCGACCTTGCCGCCGCGCGCGTCGATGCCGACCGCGATCCTGCCCGGAAACAGCCGGCACGCCTCCCTGACGAGGTCGGGGTTCTTCACCGCGACCGTGCCGAGGATGACGCGCGCCAGCCCCTTCGTTAGCCATGCCTCGATATGGGCAATACTGCGGATGCCGCCGCCGAGCTGCACCGGGTTCTTCGTCGCCTTCAGGATCGCCTCGACCGCGGCGCCGTTGATGCTCTCGCCCTCGAAGGCTCCGTTCAGGTCGACGACGTGCAGCCACTCGAAGCCCTGGTCTTCGAAGGCCTTCGCCTGCGCCGCCGGATCCTCGTTGTAGACGGTCGCGCTCGACATCGCGCCGAGCTTGAGGCGCACGCACTGGCCGCCCTTGAGGTCGATGGCGGGGAAGAGAATCACGGCTTCCACCTCAGGAAATTGGCGATGAGAGCCAGGCCAAGTGCCTGGCTCTTTTCGGGATGGAACTGTGTGCCGGCAACGTTGCCTCGTGCGACCGCCGCGGTCACCGGACCGCCATAGTCAGTCACGGCCAGCACGTCCTCCGGCTTCGCCGCGGCGAGGTGATAGGAATGGACGAAATAGGCGTGCAGGCCATCTTCGCCGGTGGCGATGCCGGAAAACAGCGGGTGGTCGCGCCTGAGCTCGATCGTGTTCCAGCCGATCTGCGGGACCTTCAGCGTCGGGTCAGACGGCTCGATCTCCTTGACGTCGCCGGCAATCCATCCGAAGCCGCGCGTGATCGTTTTTTCCAGGCCCCGCTCCGACATGAGCTGCATGCCGACGCAGATGCCGAGGAAGGGCCGACCTTTCTGCGTCGCGACCTCCTCGACTGCTTCCCACATGCCTTCGACGGCGTGCAGGCCCGCGGCGCAAGCAGCATAGGCGCCGACGCCGGGGAGGACGATGCGATCGGCCGTGCGCACCCGCTCGGCGTCCGCCGTCAGGTCGATCTCGGCAGCGATACCGGATTCGCGGGAGGCGCGCTCGAACGCCTTCGTCGCCGAGCGAAGGTTGCCCGAGCCATAGTCGATGATCGCGACCCGCATGTCAGCGCGTCCCCGGATAAGCGAGCAGGCCGAGCGCAGGTCCAGCCATCGCAGAACGAGCGGGCGACGGCGCCGCTGCCACTGGCACGACCGCAGTGGTGCCGACCGGCCGCAATCCCGCAAAGTAGCGTACTTCGGCGTCGCCGAGTGAATCCGCCTCGACCACGCCACGGTCGACGAAGCCCCGTCGGCGCATCGCCGCGAGCCGCAGCGCCGAACCTTCAAGGCCGACATAGATCGAGACCAGAATAGACAGCAGCGGCGCAAGGACGGCGAAAGGAATGCCCGAATTCTCCGCAGCCGCGAGAAGGAGTGCCGCACCGATTGCCAGCGCGCCTTCGATCCACAGCCGGTGCCACAACAACCAGAGGAAGGGCAGGAGGAACCCGATCACGGTGAACCCGTCGCGGACGAATACCGCGCGGTCACGGCCCGCATCCGGTCGTTCCATGACGACATAGACGGCCATCTCAGCCTCCCAGCGTGCCCTTGGTCGACGGGATCGCGCCCGCCTGCCGCGGGTCCGCCTCGATTGCCGCGCGCATTGCGCGGGCGACCGCCTTGAAGCAGGTTTCCGCAATGTGGTGGTTGTTGGCGCCGTAGTGGTTGCGCACGTGCAGCGTGATCCCCGCGTTCTGCGCCAGCGCCTGGAAGAACTCGCGCACGAGCTCGGTGTCGAAAGCGCCGATCTTCGCCGCCGAGAACGTCACGTTCCAGACAAGGAACGGCCGGCCGGAGACGTCGACGGCTGCCGAGGTCAGCGTCTCGTCCATGGCGAGGTCGATCGAGGCATAGCGGCAGATGCCGCGCCGTTCGCCCAATGCCTTGGAGATCGCCTGGCCGAGCGCAATACCGGTGTCCTCGACGGTGTGGTGATCGTCGATGTGGAGGTCGCCCTTGGCCTTGGCGACGACGTCGATCAGCGAATGGCGGGAAAGCTGCTCCAGCATGTGGTCGAAGAAGCCGACGCCGGTGGCGACGTCGAAGCGCCCGGTGCCGTCGAGATCGACGGTGACAGAAATCTCCGTCTCCTTGGTGCTGCGGCTCACCGCCGCCACGCGACTGGACGATGCCATGTCCGTTCTCCGATGCATTGCGCGAAATCGCCGCCTTCTAACAGCACGGGCCGGGGAATGCCAGTTCGTCGGCCGCGACGGCCGCCGCGGCAATTTGCATTCGGCCGCCGGGTGCATACATAGGATCGCGAACAACTCGTGCCGCGCAGATTGCCCTTGGGATCGCGCCGATCGGAGAAATCGATGTCGAACGAAATCATCATGCACGGCACGACAATCGTAACCGTGCGCAAGGGCGGCAAGGTCGTGATCGCCGGCGACGGCCAGGTCAGCCTCGGCCAGACCGTCATGAAGGGCAACGCCCGCAAGGTGCGCCGAATCGGCAAGGGCAACGTGATCGCCGGTTTCGCCGGCGCCACCGCCGACGCCTTCACTCTCCTCGAGCGCCTGGAAACAAAGCTCGAACAATATCCCGACCAGCTGACGCGGGCTTGCGTCGAGCTTGCCAAAGACTGGCGCACCGACCGCTACCTGCGCCGCCTCGAGGCGATGATGCTGGTCGCCGACCGCAACGTGTCGCTGGCGCTCACCGGCACCGGCGACGTGCTCGAACCCGAGTTCGGCGTCATGGCAATCGGATCCGGCGGCAACTATGCGCTGGCCGCGGCGCGCGCCTTGATCGACACGGACAAGGATGCCGAGGACATCGCCCGGCGCGCCATGCAGATCGCGGCCGACATCTGCGTCTACACCAACCACAACGTCATCGTGGAAACGATCGATGCCGAGTGAGCCGCAGCCGATCGGCTTCGTCCCCGTCGGCGCAGAACACTATCCACTGCTTCGCGCATGGCTGGACCTGCCGCACATGCGGGAATGGTGGGGTGATACGGACGACGAACTCGGCGTCATCCGCGACATGGTCGAAGGCCGCGATACGACACGGCCTTTCCTGATCGCGATCGGCGGAGAGCCGATCGGATACATCCAGGTCTGGTTCGTCGGCCATCACCAGAACGCGACGTGGATCAGCGATCACCCGTGGCTCGCCGAACTGCCGGCTGACGCTGTCGGCGTCGACATATCGATCGGCGATCCGGGGCGCCTGTCGAAGGGAATCGGATCGGCGGCGCTCGCCGCATTCATCCAGCAGCTCCGCGAGGACGGCCACGAGACGATCATCATCGACCCGTTGATCCGCAACGAAAGGGCCGTACGCGCCTATACCAAGGTCGGTTTCCGCCCCATCCCGCATCTCCTTGGCCGCACGGGCGATACGCTCATCATGCAATTCGACAAAGAGAACACCGAACAATGACCACCTTTTCCCCCCGCGAGATCGTTTCCGAGCTCGACCGCTTCATCATCGGCCAGAAGGATGCCAAGCGCGCCGTCGCCGTCGCCCTGCGCAACCGCTGGCGTCGCCAGCAACTCGAGGGGGAGATGCGCGAGGAGGTGATGCCAAAGAACATCCTGATGATCGGCCCGACCGGCGTCGGCAAGACGGAGATCTCCCGCCGGCTTGCGAAGCTGGCCGGCGCACCCTTCATCAAGGTCGAGGCGACCAAGTTCACCGAGGTCGGCTATGTCGGCCGCGACGTCGAGCAGATCGTGCGCGACCTCGTCGAGGTCGCCATCGGCCTGGTGCGTGAGAAGATGCGCGAAGACGTCAAGGCCCGCGCCCACATCAACGCCGAGGAGCGGGTCCTCGACGGGCTGGTCGGCAAGACGGCAAGCCCGGCGACGCGCGATTCCTTCCGCCGCAAGCTGCGCGACGGCGAACTCGACGACAAGGAGATCGAAGTCGAGGTCGCCGACACCGGCACGGGCATGCCGGGTTTCGAGATTCCGGGCATGCCGGGCGGCAACATCGGCGTGCTCAACATCAACGACATGCTGTCGAAGGCGATGGGCGGCAAACGCACCAAGACCCGCAAGACCACCGTCAGGGAGTCCTACCCGATCCTGATCAACGACGAATCCGACAAGCTGCTCGACCAGGAGGAAGTGGTCCGCCGCGCACTCGAGTCGACCGAGAACGATGGCATCGTCTTCCTCGACGAGATCGACAAGATCGCCTCGCGCGAAGGCGGTATCGGCGCCGGCGTCAGCCGCGAAGGCGTGCAACGCGACCTCCTGCCGCTGGTCGAGGGAACGACGGTCGCGACGAAATACGGACCGGTGAAGACCGATCACATCTTGTTCATCGCGTCGGGCGCCTTCCATGTCGCAAAGCCGTCGGACCTGCTGCCCGAACTCCAGGGCCGCCTGCCGATTCGCGTCGAGCTCCGACCTCTGGAGAAGGACGACTTCCGCCGCATCCTGACGGAGACCGAGGCGAGCCTTATCAAGCAGTACATCGCGCTTTTAGACACCGAGGGCGTGACGCTGGAATTCACCGACGACGCCATCGATTCGCTCGCCGGAATCGCGGTCGACCTCAATTCGACGGTCGAAAACATCGGTGCGCGCCGCCTGCAAACGGTGATGGAACGCGTGCTCGACGAGATCTCCTTCGAGGCGCCGGATCGCAACGGAACGACGGTGACGATCGATTCCGACTACGTCCGCCGCCATGTCGGCGATCTCGCCAAGAACACAGATTTGTCGCGATTCATCCTTTAGGAAGGACACGTCCCGGGGCGCTGGGGCACAGGTGGCGTCGGGCGGGGGCTGGCGATGCCGCCGGGTCCTCGACTGCCAGCATCGCGTTTCATATGGTGCGCGACCGGTCCCTGGTCCCCAAGGAAGTCCTGGATGACGTTGCGCCTGTTCCTTTCGATTCTGCTTTTTTCCGTCGCAAACGCGGAAGCCGAGACGCTCGTTCCTCCGGGCAACCGCTACGAGGAGCAGCCGGCCATCCCCGGCGCTTCCGCGTCGCGCACGCAGGCGTTGAAGACCACTTACGAGGCAAAATACCGCAAGGTTTACAAGCTTCTGGCGAGCGATCCCGAACTGCGGTCGAAGATCGTCGCCGTGTCCCGCCAGTACGGCATCGACCCGATCCACATGGCCGGCGCGATCGTTGGCGAGCACACCTACAACGTCGACGCCTACGACCGCCTGCAGACCTACTACCTCAAGGCGGTCTCGTATCTCTCCAGCGGCTTTTCCTTCGCCTATGAGGGCGAGGACATCGACACCTTCATCCAGCGTCCCGAATTCGCCCAGTGCGGCGACGGAGCCGGCAGCTATGCGGCCTGGACCTGTCGCGAGAAAGTCTGGAACGCGAAATTCCGCGGCAAGACGGTCGCCGGCGCCGCCTTCCCCAACAAGCGCTTCAGTCAGACCTTCTTCCAGCCCTTCTATGCCGGGCAGACCTTCGGCATCGGCCAGCTCAACCCGCTCACCGCGCTGCAAATGAGCGACCTCGTCAACAAGGTCTCGGGCCTGCCGAAACTCACCCACCGGAAGCCGCAGGAGGTCTACCAGACGATCATGGACCCCGACCTTACACTGCCCTACGTCGCCGCGACGCTGAAGAAGTCGATCGATGCCTACAACAACATCGCCGGCTTCGACATCTCGCAGAACCCCGGCGTCACTGCGACGCTCTACAATGTCGGCGATCCCGAGGGTCGCGCCCGGGCACTGAAGGCGGAGAACGACGACCGCGTCGCCAAGGGCCTCGAAGCCCGGCTGCCGGAGGAAAACTATTATGGCTGGTTGGTGAACGACAAATTCGCCGAGCTGCGGAGCCTTTTCTAGAGACGCACGGGCAAGCCGGCGCCGGCGTCAGCGTGGGGCGCTTTCCTCAATGATCGCCTCGAGCCGGGCGATCGAGGCCTCGTCCAGTCGGCCGATCTCCGCGGCAAGACGATTGGCGAGGCGAGTGGCTTCCGGCGACAGGCCCGACGTGTCGACCACGACGCGCGGATCCGACGCCGCGGCCAGGCGCTGCAGGTCCTCGGCATCGTCCCAGATGACATTGAAATAACCGATGATCTTCTGCACCAGTGGCCAGGACGGAACGCCTCTGCGCCCATGCTCCAGCGCCGAAAGGTAGGCGGCGCTGACGCCGAGCGCCGCTGCCATTTCCTTCTGCGTCACGCCCTTCTCGCGCCGAAGGCGGCGCAACCGTTCGCCGAAGGGGGTCATCGGCCGGCCCCCCGTCGTCTCAGGCGCACGTAGAACGCGCCGCCGCCGCCATGATAGCGCGACGCCTCGTCGATACCGCTGACGAGGTGACGGAACTGCTGCGTCTTCAGCCAGGACGGCAGCGACTTCCGCAAGACGCCGTCGCCGCGCGACGAAGAGCCCTTTCCAGTGATGACCAGGACATAGCGGACGCCGCCCTCATGCGCCCGCCGTAGGAAAGACAGGAGAAGCGAATATGCCTCCTCTTGGGTCATGCCGTGGAGGTCGACCCGGCCCTCGAGCGGCAGCCGCCCCTTGGAGATCTTGTCGCGCGTCTGGACGTCGAACTTTTGCGCGACCTGTTCCTTGCGCGGCTGGAGAGAGGACGGCAGTGCCATCGGTGGGCTGGGCGGAGCCGCAGGCGCCTGAGCAACCGGCGCCGGCTTCGAAGGTCCAGAGGCGAAGGAAGGCGACAACGGCTTCCTGAGCGGCTTGGCGGTCTTGGTCACCAGGCTCCAGAGAACGCGGTCCTCCTCACTGAGTGCCTTGCTCATCGGATCCTGCCCTCCCCCTCGGCGAGGCCGCGCGGCACGAGCGCGAAGAAATCCGCCGCCGCACGAATGATGCCGGCGACCTCGCCAGCCTCGCTTCCAGAACCCGTGAACAGGTCCCCTCGCGCCGGTCCGGTGATTGCCGATCCGGTATCCTGAGCAATCATGAGCCGTCGGAAGCCATCGCTTCCGAATGCAGTCAGCGAGTCTGCCGATATGAAAAGCGGCGTGCCGAAGGTATGCAGCAGCCGGTCGACGGCAATCGATCGACCGGCGGTGAGCGGGACCTTCGCCGCCGCGATCGGCCCAAGCGAGGGGTCGTCGACCGGGGCCTCGCGAAAGAAGATGTAGGATCGGTTCCGCCACAGAATTTCGTTCATCCGATCGGGCCGCTCGCGGAGCCAACCGCGGATCGACTGCATCGTGACCTCGGCGAGGGGGATCTCGCCAAGATCGACGAGCACCCGGCCCGCACCGGTGAAGCGCTGCCCCGACTTGGCAGCGTAGGTAACGCGTCGTGACGTCCCGTCGGTCATTTCCAGTCGCGCCGCGCCCTGGACATGGATGAAGTAGGCATCCACCGCATCCTCGAGCCAAGCGATCTCCAGACCCTTGCCGTCCAGCGCGCCCGATTCGATTGCCTGTCGGTCGTGGTACTCGACGATCCCGTCCGGCGTCGCCCGACCGAAGGCGAGGTAGGGATCGAATCCGGCAGGCCGATTGGCGTCTTCGACCGCTACGAGATCGTCCGGGCGGGAAAGCAGCGGAACGCGGAAACGCCCGGTGCGGACTGGCGAAGCCTCGACGATCGGCTCATAGAAGCCGGTGACGAAGCCGGTGCCACCGTCGCCCGGTTTGATGGCCATAGGCACGAAATGACGTTCGAAGAAGAGGCGGGCCTCGCGCGCATCGAGGTTTGCCTTCGAGCGCGCTTCCTCGTAGGCAGGAGCGAAGGCTTCCGCGGCAATACCAAGTGATCCAGAGCGATATGGCTTCCCGGCCGCCCGGGTCGCACAGCGTCTGAAAGCGGCGAAGGCGAGATCGTGCCCGTCCGTCCGCCAGCCCGGGAGAGCTTCGAAATCAACTGGACGGAAGAGGGTAGAAAGCGCCACCGCGCGCCTCCCGCCGCTGCGACTCAGTCCTCTTCTTCGGTGGCGACGAGCCGCCAGTTCGGATCGCGCGACCGCGTGTCGCGTGCAAAGGTCCAGACGTCCTTCACTTCGGCCACCGTCTCGGGATCGCCGTCGATGACCGTACCGACGCTGTCGCGCGTCGCGGAGATCAGTTCGCTGACGATGCGCAGAGTGATGTGGGCCTCGCTGCCTTTCATCTCCGCCGTGACGATTTCCGCCTTGTCGATGCCGACGAACGACGACTGAATCTTCTCGGAGCGCGACTCACGATCGGCGATCGCGGCAACAAAGCCGTCATAGACTTCGCGCGAGAGTAGGTTCTTCAATGTCTTGCGGTCGCCATCGGCAAAGGCCATCACGATCATCTCGTACGCCATCTTGGCGCCGTCGAGGAAACCCTTTGGCTCGAATGACGGATCGTTGTCCTTGATCGCGCGAAGGCCCTTGTTGAGCTCCGTGCCGACGGGAGCGAAGGCATCGATCGGCTTGTAGGCTTCCTCGTTCGCTTCGGCTGTGCCCCGCTTGCGTGGAAGTGCCACGATATTGTCCGGAGCCTTTGCCGGTTCCTTTTGCGTGCTACGTTTGCGCGCAGCCGTATAGGGATCAAACGGCGGGCGCTCGCTGCCGGTGCGCCGGCCGAGTACGTTGCGCAGCTGGAAGAAGATCACGACAGCCGCGATCAGAAAGAACAGGGTGCCGAAATCGAAAAATTCCATGTCTGCCGCCAACCGATGCCCGCCACGTCGTTCGTTGTCCCGACGCGGCGCCGCGTGCAAGCCTCGTCCGATACGTTCTTCTCCATATAGAACGCCCGGACGCATCATTCAAATGCAGCGAATCCATTACTATGTAGTGCATGATGCGCCGCCGCCAACGGCGTCACCGTTCCGATAGGAAGAGAACCTGTGCCCTTCGCCCTGACCGCGCTTATCGTTTTGATCCCGCTCGCGGAAATCGCGACCTTCGTCATCGTCGGCAGCGAGATCGGAGCGCTGGCGACCGTAGCCCTGACGATTGCCATGAGTGTCGCCGGCGCGGTGCTGATGCGCTGGCAGGGTTTCGGCATCCTCGGCCGGCTGCAGCGCGAACTGGAGACCGGCGGATCGCCGGGTCGCGAACTGGCCCACGGCGCAATGGTCCTCCTGGCAGGCGTTCTGCTGCTGATCCCGGGCTTCCTGACGGGCCTTCTCGGGCTTCTGCTGTTCATTCCGCCGGTGCGCGATCTCGCCTGGCGTTTCCTGCGCAGCCGGGCAACGGTCATGACCGATTTCAGCTTCACCAGCTATCGCGCCACACGGAGCCAGGACAGCCATATAGTCGACCTCGATCACGACGAGTACTCGCGTACAACGCCCGGGAAGCCCGGCGGCTCGCCCTGGCGTCGTCCGGAACTCGAGTGAGAACCTACCTGTGCCACGAACCTTGTCACGCCAATCCTGCCGTGATAGCCAACGCGCGATTTTTGGACGGGCCCTCTTTGGCGGCCTTTAGGAGATAACAAGCCGATGGCCACGAACGAGAATAACCAGTCAGCCGGTGCGACCGGCAATGGCGCCCAGCCCACTCTCAACGTGCTCGCTCAGTATGTGAAGGATCTTTCGTTCGAAAGCCCCGGTGCGCCGAACTCCCTGCGCGGGCGCGACCAGGCGCCGGGCATCAACATCAATGTCAACGTGAACGCCAATCCACTTTCGGAGAAGGAGTTCGACGTCAATCTGTCGCTCAACGCGCGCGCCGGCTTCGACAAGGACGTGCTGTTCAACGTCGAACTCGTCTATGGCGGCGTCTTCCGCATTGAGGGCTTCCCACAGGAGCATATGCTTCCGCTCCTTTTCATCGAGTGCCCGCGGCTGCTCTTCCCCTTCGCCCGGCAGATCATTGCCGACGCCACGCGCAACGGCGGCTTCCCGCCGCTGATGCTGGATCCAATCGATTTCGCCCAGATGTTCCAGCAGAAGATCGCCGAGGAACAGACCAGGGCAAAGGTCCAGATGAACAGCTAAGTGGATGTCCGATCCTGCGGGTCAGGGTCAGTACGCCTACTCGGTCGCGGTCGCCCAGAGCGCGGCCGCGCCCAACTGCCGGACCATCTCGGCATGTGCGGCTTTTTCCTCGTCCGTAAGGCGAGGCCGCAGCGAACGTTCCCGCCGCACGATCTCGATGCTGATGCCCGCGTCGCTCATGCCGATGCGTGACGTTTGCTCGACCACCTCGAGCCCTAGCGCGGCCTGACGCCCGCCGATCAGTTCGATGTAGACTTCAGCGAGCAACTCGGAATCGAGCAGGGCGCCGTGCTTGGTGCGGTGGCTGTTGTCGATGCCGTACCGCCGGCACAAGGCGTCGAGCGAATTGGGACCCATCGGATGCTTTCGGCGTGCCAGCACCAGCGTGTCGAGTATCCGATCCGATCCGATCGGCGACAGGCCGATGCGCGCGAACTCGGCATTGACGAATCCGATGTCGAAATTTGCATTGTGCGCCACCAACCTGGCGCCGTCGATGAAGGCGGCGAATTCATCGGCGATCTGCTGGAAGATGGGCTTGCCCGCCAAGTCGGCGTTGGTGATCCCGTGCACCGCCGCTGCATCCGGGTGAATCTCGCGTCCCTGCGGCTCGATATAGTGATGGAAAACGCGGCCCGTCGGGAAGCGGTTGACGAGCTCGATGCCGCCGATCTCGATGATGCGATCAAGCCGCGAATCCAGGCCGGTCGTTTCGGTATCGAAGACGATCTCGCGCATCGAATCACTCCTGCCACAGCTTCGCAGCAGCTGGGCGCTCAGGACAAGAGCCGGGACGTTTCGCGAACCGGGTTCTCCCCGGTCAAGGCCGCGACGATCGCCGCTACCGCCGCGCGGGCATGATCCATGCCTTGCCCCGTGTCGACGATGAAGTCGGCCATGGCGCGCTTTTCGGTGTCGGGGACCTGCTTCGACAGGATCGCCTCGAGTTTCTCCGGTGTCATTCCAGGACGGGCAAGAACCCGCTCCCGCTGGATTTCCGCTGGCGCCGAGACTACGACAACCTTGTCGACGCGCCCGCGTCCGCTTGTCTCGAAGAGTAGCGGGATGTCGAGGACGGCGAGCGGTGCGCCGTCGGCGCGGCAGCGGTCGAGGAAGGCGTCGGCGTCGGCGCGAACAAGCGGGTGAACGACACCCTCAAGGCGGCGGATCGCCTCCCGATCCCCGATTACCCTTGCTGCGAGACGGTTGCGGTCGACGACGCCGTCGACCACCGTGCCGGGAAACGCCGCCTCGACGAGCGGTGCGGCCGCGCCGGCATAGAGGCGATGTACGGCCTCGTCGGAATCGTGAACGGGTATGCCCAAGTCACGAAACATCGCCGCCGTCGTCGATTTTCCCATGCCGATCGATCCGGTGAGGCCAAGAACGATCATCGTTGCTCAATATCCCGGTCGATGATGTCGCGCAGTTCCTTCGTCACGACCGGGCGCGTGCCAAACCAGCGCTGGAACCCCGGGACGGCCTGGTGAAGAAGCATGCCGAGCCCGTCGACGGTGGTCAGGCCGCGGCGCTTCGCCGCGGCAAGCAGAGGCGTGTTGAGCGGCACGTAGACAATGTCCGTGACGACCGCCCGGTCCGGCAGCCAAGCCGGATCGGCTGGAACGCCATTGTCGCCCGACATGCCGAGGGATGTTGTGTTGACGAGGAGGTCGGCGTCACCGCAGAGCTCGCGGCATGCGTCAGTTCCATGCGCCGAAACAGGCGTGCCGAAGCGGTCGGCGAGTTCCTTCGCCCGGGCTGCCGTACGATTGACGATGCGTATCTCGGCGAAGCCGCGCGTCTTCAGGGCCTGAACGACTGCTCGCGCGGCGCCGCCGGCCCCCATCACGACGGCAATGCGCCCGAGGTCCCACCCAGGCGCGCGCTCGTCGAGATTGGCGGCAAAGCCGTAAGCATCTGTGTTCGACGCATAGACGAGACCGTCGGCGACCCACAGCGTGTTGACCGCGCCGATTTCCGCGGCGGCGGCGTCTCGCCTGTCGGCCAGAAGAAACGCGGTCTCTTTGTGGGGCAAAGTCACGTTACCACCCGCGAAGTCGCCCCGGCGCAGTTTTTTCATAAAGGCCGGAAACGCCTCAACGGTTACGTCGATCGCCTCGTAAGAACCGTCGATACCGTAGGATCTCAGCCAATGCGCGTGAATCTTCGGCGACCGCGAATGGGCGATAGGATGCCCGCAGACGAAGGCCTTGCGCGGCGGCTCAGCCATCGATCGCACCGAGCTTGCGCAAGGCTTCGAGTAAAGACAGCAGCGGCAGACCGACAATGGTGAAGTGGTCGCCTTCGATTCGTTCGAAGAGCTGGATGCCTTCACCTTCGACCTGGTAGGCGCCAACGCTGGTCAGCGCCTTCTCACCGACCCGGGCGAGATGGCGCCCTATAAAGGCGGGGTCGAGCGGCCTCATTGTCATTGTCGCCTCGGCGACGTGTGACCACACCGTTTCCCCGTTCCGAGCTATGGCGACGGCGCTGTTGAGAAAATGGGTGCGTCCGGAAAAGGCGATCAGCCGACGCCGCGCCGCTTCCATGTCCTTTGGCTTGTGCAGGAGTTCGTCCTCGAAGGCGAGCGTCTGGTCCGAACCGATGACGACGCTCTCGGGATGTCGGGTGCTCACCTCCTCCGCCTTGGCCCGGGCGAGGATCAGACCGACCTCAGCCGGTGTTATCCCGCTGCCCCGTGTCGTCTCCTCCACGGCGCGTTCGTCGATCCGCGGCCGGTCGACCGCGAAATCCACGCCGGCGTTTGCCAGGAGCGCGCGGCGGAACGGACTGGTCGAAGCGAGAATAATCTTGGCCGTCATGGGTCACCGTATGGGCAAGCGCCTAACGCGTCTTGCCGCGCAACGCAACGATGGCCGCCGCCGTTTCCTCGATCGAGCGCCGGCTGACGTCGATCATCGGCCAGTTGTGACGCGTGCAGATCTGCCTAGCGTAGGCCAGCTCCTCCGTTATCGTGGCGCGATCGACGTAGTCGGCCGACGAATAGGCACCCGCCGCACCGAGCAGACGGTTCTGTCGGACGTGGGAGATTCTTTCCGCCGTCGCGATCAATCCGACGATCAATGGCCTCTTTGCGCTGATCAGTTCATCGGGCATAGGGACTCCGAGCACTATCGGAATGTTGGCGGTCTTGATGCCGCGATTGGCGAGATAGATGCTGGTCGGCGTCTTCGACGTTCGCGATATGCCTATGATGACAATGTCCGCATCGTCGATATCGGCGGGCATCTGGCCGTCGTCGTGTTCCATGGTGAAGTTGAGCGCATCGATGCGACGGAAATAGTCAGCGTCCAGGACATGCTGGGCACCAACCCGTCGGCCAGCCGGCGTGCCAAGATAAGACTGGAATACAGAAAGCACCGGCTCGAGTACCGACACGCAGGGCAAACCCATCGTAGCGGCGCGCTCGTCGATCAGCCGCGCAAGGTTCTGGTCGACGATCGTGTAGAGGATGATGCCCGGTTCGCTGTCGATTTCATCGAAAACCTTTTGTAGCTGCTTTTCGGTCCGGATCAGCGGATAGATATGCTCGATCGCGCGCGCATCCTTGTATTGCGCTGACGCTGCGCGGCCGGCAGCAAGCAGCGTCTCGCCCGTCGCGTCGGATATGAGGTGGAGGTGAAAGAAGCTTTGCGGTTTGTTCACAGGGTACGTCGGATGCTGTGCGCTGGTGTGGACAGTCAGGCGCTCGGGCCGGCTGCGGTTCCCCGCAATGTATGCAGGAGCGTGTTTGTCCACAATCGGGGCCGCCGGCCGACGACGTCCGCTACGATTGTGAATAGCGCGAATACGGGCGAGAGTTTCGTCACGGCCTCATTGAGGCGCAAATCGAGGCTTTTCATATCTATATGGAATCGTGTTTGTTTTGGCAGTCGTCCACTAAATTCACATGAGTTCCGACGGCAGCTTTTACGACATAGCATCGGTTTTAGTCGAAGCCGAAATGTGGGAAACCGCCGGTTCCCGATTCTGACAGAGTCTTAGAATCAGAAGACTCTTACGGATTCCATTTTCTTTTTGAATCTCCAGGAAGGCGAAGGATGGGCGACGAGCGGAAGGTGCTGCAGGTTCTGAAGGGTGAAACCCGCTTCCCGCCTCCGATCTGGATGATGCGGCAGGCTGGCCGCTATCTGCCGGAGTACAGGGAGACGAGAAAACGCGCCGGCAGCTTCCTCGATCTCTGCTACAATCCCGAACTCGCGGTGGAGGTGACGCTTCAGCCGATCCGCCGGTTCGGCTTTGACGCGGCGATCCTCTTTTCCGATATTCTCGTCGTTCCTCACGCGCTGGGACGGGATCTGCGCTTCGAGGAAGGCCGCGGTCCGATGATGACGCCGATGTCGCCACGCGACGTCGAGCAGCTCAATCGGGAAAGGTTTCACGTGAATCTCTCTCCGGTCTACGAAACAGTTCGGGAGTTGAGGAGCCGACTGCCGCGCGAGACGACGCTGCTGGGCTTCTGCGGCGCGCCGTGGACAGTTGCAACCTATATGATCGCGGGGCACGGCACGCCGGACCAGGCGCCGGCGCGTCTGTTCGGCTATCGCGATCCCGAGGCGATGAAGCGGCTGCTCGAAACGCTCGCCGAATGTTCGGCGGAATATCTGATCCGCCAGATCGATGCAGGTGCCGACGCGGTACAGGTTTTCGATTCATGGTCGGGAGTGCTCGACGAGGCATCGTTCGATGCCTATTGCGTTGCGCCGGTGGCAATGATGGTGCGGAAGGTGAGGGCGGTGCACCCGCAAGTGCCGATCATCGGCTTCCCGAAGGGCGGCGGCAGCCGGTATGACGATTATCGGGAGAAGACAGGGGTGTCGGCCTTGGGTCTCGACTGGACCGTGCCGCTTGCTCAGGCACGCAGGCTTCAGGGCGGTGGGGCGGTACAGGGTAACCTCGATCCGATGCGTCTGGTCGCCGGTGGGGCGGCGCTCGATATGGGCGTCGACGCGATATTGGAGGTCCTTGGATCAGGTCCGCTCGTATTCAATCTTGGCCATGGCATCACTCCGGAAGCGCCCATCGAAAACGTCGAGCGAATGCTGAGGCGCGTCAGGGGAGCGTGGCGATGAGTGGGCCGCGGGGCGAAGCGTCGGGCGGGGCAATTGCCATGCGCCGCGCGGCCGTTGCCGTTGTTGTGTTCGTTGTCCTAGCGGCGGCGTTGTTCTGGCTGGATCCGGCCGATCTCTACCTGTGGGTCAAGGCGCTGCACGTCATCGCGGTGATCGCCTGGATGGCGGGTATGCTCTATCTTCCGCGACTGTTCGTTTACCACGCCGACGTGCCGGTTGGCTCGCCGCAATCCGAAACGTTCAAGGTCATGGAACGCCGGCTGCTCCGTGCGATCGTCAATCCCGCCATGATCGTGTCGTGGGTTCTGGGACTATGGCTGGCATGGAGCGGGTTTGGCCTGATGGGCGGATGGCTGCATGTCAAGATTGTCCTGGTGCTGGCGCTGTCGGCCGTTCACGGATACCTGTCGCGCGCGGTGCGGCTCTTCGCCGATGACAGGAACAGTCATCCGGCACGGCACTGGCGTATCGTCAACGAGGTACCGACGGTGTTGATGATCGGGATCGTCATCCTTGTGGTCGTAAAGCCGTTCTGAGCGGTGGTGCGCCGACAACATCTTGCGCTTTCGATTGTCGGCGCGTAGAAGGAGGGCCTTCCCTCCTTTGCGATGCGCCTTGCCTTGAGCACCTTTCCTGGCGCATCGGGCCGCGACGCACCCCGCCGACCGAATTTCTCTCCGTTTTCAGAGTCCGCCATGCAGGAAATGAAATTACAGGATTTCAAGAACAAGAAGCCGACCGACCTCATTGCGTTTGCCGAATCGCTTGAGGTCGAGAACGCCAGTGTGATGCGCAAGCAGGAGCTCATGTTTGCCATCCTGAAGAAGCTGGCGTCGCAGGACGTCGAGATTATCGGCGACGGCGTTGTCGAGGTGCTTCAGGACGGCTTCGGATTCCTGCGGTCGGCAAATGCGAACTACCTGCCGGGTCCGGACGACATCTACATCTCGCCTTCGCAGATCAGGCGGTTCTCGTTGAAGACCGGCGACACCGTCGAAGGGCCGATTCGCAGCCCGAAGGAAGGTGAGCGGTACTTCGCGCTGCTCAAGGTTAACACGATCAACTTCGACGATCCGGAGAAGATCCGCCACAAGATCCATTTCGACAACCTCACACCGCTCTATCCGAACGAGCGTCTGAAGATGGAGGTGGAAGGGACGACGTCGAAGGACATTTCGCCTCGCGTGATCGATCTCGTTGCGCCGTTGGGCAAGGGGCAGCGCGGCCTGATCGTCGCACCGCCGCGCACCGGTAAGACCGTGCTTCTGCAGAACATCGCGCACTCGGTCACGTCGAACCATCCGGAGTGCTATCTCATCGTTCTTCTGATCGACGAACGACCGGAAGAGGTCACCGACATGCAGCGGTCGGTGAAGGGAGAAGTCGTCTCATCGACCTTCGATGAACCGGCGGTTCGCCACGTACAGGTTGCGGAGATGGTCATCGAAAAGGCGAAGCGGCTCGTAGAGCACGGGCGTGACGTAGTCATACTCCTCGATTCGATCACGCGCCTCGGCCGGGCCTACAACACCGTCGTGCCGTCTTCGGGCAAGGTCCTGACGGGAGGTGTTGATGCCAATGCCCTGCAGCGGCCGAAGCGGTTCTTCGGCGCGGCGCGCAACATCGAGGAGGGCGGTTCGCTGACGATCATCGCGACGGCGCTTATTGATACGGGCAGCCGCATGGACGAGGTCATCTTCGAGGAGTTCAAGGGCACCGGCAACTCGGAGATCGTGCTTGACCGAAAGGTCGCCGACAAGCGCATATTCCCGGCAATGGACATCCTCAAGTCGGGAACCCGCAAGGAGGATCTTCTGGTCCCGCGCAGCGACCTGCAGAAGGTCTTCGTCTTGCGCCGGATCCTGGCGCCCATGGGGACGACCGACGCGATCGAGTTCCTCATTGACAAGCTGAAGCAGACGAAGACGAACGGCGATTTCTTCGATTCGATGAACACCTGATCGGCCCGGACGGGCGGCTAGGTGTATCGTCCGCGGAGCTGGCGCACCAGCTCGCCGGGGTCGGCGATGAACGGCTTGCAGAGTCGCGCCGTGCAAAGCCATGCGCCCGGTCGCGACAGGTCGGGACGAATACCTCCCGGAAGTTCGGTGCTCGCGTCGGGCGCGTCCGTCGTGAGCGCGATGTCGACTCGCCTCGGGTCGGGATTGGCGCAGGCAATGCGAGCAAATGTCTGCTCGCCAGGTACGTCAACGGTGATCAGCTTGGACGATTCGATCAGAATCGCGATCGCCGAGAGGATGCCGGCCTGTCCGTACCGCTGCTCGGCAATGCGGCCAAAAGCGGCGTCGGCCGCGCGCTGAACCCGGTCGGCGGCGATGCTGTCGCCGGTGTACATCGCGAGACGGGCGAGAGCCGAGATGATCTGTGCCGTCGCCGAAGGGACTGCGTCATCGACGTCCCCACGGATTCGCATGGGAACATCGGGGCTGTCGGAAGCGGTGAGGTAGTGTCCGCCAACGCCGTCCCCATGCCAGCGGTCGAGCTGTTCGGCGTGGTGCCGGGCGCGGGCCAGGTATAATTGCTCGCCGGTCGCCTCGAGAAGCGCTAGGGAAGCGGAGGTCATTGCCGCATAGTCGGAGGAAAGCGCCGGGAAAAGTCGCCGTCCGGCGTTGGTCGAATGTGGAAGCCGGCCGTCTTTGTCAGTTGATTCGTCAACGAAACGAAAAGCGGCGACAGCGGCGTCGAGCCAGTCGGGACGCTCGAACTGCCGGGCGGCGCGCGCGATGGCGGTAATAGCGAGACCATTCCAGTCGGTCAGTACCTTGTCGTCACGGGCGGGTCGAATGCGCCGGTCGCGGACTTTGAGCAACGTAGAACGGCAGCGCTGAAGTTGGTCAGTGAAGACAGCAGGGTCGACGGGCGTGCGGGGCGCAAGCGACAGGATCGGGCTACCGTGCCATTCTCGAGGAGCGTTGAGGCGATAGAACGAAAGAAAGCAGGAAGCGTCGCCGCCAAGATTCGATTCGATTTCGGAACGATTCCAGGTGTAGAAGTGCCCTTCTTCGCCTTCGCTATCGGCGTCGAGGCTCGAAGCGAAAGCCCCGTCTGCCGTTCGCATCTCGCGCAACAGCCATCCGACAGTCTCTTCGATTCGGACTCGGAACAATTCGTCGCCGGTCTCGGCATAGGCCCAGCCTGCTAGGTCGATGAGTTGGGCGTTGTCGTAGAGCATCTTCTCGAAATGCGGGACGAGCCAGTCCGAATCGGTAGAATACCGGCTCAAGCCGCCACCGACATGGTCGTAGATCCCGCCTTTGAGCATTTCGCCGAGGCTAAATAGCACGGCGTCGCGATGCTCGGCCTTTCCGGAAGTGAACCAGGCGAGACGCAGGATGCTGAGCAGGGGAGAGTTGGGGAACTTGGGCGCTCCGCGGATACCGCCCTTATCCATGTCGATCATTCGCCCCAGGCGTTCCGCGTAGTGGTCAAAGGCGCCGCGGTCGCTGGAACGCGGGGGGCGGGAAACGGCGAGTTGGGCCTTTACATGGCCGGCAAGAATGCTGGCCGATTCGGATAGTTCTGCGCCCTTCGTCGTCCAGGCTTTGTGAACCGCCTCCAGCACCTCTATGAAACCGGGCCGTCCGTAGCGATCTTTTCGCGGGAAATAGGTTCCGCCCCAGAACGGTTTACCTTCCGGCGTCAGAAACATCGTCAGCGGCCATCCGCCCTGCTCGCCGGTCGCGGTGAGTGCTGCCATGAAGATTTGATCGAGATCGGGTCTTTCCTCGCGATCGATCTTGATGTTGACGAAGAGCCGGTTCATGACCTCGGCGACTTCCGCGTCCTCGAAACTCTCGTGCGCCATCACGTGGCACCAATGGCAAGCGGCGTAGCCGATCGAAACGAGAATGGGGCGGCCCGTCTCGCGCGCTTCGGCGAGGGCGTCGGGACTCCAGGGCCGCCAGTGCACCGGATTGTCGCCGTGCTGGAGGAGATAAGGACTCGTCTCCGACGAGAGGATGTTTGCAGCTGGCAGCGGCATAAGGAACTCCTTGCCGAGACCTAGGGTCGTTCAAACGAGGGTCAAATGCAATTCGGCGACACGATCTATGCTTTGTCGAGCGGCCGGTTGCCATCGGGCGTAGCCGTCGTGCGCATTTCGGGACCGGCTGTTCGATTCGTTGTCGAAACGATCGCTGGGCCGATTCCGGAGGCCGGTTTGCTGAAGCTACGCAATATGCACGGCTCGGACGGGACCGTTATTGACTCCGGTCTGATGGCTTTCTTTCAGGCACCGCGGAGTTTTACCGGTGAAGACTGTGCCGAGTTCCATGTCCATGGAGGGCGCGCGGTCGTCGCTGCGTTGATGAACGCTCTTGGTAACTTCGAAGGCGTGCGCGCGGCTGAACGTGGTGAGTTTACGCAGCGTGCGTTTCTCAACGGCAAAATGGATCTTGTACAGGCTGAAGCCCTTGCCGACCTGATCGAGGCGGAAACGGAAGTTCAGCGCAGAATGGCGCTCCGCGCCGCAGATGGTCACATGAGCCGGCTGTACGAGAGTTGGCGCGGGCGCATCGTGCGTATCCAGGCGAATGTCGTGGCCGGAATCGACTTTGGCGATGAGGGCGACGTACCCGATTCGGTAACGGAACGAGTCCGAGAAGACATTGCTGAAGTTCGCGTGGAACTTGAGAAGCATCTAGCGGGGTATCGTCAGGCTGAGATGATTCGGGAAGGATATCAGGTGGTTATTGTAGGACCACCAAACGCCGGGAAATCGAGTCTCCTAAATGCCTTGGTCGGACGTGATGTTGCTATAGTGACGGATGAACCGGGCACGACGCGCGATCTCGTCGAGGTGCCGCTCGATCTGGGTGGATTGAAAGTTGTCGTAACGGACACGGCAGGGCTACGCGAAACGGCCGGGCGCGTTGAGCAGATTGGGATTGGAAAAGCTGTAGCGCGGGCGGACTCCGCCGATCTCGTCGTCGAACTCCGACCGGCCGATGCCGACGCCGTTCGCTCGGCGCCGCGGTGGCCTGACGCTATCGTCATTCGGTCAAAGGCTGACCTGAACGGGGTGGGCGCAGGGGACCATGAAGCACTCGCGGTCTCGACCGTCACGGGCGAAGGTCTGGACGCACTAGTGGAGATGATTCGGTGCCGTGCCGAAGCGGCGGTAGGCCTGAGCGACGACAATGGACCACAGAAGGCGAGACAACGGCTGGCAATCAAGAGGTGTTGCGAGGCGCTCCGGCGAGGTGAAGCGGCGGGCCTTGATCTGGAGTTCGTTGCCGAAGAATTGCGGGTTGCTGCGACAGAACTCGGGCGTGTGACCGGCAGGATCGATGTCGAGGAGATCCTCGACGAGGTTTTCGGCGCATTCTGCATCGGGAAATGATTCACGTGAAACGTCTGTTCGGCGATAGTCGAGCGGTTTCACGTGAAACATCTTGGCGAACAAGTTCGCGTCCGCTAGGGGAGCGGCCATGGAAAACGCTTACGACGTAGTCGTCATTGGTGGAGGGCACGCTGGCTGCGAAGCCGCGTCGGCTGCCGCGCGGGCCGGGGCGCAGACGGCATTGGTTACCATGCGACGCGACACGATCGGTGTCATGTCCTGCAATCCGGCCATCGGCGGACTGGGGAAAGGCCATCTCGTCCGTGAGATAGACGCTCTCGACGGCCTCATGGGCCGCGTCGCCGATGCGGCGGGAATTCAGTTTCGGCTGCTCAATCGGCGAAAAGGCCCGGCAGTCCGCGGACCGCGGACCCAGGCGGATCGCAAACTCTATCGAGAGGCGATGCAAGCGGCGATCGATTCGCATCCGAACCTATCGGTCGTGGAAGATGAGGTTATAGATCTGGCCGTCGTCGACGGGCGTGTCGAGGCAGTGGTAACGCGCGGTGGTTGGCGGTTCGCCTGCGGGGCCGTTGTGCTGACCACCGGAACGTTCCTTCGAGGCGTAATCCATATTGGCGAGCGCAGTTTTCCGGCGGGGCGTATGGCGGAGCGCGCCTCGGTGCCGCTCGCTGATACGATCGCGCGGGCCGGTTTTACAGTGGGCAGGCTCAAGACGGGCACACCGCCGCGGCTGGACCGGCGGTCGATCGACTGGGCATCGCTCGAGTTGCAGCATGCGGACGAAGATCCGGTGCCGTTTTCATTGTTGACGACGAAGATCGAGACTCGGCAGATTGCCTGTGCGATAACGCGAACGACGCCGGAGACGCATGGCATAATCCGCGCCAACCTGCATCGGTCCGCCCTCTACTCAGGGCGGATCGAAGGGATCGGCCCTCGCTATTGCCCGTCGATCGAAGACAAGATCGTCAAATTCGGGGACCGGGACGGCCACCAGGTGTTCCTGGAACCTGAGGGCCTGGACGACGACACTATCTATCCGAACGGCATCTCGACGTCGCTGCCCGAGGACGCGCAGGAAGCGGTCATCCGCAGCATCCCGGGGCTTGAGAAGGCGCGGGTCCTGCAGCCGGGCTACGCTATCGAATACGACCATGTCGATCCGCGCGAACTGGAACGGTCGCTCGAGGCGCGGCGGATCAGGGGTTTGTTCCTGGCGGGGCAGATCAATGGGACGACCGGCTATGAAGAGGCGGCGGCACAGGGCCTGGTCGCGGGGCTTAATGCAGCCCGACGGGCATCCGGTGGTGATAACGTCACGTTGAGCCGCGCCGATTCGTATATCGGCGTGATGATAGACGACCTGACGTCGCGGGGTGTCAGCGAGCCCTACCGCATGTTTACGTCACGGGCCGAGTTCCGCTTGTCGCTGCGGGCAGACAACGCCGACCAACGGCTGACACCGGTGGCGGTTGCGCAAGGTATTGCGTCGGTGGGGCGGCAGCGCGCCTATGATGCGCTGGTCGATCGTCTGGATCGTGCGCGGAGCGTGGTCGAGCGCTGTGTGCTGTCGCCGACGCAGGCGCGAAACCACGGGATCGAGGTCAGTCAGGATGGCGTTCGGCGAAATGGAATGCAGTTCCTGGCCTATCCTGGCATCGATATCGCGCGTCTAAGGGCCGTCTGGCCGGAGCTCGGCGAAATAGACAAGGATACTGCCGAGAGGCTCGAAACGGAGGCGCGCTACTCGGTTTATCTCGATCGCCAGTCTGCCGACGTCGAAACGGTTCGGCGGCAAGAGTTGCTGGCGATACCGGACGGAATGCGTTTCGACGACGTGCCCGGCCTGTCGAACGAATTGAAGCACAAGATCGATACCAGGGCACCGCGCTCAATTGCCGATTTGCAGAAGATCGATGGCATGACGCCGGCTGCGGTGGCGCTGGTCTTGTCGCATGTCCGCGCCGCCGAGGCACGTGGGCGGAATGGTGCCGCTTGAAAACGACGGATTTCGATTGTCTGCGAGAGGTGGCCGGTCCTGTTTCACGTGAAACATACGAACGACTGAAGGAATTCCAGCAATCGTTCACGAAATGGAACGCGCGTATCAATCTCGTTGCCGCTTCTACCCTCAACGAACTTTGGTCAAGGCATATCCTCGACAGCGCGCAACTGGTGCGTCTGGCGCCGAATGAATTGCGCTGGCTCGATCTCGGTTCCGGAGGCGGCTTTCCGGGCGCAGTGATGGCGATCCTGCTGCGCGAACGCCCCGGCGCGAAAATCGATCTGATCGAAAGCAACCGGAAAAAGGCGGCCTTTCTACAATCCACAGTCGGCGGAAACGGCATCGCGATTGTTCATGCGCATCGGATCGAAGACGTGGTCGGTTTGGTGTCCGCGCCACAGGTCGTGACGGCTCGCGCTCTGGCGCCGCTACCGAAGTTGCTGGACTTGGCGTCCCCGTGGCTGCTGGCGGGCGCCCGCGGCCTGTTTCACAAAGGACGGGATTATCGAATCGAGCTGGAAGAAAGCGCTGATCACTGGCGATTCGATCTGATAGAACACAAGAGCCGGATCAATCCCGAAGGGGTGATCCTCGACATCCGCAACTTGAAGTCTTCCCGGCCCGCCGCCGGAGAGTGAGATACGGGCATTGCAACGCGCATGAGCGGCGTACGAATCATCACCATCGCCAATCAGAAAGGCGGTGTCGGCAAGACGACGACGGCCATAAATCTCGCCACGGCCCTCGCCGCGATTGGCGAGCGGGTCCTGATTGTCGATCTCGACCCGCAGGGAAACGCCAGCACCGGCCTCGGTATCGATCGCCAGGACCGCGCAGTGTCGTCGTACGACGTGCTCGTCGGGGTGTCGTGCGTCGCGGACGCTGCCATGGCGACGGCGGTTCCCGGCCTGTCGATCGTTCCGTCGACGCTCGACCTTCTCGGTGTGGAGATGGAGATTGCCGGCGCTCCCGACCGCGCGCTTCGGCTGCGAAAGGCGCTACGCCGCCCGGAAGGAGTTCCGTTCTCCTACGTGCTGATTGATTGCCCGCCCTCGCTCAACCTGTTGACCCTGAATGCCATGGCGGCTGCCGATTCCGTTCTCGTCCCGCTGCAATGCGAATTCTTTGCCCTTGAGGGATTGAGCCAGCTGCTGGAAACGGTGGAGCAAGTGCGCCGTACGATCAATGCGGACCTGATCATCCAAGGTATCGTGCTGACGATGTTTGACGGCCGCAACAACCTCGCCAACCAGGTTGTCGAGGACGTCCGTGCCTATATGGGCGACAAGGTCTATGAGACGGTCATTCCGCGAAACGTACGCGTGTCGGAAGCCCCATCCTACGGCAAGCCCGCGATTCTTTACGATCTGAAATGCAGCGGTAGCCAGGCCTATCTCCAACTCGCATCCGAGGTCATCCGCAGAGAGCGGCGGCTCCGCGCGGCATGACTCGATTCGATAGCGTAACAATCAGGTTCCATCCATGAACGAAGATACCTCGCGTAAAAGGCTCGGCCGCGGCCTTGCGGCGCTGATCGGCGAGATAGACCGGCCGGAGACACCCGCGCGACCCGTTGCGGCAGATGGTAAGGTGGCGATCGAACTGATCGCACCGAATCCGCGCAATCCGCGCCGCTCGTTCGCCGAGATGGAGCTAGCCGACCTCGCGCAGTCGCTCCGCGAGCACGGGCTGGTTCAGCCCGTCGTCGTCAGGCCAGCGCCGGGTCAGACTGGTCGCTATGAGATCATCGCCGGGGAGCGCCGGTGGCGGGCGGCGCAACGGGCGGGCCTCGCCGAGATACCGGTCATTGTGCGCGACGTCGACGACCGCGTCGCACTTGAAATCGCGATCGTGGAGAACGTGCAGCGCGCGGATCTCAATCCGATCGAAGAAGCCATGGGATATCAACGTCTTATTGACGATCATGGTTACACACAGGCCGACCTGGGGCAGGTCATCGGCAAGAGCCGGAGCCATGTCGCCAATACGCTGCGGCTGCTCAAGCTGCCTGGCGATATCCGCGAGATGCTGGTCGACGGAGCGCTATCGGCCGGTCACGCGCGGACGCTCGTGACCGCAGATGATCCCGTCGGCCTCGCCCGGAAGATCGTCGCCGGAGGGCTGTCGGTGCGTCAGGCAGAAGCCCTCGCCCAGGATCCCCAGTCACAGCCGAAGCTGAAAAGCACCGCGCCTGGAAAGGACGCCGATACACTCGCACTCGAGAAACTGCTCAGCGACGTCACCGGGTTGCAGGTGTCGATCAACCACCGCGAAAAGGGCGGCGAGTTGAAGATCGCCTATCGGACGCTCGAACAACTCGATGATCTCTGCCGCCGCCTCCGCGACTGAGCTGGCGGAACAACCTGCGGGCTTCCAAACAACACCGCCGCGATCAGCTTGACTGGCGCCGCGGCTGCCCGCCGTCGAGCGCAATGCCAAGCAGCGCCTGCCGTGTCGCCGAAACCGCGAGATCCGGTCGCCGACGCGTCAGCAAGACCGCAGACTGCAGCCGAACAAGGATGCGCGCCAGCGCATCCGGATTCCACCGCTGCAGGGCAGCTTCAACGATCCGGCGCCGCGAAAAAAAGATCGGCGGCTTGGCCCCCGCGACTGCGGCAGTTGCGCTCTGGCCGCTTTCGTCCATGCCAGAGCGCAACAAATGAAGGAGCTGGAACTGCCGGCTTGCGGCCGACAGGACGGCAAAGACCTGGTTGCCGGCCAGAACGAGCCGCGCATAGACAACATCCAGATCGCCAGTACGGCCATCCAGCACGGCGTCGATCAGTTCGTCCACCGACAAGGCGGCGGCGTCGCCGGTCGAGGCGATGACGTCGTCGTCATTGACCGACGACTGCCCGAGCGCATAGAGCGCGAGCTTCTCGATCTCGCCGCGCGAGGCCATGCGGTCGCCGCCGAGGCTTCGCTTGAGAAGCTGCCGCGCCTCGAGCGTGATCGTCAGTCCCGCCTTGCGCATCTCCTCGTCGATCAACGCGTCGATCGAGCGCGCCTCGTCGGCGTAGCAGGGGAGCGCCATGGCGCCTTCGCCGCCCTCGACGGAAGCGCGCAGGGCGGCGCCCTTCTTCAGGTCACCGGCCTCGACGAGCACGACGGCGTCGCGCGACGGTTCGGCGATCAACAGACGGACTTCGTCGGCCAGCGTCTTCTGCGCACCCGCATTGCGCACCCAGATCAGGCGGCGATCGGCGAACATCGGCACGGTGCGCGCCTCGTCGAGGAGCCTTCCCGGCTGCTGGTCGAGATCGGAGGCGTCGAGCTTGATGACGGAAAAGGGGTCGTCGAGCGGCAGGCCGGTCGAACCGGCGAAGGCGCGGGCGCGTTCGGAGACCAGGCCACGGTCGGGCCCGTAAAAGAGGACAATGCGGACAGCGGGATCGGGCCGCCGCAGCCAGCCGTCGACCTCATGTGCCTTCTTCTGCGCCATGCCCACCTCGCTAGCATGGTGCGGACGGTCGTGCAGCAATTATCCGCCGCGGGCGCCGAACGCGCCGGGCCGGCATCGAGGGCGCCACACGGCGGCAAGCCCTTCCCGCCCAACGACCGCCTTCCAGACCCCGCGGGGGACGCTGGATGCCAACCACTGCCTTTCCGCCGAAAAGCCAGGATTTCCAGAGGCTTCGGGGGTTTTCAGGCGCACTGGATGCCAACCACAGCCTTTTCGTTGAAAAGCCCTGATTTCCAAGGGCTTCGGGGCTGCACAGGGGCGCTGGGTGCCGAAGACCGCTTTCGCCGAAGAATGGTCTCCTCTCACGGGGATTGGTCGGGGGGCACAGCCGCGATGTCCGGCCTCATTCCCGCGCGGTTCGCCACCCGCCTCCAAGACCGACTCGGGGATAATTGACTCTGCGGCGGATCGGCGTAAAAGGCGCGGCGGACACGGAGCTCATCATGCGCAGCCAGATGCCGGCGCACCAGAACAACGGCGACTGCCCCGACTCGGTCGGGGGAACGGACGCGCGTCTCCGTCTCACCAAAACCACGGCCAAAACCACGACCAAAACGGTCTGATTTCCCTTGGCCAACTCACCCTCTCCCGGGTCCGGCCCGAGGGGAGCGGAACCCGCACAGGCCGGCGGGTTCTTCCCAAACACCGGAGCGGAGAGGGACAGGAGACGATCATGGGTTTCAAGGTTGCAGTCGCCGGGGCTACCGGCAATGTCGGGCGCGAGATGCTCAACATCCTCGAGGAACGCGGCTTCCCCGCCGCTGAGGTCGTCGCGCTCGCGTCGCGCCGTTCCGTCGGTACGGAAGTGTCCTACGGAGATCGCACGCTGAAGGTTCGCGCCCTCGACAACTACGATTTTTCCGACACCGACATCTGCCTGATGTCGGCGGGCGGGAACGTCTCGAAGGAGTGGTCGCCCAGGATCGGCAAGCAGGGATGCGTTGTCATCGATAATTCGTCGGCATGGCGATACGACGCCGACGTTCCGCTGATCGTACCGGAGGTCAATCCCGAGGCGATCACGCAGTTCTCCAGGCGCAACATCATCGCCAATCCCAACTGCTCGACGGCTCAGCTGCTTGTCGCGCTGAAGCCGCTACACGACGCCGCCACCATCAAGCGCGTCGTAGTCGCCACCTACCAGTCCGTCTCCGGCGCCGGCAAGGAGGGCATGGACGAGCTGTTCACGCAGACCCGCGCCGTGTTCGTCGCCGATCCGGTCGAAGCCAAGAAGTTCACGAAGCGGATCGCCTTCAACGTCATTCCGCACATCGACGTCTTCATGGACGACGGTTCGACCAAGGAAGAGTGGAAGATGGTCGCCGAGACCAAGAAGATGCTCGATCCAAAGATCAAGCTGACCGCGACCTGCGTGCGCGTGCCTGTCTTCATCGGGCATTCCGAGGCGGTCAACATCGAGTTCGAGAAGCCGATCACGGCCGACGAGGCTCGCGAGATCCTGCGCGAGGCGCCAGGTTGCCTGGTCATCGACAAGCGCGAGAACGGCGGCTACGTCACGCCGATTGAGTGCGCCGGCGAGGATGCCACTTATATCAGCAGGATCCGCGAGGATTCGACGATCGACAACGGTCTCAACATGTGGATCGTCTCCGACAATCTGCGCAAGGGCGCTGCGCTCAACGCCGTGCAGATCGCCGAACTGCTGATCGAGCGCGGGCTGATCCAGCCGAAGCAGAAGGCCGCCTGAGCGTCACTCGGCGCGGCATCGCGGCGTCGGGAGACCTATTCCTTAGCGAAGGCGCCGGCGGATTCCTCCGCCAGCGCCTTTAGCGATTCGAGGGCTTCCTCTGCCCGGGCGGCGGGGACGAAGAGGTGATCGTGATGGAAGGCGGCGACCGGATTGACGCCGATCCCGTTTGCCGCGAGGCGCGCGGTGACCGCAGCAAGAAAACCGACTGCGTCGAGCGATGAGTGGATTTCCAAGGTAATTAGCCGGCAAGGAAATGTCGAAACAAGGTTGCTGTCGGCAGCCTGGGATTGGCTCACGATCAGCGTCAAACCCTCGGATTCGCGGAACGTCATCAGCGGTTCGAGGCCTTGCGGCAGCCGCGTGCCGTTGCCGATGGTGACGAAGACGAACGTTTCCGGCGCCAGTACGGGTCGCATTCCGGCGAGCAATCGGTCGAGTCCGGTCTCTCCTGCCATCACGCCTCTCCGGCGTCGGTGGGCGCAGGCGCCGCGCTCATCGCATGCTGGCGTTCGGCATTCCTGATCGAGGTCGAGGAAAGCCGCGAGCGCGGCCCGTGGATGAAGGTCCAGGCGGGCGCTGTCATCCGGGCCAGCCGCGGTGCGTCCGTCTCGTCGCGGCGGGCATAGTCGAAGGTCTTCGCCATTACCGAGGAGAGGAAAGAGAGCGTCGCGCCCGGCCGGTCCATGACGGCGATCGGCACAGTCATCGCGATCTGTCGCCATCGCTGCCAGCGGTGGAAGTCGCGCAGATTGTCGGCGCCCATCACCCAGACGAAATCGACGCCGGGGTTATGCGCCTTGACCAGCGCCAGCGTGTCGGCCGTGAAACGCACCGAATGCCGCGCCTCGAAGGCGGTGACGCGAATGCGCGGATCGCCGGCGACCGCCTCCGAGCGGCGCAGCCTTTCGGCGAGGGGCGCGAGCTCGGCTGCGCTCTTCAGCGGATTGCCCGGCGTGACGATCCACCAGAGCTGGTCCAGGCGCA
>CAJPFN010000088.1 GCA_905339215.1 Rhizobiaceae bacterium
TGGGCGGCCTCGGCCGAGCGCAAAGGCCCCTCGAGGAAGTAGCACGGCGATGGCGACGATCCGCAACCCGATCCTGCGCGGTTTCAATCCCGATCCGTCGATCTGCAGGGTCGGCGATGACTACTTTATCGCCACCTCGACCTTCGAATGGTATCCGGGCGTCCAGATCCACCATTCGACTGATCTGGTGAACTGGCGCATGATCCGGCATCCGCTGGAGCGCGCTACCCAGCTCGACATGCGCGGCAATCCCGATTCCGGCGGCATATGGGCACCCTGCCTGTCATACGCCGACGGGCTGTTCTGGCTGGTCTACACCGACATCAAGCGTCTCGACGGCAACTTCAAGGACGGCCACAACTACATCGTCACGGCCCCGGCGATCGAAGGCCCGTGGTCCGATCCGGTCCACGTCAATTCGAGCGGCTTTGACCCGTCGCTGTTTCACGACGACGACGGCCGCAAGTGGTTCCTGAACATGGTCTGGAACCATGTCTCCAGCGGCGTTGGCGGCCGGCCGAAGCATCCCTCCTTCGCCGGCATCCTGCTGCAGGAATACGATCCCGTGGCGAAAAAGTTCGTCGGGCCCGTGAAGAACATATTCGCCGGCAGCCCGCACGGGCTGGTCGAGGGGCCGCACCTCTTCAAGCGCGACGGCTGGTACTACCTCACCACCGCCGAGGGCGGGACCGGCTATGACCACGCGGTGACGATGGCGCGCTCGCGCTCGATCGACGGACCCTACGAACTCCACCCCGACGTCCACGTCATCACCTCGAAGGACGCGCCCGACGCGACGCTGCAGCGCGCCGGCCACGGACAGATCGTCGAGACGCCGGACGGGGCTGTCTACCACACCCATCTCTGCTCTCGGCCGCTGCCGGGACTGAGGCGCTCGCCGCTCGGCCGGGAGACTGCCATCCAGAAATGCGTCTGGGGCGCTGACGGCTGGCTGCGGCTGGAGGGCGGCTCGCCCGTCCCGGCGGTGGACGTCGAGGCGCCCGCCGGCGCCATCGCACTGCCACTGCCGTCGATCGCGCGATACCGCTTCGAACCGGGCGCGCTGCCGCTCGACTTCCAGTGGCTGAGGACGCCCTATCCAGCTCGGCTGTTCTCGTTGTCGGAGCGTCCCGGCGCGCTGCGCCTGTTCGGACGCGAATCGATCGGCTCCTGGTTCGACCAGGCGCTGGTGGCACGCCGCCAGGAGCATTTTTCCTTCCGCGCCGAGACCGAACTCGACTTTGCGCCGCAGCACTTCCAGCAGGCCGCCGGCCTCACCCACTACTACAACCGGCACAAGTTCCACTTCCTCGGCGTCACCCACGATGCCCGCCTCGGCCGCGTGCTGACCATCCTTTCCTGCCCCGGCGACTGGCCGGACGGGCGGCTGAGCTTCCCGCTGCACGAGCCGGTCGTCCTGCCGGCGGAAGGGCCAGTTGCGCTCTCGGCCGAAGTCGACAGTGCGGCCCTCCAGTTCTTCTGGCGCGACGGCGGACGCTGGTCGCCGGTCGGGCCGGTTCTCGACGCCAGCGTCATTTCCGACGAGGGCGGCCGCGGCGAGCACGGATCGTTCACCGGGGCATTCGTCGGCATGGCGGCGTTCGATACGAGCGGCGCCGGCCTGCCTGCCGACTATCATCACTTCGAATATCAGGGACGCGACCAGTAGCGTCCGCGGAAGGAGCATCATCCATGGCATCGACGATGAAGGGTCCGGGGGTCTTCCTGGCGCAGTTCGCGAGCGACTCTGCACCGTTCAATTCGCTTCCGGCGATCGCGAAGTGGGCCGCCGGTCTCGGCTACGAGGGCGTGCAGATCCCGACCTGGGACGCGCGCCTGTTCGACCTCGAGAAGGCGGCCAGCTCCGCCGCCTATTGCGACGAAGTGAAGGGTATCCTCGGCGATGCCGGCGTCGCGGTGACGGAACTCTCCACCCATCTCCAGGGCCAGCTGGTTGCGGTCCATCCGGCTTACGACGCTCAATTCGACGGCTTCGCGCCGGCGTCGGTCCACGGCAATCCGAAGGCGCGGCAGGCCTGGGCGGTCGAACAGATGCGTCTCGCGGCGAAGGCGTCGAAGAACCTAGGTCTCGGCGCTTCGGTGTCCTTCACCGGCGCGCTCGCCTTCCCCTACCTCTATCCCTGGCCGCAGCGCCCCGCCGGCCTGATCGAGGAGGCCTTCGCCGAGCTCGGCCGCCGCTGGAAGCCGATCCTCGACGCCTACGAGGATGCCGGCGTCGACGTCTGCTACGAGATCCATCCGGGCGAGGACGTCTTCGACGGCGCCACCTTCGAGATGTTCCTCGACGCGGTCGGCGGGCATGCCCGCTGCAACATCAACTACGACCCGTCGCATTTCCTGCTGCAGCAGCTCGACTATCTCGACTTCATCGACATCTACCACGAGCGCATCAAGGCGTTTCACGTCAAGGACGCCGAGTTCAACCCGACCGGCCGCCAGGGCGTCTATTCCGGCTACAAGGGCTGGATGGAGCGCGCCGGGCGCTTCCGCTCGCTCGGCGACGGACAGGTCGACTTCTCGGGCATTTTCTCCCGGCTGGCGCAGTACGACTATGCGTCCTGGGCGGTACTCGAATGGGAATGCTGCCTGAAGCATCCGGAAGACGGCGCCGCGGAAGGCGCGCCCTTCATCCGCAACCACATCGTCCGGGTGACGGAAAAGGCCTTCGACGATTTCGCCGGCGCCGCGACCGACCGGACCGCGCTCAGGAAGATGATGGGGATATAAGGCCTTGGACCCAACGATTGCGGGCTTGATGGGCGGGGTAGCCGGAGGCCTTGTAGGCGCACTAGGTACGGCGTGGGCATATGCCCACGGCTACTTAAAGCTTGAGAAGAACGAGAGGAGGCTCGCTAAGGTCAGGCTCGTTGATGACATTATCGCATCCCGCTTCGCGTTAGACGCTGCGTATCCTGTCTCTGAAACGGACGCACATTTCTTCAACAGAACCATGTCAAGAATACCATATATATTTAGCGGCGATAAAAAAGTAATGGACGCGTATGACAAATTCATGGCCTCGCCGAATGAAACGGATCGACTAATCGATTTAATTAGGTCAACAACCGACTCGGCTGAAATCAAAGGCGGTCTCGATCCGCGATACGTATCTGGCGTCGATTCAATTCGACCTAGAGATTGAGGGGGTATTTATGGTCAATGCTTCCAAAGTGGCGAGCTCAGGCGGACCGATCCGCCTCGGCATGGTGGGCGGCGGCCAAGGCGCCTTCATCGGCGCCGTACACCGCATCGCGGCGCGCATCGATGGCGAGTTTGCGCTCGTCGCCGGCGCCTTGTCCTCGGATTCGGAGCGGGCCAAGGCGTCGGCCGCCGAGCTCGGTCTCGACCCGGCGCGCAGCTACGGCTCCTTCGCCGAAATGGCGAAGGCGGAAGCAGCGCGTCCCGACGGCATCGAGGCGGTGTCGATCGTCACCCCCAACCACGTCCACTATCCGGCGGCGAAAGCCTTCCTAGAGGCCGGCATCCACGTCATCTGCGACAAGCCGCTGACCTCGACGCTCGCCGATGCCAAGAAGCTCGCGGCGGTGGCGGCGAAGTCGGGGCGGCTGTTCGTGTTGACCCACAACTACACCGGCTACCCGATGATCCGGCAGGCGCGCGAGATGGTGCAGTCGGGCAAGCTCGGCGACATCCGCGTTGTCCAGGCGGAGTATCCGCAGGACTGGCTCACCACCAAGGTCGAGGATACCGGCGCCAAGCAGGCGGTCTGGCGCACGGATCCCAAGCAGTCGGGCGCTGGCGGCGCCACCGGCGACATCGGCACCCATGCCTACAACCTCGCGCGATTCGTCACCGGGCTTGAACTCGAGCAACTCTCCGCGGACCTGACGGCCTTCGTGCCCGGCCGCCTGCTCGACGACAACGCCCACGTCATGCTGCGCTTCAAGGGCGGCGCCAAGGGTATGCTCTGGGCGAGCCAGGTGGCGCCGGGCAACGAGAACGCGCTGAAGCTGCGCGTCTACGGCACCAAGGGCGGCCTCGAATGGGCGCAAGAGGACCCGAACTACCTCTGGTACACGCCGTTCGGCGAACCGAAGCGCCTGGTCACGCGGAGCGGCGCCGGCGCCGGCGAGGCGGCCGGCCGCGTCAGCCGCACTCCGCCCGGTCATCCCGAAGGCTATCTCGAAGGCTTTGCCAACATCTACGCCGAGGCGGCGCGCGCCATCCGCGCGGCGCGCAGAAATGGGGGCAAGCCGCCGAAGGGCGTGCTCTTCCCGACGATCGACGACGGCGTCGAGGGCGTTGCCTTCGTCGAGGCCTGCGTCAGGTCGTCGAAGAAGAACGGCGCCTGGACCAGCCTGTAGTTTCGATAATGTAAGCGGAGACTTACCTTATGCTGCGCTTCGCTGCGCCGCATGGTGATCCCCGCCGCGCCCCTTGATGCCGCGTGCGGCTTGGACCAGACTGGTGCCGAAGCGACGGGGGGAACGCGCGTGGCCGACAAAGCCGATGTGATTGTGGTGGGCGGCGGGCTTGCGGGGCTGGTCGCCGCGGCCGAACTCGGCGACGCGGGAAAACGCGTCATCCTGCTCGACCAGGAGGGCGAGAATTCGCTCGGCGGCCAGGCCTTTTGGTCGCTCGGCGGCCTGTTCTTCGTCGATAGCCCCGAACAGCGCCGGCTGAAGATCCGCGACAGCCGCGAACTGGCGCTGCAGGACTGGATGGGCTCGGCCCAGTTCGATCGCCCGGAGGATCATTGGCCGCGCAAGGTCGCCGAGGCCTATATCGACTTCGCCGCCGGCGAAATGCGGCCCTGGCTCCATGCCCAGGGTATGCGCTGGTTCCCCGTCGTCGGCTGGGCCGAGCGTGGCGGCGCGCTTGCCCACGGCCACGGCAACTCGGTACCGCGTTTCCACATCACCTGGGGCACCGGCCCCGGCGCCATCGAGCCCTTCGTCCGCCGCGTCCGCGACCATGCCGCGGCGGGACGCATCGTCCTGAAGTTCCGGCATCGCGTCACGCGGCTGGTGCGCACGGGCGGCGCCATCGCCGGCATCGCCGGCGATGTGCTGGAGCCTTCCACCGTCGAGCGCGGCCAGCGCTCGGGCCAACTCGTCGTCGGCACCTTCGAGGTCGACGCGCCGATCGTGATCGTCAGCTCCGGCGGCATCGGCGGCAATCACGAACTCGTGCGCAGGAACTGGCCGGTCGAACGGCTCGGTCCGGCGCCGCAAAACATGGTCTCCGGCGTGCCGCACCATGTCGACGGGCGAATGGTGGGGGTGGCGCAGGAGGCGGGCGCGGCCGTCATCAACGCCGACCGCATGTGGCACTACACCGAGGGGTTGAAGAACTGGGCGCCGATCTGGCCGAACCACGGCATCCGCATCCTGCCCGGTCCGTCGTCGCTCTGGTTCGACGCGCTGGGCAACCGGCTCGAGCCGCCCTTCATGCCGGGCTTCGACACGCTCGGCACGCTGAAGCGTATCCTGTCGACCGGCCACGAGCATTCCTGGTTCGTCCTGACGCAGGCGATCATCAAGAAGGAGTTCGCGCTATCAGGCTCCGAGCAGAATCCGGACATGACCTCGAAAAGCTGGCTCGCCGTGCTGAAGAGCCGCCGCGGCGCCGGCGCGCCGCCGCCGGTAGAGGCCTTCAAGAAGCACGGCGAGGATTTCGTCGTGCGCGACAATCTCACCGACCTCGTCGCCGGCATGAACGCGCTCACTCCCGATGCACCGCTCGACCACGACAGGCTGAAGGCGCAGATCGAGGCGCGCGACCGTGAGATCGCCAATCCCTACACGAAGGACGCGCAGGTCACCGCCATCCGCGGCGCAAGGAACTATGTCGGCGACCGGCTGATCCGCACCGCCAAGCCGCACCGCATCCTCGACCCGGCCAACGGCCCGCTGATCGCGGTGCGGCTGAGCGTGCTCACCCGCAAGACGCTCGGCGGCCTGCACACCGACCTCGACGCCCGCGTGCTCGACGCGGCGGGCGAGCCGATCCCCGGCCTCTACGCGGCGGGCGAGGTGTCCGGCTTCGGCGGCGGCGGCTACCACGGTTACAATGCGCTGGAAGGCACCTTCCTCGGCGGCTGCATCTTCTCCGGCCGCAGCGCCGGCCGCCACGCGGCGAAGTCGGCGTAGCGGTCCCGGATGGCGTGGCCTATCGCAGGCCTTCGATAAATCGGCGGTGGAAGCGGCCATAGCCGCGCTCCGTCGTGCGCAGGTGCTCGCGCACCACTTCGTGGAACTGCGGCAGGCGGTGGAACGGCACGGCAGGATAGGCGTGATGCTCGGCGTGGTAGGGCATGTTCCACGCGACGAAGCGGACGATCGCCGTCGTGAAGGTCGTGCGCGTGTTTTCCAGCATGTTGGCGACATGCGGACAGCGCGCATGCTCGGCCAGCAGATAGGCGCGCAGGAACGGCTGGCCGAGCAGCGCCGGAACGACCCAGATCCACAGCAGCACGTCCGTGCCCAGGGCGATCGAGACGCCGACGAGGCCGCCGTAGAGGGCAAGCGTCAGCCGCGCCTCGTCATGGACCTTCCGGCGGCCCTTCTCCGGCACGTAGGGCTCGTCGGACGGCCGCGCGCCGTTGAGCAGGATCGTCTTCGCCATGCCGATCCACAGCGGGATGCCCGACAGGTACTTCACGTACTGCCAGACCGTCTCCGGCTTGGGGCTCATCAGCTCCGGGTCGTTGTCGGGATCGTGGGTGTGGCGGTGATGGGCGAAGTGGAAGTAGCGGAACCACGTCGCCGGCACCATGACGAGGAAGCCGGCGGTCGCGGCGGAGGCGCGGTTCAGCCACGGCGTGCCGAACGCGGTCTCGTGCACGCATTCGTGCAGCAGCGTGAACAGAAAGACGATCAGGATGCCCTGCGGCAGAAGCAGCAGCGGCCAATAGGGCACGCCGGCGAAGATGAGGGCGCCAAGGCCGGCGATGGCGCCGCCATGGACGGCGAGCCGCAGCAGTCCCGGGCCGTTGCGTCGGCCGGTCAGCTCGGCGCGCTGTTCGGCGGTGAGGCCTGCGATGATCGCCCGATGGTCGATGGCGTCAGACATGGCGCACTCCCGGTCCGCCTTTATGCGGACCGGTGCCAGTGTTCACGAAACGACGATCTCGATCAATGCCGGGGCAGCCAGCGCGCGCGCCCGCTTCAGGGCCGCCGGAAATCCGGCAGTACCGTCGATGCGTTCCGCCTCCATGCCATAGGCCTTCGCCACTGCGACGAAGTCCGGTGGCGCCGGCGAGACGCCGACCGGCTCGACCCCGGCGTCGCGCATCGACGTCTCGATCTCGCGGTAGCCGCGGTTGTTCCACACGACGAAGATCACCGCAGCCCCTGCGTCCAGGGCCGAACCGAGCTCGGCCAGCGTGAACTGCAGGCCGCCGTCTCCGGTGAGACAGACGACTGGCACCTCCGGCATGGCGAGGGCGGCACCGATCGCCGCGGGCGCGCCGAAGCCAAGCGCCCCATAGCCGGTCGCGGCGTTAAACCAGCCGCCCGGCCGGTCGTGGTCGTACCAGAGGTTGGCGGCATAGACCGGCTGGGTGGAATCGCCGACGATCAGCGCGCCCGGCAACGTGTCGCGGATCGCCTCGACGGCCGCCACCTGGCCGTGCATGTAGGGCTCGAGGTCGTTCCAGGCCGCCTTGCGCGCCGCACCGGCGCGCTCGGCGCCGTCATTGCCGCGCCGCGCCTCGGCCAGGCCGGCAAGCGCCGCGAGTGCTTCCGCGCTATCGGCGCGGATGGGTAGGTTCGCACCCCTCCGGTCGAGCTGCGCCTGGTCGATGTCGATGCGGATCAGCACCGGGGGCAGCACGAAGCCGCCGTCCGCGTACATGTCGTAGTCGGTCGGGCCGAACTCGGTGCCGACCGCGAGCACGACGTCGGCTTCGGCCATTAGCTTGCGTACCGAGCGCAGGCTCGGGCTGGCGTGGACGCCGAGCGGATGGCCGTGGAGAAGGCCGCGGCCGTTCGACGTGGTGACGACCGGTGCATCGAGCCGTTCGGCCAGCGCCCGCAGTGCGGCGTCGGCATGGCGGGCGCCGCCGCCGGCGAGGATCAGCGGCCGCTGCGCGCCCGAGAGCATGGCCGCGGCCTTTTCCAGCGCATCGACGTCGGCGGCGGCAGCCGGCCCGGCCGGCGGCACGGGCCGCAGTTCGACCGCCGGCTGGGCCATGACGTCGAGCGGGATCTCGATATGCACCGGCCCCGGCCGCCCAGAAGTGAGCAGGGCGAAGGCCCGTTCCATTGCTGCCTGCAGTTCGGCCGGGTCCTCGACGCGCTCCGACGACAGGGCCACGGTGCGCATCAGGCCGCGCTGATCGGGCAGTTCGTGCAGGTAGCCCAGCCCTTTGCCCAAGGTCGCCCGCTGGTTGACGCTGGAGACGACCAGCATCGGGGAAGAATCAGCGCGCGCCTGGGCCATGGCGGTGATCGCGTTGGTCAGGCCTGGGCCGGTGATGACGAAGGCGACGCCGGGCCGCCCCGCGGCGCGCGCATAGCCGTCGGCCATGAACGCCGCACCCTGTTCGTGGCGCGGGGTGATGTGACGGATGCGCGATCCGGCGAGGCCGCGATAAAGCTCGACCGTGTGCACGCCCGGAATGCCGAAGACGGTGTCGACGCCGTGGGCTTCGAGCAGAGAGATCAGCGCTTCGCCGACGGTGGCCATGGCAGGGTCCGTGTCTCGAGGAGGGGAATGCGGCCGGCGTTCAGGCGCGCAGGATCGGCCGCGTCAGGCAAGTCGGGCCGCCCTCGCAGGCGATGCACAGCGCGTCCGCCTCGAAGGTGGCGACCGTGCAGCCCGCAGCCTGCATTGCCGTGGCCGTCTTCGGGAAGCCGGCGACCGCGATTACCTCTCGGGGCGCCGTCGGCAGCACGTTCAGACTGAGCCCATGCGAGGCGGCGAACTCCGCCGGATCGCCCTCGACGAGGCGGATGCCACGGTCCTTGAGTAATTGGTAGAAGGCGACCGGCAGCAGTGGCGGATGCACCAGCGCGAGGTCGTCGGCCAGCGGGCTGATCACCGACATCAGATGCAGGCAGGCTTCCTCGCCCTGCCACAGCGGCAGGTCGTAACCGATCACCTCGACACCGAGCGGCGCGAGGATCGCGGCGAGCTGGCGGATGCCGGCCTCGTTGGTGCGCACGCCGCGTCCGACGGCAAGCGTGCGCGTATCGACCCATACGCAGTCGCCGCCCTCGACCTGCCCGGGATCCTCGACACGTCCGAGGATCGGGATACCGAGGCGGCGATAGGTCTCCTCGTGCAGGCCGGGCTCCGGCCGGCGCAGTGCCTTGCCCATCGAGAGGATGATCGCGCCGCGGTCGGTCATCAGCGACGGATCGTGGGTAAACACCGAATCCGCGAGTCCGTCCTCGACATCGGGTAGCCACTCGATCGTCGCGCCGGAGGCGGCGACGAGACCGGCGAGCGCTGCGTGTTGTGAGGCGGCCTTCTTCGCGTCGAAGCCGGGACCGTAGTGCCAGCGAACACGGTCGGCGCCGGCCATGGCACTCTCTGCGGAGCGCATCACGACCCGCCTGATCGGCGCCGCCATCGATTGCGCGCCGTATTGCCGGTTGCTCTGCTCCACACGTTCCTCCCGTTCGAAGCTTCCGCGACCTCTCTAGCCTCTGGCCCATGGCGGCGGCAATGGTCCTGAAAAGCACGGTTGACGGAGGCAAGCCGAGCGGTCCATCCTCGCCGCGGGAGTCACGGGTTCATGGGTTGCTGTTTGCGGAGCGTGCGGGCGGGACGATTTGGAGTCGGTCGGTCGTGACCGGCGCGCCGGCAGCATCACCCGCGGATCGGCCGTCGAAGCGACAGGACGCCGCCGAGGCGATCCACGTCGAGAACCTGCACAAGCGATTCGGCAGTCTCCATGTCCTCAAGGGCGTATCTCTTTCGGCCCGCGACGGCGAGGTGATCGCCATCATCGGCGGCAGCGGCTCCGGCAAATCGACGCTGCTGCGCTGCATCAACTGTCTCGAGAACCCGACCAGCGGCATTATCCGCGTCAACGGCGAGGAGATCCGCCTGAAGGCTGACAGCCATGGCCATACGATTCCGGCAGACCGCCGGCAGATCGAGCGTATCCGATCGAAGCTCGGCATGGTCTTCCAGAGCTTCAACCTCTGGAGCCACATGACGCTGATCGAGAACGTCATCGAGGTGCCCATCCATGTCCTCAAGGTGCCGCGCGCCGAGGCCATCGCCACGGCGGAGAAGCTGCTCGAGCGTGTCGGCCTTGCCGACAAGCGCGACGTCTATCCGGCGTTTCTCTCCGGCGGCCAGCAACAGCGCGGCGCCATAGCGCGCGCGCTGGCGATCCAGCCGCGCGTGATGCTCTTCGACGAGCCGACGTCGGCCCTCGATCCGGAACTCGTCGGCGAGGTGCTGAAGGTCATAGCCGACCTTGCCCACGAAGGGCGCACCATGGTGCTCGTCACCCACGAGATGAAGTTCGCCCGCGAGGTCGCGAGCCACGTCGTCTACCTCTACAACGGCCTCGTCGAGGAGGAAGGCCCGCCCGAGCAGCTGTTCGGCGCGCCGCGCTCCGAGAGGCTGAAGCAGTTCCTGCGCAACGTCTCGTGAGTGCGCAGATCGAAAACGGGAACACCAAACCGGAAGACAGGAGAAAATCATGAGGAACATGCTGATCAAGGCGGCGGCGGCCGCAGCCTTCGCGCTCGTGGGAGCGTTCGCCGCGAGCGCCGAGCCGGTCAAAGTCGGCTTCTCGCCCGAGGCTTACCCGCCCTTCTACTCACCCGATGCGTCGGGCAACTGGACCGGCTGGGAGGTCGAGATCATCAATGCGATCTGCGCCGAAGCGAAGCTCGAATGCACGCTGACCCCGATCCCGTGGGACGGCCTGATCCCGGCGCTCACCTCGAAGAAGATCGACGCCATCATGAACTCGATGTCGATCACCGAGGAGCGCATGAAGACGATCGACTTCTCCGACAAGTATTACAACACGCCGACCGCGGTGATCGGACCGAAGGGCGAGGCCTTCGACGCCACGCCGGAGGGCCTGAAGGGCAAGATCATCGGCGTCCAGGTGTCGACCACGCACGCCGCCTATGTGAAGAAGCACTTCACGGAAGCCGCCGAGATCAAGGAATACCAGACCCAGGACGAGGCCAACCAGGATCTCGCCGCCGGCCGCCTCGATGCCACACAGGCTGATTCGATCGCGCTCGACGCGTTCCTCAAGTCCGATCAGGGCAAGGCCTGCTGCGATCTGAAGGGCATGGTGGCCGAAGACCTCGAGATCCTCGGGCCGGGCGTCGGCGCCGGCCTGCGCAAGGAGGACACCGAGCTGAAGGGCAAGATCAACGCCGCGATCAAGGCGATCCGCGACAACGGCACCTACGAGGCCATCACCAAGAAGTATTTCGACTTCGACATCTACGGCGGCTGAGAAGGACGCCGGCCGGCGGCTTCCGCGGCGGCGCCATCCCGGGACAAGGGGCGGCGCCAGCGCACGGTACGCGCTGACAAGGCTGGCTTGATCCGGGGGTCGACGCCATCGAAACGCTGCTTCTGGCCTTTTCGCAGTCAGGGCTCTTCGAGCTGCTTTCCCCCACCCCGCCGGGGTGGGGCGGCAATCTGCTGCGCGGCCTCGCCAACTCGCTGCTGATCGCCGTCGGTGCCTTCAGCCTCGGCAACCTGATCGGCATCGCCGGCGCCTGGGGCAAGCTCTACGGCGGTCCGGTGGTGCGCGACCTCCTGGAAACCTACACCACGGTCGTCCGCGCCGTGCCGGAACTCGTGTTGATCCTGCTCCTCTATTATGCCGGCACCGACCTGATCGGCCGCCTGCTGGAGGCGTTCGGCTACCAGCGCATCGACATCAACGGCCTGGTCGCCGGCATCGGCGTGCTCGGCATCGTCCAGGGCGCCTATTCGACCGAGGTGCTGCGCGGCGCCATCCTCGCCGTGCCGCAGGGCCAGATCGAGGCGGCGCGCGCCTTCGGCATGTCGCCGGGCCTGATGCTGAGGCGCATCACGCTTCCCGCCATGCTGCCCTTCGCCATCCCCGGCCTCGCCAATCTGTGGCTCATCGCCACCAAGGACACCGCGCTGCTCGCCATCGTCGGCTTCAACGAGCTGACGCAGGAAACCCGCCAGGCGGCCGGCGCAACCAAGGCCTACTTCACCTTCTTCATCGCCGCCGGCGTGCTCTATCTTGCCGTCAGCCTCGTCTCGAACGTCTTCATCGGCCGCATCGAACGATGGGCGCGGCGCGGCATGCCGTCGGTCGCGGAGGGCGCGCGATGAGCGTCGCCCAGATCGCAGGGACGGCGCGCGCGCGCGGCTGGCTGCGACCGCATCGTATCGCCTTGCTCGCTGTCGCCGCCGGGCTCGTCGTCACTGCCGCGCTGACGATGCGCTGGGACTGGCTGGCGCAATACTGGGACCTCGCGCTGCTCGGCATCTGGCGCACGATCTGGATCCTCGTCGTCACGACGGTGCTCGGCTTCCTGCTCGCCGTCCCGCTCGGGTTGGCTCAGGCGGCGGGTCCGCGTTATCTCGCCCTTCCCGCGCGCGCCTTCTGCACGGTGATCCGCGGCACGCCGCTGCTTCTCCAACTCTGGCTGCTCTACTACGGCCTCGGCGCGTTGTTCCCGCAATTCCCCTGGATCCGCCAGTCGGAACTTTGGCCGTACCTGCGCCAGGCCTGGCCCTACGCCGTTCTCGCGCTGACGCTGTCCTACGCCGGCTACGAGGGCGAGGTGATGCGCGGCGCCTTCTCCGGCGTGCCGCGCGGCCAGCTTGAGGCGGCGCGCGCCTTCGGCATGAGCCGGTGGAAGGTCTTGCGCCGGATCTGGATGCCGCAGGCGATCCACCGCGCGCTGCCGACGCTCGCCGGCGAGACGGTGCTGCAGTTGAAAGCGACGCCGCTCGTCGCCACGATCACCGTCATAGACGTCTACGCCGTCGCCTCCAAGGTCAGGCAGGAGACTTTCATCACCTACGAACCGCTGCTCCTGCTGGCGCTGGTCTACCTGGCCATCACCGGCGTCCTCGTCTTCCTGTTCCGCCGCCTCGAGGCGCGCATCCCGTCACGGCTCGGATGAACGCGGTCGTCATTTCGCTCGAGGAAGCGCGGGAACTCTGCATACGCGCCGCCGCGGCGCTCGGTGCGTCGGACGAGACGGGGCGTTCGCTCGCCGCATCCGTCGTTGCGGCCGAGGCGGAAGGCCAGGTGACGGTCGGCCTCGCCCACTTCATCGACTATCTCGACGCGCTGGAGGCGGGCCGGATCGACGGCCGGGCAACGCCCGTGGTTACCCGGCCGCTGCCGGCGATCTTCCATTCCGATGCGCGCGGCGGCGCCGCGCACACCGGCTTCGACCTCGCCTTCGACGACCTCGTCGCAGCGGCGAGGGCGCTCGGCGTTGCCGTCTTCGCCCAGCGCAACGCCTATACGTGTGGCGCTCTCGGCTATTTCGCCGGCCGGCTTGCCGATCGCGGCCTGGTTGCGCTCTCTGCGACCAACGGCCCGGCGCTGATCGCACCCGCGGGTGCGACGAAGCCGGTCTACTGCACCAATCCGCTCGCCTTCGCGGCGCCGACTGATTCGGGAACGGCGCTCTTGATCGACCAGTCGTCGAGCGCCACCGCCTTCGTCAACGTGCGCCTGGCGGCGAAGGAGGGCCGGCCGATCCCGGAGGGCTGGGCGATCGACGCCGACGGCCGGCCGACGACCGACGCGGCCGCGGCAGTGAAGGGCGCACTGCTCGCCTTCGGTGGCTCCCGCGGCGCCAACATCGCGCTAATGGTGGAGATCCTTGCAGCTGGGCTCAGCGGCGCGAACTGGTCGCTGGACGCGCCGTCCTTTTCCAGCGGGGGCGATACCCCAGGCACCGGCCTGTTCGTCGTCGCCATCGAGCCGGCGGCGTTCGGTCCGGGCTTCGCTCAGCGCCTCGGAGACCATCTGGAGCGGCTATCGACCGGCTACGGCGTACATATCCCCGGTGTGGCAAAGGCCGCAGCCCGTGCAAAGGCGGAGCGCGACGGCATCGTCGTTCCGCGGGAGATTTACGACCGTATTGCGGGGAAGGCGCCGGACGCTCCGTCCACGCCGGGCTGACGGCAGGCGCCTCAAGCAATACCCGCGTCAGACCTTCGCCAGGCAGATGGCGGTGTGGCCGGAACTGATGAAGCCCAGTTCGCGTGCCGCGGCCTTCGACAGATCGATCACGCGGCCCTTGACGAAGGGGCCGCGGTCGTTGATGCGCACGACGACGCTCTTTCCGTTGCGCTTGTTGGTAACCTTGACCTTCGTGCCGAACGGTAGGCTCCGGTGCGCCGCGGTCATTGCTGATGGGTTCATCCGTTCTCCCGACGCCGTCCGCGAGGTCAGCGCGTACCATGAGGCGCGGCCGCACTGGTTTGCCGAGAAGGCAGGCGATGAAGCGACGGTGAAGGCGACCGAAAGGGCCGCGCCAAGCGCGAGCAGGTTTGTCTTCCGCATGTCCGAAGGGGTACTCCGATGTTGATATCGGAGCGCGCCTAGGGGCGAAGATTGCGGCGAATGCGGCGCTCACCCGGCGAGAATAAGGCCGCGGAACACGTTTCGAATCGACTTTGAAACACTCTGTCAGGCCGAGGTGACGTTTCGTGTCATGTCGAAGTGATTTCTGTGACCGCTCAATTCCACTCGCCGGTCGCCGAAATGCGAACGGCGGGACACCGCCCGCCGTTCCCCATGCGATCACCCTGGAGCGGGCGTCAGGGCTTCTGGGCCGTGCCGACACCGCTGCCCGAACCGCTACCCGAACCGCCGCCGGCTCCGGCGGCTTTGCCGGCTTCCATCGTCGCGGCGATCCAATCGGTATAGTTGGCCAGCCGGGTGTAGACACCGTAGGCATTCTTGTGGCCGCATGCCGCGCCGGCGTCCATCGGCCCTTCGCCCCAACTGACGACGCCGACCTGGGTCGGGCCGCCGTCACCGGTCAGGAACAGCGGGCCGCCGCTGTCGCCGTTGCAGGCGTCGCGCTGGCCGGTCGTCGTGCCGGCGCAGATCATGTTCTGCGTCAGCGGATCGCTCATCGTCGCGGCGATCGCCTTCGTGGCGGTGTCCACGGCATCCTCGGAATAGCGCATGCGCGTCGCCCAACCGCGCAGGATCTCCCCGAGGTCGCGGGCATAAATCTCCTTGATGCCGGCGTTGCAGGCGGCGTTCTCGACCACGTCGATTTCCGCCTCCATCAGGTCGTTCGGGAAGGTTCCGTTCTCCATCATGCCCCAGCCGATGACCATCGCCTTGCCGGCATCCTGGGTCGGCGAGGCGGGCAGCTTGATCACCGGTGCGGTCGCCGGCTCGGCGAGCTTGATCAGGCCGATGTCGTTGTCGAGCGTCGCGGTGCTGTAGCCTTCGTGGACGAAGACGGCGGCGACCTTGTGGCGCTTGCCCTCGGCGAGGTTGGTGGCCTCCGACAGGATGGTTACCGATGCGGCGTCGATCGGCGCATCCCCGTCCGAGAGGCAGTGGGCCGCCGTCAGCACCCACTCGGGCGCGATCAGGCTGCCGCCGCAGAACTGCGCGTCGGGCTGCGAGGCGGGGCTCGCGTCGAGCATCTCGCTCGTCAGGAGCGCCACCTGGAACGGCCATTCGCCCTTTTCGGCCTCGTTGCCGCCGAAGACGCGGTCGCCCTCGCCCTCGGCGCTCTGTTCGGCGCGTGCATGGGGAACGCGCCGCATCGGCGACAATTCCGGCCGCGTCATGCCATCGTCGGCAAGCGCCAGCGGAGCCGAGGGGAGTGCCGCGGTCAACGCCAGGAGCGATGCGGCGGCGAGCGGTTTGAACCGGCTATAGATTGTCAAGTAAACCTCCTGAGACTTTCTCTGTCGGATGGGCGAACCACCCCGGCCCCGCCCGTTCGGCGCCATGTAAGACCGCTTCGGTCGATGGCGGAAGCGATTTGTCGGCGCCAATGTTGGATTATTTGCGGCACGTGACGCAACGACAGTTCTCCGCGTCCGAAACGGGTGGATACGGGCATGAATGAGGGATGCCTCTCGTGAGCACCTCCGCTGCGCATCGGTGATTTTCCTTTCCCGACACTCCGTTTGCTGCGAAACATGCGTTTGGCGCACGGGAAGCTCCGGCCGGCGTCGCCCAGGAAGGGCGGCGGGGCGGGGGCGCGTCGCCGCGCCGGGCGATATTTTTCGCTCACCACGATCTGGACACGATTATTGGGTTGTCTCCGGCTCCTTGCTGACTTTGGGAGAGTCTCACCATGAAGAAACTTGCATCTTCTCTTATCCTTCCCGCCTTGCTCGCCACCACCATGTGGTCGGGCGCGGCATACGCACAGCAGTTTTCGGGAGGGAGCGAGGGATCGGGCGAAGCCTCGCGCAGCCCGATGGCCGAAGACTACGTGCTTCGCGACGCCGTGAAGCCTATTCCTTCGCCGAAGCTCGAGGACGGCGAGGAAAGCCGCGCCGCGCCGATCACCGACGAGGCTGCGATCGTCAACGCGTTGACCGCGGTGGGACGTTCCCGCGACGGCAAGGAGTTGAGGGTCGCCCCAAGCGACGCGCTCAAGTCGATCGTCAAGGAAGAGCTCAGCGCGCCGGGCGACGCCAAGAAGACGTCGACCGAGCGCAAGGCCGAGGATCCGGCCTTCACCGCCGGGGACGAGGCCGACCGCCAGGTGTTCGGCGACGACGACCGCGTCCAGATCAAGAACACCAAGACCTATCCGTTCCGCGTGATCGGCTATCTCGAGGCGAAGTCGACGTCCGGCAACTACGGAAGCTGCTCGGCGACCCTGATCGGGCCGCGTACCGTGCTCACGGCCGCTCACTGCCTCTACAGCCATGATGACGGCGGCTGGCTCGACGAGTTCGTCTTCGTGCCGGGACTCAACGGCCCAGACGACGTTCCGTTTGGCGCCTATGCTTACGAAACGGCCTATGTCGTCGAAGGCTTCATCACCAACTACCAGGGCTTCTACGGCTCGGTCGTTCCTTGGGACCTCGGCATCGTGACGTTGTCGGAACCGGTCGGCGACCAGCTCGGCTGGCTCGGCTACAACAACTATGACGACCTCGGCGACTTCGCCGCGAACATCGTCGGCTACCCCGGCGACAAGCCGGGCGGCACGATGTGGCGTGCGACCTGCGGCGTGCTGGCGGAGAACATCGGCGAGGACTACTTCCAGTACGACTGCGACACCTACCCTGGCTCGAGCGGCAGCTCGGTTTATGCCATGGACGGCAACAACCAGCGCGTCATCGTCGGCGTCAACGTTGCCGAAAGCCCGAACGCCAACACGGCGGTGCGCATCAATGCCGCCTATCTCGAATGGATCAACAGCCTGAACAAGTAGGCTTATGCAGCCGGCTGTACTGACGGCACAACGATCTTGCGGCCGGCGGCGGAGCGATCCGTCGCCGGCTTTGCTTTCCGCGAAGCGACCCGCATTGCACGTCCGGCGGCCCCCTGATTAAATGAAGCCAGTCGCGATCGGACCGCGGGCGAGTGGGGGCGTGGGGAGAATGTTGAACAGCCGAACGGGTATTGGCGCGCTACTGTTTGTCTTCCTGACGACGGCCGCGCCCGCCGACGGATTGGCCACGGAACAACCCGGTGCTTGGGCGGAGCGAGTGCAGATCCTCTATCAGGAGGCCAGCCGCTCGGTGGTCCGCACGAAGGTCCGCGTCTGGGATCCGCATCCCGCGAAGAACCTCGATTTTGTATGGGAGCCGGAGAAGGGCCAGCCCGGTGGCGGCGTCGGGCAGGACGGCCTGGTTTCGGGCAGGGGCAAGCTCGTCTGGCGAGTCAAGGGATCCGCGAGCTACGATCCGAGGACCATCTTCAGCGTCTATTCGGGGGAGATGCGCGACGGCCGACCCGAAGGAAAGGGACGGCTCGAGATCCGCTCCGGCGAGGTTCTCGAAGGCACCTGGAAGGCGGGCGTGCTCGACGGCGAAGGTACCCGCATCGACGCCGACGGCAACCGCTACGAGGGATCGTTCGTCGGCGGTCTTCCCCACGGCCCTGGCCGGCTCCTGCGGCGCAACGGCGAGATCTATGCCGGCCCCTTTGTCGGCGGCATGCGCCACGGCAAGGGCCGCGTCACGCTGGCGGGTGGTACCAGCTATGAATCCATGTGGGATCGGGACCGCGAGGTCGGCGGACTGCCTGATCGGCTTGCCGACGCAGGTGTCGGCGGGCTTCTGCGCGCCCAGTCTGGCGGTGGCCAGGCCGGCAAGGTCGAGATCAGCACCGTCGTCGACCAGCGCATGACCCAACAATCCGACATGCAGTACCAGCATCTGGTGCGCGACGAGGACGTGGCGATCTATCCGGTCGACGAGGAAATGAACCACGCGTGGAACGGAACCGGGCTGATCACGACGTCCGACTACATCTTCAATTCCATCGACTGGGAAGACACTCCGGCCTTCGTCGAGGTCGATCTCGCCACGACCGACGGCTCGCGCGTCAAGCTCGACAAGCTCGAACTGCAGGTTTCGGCCAGCGACGCCTACCGCAAGCCTATGCTGTCGCTGGGCAGCCACCTCGGCTGCGTCGGTTTCCGTCCCTCCTTCACCGTCTACAACCATGGCTGGGGCGGCGTGAAGAACGCGAGCATGTCGCTGCGCTTTGTCGGCGAGGGTGGCGAAGGCGAGGGCACCCGCACCTTCACCCGTCCGATCGCCGATTTCGACAGCGGCACCGACGTAGTGATCAAGGACGTCATCGCCGAAGCCGGGGTCGACACGAACAAGCTGGAGACGCAGCGCTTCTCCTGCCCGTCGATGGACCGCCTCAACGTCTGCAGGAGCCAGGTCTTCAATGCGGTCGGTTTTGGCGAGATGGCGGACTATGTCTGGGGCGAGGACAAGCTGTTCACCACCGCGGTCGGGACGTTCGACTACGATTGGAGCGACGACTACGGCAACACCTACCAGGCCAGCGAGGCCTTCCAGGTCGACATCGCCCTCGCCACGATAGAGCTGCCGAAGGAACTCGCCGAATGCGGAGACGGCTTCGGCGGGTCTCCGGAGGCGCTGCGATTCCAGGATGTGCAACTCAGGATCGGCGAGCGGAACTACGTCGTTGATCTTCCGCTTCGCGGCAACAAGACCGTGCGTGAGTACGCCGCCCGATTGAAGATGTGGGCGGAGATGTCGTCGTTCCACCAATTCCAGACGGTCGCGAGCTTCGCCGACGGCAGCGAGCGGCGCAGCAAGCCCGTCAGCTTCTTCTATTTCAGACCGCGCCCGTCGGCATACGAATCGCGGATCGAGTTGCCGATGTGCTACCTCGATCCCACGGGTGGCGGCTGCTGATCGCAAACGCCCATCACGAAGATGCCAATATCTTCGGCAATCGTGGAGTTCCTTGCTGCTTTGGGAGATATCTCATGTCCATGATCGCGCATCGACTGCTAGGCACCGTAGCCCTTCTCACCGTCCTTTCCGCGGCTCCGGCCCTCGCCGCCGACCACTCCGCGGGCAAGGCGGTCGAAGCCGGCGAAGCATCGCGTTCGCTCGGCGGCATCGAGTTCAGGAACCGCAACGCAAAGCCCGTTCCCGGCATCCAGGCCGACCGCAGCGCCAGCAGGTCTGCGATTGCCGATCCGGCGGCGCTGGAGAAGGCTTTCACGATCATCGGGCGCAGCCGTGACGGCAAGGAAGTCAGGATGGCCCCCGGAGAAGGCGTGCTCAAGGCGATCAGGGGGGAGGCCGGGGCCGACCAGCGCGGCGCGCTCGATCCGTCGACGACGGTCGATCCAGAATCCGGCACCGAGCGTTCGATCATCGGTGGCGACAACCGCGTCAAGATCAGCAATACGAAGACCTATCCCTACTCCACGATCGGCTATCTGGAGATGACCAACGCGAAGGGCGAGGTATGGAGTTGCTCGGCTGCGCTGATCGGACCGAAGACGATCATCACCGCCGGGCATTGCCTCTACAATCACGACGAGGAGGGAGGCTGGCGCGACGCGTTCACCTTTTGGCCGGCGATCAACGGCGAGAACGACGTCCCCTATGGCGGATTCGAATACGACACCGCCTATGTCTTCGAGGGCTTTGTCACGAACTACGACGGCAGCTATGATGCCGTCTGGCCGTACGACATCGGCCTGGTGACCTTGCAGCAGCCCGTCGGCGATTCGCTCGGCTGGCTTGGCTACTGGCACTACGCCGATCTTGGCGATTTCCAGGCCAATCTCGTCGGCTACCACAACGACAAGCCCGCTTTCACGATGTGGCGTTCGACCTGCACGATCCTTGCCGAAGGAATCGGCGACTATGACTTCTCCCACGACTGCGACTTCGAGTCCGGCGGCAATGGCGCACCGATCTACCTCTACGACACCCAGGCCAAGGCACGCGTCGTCGTCGGCGTGAACATCGGCCCGGCCGGCGACACCAACTGGGCGCTGCGCCTTTACCAGCCGGTGTACGAGTGGATCCAGACGATCAACCAGTAGGTATTTGGGGGCCTGCCGCGGTCACGGCCTGGCGAGGTCGAAAAGGTTCGGCAGTTCGAGGGTGCGGACGAAGACCGTGCCTTGTCTGAACACGCGCAGTTCGACGAGCTGGCCGGAGGAGCCGCGCCCCGCAGTCTGGTCGAACAGGAAGTTGCCCAGCGAGTAGACTTCGGCCGTATCGCCGCCGCCATGAGCGACGATACCTTCGCTTGCCACGTGCGGATGGGCGCCGACGATCACCGTTGCCGAACGCAGGCGCATCGCGTCGGCCAGCGCCTTTTCGCGTCCGGACGGCTCCGCCACATACTCTCGCCCCCAATGCACATAGGCTATGACCGGTCTTGCACCGTCTTCCCGGATCAGCCGGTCGAGCATCGCCTCGGTGATCAGATCGACCTGCGGCGAGCCGTTGGTGTCGAGGTCGGAAAGCCCGACGATGTCCACGTCGGGAAGCTCGAGCGCCTCTCCTTGCCCGAACCAAGTTATGCCGGCGGCGCCCAGCGCCCGGGTCGTTTCGTCGTAACCCGACGGCCCGAGATCCATCGCATGGTTGTTTGCCAGGCCGGCCCCGACGACGTTCAGACGCTTCAGCCAGGCAACGGTGAGGTCTTCGGGCATGGCGAGCGTCATGTCGTCGAGCGCCTGTGGCACGTTTGGCAGGATGACCCCTTCGAGATTGACGACGAGAGGGCGCCCTTTGGTGCGGGCAAGGACCGCACCGGCTACCCGGTCGGCCGCTTCGGCGTCGAGCAGGGCGAGCTTCATCGACCGGCCGAAATTCGTGTCGCCGGCGAGATAGTAGACGGCGACGTCGTCGGGACCGGGGTCATTAAAGTCCGGCCCGAACCGGCCGAACAGGATGACCATATAGCTCGTCGTGCTCTCCGACGGCTTCGCGTCGTACTGCTGAGCATTGTCGTTGGCGATGACGAGCGGCGCGGCGCCATAGACATCTTGCTGCAGCCGCATTTGAACATAGAGCGCCCCGAGCGAATCGAGGTGCGCCGGCTGCTCGAGGCCGGACAGGCGGTCGAGCGAACCCGACGCGATCACGTTCAACGTCTGCTGGTCGCGCAGTCTGGCAGCGTGCTGCGGCAGGTAGTGCGAGAAATCGGTCGATTCGAGCACCAGCGTGTCGTCGTCGACGAGCGGCGCCAGCGCCGCGGCGAGCGCGTCCCAGTCGGCCCGCTGGGTCTTGATCGAGATCGCCACCGGCACCACCAGCGCTTCGGGGAAATAGTGGCGCACGAACGGAAGCAGCGCCCGCACGCCGTGGTCGCGATCGAACAGGCACGAGTCCTCGACGAGGTCGCTCGCCGCTAATAGCCGGCCGACGGCCTCGGTGTCGGCTCCCACCCGGCCGAGCACAGTGCGGAAGCCGTGCGCCGTCGTGGCGAACGGCTTGGCAGAACGGCGGAAATGATCGGGCGAGAGGATCACGACGCGCTTGTAGCGAAAGCCCGACGCTGCCTTCAGGCCGAGCGCCACCAGCCGGTCGGCGAGCAGGTGATGCGGGACCGTCACGCCGGAGAGTTTCGCGTTCGACGGCTCCTGCCCCGCGACCTTCTCGATGGCCGTCTCGAACAGCTCGGCATCTTGGTAGAATGGTGGATAGTCCTCTCCGGGCGGAGGGCATGGCGGCGACGCCGCCCCGGCACGGGTTCCAGCGGCGGCTATCAGCAACGTTGCCGCCAGCAGGCCGGCAAGACACCGGACCGCGCACCTCCATGCCGCGCTCATGGCAGCGATTCTTGCGTTCGCCGTCACGACCGTGCCAACAGGATGTTTTCCATGTTGCTGATGAAATAGAACGGCTTCTGGCGGGAGCCGGTCAGCCGGATCACCTCGCGGTAGATGTAGTCGGCCAGTCCGAGCAGGCGGATGCCGTCGCCCGCACTGTTCGCGCCGCCGAGAAGGCCTTGCAGCACAGAATAGGTGAACACGCCGTGGCCGAGTTCAGGCAGTTCGGCGGCCGTGCTGTTTGCCGCCGTCGCCGAGAAGACGACGATACGCGCGTCGGCGGCGTCCTTCTCAAGCCGCGGGTTGAACGAGTTGGCCGCGTGGCAGGTGTCGAGCAGCATGAAACGCACGCCCTCGGCCCGCTCCACTGCCTTCTGGATGTCGGACCAGTCGACCAGCGAAGAGCGCTTCCATTTGTCGGGGTCCTGCTTCCGTCCGTCCGAGGGGATGAAATAGTAGTCCTCGTCGACGTTGATGCCGTGGCCGGCGACGAAGACGATGGTCGTGTCGTCGGGGCCGGGCTTGTCGAGGAAGTCCTCGATCTCGTCGCTGATCGTGTCCGACTCCGGCTCCAGCACGTCGTCGAGCTTGACCACGCCCTGCAGGGCCTGCGCCTTGTCGGGTGTCTCGTCGAGCGCGTCACGGTTGACGAGGACGAGCGTTTCCATGCCGGAATAGAGCGGGCCGGAACGCTCGGCGATGACGCGAACCAGCTCCGCCGCATCGTCAACAGGATAGCGCAGATCGCAGGAGCGCCCGTTGCAGTCGGTCGGCAGCAGCGGATACTTCTCGACCCCGATGGCGATGAGGTAGAGCTTGCCCTGGCGCTTCTCTTCCTTGCGCGTCTTAGCCAGTGCCACGACGCTGCGTTCGGTGAGGTAGCCGAACTCGTTGACGCCGGTGATGCTGATCCGGTTCTCGCCGTCGTCGACCGGCACTTCGATCACCGTCCTCCTGCCGTCGCCCGAGACGGAACGCGACGCCGAGGTGCTCACGTTGCGGCTGTTCGACAGGATGGCGAATTCGGCGACGTCGGTGCCCGATTCCTCGGCGCCGACGATCTCGACGGCGACGAATCCCTCGCGCACCCCGCTCTGGTCCTCGGCGACGCGGATGTCGAACTCGGGGGGGCGACGCTCGAGCAGGCGGCGCAATTCGTTGTCGACGCCGGGCCGCATCTCGGCCACCGCCTTCTTCGCGCTACCGAGGATGATCGCCCGGCGCACCATTTCCGGGCTCCACAGGTATCGCTTCAGCTGCCCGGCACGGACGAAGCGGGCCTCCTTGTCGAGACCCTGATTGACGTGCCAGCCGATCATCTTGTCGCCTTCGTCGGACGAGTAATAGTAGCCCTGCGGCATCCAGATGACGAATTCCTTGCCGGCAAAGAACATCGAGACGATTAGCTCGCGGGTCTCGAGGTTCCACAGCCGTAGCGTCTGGTCGGCGCTGCCCGTCACCATCAGCTTGCGCCCGGACGCCGTGGCGATCGCGTTGATCTCGCCGGTGTGCCCGTCGCGGAACTCGCCGGCGACGTCGCCGGTCGTCGTCGAATACTGGATCAGCGTGCCGTCGTTGCCGCCGGTGACGACGTCGAGGCCGCCGGGAAGCAGCGTGAAGGCCGCGTGCAGGTAGCCGTTGGTCGCGTCGTTCTCGATCGACTGCACGATCGTGCCGCCGTTGGCGATCTCGAGGACGGCGTTCTCCAGGTCGTCGGGTCCTCCGGCGGCGGCGGTAAGCGACCAGGCGCCCTCGGCGTGAACGGCGCGGTTGTACGGGCCGGCGCCGGCCGGCTCCGGACGTTCGAAGAAGCGGTCGGGCAGCGGCAGGAGCAGCATCTTCTCCAGGGCGCCCTGGACCTCGGGGCAGGCGACGCGGTCCGGGCACGGATTTGCGTTACCCCAGGCAACGGCGCTGCCGGCGGGATCGATGCCGACGGCCGTCACTGGCTGGCCGAGGCCCACCATCTCCGCCTGGCGCTCGCCTGTCAGCGGGTCCCAGACGTGGATGGCGTGGCGCGTCCCGCCGGCCGTGGCGAGATGCAGGCCGCCTCTGTCCGCTGCGCTGGCAAACACCGTGCCGTCGTGGCCACGGTATTCGATGGTTCGGTTGCCGCTCTCGACGTCGAACACGACGGTGCGATTGCGGTCGGCGCAGCGGTAGCCGCAGGAGGCGGCGAGCAGCCTTCCGCCCGAGGCAAAAGCGAGCGAACCGACGTAGAAGTCGAGGCCGTCGATCGTCCTGACGAGGGCGCCGGTTTCGCTGTCGCGAATCTGGATGTTGCCATGTTCGGTGCCGATGGCGAATCTGCCGTCGTCTTGCGATGCGGCGAGCGCCATGATGCGTATGTCGCGCAGGTCCTCGGCGTCGGCCATCTCGATCTCCGAGCCGCTCGCCGTGTCCCAGAGCCGGATGCCGTTGTCGGTCGTCACCGCCGCCAGCCTCGTCCCGCCGGCGGCGTATGCGATCCCCTGTATGTGCCACGAGTCTCCGTCGAGCGTGGTCTCGGCGATCCACGAGCCGTCCTCGCCCTTGCGCCAGATGAAGACGAAGCCGTCCTGGCCAGCCGCTGCCAGGTGGCTGCCGTCGGGCGAGAAGGCGATGTCGTAGACTGCGTATTGCGGCCCCTTCAACGTCGCCGTGAGCTTGCCGGTGCCGAGGTCGAAGAGACGCACGTCGCCATAGGGCGGTTTGTCGCCCATCCCCGGTCCGAAGTAGCCGCCCGCGGCGATCGTCTCGCCGTCGGGCGAGACGGCGAGGGCGAAGATCTTGCCTTCGTTGCCCTCGCCGATATAGCCGCGGATGGTGCGGATCGACACCTGCCGCTGCCAGTCCCAGATGCGGATCGTCTTGTCGTCGGACGCCGAGACGAGGGTGGCGCCGTCGGGCGTGAAGACGATGTCCTTGACGAAGGCGCGGTGCCCTCCGGTGTCGAGGTCGAGATAGAACTCCGGGCCTTCAGCCGGAGTCTCGGCGCGGGCGGGAGCGAAGCCGATGCCGGCCGATATCCAGGTCGTGCAGAGGATCAGGGCGAACAGACGCTGCCAGTCGCGCCAATACGTTGCACCGGGCTTTCCCGCACCTTCCGCCATCGCCCGCCCCGCCGATGCCGCGTTCTTTCCTCCGTGCACGGCTACGATCCCTTCAGGTATTCCTCGATCGGCTGCGCGTATGAGCTGGCGCCGGCTTTTCGCTGCTTGGCGATATAGCCGGCAAAATATTGCCAGAAGGAGGCGGCATAGTCGCGGAAATATGCGTCGGCGATGCGTTGCGAGCAGATATTGCCCTCGACGCAGAATGCGACTCTGTTGAGGAAATAGACGACGCGATCGAACTGACCGCTGAATTCGGCGAGAGGCATCGTCCCGCCGCTGGCGGTCATCGCCTCGAGCCCGATGCGGTCGTAGTAGACCGCCAACTCCTTCTCAGAGGGGTTGGCACCGAGCAGGCTGGCATATTGCTCGTTGAGTTCGGAAAGCCGCTGCTTCACCGCCCGCTGCGCATCCTGGTACTCCTGCTTCTCCCAAAGCTCGACGAGCTCCAGCGTGCGCTGAACGCGCGTCTGCTCGCGGTTGCCGAGGTACTGGTAGATCGTGAAGGCCGCGCCAAGGATGATGGTGAAGCGGACGATGAGCCCGCTCCAGGCATAGAGCCACATGCGCCAGTCGCGTTCCGTAAAGGGATTGGATTCCTTCTTGATCTCGTGGTTGCTCGGCCACGGGAAGCCTTCCGTGGTTTCGGGGAGCTGGGTCTTCTTCCTGGCCGGCGGCGCACTCGCGGCAGCGGTCGGCGGCGCGGCCCCGGCGGACGGTTCGGCGGGACGCGCGGGCTTCTTCATTGACAGCTTTCCAGGTCGATCTTGGCCGAAGGATCGAGCACAAGGCCGGGCTCTTCAAGCTTCTTCTTCAGACAGGCGAGCTGCGCCGGGGAGACCATGAACTGCAGGTTCGGCTCCTCGATCGTCACACCCGGAGGCGGCAGAGCCTCGACCACGCCCCGCGATTCGGGGCACTCCGACAGATCGACGACGATGGCGCCCTTGCCTGCGTTCTGGAGTTCCTGGTATTTCGCCAGGAAGCAGGCGGCCAGGTCGGAGTTGGTAACGATCACCTTGTCGCACAGGCCGCAGCTTTCCTGCGCCGCCGCCGCCGTCACCATGAGGAAGGCCGAGGCGGCCGCCAGGGATACTCCCTTCAATCGCGCAGCCCTCGAATTCACGTTCTTCACCGCAGTACCCCAAAGCCCTGTTTTCCGGCACGCCGGTGCCGGCCGGAACGGAACGATATTGCACGCCGCCGGCGCGGCGCGCCAGATCAGCCGCCGTCAGCTCTGGCGTGGCACGGTCTCCATCGGGAAGATCAGCACGCCGCCCTTCGGCCCGCCCTTGTCGCCGAGCTTCATCGCCGAGCGCGTGGCGGGCGCCATGCCGATGTCGTCGAGCATGTTCCACAAGCCCGTCTCGCCCGCCGCCGAACGCGTCGCCGGCGGAACGCCGCCCTGCTCGAGGAACTTCAGGTCTTCGATTTCCGAAAGCGGTGGCGCCTCGGTCAGCACGGCGATCATCCGTTCCATGCCGTAGCTCGAATCGGTGAACGCCAGCAAACCCTCTTCCACCGACGCGCCGGCGACCAGCCGCTGTGCGTCGATGTGGGTAATGGAATAGTCCGAGCCGACATAGAGGATGTTGATGTCGACCAGCTTCGTCGAGAGATTCTGGGCCTTGATGTGCACCTCGTCGCCGGGGCTGACGATCGGCACCGTCGCCGGCACCAAGGGCTCGAACGTGTCGGTGTCCATGCGCCGGATCAGGAACTCGACGCTGACCTGATCCGGCTTGTAGTCGTTGGCCGCCGCGAGCCGCGACAGCGCAGTCGCCCGGTAGATCGTGGTGAGGTTGGCCGCGGTCGCGTCCTTCAGCTTCGCCGGGTTGGCGACATCGATCGCCACCAGCGGCGGCCTGGCGCCATTGGAAACGGTCAGTTCGCCCGAGGGCGGCAGGAAGAACAGCGCCGGCGCATCGGCGATGCCGGCGGTCGCGCTGGGCATCGCGCTCTCGCGCAGGACCGCGAAGCGAAGGTCCGCTTCCTGGCCCGGTTCGACCAGCTGCATGGCAAAGCGCTTGTCTGTCTGTGCCTCGAGTTCGGTCAGCATCGCATTGACCAGCGCCACCTCGTCATCGAGGCCTTCCGACGCCGCCGGCCGGGCGACGACCAGCCTGTAGTCGACCGCGAGTTCTGCGAGACGCGCATAGGCGTTGGCCGGCAGGTCAGCGAGCTTCACCGCCGGCTTGCCGTCGAATTCAACGGGCTTCACCGTGCTGGTCAGGTTTTTCGCCGAGACGATCTCGACGAAGCCGATCGTCTCGGCCAGTTCGGAGGTCGGTGAGGGCAGGACCGCGAGCTTTGTCCCGGGCGTCAGGCGGTGCAGCCGTCCGGCCTCGATGCCGGCGGCATTGTCCTTCACGTCGAGCTTCCACTGCATCACCGTGTCAAGCTTCTCGGAGCCGAACACACGCGCGTCGAGTTCGCCCTCGAACAGCGGCGTCGGCCGCTGGCGGGAATCGGCCGCATACTGCTGCAGGACGGCATGGCCGAGCTGGCGGTAGGTGATGTTCGGGTTCTCGGCGAGCTTGGAGAAGATCGTATAGGTGAATAGCCCATACTTCACCGCGTCCTCGGCGCCCTTGGGAAGCGGCATTTCCGGCGTCGTCTCGATGGTCTGCGCCGCATAGAAGGCGACCAGCCCGCCCTTGGCGATCGACTGGCCGCCACTCGGCGTTTCGAGGTTGAAGGCGGTCGTCCTCTCCTGCTCGGCGCCGACCCCGCGGGTGCCCTCGGCCGCCGCGGCCGCGATCATTTCGGAGTCCGGAATGCCCAGGTCCTGGAACTCGACCTTGCGCTCGGCGACAGCGTCCTCGCCGACGGGTGCGGCGCGTGTCGCGGTTCCGGAATGACAGCAGTCGAAGATCGTCCAGACGAAGGCGCCCTTGGCGCGGATGGCGTCGAGTGCGGCGCCGATATCGTCATCGACGAGCGCGTTGGGAACGCCCTTCTCGCGGTTCTCCCACTTGCCCGTGTCGGCCGGCAGGAAGATCTCGTCGAGCCCGTCGCTCTCGTTGCCCGCCTGGGTCTGCGGCTGCTGGGCGCCGTGGCCGGACAGGTGCAGGTAGACGAAGTCGTCGCGTTTAAGGTCCGGATTGTCGGCGATCGCCTTCAGCGCGGCGAGGATGTTCGCATGGGTCGGCGAACCCGCTGCGCCGTCAACGCCGTCGGCGAGCAGCGTCACGTTCTCCGGCTTGAAGGTCACCGGGGCGGATTTGGTCAGGAAGTCGCGGACCAGCACCGCGTCGTGGTTGGGGCCGACCAGCGACACCTTCGGCGGCAGGTTCGGATAGGCCGTGCAGGCGATCAGCAGCGCGTGGTAGGTGCGGTCGGCCGCGGCTGCCGGAAACGCGCGCAACGCGCCGGCGGCACCCAGCGCCGTCGCGCCGAGCAGCACGACGCGTCTGTTCATGGTCAGCATATCGGTTCTCCCAAGCCCGTTCTTCTTTCCCGTGCGTCAATTGTGTCGGCGAACAATAGGGCAGTATTTTGAATGCGCATATGGACTTCAACCCCCTTCGGTCGCCTCGGCCGCCAATCAGCGAAAAGTGAGAATTCGCTACTGGAATCATGAAGATGGGAAACGTCGCTGGATCGCGTCGCCGGTGGCTCGGAAAGGCGGCCGCGAAGGGGATGAACAGGCGGTTCAGCCGGCGTTCAGCCCAGTGTGGCCGCCCCGCCATAATTTGCTTTTCGCCGCGGCGTGAACGGGGCCGCGGAATCCCTATCTGATGACAAGTCCGCCGCGCCGTGCCAAACCTCAAGCCGCGGGCGGGAAGCGAAGACGTCATGACGGCAAGGGCAGAACTCACCAAAAACCAGTTGCGCGTGCTGGAAAGGCTGGAGGCGGCGACCGGGCCGCTCAGCGCATACACGCTGCTCGACCAGCTGCGGGAATACGGTTTCCGCGCGCCGCTCCAGGTCTACCGGGCCCTCGACACGCTGATCAAAGCCGGCTTCGTCCATCGCCTGGAGAGCCTGAATGCCTTCGTCGCCTGCTCCGACGACCATGGCCACGCCCATCCGCACCGCATGACAGCCTTCGCCATCTGCGACCAGTGCGGCCAGGTCGCCGAGTTCTCCGACCCGCTGGTCGGCGAGCGGCTCGACGCCTGGGTCGCCTCGACTGGTTTCGTCACCAAGAAGGCCGTGCTCGAATTCCGTGGCACCTGCGCGAAATGCGCGGCCAAGGCCGGCTGACGTCCCGCGCCGTCAGGTCTCCTCGCAACGCATGAGCCGGACCTTTCGCCGGAGCCGGATCCCTTAGTGCGCCTCGTCCCAGTTGTCGGCGGCGCGCGCGTCGACTTTCAGCGGCACCGACATCGCCACCGCCGGCATCGCCGCGTTCTCCATCACGTGCTGCACCACTGGCAGCGTGCGTTCGACCTCGTCCTCGACCGTCTCGAAGATCAGCTCGTCGTGGACCTGCAAGAGCATGCGCGCCGAGAGGCCCTCGGCGGCCAGCGCCGGCTCCATGCGCACCATGGCGCGGCGGATGATGTCGGCGGCCGTGCCCTGGAGGCGTGCGTTGATCGCGGCGCGCTCGTTGAAGGCGCGCACCGAAGGGTTGGACGAGCGGATTTCGGGATAGTGCGCCCGGCGACCGAAGATGGTCTCGACATAGCCGTGCCCGCGGGCGAACGCCTTGGTCGTGTCCATGTAGTCGCGGATGCCGGGGAAGCGCTCGAAATAGCGCTTGATGTATTCGCCCGCCTCCTCGCGCGGGATCGACAGCTGGTTGGCCAGGCCGAAGGCCGAGATGCCGTAGATGATGCCGAAATTGATCGCCTTGGCGCGGCGGCGGATCTCCGACGGCATGCCTTCCACCGGCACGCCGAACATTTCAGACGCCGTCAGTGCGTGGATATCGACGCCGTCGGCGAAGGCCTGTTTCAGCTGCGGGATGTCGGCGACGTGGGCGAGTACGCGCAGCTCGATCTGGCTGTAGTCGGCCGAGACCAGCTTGTGGCCTTTCTCGGCGACGAAGGCGGTCCGGATCTTGCGGCCTTCCGCCGTGCGCACCGGGATGTTCTGCAGGTTCGGCTCCGACGACGACAGCCGCCCGGTCGTCGTCGCCGCCAGCGCGTAGGAGGTGTGCACCCTTTTCGTCTCGGGATGGATGTATCCGGGCAGCGCGTCAGTATAGGTCGACTTCAGCTTGGTCAGCTGGCGCCAGTCGACGATCTTGCGCGGCAGCTCGTGGCCTTCCGCGGCAAGGTCTTCCAGCAGTTGCGCCGAGGTCGACCACTGGCCGGTCTTGGTCTTCGAGCCGCCGGGCAGGCCCATCCTGCCGAACAATATGTCGCCGAGCTGCTTCGGTGAGCCGATATTGATGCGTTCGCCGATCAGCGCGTAGATCTCGTCCTCGATCCGCGCCGCTCCCTGGGCGAGTTCTCCCGAAAGACGCGACAGGATCTGCCTGTCGACCGATATGCCGCGCTGCTCCATGTGTGAAAGAACCGGCACCAGCGGCCGTTCCAGCCGCTCGTAGACCGACACCAGCCCCTGCGCTGCCAGCCGCGGTTTCAAGACCTGCCACAGCCTGAGCGTCACGTCGGCGTCCTCCGCCGCGTAGCGGGTGGCGCGGTCGAGCTCGACGAAGTCGAAGGTGGTCGCCGCCTTGCCCGAGCCGGCGACGTCCTTGTAGTGGATCGTCTTGTGGCCGAGCCACTTCTCCGACAGGAAGTCCATGCCGTGGCCGCCGGGATTGCCGGCGTCGAGCACGTAGGAGATCAGCATCGTGTCGTCGTAGGGCGCGACGTCGATGCCGTGGCGGTTCATCACCACCAGGTCGTATTTCAGGTTCTGCGCGATCTTCAGCACCGCGTCGTGCTCGAGTAGCGGCTTCAGCACTGCCAGCGCGTCGCGGATCGGGATCTGGCCCTCTACCAGCCCGCCGCCGAGCAGGTCGCCGCGGCCGCTCTTGTGGCTGAGCGGCACATAGCAGGCGCGGCCCGGCCGGATCGCCAGCGACACGCCGCAGAGCTCGGCCTGCATCGGATCGAGCGAGGTGGTCTCGGTGTCGAAGGCGACGATCCCCTCCTCGATCGCCTCGGCGACCCAGGCCTCGAGAGTCGGCAGGTCGCGGATGCAGTGATAGGCGTCGACGTCGATCTTCGCCGCGACCGCCGCCTCGGCGCGGCGGGCGGCGAGTGCGGCTGGCGTTCCCTCCCCCTTGACGGGAGGGTGGCCCGGAGGGCCGGGTGGGGTCGCCCCGGCTGACGGCGCGCTCGCGGTGCCGGCGCCTGTCTCGCCCGACCCCGCTCGCCCTTCGAGGGGGAGGGAAGCCGTGCCCATGTCCGGACCGTGCGCAGTAGCACCCCACTCGACCTTGACCTCGGCCGGCTCGACGTCGGCAATTTCGACGCCCGACGCCTCCGCCACGCGCCGCGTCAGCGTGGAAAACTCCATCGCCTTGAGGAAGGCGATCAGCTTCGGCCCATTCGGCGGCCTCAACTCGAACTCGTCGATCCCTTCCGCCACCGGCACGTCGTTCTTCAGCCGCACGAGGTCGCGCGAGATGCGCGCCTTGTCGGCGTTGTCGATGATCGCCTGGCGGCGCTTGTCCTGCTTGATCTCGCCGGCACGGGCGAGCAGCGTGTCGAGGTCGCCGAACTGCTCGAGCAGCAGCGCCGCCGTCTTCGGCCCGATGCCCGGCACGCCGGGCACATTGTCGATCGAATCGCCGGTCAGCGCTTGCAGGTCGATCATCTTCTCCGGCGGCACGCCCCATTTCTCGACGACCTCGGGAATGTTGATCTCGCGATCCTTCATCGGGTCGTACATCCTGACCGTCGGCCCGACGAGCTGCATCAGGTCCTTGTCGGATGACACGATGGTGGTGTCGCCGCCGGCCTCGCTGGCGAGCCGCGCATAGGTCGCGATCAGATCGTCGGCCTCGAAACCCTCCATCTCGATGCAGGGCAGGTCGAAGGCCCGCGTCGCCTGGCGGATCAGGCCGAATTGCGGGATGAGATCCTCCGGCGGCGGCGCGCGGTTGGCCTTGTATTCGGGATAGAGTTCGTTGCGGAACGTCTTCGCCGAATAGTCGAAGATGACGGCGAAATGCGTCGGCGTGATGCCGACGTCGGTGTCGCGCGCGTCGCGGATCAGCTTCCACACCATGTTGCAGAAGCCGAGTACGGCGCTGGTCGGCAGGCCGTCGGACTTGCGGTTGAGCGGCGGCAGCGCGTGGTAGGCGCGGAAGATGTAGCCGGAGCCGTCGACGAGGAAGAGGTGGTCGCCCTTTTTCATGGCGACAACGGGTAGCGCGGGGGCGAAAGCCTGTCCACGGCAAAGCGGCGGCCTCTGTCAGCAGAGAAGCTGGTCGGCAGAAATGGTCGCGCAATCACGCCTATGTTACGAACTTGTAATCTTGGCGCCCTTGAATCGCCCATTTCCGGGGACCAAATGACGGTCATCGGCGGTTTTTTCGCCGGTTCCGGAACAAAGGCCCGTCCCCCGCCTTCTCCGGAAAGTGCGGCAGCCTCATCCCCCTCTCCGGGCTGCCGCATCGTTTCGAGTAAAGCCGCCGTGGTCCCCCCTCCACCACGGCGGCATTTTTTTGGGTGTGACAGTGATCAAGACGTCTTCGAACCGATCCGCGACCGTCCGGCGCCGCGCCCTCCTGCTCGTCAATCCGAAGGCGCGCCGCGGCGCGGCCGGGATCGACGCCATACGCGACAGACTCGCCCTGGGCGGGCTGGAGGGAACCGTCGAGGCCTTTTCGGTGTTGCCCGAACTGGCGCGCGACATCGTCCGTCTGCGCGAAAAGACCGACTGCATCGTCATTGGCGGCGGCGATGGTACCGTTTCCGCCGGCGCCATGGCCGTCATGGAAAGCGGGCTGCCGATGGGCATCATCCCGCTCGGCACCGCCAACGACCTCGCCCGCACCCTCGGCATCCCCCTGGACCCGCTCCAGGCGGCCGACCTCGTCGTCGGCGGCTACGAGCGGCGCATCGACCTCGGTTCGGTCAACGGCCACGCCTTCTTCAACGTTGCCAGCGTCGGCCTCAGCACCGAACTCGCCGCGGGCCTGCGGCCGGAGCTGAAGCGCCGCTGGGGCCGGCTGGGCTACGCCATCGCCGCGTCGCGCGTGCTCGTGAAGGCGCGGCCGTTCACCGCCTGGATCACCGAGAAGGGCGAGACGGTCAAGGCGCGCACCTTCCAGATCGCCGTCGGCAACGGCCGGCACTACGGCGGCGGCAACGTCGTCGAGGCGAGCGCGGCCATCGACGACGGCTACCTCGACCTCTACAGCCTGGAAATGCGCAACGTCTGGAAGCTGGCTCTGATGCTGCGCTCCTTCCGGGCCGGCACCCACGGCGCCTGGGACGAGGTGCGCACCGCGCGCTGCGTTCAGTTCGACGTGCGCACCAGGCGGCCGCAGCCGGTCAATACCGACGGCGAGATCGTCACGGCGACGCCGGCCAGGTTCATGGTCCACCCCGAGGCGATCGCTGTCTACGCGCCGCCCGGCACCGACGATGTCTAGGCAAGTTTTTCGCCTGGCCTACCGTCCCCTACTTGCGTTCCGCCCGGTTCTTGGCCTCTAACCGGAACCAGATGCCGGGCCGGACATCCGCGGCCCGCCGTATCCGCTCGAACGGAAACGCACTGTGAGGTTGCTTGAAATGCCGCTCGCCCCCGTCCTCGACCGCCTCGACGCCGACCTCGACAAGAGCCTCGCACGGCTGTTCGATTACGTCCGCATCAGGTCGATCTCGACCGATCCCGCCTATGCCGACGACTGTCGAAAGGCGGCGGAGTGGCTGGTCGCTGACCTGAAGACGATCGGCTTCGACGCGAGCGTGCGCGACACGCCCGGCCATCCGATGGTCGTCGCCCATCATGCCGGGCCGGCGGGCGCGCCGCACGTGCTGTTCTACGGCCACTACGACGTGCAGCCGGTCGACCCGCTGGAGCTGTGGACCAGCGATCCGTTCGATCCCGCGGTGAAGGAACTCGAGCCCGGCCGCAAGGTGATCACCGGGCGCGGCTCCTCCGACGACAAGGGGCAGCTGATGCTGTTCGTCGAGGCCTGCCGCGCCTGGAAGGAGATCCACGGCTCGCTGCCCTGCGCCATCACGCTGCTCTTCGAGGGCGAGGAGGAATCCGGCTCGCCGTCGCTGAAGCCCTTCCTCGAGGCCAACGCCGCCGAATTGAAGGCCGACTTCGCCATGGTCTGCGACACCGGCATGTGGGACCAGGACACGCCGGCGATCTCGATCGCGCTGCGCGGCCTCGTCGGCGAGGAGATCACTGTCAAGGCGGCGAACCGCGACCTGCACTCCGGCGAGTTCGGCGGCGCCGCCGCCAATCCGATCCGCATCCTGGCCAAGGTCCTCGCCGACATCCACGACGCCGATGGCCGCGTCACCATTCCCGGCTTCTACGACGGCGTCGAGGAGACGCCGACGCAGGTCCTGAAGTCGTGGGAGAGCCTCGGCGAGACGGCCGAGAGCTTCCTCGGGCCGATCGGCCTGTCGATCCCCTCCGGCGAGAAGGGCCGCTCCGTGCTGGAGCTGGTCTGGGCGCGGCCGACCGCCGAGTTCAACGGCATTTCCGGCGGCTACACCGGTAAGGGTTTCAAGACTGTGATCGCCGCGGAAGCTTCGGCCAAGGTCTCCTTCCGCCTGGTGCACAAGCAGGATCCGGCGAAGATCCGCGCCGCCTTCCGCGCCTTCGTCGAGGCGCGCATCCCCGCCGACTGCTCGGTCGAGTTCCACCCGCATGGCGGCTCGCCGGCCATCCAGCTTTCCTACGACTCGCCGTTCCTGACCAAGGCCAAGGACGCGCTTTCCGACGAATGGGGCAAGCCGGCGGTGATGATCGCCATGGGCGGCTCGATCCCGATCGTCGGCGACTTCCAGAAATACCTCGGCATGGAATCGCTCATGGTCGGCTTCGGCCTCTCCGACGACCGCATCCATTCGCCCAACGAGAAATACGACCTGAAGTCGTTCCACAAGGGACAGAAATCCTGGGCGCGCATCCTCGATGCCGTATCCCGCAGGGCGTAAGGAGGCGGCCATGACCGTGCGTTTCCACAAGGGCGACCTGCCCGACCTTTCCCGCTACGATGTCGAAGCTGTCGCCATCGACACCGAGACGCTCGGCCTCAACCCGCATCGCGACCGGCTGTGCGTCGTCCAGTTGTCGCCCGGCGACGGCACGGCCGACGTCGTCCAGATCGCCGCGGGACAGAAGACGGCGCCGAACCTCGCCCGCCTGCTCGGCGACGCGAAGGTGACGAAGCTGTTTCATTTCGGCCGCTTCGACCTCGCCGTGCTCTTTCATGCCTTCGGCGTCATGCCGGAGCCGGTGTTCTGCACGAAGATCGCCTCTCGGCTGACGCGCACCTACACCGACCGCCACGGGCTGAAGGACATCTGCTCGGAACTGCTCGGCATCAGCCTGTCCAAGGTGCAGCAGTCCTCCGATTGGGCGGCCGAGACGTTGACCCCCGACCAGCTCGACTACGCGGCGTCAGACGTCCTCTATCTCCACCGGCTGCGCGACGCGCTCGTCGCGCGGCTCGACCGTGACGGCCGCCGCGCCGAGGCCGAGGCCTGCTTCCGCTTCCTGCCGACCAGGGCGAAGCTCGACCTGATGGGTTGGGACGAAGAGGACATCTTCGCCCACAGCTGATCCGATTCTTGGTCCGCGGCGGGGAACCGCCCGGCGGCGCGCGAGTTGAAAGGCGTCATTACCGCCCTTTCGACAGGAGAACCGCCGTGGCCGAGAAGAAGCTGGACGATCTGTTCCTCGATACGCTGAAGGACATCTACTACGCCGAACGCAAGATCCTGAAGGCCTTGCCGAAGATGGCGAAGGCGGCGCAGTCGCCGGAGCTGAAGGCTGCCTTCGAGAAGCACGAGGACGAGACCGAAGGCCAGGTCGAGCGCCTGCAGAAGGTCTTCGAGATCCTCGGCAAGAAGGCTCGCGGCAAGGTCTGCCCCGCCATCGACGGCATCATCGAGGAAGGCGAGGAGATCATGGACGAGTTCAAGGGCTCGCCCGCGCTCGACGCCGGCCTCGTGTCCGCCGCCCAGGCCGTCGAGCACTACGAGATCACCCGCTACGGCACGCTGAAGCGCTGGGCACAGGAACTCGGCATGCAGGACGCCGCCCGGCTGCTCGCGCAGACGCTCGCCGAGGAATCGAAGACCGACGAGGCGCTCACCGGCATCGCCGACGCCGTCGCCAACCAGAAGGCGAAGAAGGCGGCCTGAGCCGGACTCGCAGCCGCCGGCCTTCGCGCCGGCGGCTGCCCTCACCATTTCCGGAACCGCTCCCGCCGCGCCGGTCAGGCTTGTCGGCTGATACGCCGGTTACGGTGGAATACCACCTGTTTCCCCAGCGTAAGATGGGCTAGATTGGCGCCGGGTCGGGAGGATGGGCCATGGGCCAGCACACGGCAGCGGTGGAAGCAGTCGCCGAACTGCGCCGCCTCAGCGCAGCCGGCACAATGGACGTCGAGCCGCAGGACCTGATGCGGCTGGCGGATCAGGCCGTGTCCGGCTTCGACCTGCAGAAGGATCGCAAGGAAATCGCTGACATGTTGCTTGAGGCGCTCACCGTGGTGCGCTTCGGGCCTGTCTTCGGCCATGACGCGTTGCCCGGAAGACAGCGCGTCACCGCGATCCTCGACGCGATCGTGAAGGCGACCTTGGCCTGAGGGCGGGGGATAAAAGGGGGGAGGAATGCGTAAGCAGTCTGCAATCCATCTGGCGGGCATCGTGATCGCCGGTTGTGTCTTCTCGGGCAGCGCCACCGCCGCACCGCCCGCCGGCTGCCCCACCGAGAACGAAGTGCGTGCCTCGGTCGAGCGTTACATCCTGGAGGACTGGTGGTCCCCATCCCAGCGCGAGACCTGGCAGATCGCCGACGTTGGCGATTTCAGCTTCGGACCCATCAAGTATGGCAGTCCGAGGTACAGCGAGTGCCCCGTGCGAATGGAATACTCGTTCCGCGTCTGGCACAATGACGGACGGATCGAGGAGACCCGCAAGGGCGTCGGCGAGACGTTTTCGTTCTTCAAGAACAACTTCGACGAGTGGAGATTCACCGTCGGGCCGAGCTGAAGCGCGGTCGCCGCCGCGGCTAGCCGCGATGCGCGCTCTCGCCGGCAGGGGCGAGGGCAATCGTCATGGCGGTCGCGCCGGCGCCGACCCCTTAACGGCCCCTTAAATCGCCGTATTTACTGTCCACCCGAAGCGCCGAGGGCTCTGCCCGCACGGGGACCGGACATTGGCCAACCGCAAACGCATCGAGCCGACATTCGACGAACCTGCGCGCCGCAGGTCCAGTGGCCTGTCGGTGAGCGAGGACGATCGCGTCGTCCCGACGGGTCGCCGCAAATCGGCGAAGAAAGCCAGGTCCCCGCGCGGCAAGTCGCGCGCTAGGGGCCGGGGCCGCCGCTCCGCCGGGCTGTTCGGCCGTCTCGTCTACTGGTGCCTCGTGCTGGCGCTCTGGGCCGGTATCGGCGGCGTCGGCCTCGTCGCGTATTATGGCGCGCGCATGCCCAGCGCCACGACCTGGGCAATTCCCGACCGTCCGCCCAATGTTCGCATCGTCTCCGTCGACGGGCGGCTCGTCGCCAACCGCGGTATGACTGGGGGTGAAGCGGTCGGCCTGCACGAAATGTCGCCCTATATCCCCCAGGCAGTGATGGCGATCGAGGACCGCCGCTTCTATTCCCACTTCGGCATCGATCCGCTCGGCCTCGCCCGGGCGATGTTCGAGAACATCACCCGCGGCCGCTTCACCCAGGGCGGCTCGACGCTGACACAGCAACTCGCGAAGAACCTCTTCCTCAAGCCGGACCGGACGATCGAGCGCAAGGTGCAGGAGGTGCTGCTGGCGCTCTGGCTGGAGCAGAAGCACACAAAGGACCAGATACTCGAGATGTATCTGAACCGGGTCTATTTCGGCTCCGGTTCCTATGGCGTCGAGGCGGCCTCGCGCCGCTATTTCGCCAAATCCGCCCGCGACGTCACGCTTGCCGAGGCGGCTCTGCTCGCCGGCCTGCTCAAGGCGCCATCGCGTCTGTCGCCCGCCCGCGATCCCAAGGCCGCGGAAGAGCGCGCCCAGCTCGTGCTCGCCGCCATGCGTGACGAGCAGATGATCGGCGATCGCGAGCTGTCGACGGCGATGAGCGCACCGGCGACCCGCACCGCTGCCTTCTGGACCGGTTCGGAGAACTACGTCGCCGACCGCGTCATGGAGGAACTGCCCACCCTCATCGGCGAAGTCCGTACCGACGTCATCGTCGACACCACCATCGACCTCACCCTGCAGAAGCTCGGCGAGAAGTCGATCCGGCGCCTGCTCGACGAGAGCGGCAAGAAGCTCAACGTCAGCCAGGCCGCGCTCGTCTCGATCGACAACACCGGCGCGGTCCGCGCCATGATCGGCGGCGCCGACTATGCCTCGAGCCAGTTCGACCGAGCGTCCGAAGCACGCCGCCAGCCTGGATCGGCCTTCAAGCCCTTCGTCTTCCTCGCCGCGCTCGAGCAGGGGCGCACGCCCGACTCGGTGCGCAACGACGCGCCGATCCGCATCGGCAAGTGGACGCCCGAGAACTACAACGGCAAGTACTATGGCAAGGTGACCCTGACGACCGCGCTGGCCAAGTCGCTGAACTCCGTCGCTGCGCAGCTCGCCATGGAGGTCGGCCCGGCGACAGTCGTCGAGACCGCCCACCGCATGGGCATCGAATCCAGCCTCCAGGCCAACACCTCGATAGCACTCGGCACATCCGAGGTGACGCCGCTCGAGCTGACCGCGGCATACGTGCCTTTCGCCAACGGCGGCTACCGCCCGGACGTGCATTTCGTCCGCCGCGTCACCACGGTCTCGGGCGAGGTGCTCTACGACAACGCGGGCGGCCACATTCCACGCGTACTGAGATCCGAGGTCGTCGGCATGATGAACTCGATGATGACCCAGACGCTGAAGGACGGCACGGCGCGTAAGGCCGATTTCGCCTGGCCGGCGGCCGGTAAGACCGGCACCAGCCAGAATTCGCGCGATGCCTGGTTCATCGGCTATACCGCCAACCTCACCACCGGCGTGTGGATGGGCAACGACGACGGCACCCCGACGAAAAACATCACCGGCGGCTCTTTGCCGGCTAAGGTTTGGCACGAGTTCATGGTCGCCGCTCATGAGGGCGTGCCGGTGGCGCGCTTGCCTGGCACCTGGAACGGCGCAATCGCCGGCACGGACGACCAGCCGGTGCCGCCGCGCGGCGTCGGCGAGGCCGCGATGGATGCCGGCTCGGAAACACCTTCTTCCGTGCACAGGTCCTCGATGCCCGAGATGGCAGGCGGCGGCGTAACCGATGACGGCCGGACGGCCTCAATTCCGCGGCCGCGCGCGGAAGTCGGCGGCAAGCCGCAGAAGAAGCCGTCAACGATCCTTGACGCGATCCTCGGCAACTGACGCGCTCCGCGACGTCGCGCCCCCTCGCCACGCCGCGGGCGTTCCGCTACATAGCGGCGGCTGGAGGATCGCATGAGCGAAGCCGCGACACGCAAGACCATTGTCCTCACCGGTGCCAGCCGTGGCATCGGCCATGCCACCGTGAAGCGTTTCTCGCGTGAAGGATGGCGTGTGATCACGTGCTCCCGCCAGGCCTTCGCCGAGGACTGCCCGTGGCCGGCAGGCCCTGAGGATCACATCAAGGTGGATTTGTCGGACCCGGAGGACGTCGGTGTCGCCGTTGCCGAAATCCGCCACCGCCTCGAGAACGATGGCGGCCGTCTCGACGCCCTGGTCAACAACGCCGGCATCTCGCCCAAGCTGAAGGACGGCGGCCGGATGAACTCGCTGGACACGCCCATGCATGTCTGGCGCGATGTCTTCCAGGTCAACTTCTTCGCCCCGATCATGCTCGCCCGCGGACTGTTCAAGGAACTGGCGACGGCGAAGGGCTCGATCGTCAACGTCACCTCGATCGCCGGCACCAGGGTGCACCCCTTCGCCGGCACGGCCTATGCGACGTCGAAGGCCGCGCTCGGCTCGTTGACCCGCGAGATGGCCGCCGACTTCGGCCCGCACGGCATCCGCGTTAACGCCATCGCGCCCGGCGAGATCGACACCGCGATTCTGTCGCCGGGCACCGACAAGATCGTCGAGACCATCCCGCTGCGCCGGCTCGGCGCCACGTCCGAGGTCGCCGACATCATCTACTTCCTGTGCTCGCCGCAGGCGTCCTACGTCACCGGCTCCGAGATCCACATCAACGGCGGCCAGCACGTCTGAGGCCGTATCCGACTGTGGGCTCCCACCGATGGACACGATCCGCACCGAGCGCCTCCTCCTGCGCCGCGCCCGGCACGGCGACCTCGAGGACATCCATGCCGTCCTCTCCGACCCGCGCGCCATGCGCTACTGGTCGACGCCGCCGCATGCGACGGTCGATCAGACCCGCGATTGGCTCGGCGACATGATCGCGGCGCCGGCCGACGTGAGCGACGACTTCCTCGTCGAGTTCGAGGGCGGTGTGGTCGGCAAGATCGGCTGCTGGCAACTTCCGGAGATCGGCTTCATCTTCCACCCGGGCATCTGGCGCCGCGGCATCGCCGGCGAGGCGCTGCGCGCGGTGCTGCCGTGGATCTTCGGCCGCCACGCGCTGCCGGCGATCACGGCCGATGTCGATCCGCGCAATGCCGCCTCGCTTGCCCTTCTCGCACGCGCCGGCTTCCGCGAGACCGGCCGCGCCGAGCGCACCTGGCTGGTCGCCGGCGAGTGGTGCAACAGCATCTACCTCGCGCTACGCCGCCCGGACTGACAGGGCCGGGCTCGGCAGGCCGCTGGCCTCGCCTCAGTGCGGCATGCCGCCGACGTGAGATAGGAGTTCGGCGACGTTGTTCGCGGCGAATTTCTTCAGAAGCCGGGCGCGATAGGCTTCTACCGTGCGCGGCGAGATCTTCAACAGCCGCGCGATGTCCTTGGAGGTCCGGCCTTCGCCCAGATGCATGACGATCTGCCGCTCGCGTGCGGTGAAGCCGAGAACGGGGCGCGATTGCGAC
>CAJPFN010000089.1 GCA_905339215.1 Rhizobiaceae bacterium
GGCGTGCGCCTAACAAGACGATCCGATTCGACTTAGGTTCGGTCGAAGGCTCTCGCCCGACCGCGTCGGGCGAGAGCGGATCGGAGACGTCACTCCCCGTTTCGGCGGCTGGGGCGGGACCAGATGAGGCTGTAGCTTTCGCCTGTCTCGTCATCGAAGAGATTCGCGAAGATCGGAGCGGTGAAGCTGGGATCGTCGAGCTTCAGGCCCAGATAGTCGCGGCCCTCGTTGGAGCGCTTTGCCCAGGCGGCGCCGATTTCCGCTTTCCCGACGAAGACCCGGTGGCTCGGCGCGTTGTCGCCGGTGGAGCGGGTTTCGGGGGTGATGCGGACGTTCTTGGCGTGGACTGTCAGGGTGACGATTTCACCGGTGTACTCGTTGCCGGACTTCTTGAAGGTGCCGATGGTAGCCATGTCATTTCTCCTTGGTGCTATCGAGCCGCACCATGCGGCTTCGATGGCCATCGTCCGGCGGAAGGCGATCGGCGGCGCACCCGAAGGGCTGGACAGCTGAGGCGAGACTTTCTTGCTTCGCGAGGAATGGCGGCCCGGCCGCCAGGGGAAGAAAGTTCCGACGACGCTGTTGCGTCATAGGCGATCGAGGCGCAGCCGGCCTTCGGCCAGATCAGGCCAATCGGAAGCCGCTCGGTCCGTGCTTGTCGACGCGCCCTGGAGGAGTGCCGGTGACCGATCGACATTGGAGCTACGGCTCGATTGCGCCCACGTAAACGTCGTGGACGGTCGCCAAACATCCACATCTTCCCTTCCCGGCCCTGGCCGACGCGGTTTCCCCGACTGCCGGTCCTTCGATGGCGTATCGCTCGGCGTTGCCGGGAGCTGACCCAACCGGATCCGACCTCCGGCATGGTGATTGCATGAGTGCTTCACCGCCGCGTCGCTCCAATCGCCGGAAGACGAGATTGCGATCGTCCTGCCGGTGGTCCCGCCATTTGGCGCGCCGCCCCTGGTATACGCCGATAGGCCGTCGCATTGCCGGTCTGGCGCTCCGCGGTGGTGTGCGAACGTCGGTCCCGTCCGGACAAACGCTGAATGCCGAGAGGTGGATGTCAACCTCGATGAATACCTGCTCCAATTCCTACGGCCGTAAGTCTCGCCTCTGCAACGGCGAGCAGGAGCGGCTCTTCGACATCAGGGGTTCGTCGCCTGAATCGGACTCGCGGGCCGCGACCGGGCGGATCTTGGTCAATGCCGGAATCCGATGACGGCGGGCTGGCATTCGCGACGCCATTTTTTACTCCAGACGCGGATCGCTGGGATTGGATCGTGGCTGGAGACGGCAAATCGGTACGCGATGATGGGCCCTCGTTCCGGCGCGGCTTCGGAACGGCGATCGGTCACCACGGAGAACTGTTGCAGGGGGTCTTCGAAGATGAAACCGGGCGGCTTCATCGGGGCCTGGTCACTCTCCCGCTCGCCCGGCTGACCTCGAGGGCGACGTTTAAGCTCACAGGCGCACTCGCCCTAACCGCATTTCCGGAGAGCAAGACCAAAGCGGGGTTGGCTGCCCGTCTGACACTCGACCACCTCGACATCGCCGACGGAGGAACACTTTGCATCGAGAGCGATATTCCGGTGGGTCATGGCTACGGTTCCTCGACCGCGGATGTCGTCGCCTCCATTCGCGCTGTCGCGGCGGCCCACAACGCCCAGCTGCAGCCCTCCCGCATCGGCCAGCTCGCGGTCGCCGCCGAGCGAGCCAGCGACGCCATAGCCTTTGACGGTCACGCTGTCCTCTTCGCGCAGCGGGAGGGCATCGTCTTGGAGGATTTCGGCGGCACGTTGCCGCCCCTGCTTCTGGTCGGCTTCAAGCCAGATGGCGTCCAGCCGATCGACACGTTGCAACTGGCGCCGGCACGCTATGACCGCCTGGAGATACAACAGTTCCGCGTCCTGCGCGCGTTGATCGCCCGCGCGGTCCGGTATCAGGATCCCGACTGCCTTGGGCTTGCGGCGACCGCCAGCGCGCGCATCAGTCAGCGGCACCTGCCCAAGCAGCACTTCGAACGGGTCCTCGAGATCGCCGAGGAAGCCGGCGCCTGCGGCGTCCAGGTGGCGCATAGCGGCTCATTGCTCGGCATTCTCTTCGACCGTACCGGCAGGGATTTACGGCATCGCGCCGGCCGCGTCGCAGCATCGGCAGAGCGATCCGGCTTCCGCGATGTCGAAATTCACCAGATCAACGACGACGGCGCAAAATGGTAGCCTTTGAAGCCGACTATTTCCGCGCGCTCGAGACCCCTCGCATGGCCGTGCTGTCTCCCAATCTGTTCGCAGCAGCCTTCCCCCTGATGAAGCTCATGCCGGCGCGACACATTCTGGACCGCGCCGCAGCCGATGGCGCGCTCCAGACCGGTATGCGAATCGTCGAGACGACTTCGGGCACATTCGGCATGGCTCTCGCACTGCTGGCGGCCGCCCGGGGCTACCGGCTCACACTGATCACCGCTTCGAGCCTCATCGATGCGAAGTATCGGGCGCGCCTGGAGGGGATCGGCGCTACCATCATCATTACCGAAGACCCCGACGGCAATGGCGATCAGCTGCGGCGCCTGCAGCGGCTCGAGGATATTCGGCAGAAGGAAATGGATTGCTTCTGGCCGCAGCAATATGACAATCCAGGAAACGCGCTTGCCTATGCCCGTCTGGCCGAACTGCTGGTTCGGAGGATCGGTAAGATCGATTGTCTGGTCGGTTGCGTTGGGAGCGGCGGTTCGCTATGCGGGACGGGGGCCTTTCTGCGCGCGGTCTTTCCGCATCTTGTCATCATCGCGGTCGACACCCATCGCAGCGTCCTGTTTGGACAGCCGGCCGGCAAACGGATGCTGCGCGGTCTCGGCAACAGCCTGATTCCCGGCAACCTCCGCCACGACCTCGTCGATGAAATTCACTGGGTCGGCGCCTATCCGGCCTTCGGGGAGGCCCGTCGCCTGTTGCGCGAGCACGGCATCTTCCAGGGCCCGACCAGTGGCGCCGCCGCCCTTGTTGCAAAATGGGCTGCCAGAAGCCGTCCTGGCGCCCGGGTGGCGGTCATCATGGCGGACGAGGGTCACCGTTACGCCGAAACGGTTTTCGATGATGCGTGGCTTGCTTCGTTGCCCGGCTGGCCAGGCACGCCGCCGTCCGAACCCATACTGCTCACGGCCATCGAGCCCGCTTCCGAGGCGGACTGGACGCGGTTCCCTTGGGCGAGACGGGGCCTCGGCCAGGTCCTCCACGCTCGATTTCGAGACGAAGGATTCAGTCGCTGATGGCCGGTGACTGGCTATGCCAGCTGCATCATCAGCCTGGCGTCTTTGCGGCCAAGCCACTCCCAGGCCTCGTCCGTCGACCGAAAGATGGTGTTCTCCGCTGGGTGGGCGACCGATCGATCGAGGTCCTTCAATCCGCTCGCAGTGGCGACTGCGACCACGCGCTCCTCCGAAGCAATGACGCCCTCTTCGCGCAGCTTTGCGACCGCAAGAAGAGGCGTGACCGACGCCAGTTCGGCGAAAATACCCTCGCTGCGTGCCAATCGCTCCTGCATCGCGACCAGCCCATCATTGTGCACCGGTACGGCGCGGCCGGAGGACTCGCGCAGCGCCTTGAGCGCCTGATAGGTGCTGCGTGGCGCGCCGATCGAGACGGCAAGGCTCTCAAATGCCATGTTGAGCTCGTCGACCCTGTCGCTGCCGGTGACGAGCGCCTGCGCCAGCGACCCATGCACCTCGGCCGCAACCATCTTGGGCAATCGCGTGATCGCGCGCTGAGCGAACAGCTCCTGGAAGCCCGCCCAGAGACCGGACAGCGCATCGCCGTAACAGACGGGCAACGCACACCAGTCGGGGGCGACGCCGCCCGACTGCTCGACGATTTCATAGGCGATGGTCTTGTAGCCCTCGATGCCGAGGGCGTGGCTTCCGACAACGGGAGCGCGATAGGGCGATGTGACGAACCAGCCATAACGTGACGCGGCCTCGGCAAGCATGGTCCAGCGATCCATCTTGTTGACGAGCGGCAGAACCGTTGCTCCGTATTTCCTGATTTGCGCCAGCATCGCTCCGGCCGACCCGGCAAAGGTCGTGACGACACATTGCAGACCGGCGCACGCGGCGTAGGCGGCAAGCGATGCTCCGGCATTGCCGGACGAGGCGGTGGCCACCACCCTTGCCCCCTGTGCCCGCGCGACCGACACCGCCACAGTCGAGAACCGGTCTTTGTGCGACCAGGTCGGGTTTCGGCTCTCGTCCTTGATGGCGAGATTCGCAAAACCCAACATTTTGCCGAGCCGGGTCGCTTCAATCAAAGGCGTCTGACCTTCCCCAAGCGAGACGGAATCCTCGACCGCGCATGGCAGGGCATGGGCATAGCGCCACAAGGATCGCGGCGCATTGGCTGCGATCGAGCCTGGGTCGGCGGGCCTCACATAGACCGGCCTGAGGTTGGCTGGGGCGGTTTCATGGCAAGCCGGACAGCCTTTGGAGTCGATCTCGACGGTGGCTGGAAGGGAAGCGCCACAGCGGATGCAGGTGAATCCGGCAATGATGGAAGCGCCCTGCGCCGAGCGCCCTTTGGGCTGATGGCTCTCTGGCGTTGGTCGACCTTCGGTAGCTTGCGACACGTCTGCTACAAGCTTGCCAAGTTGCTGGCCGGGCATCGCTTTTCCTCACCGCAGCGTCGTTCGATCGCCAGCCGGTTCAAACAGGCAATAGTGCCCCTGTCAATGCCGAATGTTCACTAGAGTGTGTCGCACCATAGTGTGCATCGCTGCACTTTTCGCGGGATGAAACTCCGCGCTGTGTTGGGTCTGAACGTGCAGCGGCTCCGCAGGGAAAGAAAGCTGTCGCAGGAACAATTGTCTTTCGTCTCGGGGCGCACGCGGGCCTATATCAGCAGCGTGGAAGCGGGACGGCGAAACGCCACATTGGACACGCTTGAGGTCCTCGCGAACGCCTTGGGTGTTGAACCACAGGAACTGATAACGGCGAGAATTCCTGACAATCGCGCGCGGCGATCAGCGAGACGCCAGAGCAGCGACGACCGGGCCTAGTCGAAGCGACCTGTGTCGAAACAATAGATCAACACGACTCGTTTAGTATACATTCGTCGCTCTTGGCGTTGAACCCGCTCGCGATGCGCCCTTAAATCGAAGCCGACGTTGCAGGACCTGTCGAGGTCTATCAATGAACAACGCGGTCGTCTTGGAGCTTTTCGCTACGATTTCGGAAATCGATTTCGCGAACTCGCCTGACAGGGTTCTCCAGATCTTTCGTGTCGCTCTCGAAACATATGGCCTTCACAGCTTTCTCATAACAGGACTGCCAGTCCCGCACGACAGCGAATGGGATCGCGCGATTCTCTGGGACGGATGGCCACGCGAGTGGTTCATGCGCTACAAATCCGAAGGTCACTTCCTTAGCGATCCTTGCGCAGCGCGCAGCCGCCACACTGCGGAACCCTTCCTTTGGCATGAACTGTCAGCGGACGGCCTAACGGCCCGCGGGCGCCTGGTCATGGACGAGGCGGCAGAATTCGGTCTGAAGGATGGGCTGTGCGTCCCCATCCATCTCCCGCTCGCCGGCCCAGCTGTGGTGACGGCGGCAAGCGACCGCATCGAGATTCCACCGGACGCTCTGCCTTTGATCGAGACGCTCTGCGTCCACACGTTTCGCAAGCTGAGTGGCCTGCAGACCAAACGCGGGGAGGGGGAAACAGCGCCCTTGACGCCGCGGGAGCGCGAACTCCTCCAGTGGAGCGCCCAAGGCAAATCGACTGAGGATATTTCCTGTATCCTCGGGGTGACGACAAACACGGTCGAAAGCCACCATCGCAATATCCGCGTCAAGCTCGATGCCATCAACGTCGCACATGCCATCGTGAAGGCATTGCGCAGGCAGGAAATTCAGATCTAGCAATACCGGAATTCCGGCATACGGAATCCAGGGTGCGGTAACCTACTCCCCGACGCCTGGAGGCGTCATGGTTCGGATCAAGGTTGTCACCTGGGCCAACAGAAAACAGTATAGGGTCGTGCTGGAGCGATACTTTCGCATCCGCTACGACATCTATGTGAAACGGCGGCAATGGCGCGCGGTGGCGCGGCCCATCAATATCGAGATGGATGCGTTCGACACCGAGCATGCCGTCTACCTGCTGGCGCTCGATCGCGCTGGCAAAATCGTCGGCGGGTCGCGACTCGTCCCGACGCTGCAGCCCCACCTACTCGGCAATGTCTTTCCAGGACTGGCGCCCGACGGGGCGCCACGGGCGCCGGACATCTTTGAATGGACGCGCTTCTTCGTCAGTCCCGCCCTGCGCACCCACGGCGGATCATCTCCCGTGGCGGGTGTCGTCTTGTGCGGTGTGCTGGAGGTTGCCCGCAAACTTGGGATTCGTCAGATCAGCGTCGTGTGTGAATCGTTCTGGCCGAAGCGCCTGCGGGCCCTTGGGTGGAGTTTCGCCGAGCTGGGCGATGTCCTGCAGCACGAGGATGGCGACATAGTCGCGCTGTTGATCGACGTCACGCCGGAAGCGATCGCAAGTACACGCCGCGCCTATGGCATCGACGGACCGATCCTGGCCGACGCTGCGGTCTGAGCTGACTCCCCGCAGTTGTATTGCGCACGGTCAAACTTATTGTCACTGCGGCGGCTGGCGCTGTAGTCAGCTTGCAGACGCCAACGCTGCAGGTTGATCCGCTCATGAGGCCACGTGTCCTGATCTATTCCAAGGACCCGGATTTTTTCCTGGTGTTCGGCCATATTCTCGGTGTCGCCGGCTTCGACAGCCAACTGCTTGTGGCCGGGAATGAGCTGCTGCAAGGGGGTGACGCTGTTCCACTTGCCGTAATCATGGACTGCCAGCCTGGCGACCGTTCCGTCGCGAAACTCTGTGCGGTTTTGAAGGGCAATGCGGAGACGAGAACAGCATCGGTCGCCGGCCTCGTCGCGCCCGGCGCCGGCGGCCTGCATCTCGACCTCATCAAAGCCGGTGCGGACGAGATCTTTTCCCGACCCTTCCCCCCCGAAAAGCTCCTTACCTGGCTCCAGGCCAAAGCCGCCGCGGCAAAGACCTCTGTCGAAAGCGAGGGCGGCGATCTCGTGCATGGCGATTTCTTGCTGGAGCGACGTTCCCACCGTATCCTGTATAGGGGTAAACACATCGCAGCGCCGCCAATTGAATTCAATCTGCTGCGCAGTCTGATGGCGAGCCCAGGCACCGTGCTCAGCCGCGAAAGACTGATCGAGGCCGCCTGGCCCGGCCATGCCGGGGATACCGATATCCGCGGCGTCGATGTGCATATCGCGAGGTTGCGGAAGCGCCTGACCGCCGTGATCGGCCATGACGTCATCCGCACTGTCCGGTCGGCCGGTTACGCCTTCGCGCCCGATTGGTAGCCCCTAAGTCCATCCCGGTATTCCGTCAGGCTGAAGCGGGAGAATGGGTGCCAGAGTGACCATGGGCTTGTAGGTCGGGGGTGAGTCAAATGGCGGTCTCGTTGCTCCCGGTCGGTTTCGATGATCAAGCTCTTGTCGCCGGCATCGCCGTCGACCCGGCCACGGAGTCCTTTGCCGGTGGACCCATCGGCGAAATATTCGATCAACTGCGAGCTTCTTCGCCCCGCCAGCATGCTTTTGCGCTTGTCGATGGTGATAGGGTCGTGGGATTCATCGTTGCACGGGAAGACGCAGCCCTGCCCGTATGGGCAGAAAGAGGCTGCATGACATTGAACAATCTGCGGATCGACAGGCACCTCCAGGGCCGCGGCTATGGAAAGGCTGCGATCCGCCTCGCCGCGCAATGGATTGCACGAGAACGTCCGGCCGTCACACATGTCATGTCGAGCATAAACGTCGGCAATCTCCCGGCCTTTCGCTTGAACCTTGCCTGCGGACTTGCGCCCACAGGACAGATCGTCGAAGGCCGGTTCGGGCGCCAAAGAATCATGATCGCTCCGATCCAGCGCCTTTGCATTGATCAACAGGGTTCGACATCGACTAGGAGCTTGTAGAGGCAGTCGCCGGGCGCGGTAAGCATGGGCGCGCGCCGGCAGGCAACCAGACCGTCACCTGTGAATGCGACCGGCTCCGGCTCTTGCCACGGCCGATCGATGCAATGGATGACACCGGCCGGCTGGCCGGATTGGACGACTGCGCCCAGTTCGACCGCAGGTTCGAACAGCCCCTTGCGCATAGCATAGACGAATGCCTCCCTGCCCCAAACACGCATGAAGCGGGTTGGCGAAGCCGTGTCGGTCTTGACGCCCGGCAGTATACCGAAGCGCTTCAGGACCCGACGCAGTCCCTTTTCGGCGATGGCAAGCCCTTCCCGCGACAAGGTAGCGCGGCCACCCAGTTCTGCTGTGAGCACAGCCACCCCAATGCCTTGCCCCGCGGCCGAGAATGTGGTCCTGCCGCCGCCTCCGGAGCCGTCACTGACGGAGGTCACCGGGGCGCCGAACGCGATCGCGAGATCGGCAAGCTCCCGTTGCTCCGTCTCGGTTCCCCCGCTCCTGATCAGGGCGCATGGCAGGTAGTCACATGATCGTCCGCCCGCGTGGAGGTCGATGGCAAGGTCGGCCATGGCGAGAAGCACGGTGGTGACGTAGTGCGCGATCATCGCAGTCGGCCCGCCAACCGGATCGCCTGGAAAGGATCTGTTGAGGTTGCCGGCGTCCAGCGGCGAGACGCGCCTGCCGGCCTCGACGGCGGGAGCGTTGAGCGCAGGCAGGATGATGATGCGGCCCCTTACATCGGCCGGATCGATTTCACGCGCCAGCGCGGCAAGCGCGACCTGTCCTTCATATTCGTCGCCATGGCTGCCAGCCATGAGAAGGGCCGTGGGACCTGCGCCGTTCCTGATGCACACGATGGGGATCGGCACCACGCCATAGCCCGACAAGTCCGTCGAGTGAGGCACGCGCAGCCAATCGCATTGCTTTCCGTCCGCCTCAAAGTCGAGCGGCGTCCAAACTTGAGTGAACCCTGTCATTGGCGCTCTCTTAGTGTTTCAGGATCGTTTCCAGGAACAGGCGCGAGCGGGGATGCCCGGACGCGCCGAAGAAGTCGCACGCCGGCGCGCGGTCGAGGATGCGCCCGCCATCCATGAAGACGACCTGATCGGCGACTTCACGGGCGAAGCCCATCTCATGGGTGACGCAGACCATCGTCATGCCGTCGCGGGCAAGCGCGACCATGACGTCCAGCACCTCCTTGATCATTTCCGGATCGAGTGCCGATGTCGGTTCGTCAAAGAGCATGATGCGGGGATTGAGGCAGAGCGCGCGGGCGATCGCCACGCGTTGCTGCTGCCCTCCCGAGAGCTGCCCCGGATAGGACCTGGCTTTCTCCGGTATCCTGACCCTTTCCAGATGCGCCATGGCGATGTCCTCCGCCTCGCTGCGGCTCCTGCCGGCGACGCGGCGCAGCGCCAGCGTGCAGTTCGACAGCACGGTCAGATGCGGAAACAGGTTGAAACTCTGGAACACCATTCCGGTCTGGCGGCGGGCGGCTGCAGTTTCACGGGCATTGAGGCCGAGCGTCGTTCCCGCGAGACGCAGTGTGCCTTCCTGGTAGCTCTCCAGGCCATTTATGCAGCGAATGAGGGTCGATTTTCCCGAGCCCGATGGACCGCACACGACGACACGCGCGCCGCTTGCGACGTCGAGGTCGATACCGTTCAGTACGTGAAGGGCGCCGAACCATTTGTTGAGGCCCTCGATGCCGACCATGGTTTCCGGTTGTGCGAGCATGGTTTGACCTGACTTTCAGCGATTTATCGTTAGCCGCGTGCGAGCAGCCACCGTTCCAGTTGCTTGACACCCTGGGAAATGACCAGGGCGAGCGCCAGGAAGATGAAAGCTGCCACGCTCAGCGGCTCGGCGTAGCGATAGGTTTCGGAGGCGATATCGAAGGCACGTCCCAGCATTTCGGGAACAGCCAGCACCGCCAGATAGGGCGTCGCCTTGAGGATCGAGACGAAGTAGTTGCCGAGCGGGGCGGCAATGTTGCGCAACATCTGGGGCACGATCACGTAGATGACGGCGTCGCGCCGGCGGAGCGAAAGTGCCCGGGCTGCTTCCGGCTGACCTTTCGGGATGGCGTCGATCCCCGCCTTGAAGACCTCGGCCAGATAGCCGCTGTAATAGAGGCTAAGGCCCATCACGCCGACCGTCATCGAGCCGAGGCGGACGCCGTAGAACGGCAGAACGAAGTAGAGGAAATAGAGCCACGCCAGCACAGGCGTCGACCGGATGAAATCGATCACGAAGCCGACGGTGAGGCCGGCGATCCCGCCGGCACGGCGCACCATCTCGAAGAGAAAGCCGATAGCGGCGGCGCCGATGCAGCTGACGAGCGCTACCGTGAGGGTCGTTCCGATCGCGCCAAGAATCGTCGGCAGGCTGGACGCGGCGAAGGCCAGATCAAATCCCACCGGCGCGGCTCCCGGGTGAAGCGATACGCGCCTCCAGCCAGCGGCCGGCAAGGGCGATCGGATAGCAAACGACAAAGAAGGCGAGAAGCAGCGACGTGTAGATCGCAACCGGATTGTATTCGACCTGCGCGATTTCCTTGGCGCGGAATGTCATATCGGTCAGCGTCACGAGCGACACCAGGGCCGTCGCCTTTACCAGCTGGATCAGCGTGTTGACGAAGGTCGGGCTCATCGCGACCAGCGCCTGCGGCAGTTCGATCAGGAGGAGGATTGCTGGACGCGACAGACCGAGCGCCGCGCCAGCCTCCTTCTGGCCGGACGGTAGCGCCTGGAGACCGGCGCGCACCGCCTGGCTGGCATAGCCGCCGGCGTTCAGGCCGAGAACCATCGCGCTGACCGTCAGGGCCGACAAGGTGATGCCGACGACCGGCAGCACGTAGTAGAAGACGAATAGCAGGATGATGACGGCGGAGCTGCGCCAGAACTCAATGACGCCGGTGATCAGCAGCCGGGCGACGCCGCGGGCGAGATATTGGGCGACGCCGAACACCAGCGCGAAGGGGACGGCGAAGACCAGGCCGTAGGCCGTGACCGAAGCGGTCGTTCCAAGCCCCTGCAGGATGCCCAGCCAGATGTCGAACGGGCTCATGGACATCCCTATGGCTGTCTGTTGCAGAGCTCGGCTGTGGTGACGCCTGGCGGAACGGCTTCCGGATGGCCGAAGCCATATTTCTTCATGATGGCGGCGAACGTCTCGGTGCCTTTCAGCTTTGCCAGCTGTTCATCGTAAGCGGCGCGCAGATCGAGATCCTCCTTGCGGAATGCGATCGCCGCGAAGTTGGTATGTGCTTCGCCCACATCAAAGGGTGAGGCGCGTTCCAAATCGTCAGCGCCCTTGCCGGCCAGTATGCCGATGACTGTCGGCGATGCCATGAGAGCAGCGTCAACGCGGCCGGCTCGCAGCGCGGAGAGATTCGATTCGATGTCCGGAAACAGCAGCATGCGGCCCTCGGGCACGCCGGCTGCCTTGGCGTTGGTGGTGACAACGCTGCCGCGTCCAGCGCCCATGATGATCTCTTCATGGGTGGCGATGTCCAAATAGCCGTGGATCTTCTTCGGATTGCCGGCAAGCACGATTGCCGCGTCCGGGGCCTGCAGGTCCGGCGCGCCGAAAGCCACCTGCTTGCAGCGTTCGGGGGTAATCGCCAGACCCGATGCGACGGCGTCGAAGCGGCCGGCGAGTAGACCCGGAATCAGAGCTCCAAATTCGGTCACCTGGAATTCGAGGTTCTTGACGCCCAGATCGGCGAAAGCGGCTCTGAGAATATCAGGATGCCATCCGGTGGGTTCGCCGGTCTTCTCGTCGCGAAAACCCCAGGGCGAGCGGTTGTGGATACCGACGACAATCCTGCCTTCCCGCAGGACGCGTTCCTTGGTCGTTTCGGCATAGGCGCCGCCAGTGCGGCTCCCAACCATGAGGGCGGCCGCCGCCGTCCCGAGCAACGCCCTCCTGGTCACGATCGAGACGCTCATATCACTCCTCCTCGTTTGCGGTTTAGCCGGCCGTGCGGTGACGCACCGGAAGCTGGCAAGCGCATACATCACAAAGTCCACAATGTGTCAATAAAGATTGCCTTTATATTGCCGTACGCAATATTTGAAAGAACCGCGACAAGGCCTTCTGCTCGACGATGTGGCCCCGATAATCGTGGGCCTCGCTGCAGCGTTAGGCCCGACGGCGCCGATCTCGGCGCGGTCGACCAAGACGCGGCGGCTGGGCGTGTTCTCACCGGCGCCCGTCCGCGGGGATGATGCGTGCTCCCTTGGCTTGGACGAAGGGGGTGACGATTCGCCGGCGAATTCGTTGTTGCCGGACCTCCTGAAGGTGCCGACGGTCGCATATCGAGTCGAAGGCGCCCGACGGGCGGAAGAGATGGATGCGCGCTTCCTCTTTGAACGCCCTTCAGTGCCGAGGTGAAAGGAAAAGCGATCTGAGCCGAAATCGACAATGCTTCTTCACGGCCAGTGACTGTCGCGGATGGGCGGCGCTCACGCGCCGCCGAACCGCCAGACGGGAATGCCGAGCTTCCTGGCCTTGTCGGCGAGGTTGTCGTGAATACCGGTGCCGGGGAAGTGCATCACGCCCTTCGGCACGATCTCCAGCATCTCGTCGTTGCGCTTGAATGGTGCGGCACGGCCGTGCTTCGTCCAGTCCGGCGCGAAGCCTATCTGCGGGACATTGCGGTTCTTCGCCCAAAGAGAGGCGATCTTCTCGACGCCCTTCGACGACTTGCCGTGGATCAGCACCATGTCGGGGTGCTTTGCGTGGACCTGATCCAGCTTGGCCCAGATCAGCCTGTGGTCGTCGTAGTCGAGCCCACCGGTGACGACGATCTTCGGACCCGGCGGCAGGAGAACCTCCTGGTCGGCGCGCTTCTTCGCCATGAGGAAATCGCGGCTATCGATCATCGCCGAGGTCAGATTGCGATGGTTGACCTTTGATCCGCTGCGCGGGAGCCAAGCCTTGCCGACATGGCGTTCGTAGTGCTCGGCGGCCTGGTCGCGCATCAGCTCGAAGGCGTTCTGGCGCTCGATCAGCGTCATGCCCTCGGCGACCAGGCGCTCCAGCTCGACCGACTTCACCTCGCTCCCGTCCTGTTCCCGTTGTGCGCGCTTCTGGGCCTGCTCGTTGTCGTCCAGTTCCCGGCCGATCCGGTCGGTGGCGCGGTGGAAGACGTTGACGGTCGACCAGAGGAGATCGTCGAGGTCGGGTTCGAGGCGCGTATCCTTGAAGGTGGCGATAAGCGCGTCGAAGATGTCGGCGACGGCGCCCGCGACTGCGTTGCCATCGGGCAGAAGCCGCTGGTCGGGTTCATCGACGAAGGGTCGGTAACCGTGAAGCTGGAGTTCGTTGAGGACATGGTCGGTGGGTGAAGATTCGTGGTGCAGTTCGAAGTCGTCGTGCTCGCGCATGGGATGCTCCGTCGGTTGGACCGCGACCGTCGCGGCCTTCATAGCGACGAAGCCCACGGGTCGGACGGCCGGGCATCCGGAGCGCGAGCGCAGGGCCCGATGGCTAAGGCCGGCTATTTTGTCTCGCGATGGAAAGGCGCGGCACGCGCCGCCGGAAAAATAGCCGGCCGCCGCCATTGCCGGGCTGGCCGGCTTGTGGGCCGATCGCTATCTCGAAGGCCGAGGCGCAGTCCACCTCCGACTGATTGACGCATCCGCCGAGCGCGATGGCGTCCCGCACGCCCGTTCTCCTGCCGGCTATGCCGCCAGTGCCATGAAGCGGGCCACGTCCTGCGGTGCGACCTGCAACCGCGCTTCCATCCGCAGCGCGTCGATGCCGAGGGTGCGGAGATCCTCGTTGAAGTCGCCCAGCTCGGGCGAGATCACGATCGCCTCGATCCCGGCCGCATTCGCCCGTTCGATCAGGTTGTCGCGCGCGCCGTCGCCGGCCGGGTCCTTGTCGCGGACGATGTAGAGCCGTCGCAGCGTATCGGGGAACTGACAAGCGGCGAGATGGGCCGCAGAGAGCGCCGCCAGCATCGGCATGTCGGGTAGGACCTGCCGGAGCGACAAGACGGTCTCGATGCCTTCGCCTGCCGCCACGACTTCGCCACCGATACCGAAGCGGACCGCATGCCCAAGAAGATCGCCCATCGCCCGGCGCGGCGTGTCGATCGGCGCCTTGTCGCGGCGGCGTGGATCGAGCCAGGTGCGATGCGCCCCGGTGATCTTGCCGTCGAGGTCGGTGACCGCAGCGACCATCGCCGGCCAGGTCTCGGTCGGCGAATGCGCGTCGGGACGATAGTGGCAGCGCGGGTGGTAAAGCAGGCTTCCGGTTCCGCGCAGATCCGTAATGCCGCGTTTTCGCAAATACGACTGTACCAGGGTGGCGCCGATAGGCTGCGACATGAGAACCAGCCGCCGGGCCGCTTCGGGCGAACCATGCGGCGCCGGGCTCTGTCCCTGATGTTCGCGACGCTCAGGCTCGCGTAGCGGCATGCTGAGGAAGGTCCGGGCCTCGTCGGCAATGTCCCTGAACTCGACGAAGCCGCAGCATTCGCGGATGACATCGAGGAGATCGCCATGCTCGCCGGTCGCCGCGTCGGCCCATTTGCCGGCGAAACCCTTGGCTGAGTCCTTCAGCCGGACATACATCGAGCGGCCCGGCGCATTGCGCGCGTCGCCCACCAGCCAGTAGCTGCCCTCGCGGCGGCCGCTAGAGAGGTAGTACCGGCACGCCGCCTCGGCCTGCCGGCCGAGGCGGTAGGCAAGATCTGAAGCATCCTGACGTGCCATCACGCGACCTCCCGCTTGGAGATGCGGGCCACCGGGAACCTGTCGAGCAGCCTGGCGAGGACGTCCGGCCCGGTCGCGTCGGCCGGCACGAAGAAGCGGAGCTTCCACGAGATGATCTCGCTGAATAGTCCATAGGCCCGCAGGCGGTCCCGCATGGCTTCGCTGAACCCCACCAGTTCCAGTCGATGGGCGCTCATGACGCGGGCGCGGCGGAGCTGGAGGCCCTGGGCGAGATCGACGATCGTCGTGCCGTCCATCAGAGCGGCGAAGGCCTGCTCGGGGGTCAGTGATGAGGCGCCCGTCGTCACGGCGTTCGCCGCCCAGGCGGGTGGGACGCGACGGCCGATGATCCGCTCGCCGGCATCCGTCTGGAGCCGGTAGACACGGGTCGACTCGCTCGGCAGCCGCTTCCAGATCGGCAGGAGCAGACCGGCAACGATATGGATCGTGCTGTCGGAGAGTTCCGGCACCTCCGCAAGTTCGGCGTCCCATGCCGCTGCGAAGACGGCGCGGTCGGCGTCCTCCCAATGGCTCTCGTCCATCATGCGCAGCGGCGCGTAGTGCTGCTCCATCGGCCGGATCAGGCAGATGCGGCGCTCGATCTCGCCATCGTCGAGCATCATCGACGGCGCGGGAACCTGCACGGCGGCACGCCCGGAGCGGCCGTTGACCAGCAGCCGCGCTCGCGGATCGGAGAGATGGCCAAGCGCGTCGTCCCGGCTGGTCGGTCGATTGCGCTCCCGGCGGGTGATGGTGAGCAGCCGTGTCTCTGCGCCAGTGCCCGGGTGCGCGTGGATGACTTGGCTGTCGGTGACGACGAAGCTCTCGGCCTGCAGCGTCTCGAGCCCGATGTCATAGACGCCGCTGCGGATCGCACCATCGACCTTGGCGGTCAGGAGGTGCTCGAACGCGGAGAAGAGGACGCCCTGCAGGTCGATGGTCAGTGCCAGCAGGCGATTGAGGAAGGTGGTGATCGGCGGCAGCTCATCCTTGATGCCGTTGTCGTCCATGAGCTTCAAGCCGGTGGCGGACTCGAAGCGGTCGAGCGAGCAGCCCTCGACCTTGCCGCTGACCAGCAGCAAGTAGAGCTGGCGGAGCGCATCGCGGGCGTATGGGCTTTCCAGATTGTCCTCGGGCCGGAACAGGCCCTGGCCGCCGGTCTGGCGCTGCCCGCGCGTGATGGCGCCAAGCGTGTCGAGCCGGCGCGCGATCGTCGAGAGGAAGCGCTTCTCGGCCTTCACGTCGGTGGCGATCGGCCGGAAGAGCGGTGGCTGCGCCTGGTTGGTGCGGTTGGTCCGGCCCAGGCCTTGGATGGCGGCGTCGGCCTTCCAGCCGGGCTCCAGCAGATAGTGGATACGCAGGCGTCGGTTCCTCGCGGCGAGATCGGCGTGATAGCTCCGCCCCGTGCCGCCCGCGTCAGAAAAGACGAGAATGCGCTTCCGGTCATCCATGAAGGCAGCCGCCTCGGCGAGATTGGCGGACGCCGCCCGATTTTCTACGGCAAGGCGCTCGCCCTTGCGCACCACGCGCCGCGACCTGCCGGTGACCTCGGCGACCACATCGGTTCCGAAGCGCTGGACGATCTGGTCGAGGGCGCCGGGAACAGGCTCAAGCGATGCGAGCCGCTCGATCAACTCGTTGCGGCGGGCGACCGCATCCCGGCTCTCGACGGGCTGGCCGTCCCGATAAACCGGCCGCGACGACAGATTGCCCTCGCTGTCGGAGAACGGCTCGTAGAGCTGCACTGGGAAGGAATGGGCGAGATAATCGAGGACGTATTCGCGCGGCGTAATGTCGACGCGCACGTCGTTCCATTCCTCGGTCGGGATCTCGGCCAGGCGCCTCTCCATCAGCGCCTCGCCGGTCGAGACGATCTGGATGACGGCCGTTTGCCCGTCGGCCAGGTCCTTTTCGATCGAGCGGATCAGCGTCGGGGTCTTCATGCTGGTCAAGAGATGACCGAAGAAGCGCTGCTTGGCGCTCTCGAATGCCGAGCGCGCGGCCGACTTTGCCTGGCGGTTCAGCGTGCCGCTTTCGCCGGTGATGTTGGTGGCCTGCATCGCCGCGTCGAGATGATTGTGGATGATGGCGAAGGCGCCGGCGTAAGCATCGTAGATCCGGGTCTGCTCCGGCGTGAGTTGGTGCTCGACCAGCTCATATTCGATGCCCTCAAAGGAGAGCGACCGGGCCGTGTACAGACCGAGCGCCTTGAGGTCGCGCGCTAGAACTTCCATCGCCGCCACGCCGCCAACCTCGATCGCCTCGACGAACTCGGCCCGGGTCGTGAAGGGGAAATCCTCGCCGCCCCAGAGGCCGAGCCGCTGCGCATAGGCGAGATTGTGGACGGTGGTCGCGCCCGTGGCGGACACATAGACCACACGGGCATTGGGCAGCGCGTGCTGGAGGCGAAGGCCGGCACGCCCCTGCTGCGAGGCGGCCTGCTCGCCACGGTCGCCCTTGCTGCCAGCGGCATTCTGCATGGCGTGGCTTTCGTCGAAAATGATCACTCCGTCGAAGGATATTGCATTCCCTGTCGCGGCTTCGCCGCTCCCCGCCTCCTGGCCCAACCATTCGACGATCTGCCGGACCCGCGAAAGCTTCTCGCCGCGCTCGTCGGACCGCAGCGTGGAATAGGTGGTGAACAGGACGCCTTCCTGGAGCATGATGGGCTTGCCCTGCGGGAAGCGGGAGAGCGGCGTCACCAGCAGCCGCTCCATGCCGAGCGCCGACCAGTCGCGCCGGGCGTCCTCGATGAGATCGGCCTTGGAGATCCAGACCGCCTTGCGACGCCCTTGCATCCAGTTGTCCAGAATGATGCCCGCCGACTGGCGGCCCTTGCCGGCGCCGGTCCCGTCGCCGAGCATGAAGCCGCGCCGGAATCGCACGGCGTTCGGCGCATCGTCTCGCGCGGCCGAGACGATGTCGAAGGTCGCGTCCACGGTCCACGACCCGGCTAGCAATTCGCCATGGGCCTCGCCGGCATAGATCACCGTCTCGAGCTGGGCGTCCGACAACAGGCCATCGGTGACGACGTTAGCCGGCAGGCGCGGCCGATAGCTCGGCTTCGGCGGCGCGACCGAGGCCATGGCCGCCGATTGCACCAGCTTGGTGGGATGAGCCTGAGAGCCGGGAATACGGATCGACTGAAGAGCGTATTCCTCATAGATCGCGTCCGTCAGCCGGGCACCTTCGGCCGGCGTCCAGTGCACCGTCTCATAGTCGAGCTCGACGCCGTCGGGCTCGGCCAGGCTGGCCGGAACGGGAGTGGATGGCCGTGCGGCATATCCCCGAACGATGCGCGGAGCGGTGGTATGCGTGATGGAGGGAATGGCGGAAACGCCTGCGAAGGCGGCGACCGGCAGCCGTGCCGGCACATGCGCGTCGATCCAGCCAAGCAGCGTAGCGACGTCGGCCGCGACGCCTGGCGAGACCGGGAACACCGCCGGATCATCGGCAGGCACCTTGTCGATGACTGTCAGGCGCGTGTCGATGGTGGTGCCGTGCTTGGCATAGACCGAGCCGTCGATGGCGGCGGTGAACACCACGCGCCCGCGTGCCTGCAGGCGGGTAAACGCCACCACCCAGACCGGGTTGTCGGGAGAAAAGTTCGCGCCGGTGATCGCCACCAGCCGCCCGCCGTCGGCTAGGCGCGCCAGTGCCGAGGCGACATGACGACAGGCGGCGTCGGCCATCCGGCCCGAGACGTTCGCCATCGCCGAGAATGGCGGGTTCATCAGCACGACGGACGGCACGACCGCCGTATCGAGATGATCGTCGATCTGCGCGGCGTCGAAGCGGCTGACGGGAATGGCCGGAAAGAGGTGGGAGAGGAGACCGGCACGGGTCTCGGCCAGCTCGTTCAGGACCAGCGATCCGCCCGCGACTTCAGCCAGGATGGCGAGCAGGCCGGTGCCGGCAGAGGGCTCCAGCACGCGGTCGGCGGCGGTGATCGACGCGGCGGTCGCGGCCGCGAGACCGAGCGGGATCGGAGTCGAAAACTGCTGGAAGGCCTCGCTCTCGGCCGAGCGGCGCGTGTGAGTGGGAAGGAGGCCGGCGACCTTCGCCAGCATCGGCAGCATGGCCGCCGGAGAACCGGCTTTGCGGGAAAGCGCCTTTCCGTACTTGCGCAGGAACAGCACGGTCGCCGCCTCGCAGGCGTCATAGGCGGTTTTCCAGTCCCAGGCGCCGGCCGCATCGGAGGCGCCGAAGGCCGTCTCCATGGCGGTGCGCAGGACGCTTGCGTCAATGCGCTGGCCGCGTTCGAGATGGGGGAGAAGAAGCCGTGCCGCCTCGGTGATGCGAGCGGCCGGATCGGTGACAGGGACGAGCGGGAGAGACGTGGCCGCAAGGGCGGCCGCGGAAGCGGAGACAGTGGTCATGGAGGGAACCTCGAGGAGGGCGGGACGGGACGAACCGGATGGCGCTCTCTCTCGACCGCATCGGCTCAAACCCGTCCCGGCCGACCTCTTCCTCTGAACGGACCGAGGATGGGGCCTTGGCGCTCAGCCGTAGCGGCGCCCGGAATTGGTGAAGGTGAATCCGTTGGCGATGATCGCCTCATCGATCATGGCATCCGAGGTCTGATACTCATATTCCCGCTCGAGTTGGCGATAGAGCCAGCGGGCGAGATCGCGCAGCGCCTCCGTCACGGCTTCCTCCGCATCGGCGGTCATGTCCTGGCAGGTCGGACTATCGCGCTCGACGGAGATCGCCATGCAGTATTCGTGGGTATAGCGGCCGCGATGGCTGGCATCGGCATGAAGCTGATAGAAGTTCCGCTTCTGGACCGTCTGCAAGGCGTTCGCGATCCGGTGAAGCTCGCCATCTTGCGGCGCGTGCGCCTTGATCTTGCGCGACGCGCCGTTCGCATGGGAATAAAACGCCTCGAAGCTGGCGCCATCGCCCTGCGACCAGAAACCGCGGAAATAAACGCACGGCCTCTGCCTGGTGCCGCCGCCATAGAGACGCACGGCGCGGGTCTTGAGCCGCACCCCGAGAATGGCGCAGATCGCCTCGAAGTCCTCGTAGACGAATTCGTACCAATCATCGGTGTCCATGCTTTCGCGGAACCAGGCGCGTGCCTTCTCCCGTGCCTCCACGGACAGCTCGCCAAGCTGATAGACGGTGGTTTCAACGATCCTGGGCATCGTCCGACCCTTCCGTCGCGAGCATGTCGGCGAGCCATCCATGCGTGCCGATCCAGGCAACGGATTGGCCGGCGCCGAGATCAAGCACATGCGCGCCGCCGCCGAAGGTATCGATGCGCGGACGCGAGCAGGTGTTGGCGTGCTGGAAACCCCAGCGGCCGGTGAGACCGAAGGTCTTCGCGCAGAGCAGCACGAAGTCGATGACGCGCCGGGGATCACCGGTCACGTCATCGCGGATCCAGAGCCGGGTGCCGCCATGCTCGGGCTGGATCGAATGCAGGAAGCCGTCGGACGGTGGGTCTTCCGCCGCGCCGTCGTCGGACAGCCTGTTGTAGAGGTCGAGCGCGCGGGCTGCGTTCTGCGGCGTGCCGACATCGAGCAGGCATGAGAAATGAGTGAAATAGTCGGCCATGCGAGGCTCCTGAAACGAGAGGAGCCCGGCTGTTCCCCGTTGAGGGGGCCGGGCCCGGATGCGTGGATGGGTGAAGGAATGCGAGGCGACCGGAGCCGCCCCGAAGGGTCCGGCTATTCGGCGGCGATCACGCGGGCCGGGTCATCCTCGCCGTCGGCGCTGGTGGACGACTCGTCGTCATCGCCGGCGAGGAAGTCGGGCAGCGCCTCGGTTTCGCCCTCGGCCGTCGCCACATCAGGAGCCGGCTCGGCGCCGGCAAGGCGCAAGGGTTCGGGCAGCCAGCCGGTGTCGGCGAGCAGCCGCTCGGCCTCCTTCGCCATATCGCCCTTTTTCAGATGATCGATGAGCTGGGCGGCCTGTTCCCCCCGGGCGTCGCGCACGGCTTCCAGGATGCGAGCCTTGGTGACACGGCCGAGATAGTTCTCGACGGTCGGCTTCCAGCCTGCCTCCACCATGTCGAGCCCGCAGGCACGGGCCAGCCGGTCAGCCTGGCCGAGGCGGCGTTCGAGTCCGTGCTGCGAGAGGCCGGAGCCGCCATAGCGGTCGACCTTCTCGTAGAGGGCGTTGACGCCATAGCTGACGCAATGGGCGAGCAGCGCCATGCGGCTGGCGTCATCGAGCGCGTCGAGCCAGTCCCACAGCGCAAGATCGTCCTGCGGGGTGTCGGTCTTCCACGCCTCCTGCCGCTCGTACACCGACTTCGCGGACGGGCTGTCCTTCAGGTCGGCCGACTGGGCGGGGAAGAAGACATGGTGGACCGAGGCCTCCAGGCACCCGCCAGCGCTCGACATCCGCTGGAAGGCATCGGTGACGAGCTTGTGCAGGAGCGCCGTCATGGCGACGTGGGGATTGTTGGCCATGGCATCGCGCAGTGCCAGCGTTCGGTGAGCGGTCAGCTCCATCACCAGGCGATCGGGCAGCGGCTTGATAACGTCGTCCTCATCCTCCTCCGGCTCGGCGGGCTGGCCGCCGATGTTGATGACGGCGCGCTGGACCGGAGGCGCCGCGGGATCGCCCGTGTTGGCCGGTGCGTCTTCGCCGTCCTCGCCGTTGATGGCGACCGGCGTCTCGTCCTCGGGACGGACATAGCCGCGATCGACGAGGAGCGAGCCGTCCGCATCGATGCTTACGAACACGCCGGCGCGAACGATGTCGGCCGGATCATAATGGACCGGTCGGCTCTCGAAATTGGCGAGCGCCGTCTCGATCTCGCCGAGCCGCTCGTCTACATCGTCGGGCAGTTCGTCCGCGCCTTCATACTCGGCCTCCAGCTTCGCATTTTCGGCTTTCAGGGCGTCGATCGTCGCTTGCTCATCGGCGGTAAGGTCGATCGGCGTGCCGGCGAGTTCGCGCAGGCCGCGGGCGTTGTCGTAGGGAAAGCTGACGGCAACCTCGATCCACTTCCAGCCTTCATTGGCGATCTCGTCGGCCATGGCCTTCAGCTTCTCGGCGACCAACCGGTCGAGGAGGCCCGCATCCTGCAGCCAACCGCCATCGTCGGACTGGAACAGGTCGCGCAGGATGATGCCGCCGGCCGCTTCATAGGCGTCGATCCCCACGAACACGGCGCGCTTGTCGGAGGCGCGCACCGTCGATTCCGTGAGCATGCGACGGATCTGATAGGGCTCCTTCGACCAGCTGTTGCGGATCGCGTCCCAGACCTGTTCTTGGCGGGCATGGTCGGAGGAGACCGTGAAGGCCATCAACTGCTCGAGCGACATGCCGTCCTCGGCATAGGTTTCGAGCAGTGTTGGAGAAACCGAGGCGAGCCGCAGCCGCTGCTTGACGACGTTGACGGTCACGAAGAAGGCGGCCGCGATTTCCTCCTCGGACTGACCCTTCTCGCGAAGCGTCTGGAAGGCGCGAAACTGGTCGAGCGGATGAAGCGGCGCGCGCTGGCAGTTTTCGGCGAGCGAATCGTCCTCGGCGAGGATGCCGTCCGCTGGATCGCGCACCACGCAGGGGACGGGCGCGGTCTTCGCTAAACGCTTCTGCTTGACCAGCCGTTCGAGCGCGCGGTAGCGGCGGCCGCCGGCCGGAATCTCGAACATGCCGGTTTCCTTGCCTTCGGGGTCGAGCACGGGGCGGACATTGAGGCCCTGAAGCAGGCCGCGCCGGGCGATGTCCTCGGCCAGCTCCTCGATCGAGACGCCGGCCTTCACGCGCCGGACGTTCGACTGGCTCAGCACCAGCTTGTTGAAGGGGATGTCGCGCGAGGACGACAGGGTGATCTTCTGAACGGCAGTAGCCATCGGGATTTTCTCCGCGACGGGCGGCCGAAAGCCTCTCTCCCGGCCTCCAACCCGTCACGAAAACCCCCTCGGCCCTCTTCCTCTCGGCTAGCGGCGAAAGTGAAGGCCGAGGGGGCGGAGAAGCGAGAATCGGCGGCTGGCGCGCAGCAGACGCGGGCTTCCGGTCGGCGCCCGGGACGGGGAGGTCCCGTCACTGCGGCCAGGACATCGTCCAGCAATCCTTCGGCTGCCTGCAACGCCCGTTCGGGCGATATCGGCGCCGGGTCGCG
>CAJPFN010000090.1 GCA_905339215.1 Rhizobiaceae bacterium
AAAAGGTACGCCGGGGATAACAGGCTGATGACCCCCAAGAGTCCATATCGACGGGGTTGTTTGGCACCTCGATGTCGACTCATCGCATCCTGGGGCTGGAGCAGGTCCCAAGGGTATGGCTGTTCGCCATTTAAAGCGGTACGTGAGTTGGGTTCAGAACGTCGTGAGACAGTTCGGTCCCTATCTGCCGTGGGTGTAGGAATATTGACAGGATCTGTCCCTAGTACGAGAGGACCGGGATGGACGTATCTCTGGTGGACCTGTTGTGGCGCCAGCCGCATAGCAGGGTAGCTATATACGGACGGGATAACCGCTGAAGGCATCTAAGCGGGAAACCCACCTGAAAACGAGTATTCCCTGAGAGTCGTGGAAGACGACCACGTTGATAGGCCGGGTGTGGAAGAGCGGCAACGCTTGAAGCTTACCGGTACTAATAGCTCGATCGGCTTGATCGTTCTCATTACTCATGCCCATCGCGAAGGCGATGGCGGCACGAATTGAACGGCTTCTCGAACAATGTGCGTTTCGCCGACCTGGTGGTTATGGCGGAGCGGCTGCACCCGATCCCATTCCGAACTCGGCCGTGAAACGCTCCAGCGCTGATGGTACTTCGTCTCAAGACGCGGGAGAGTAGGTCGCTGCCAGGTCTGCAAAACGCACATTCTCATCTTCTCTTCATGGTTTGCCCGCCCGAAGGCGGATCGGGCCGCGCGAGCGGCCCTTCGTTTTTGGCGGTGCAGAAAGTTTCGTGGATGGAAAGTCCACGTCGATGGTGGCGCGGGGTGGAGCAGCCCGGTAGCTCGTCAGGCTCATAACCTGAAGGTCACAGGTTCAAATCCTGTCCCCGCAACCAATCTTATCCAAACCCCCGGCGACGCCAGTCCCGGGGGTTTTTGATTCCGTGTCGGTCCGGACCGCATCGGGATTTCCGGCGATCGCAGGCTGGTCGGGCGCGTCGTTGCCAATCGACCCGCATTGCTCCGCGGACATGGACCGGAACGGTCGACGTCAGTCTTTCAGGTACGCGGCGATGCCGTCCATCGTGAAGAGCCTGGCATAGTCCGCCTCGGGGATCGACCGGCCGCTCGCCTTGCTCAGGGCGATGACGAAGTTGAGGAAGTCGATCGAATCGATATCGAGTCCTTCGCGAATGTCGACGTCGCCTGCCAGCGATGCCGGATCGGTGTCCGGCGCGATGTCGGAGAGGAGATTGCAGGCGAGTTGTCTGATCTCGGCGTCGTTCATAGGGCTTCGGGCTCCTGCAGGTAGCGGTCGACGGCGGCCAGGAACAGGCTGCCGCCGTGGCCGTCGCTGGCGCGATGGTCTGCGGCGAGCGAGGCGGTGACCAGCGGACGGGCGACGATCTTGCCGTCGACCACCCATGGCCTCTCGATCACCCGGCCGAAACCCAGGATCGCCACTTGCGGCGGGTAGATCACGCCGAAGACCGATTCCGCCCCGCGATCGCCCATGCTGGTGACGGTGAACGTCGGCTCCATCATCTCCGAGCCCCTGATGCCGCCGCCGCGGGCGCGGCCGACGAGATCGCGAAGGGCGTCCATCAGGTCGGCGAGCGGTCGGTCGCCGGTATCGCGGATGGCAGGCGCGATGAGACCGCCTCCGCGCAGCGCGATCGCCCAGCCGATATGGATGCCGTCGGCCTTGCGGAACCGTCCGTCCTCCCAGAAGCCGTTGAACTGCGGCATGTCGCGCAACGCCAGCGCCGTCGCCTTGAGAAGCAGCACGGCAGGCAGGATGCGCTGCTCCGGCGGCCGCTCTCCGTTGTAGGCCTCCAGGAAGCCGAGAGCCTTCGCCATGTCGATCGTGCTGCCGATGTAATAGTGCGGAATCTCGCGCTTGGAACGCGACATGGCCGCCGCGATGGCCTGGCGCATCTGGCCGGGATCGAAGCCGGCCCGGCGCTTCGGCTCGGCCGGGCCGGCCGGCGGCGTTTCACGCGTCCCTCTGCCGGCGCCGGCGAGCTCGACATCGGCAAACGTCACCGAGCCGTCGATGCCCGTGCCTGCGAGCGTCTCCGGATCGATGCCGAGTTCCTTTGCGCGCCGGCGGGCGGCGGGGCTGATCTTCCTTCTTCCTGCGGCGGGCACGGCGGCGACCGTCGCGGGCGCCGGGGCCGCTTCGCCGGGCGCCTTCGCCTCGCGCTCGGCGGTCGGCGGCGCGACCGGTGGCGATGGAGGCGCCGGCGCTGGAGGCGGCGGAGCGGGCTCGGCAACCTTTGCCAGCGCGGCAACCTCTTCGCCCTTCGCTGCAATCCGCGCCAGAAGAGCGCCGACGGGAAGCTCCTCGCCTTCCTTTGCGCACAGTTCGGAGACCACGCCCTCGAGGAAGACGTCGATGTCGAACGCGCCCTTGTGCGTCTCGACGACGGCGATGACGTCGCCCTTTTTCACCGCGCTGCCAGGTTCGACGAGCCACCGGACGAGCTTGCCGCTTTCCATGTCGGCGCCGAGCGAGGGCATCAGGAAGTCGCTCATTTACCCGTCACCAGACTGCGGGCGGCGTCGACCACCTGCGACGCCTGCGGCAACGCGGCTTCTTCCATGTGGGCGGCGTAGGGAACGGGCACCTCCCGGCTGCAGACGCGGCGGATCGGGGCGTCGAGATCGAAGAAACGGTGCTCCGACAGGCGCGCCGCGATCTCCGCCGAAACCGATCCGCTCTTCCAGCCCTCGTCGACGATGACGCAGCGCCGGGTACGCGCAACGGATTCGAAGATCGTCGCGTCGTCCAGCGGGCGCAGGACCCTGAGGTCGACGATTTCGGCCTCGATGCCCTCGCCGGCGAGCGTCTCCGCGGCTTCGAGCGACTTCGGCAGACTGTTGCCGTAGGTCAGGATGCTGACGTCCCGGCCGGGACGCCGGATCCTGGCCTTTTCGATGTCGACCGCGGTCACGGCCGGGCCCAATTCGCCCTCGGCGTTGTAGAGCACGATGTGCTCGAAGATCAGAACCGGATTGGGATCGGCCAGGGCCGCCTTCAGCATGAAGCGGGCATCCTCGACGGTGCCCGGCGCCAGCACCTTCAAGCCCGGGATGTGGGCGAACCAGCCTTCGAGGCTGTGCGAGTGCTGGGCCGCGAGCTGCCGCCCGCCGCCGGTCGCCATGCGTATCACCAGCGGCACCGCGAACTGCCCGCCCGACATGTGGGGGATGGTCGCGGCGTTGTTCATGATCTGGTCGAGCGCCAGAAGGCTGAAGTTGCAGGTCATGATCTCGACGATGGGCCTCATCCCCGCCATCGCGGCGCCTATGCCGGCACCGACGAAGGCGGCCTCGGCCAGCGGCGTGTCGCGGATGCGCCCCGGTCCGAATTCCTGGAGCAGCCCCTTGGAGACGGCGTAGCAGCCGCCATAGAGCCCGACGTCCTCACCCATCAGGAATGTGCGCGGGTCCGCGATCAGCGCGTCGCGGATCGCCTGCCTGCAGGCCTCGCGATAGGTCATCCGGTTGGCGCCCGGCGTTCCGGTCTGCGTGTTCATTGCGGCACCTCGTCCATGAGAACGAAGCGCTCGAGATCCTCCACGCTCTCCCACGTCCCCTTTTCGGCGAAGGCGACGGCGTCCTCGATCTCGGCATCCACTCCGGCCTCGATCGCCTGGAGTTCTTCGGCCGAAGCCATGCGGTTCTCTTCCAGCCATTTGCGCGTGCGCGGGATCGGATCGCGCTCCTTCCAGTGATCGATCTCTTCCCGCGTCCGGTAGAGCTGGGCGTCGAACATGGAGTGCGGACGGAACCGGTAGGTCCTGCACTCGAGGAAATAGGGGCCGGCGCCGGACCGGATCGAGTCCACGGCGCGCCTGGCGGCTGCCTCGACCGCGACCGGATTCATCCCGTCCACTGCCGCTCCCGGCATGCGATAGGCGGCGGCCTTGCGCGAGATGTCGGTTTCGGCCTCGGCGAGTTCCAGCGGCACGCCCATGGCGTAGAGGTTGTTCTCGCAGACGAAGAGGACGGGCAGGTCCCAGAGCTCGGCGAGGTTCATGCTCTCGTGGAACTCGCCTTCGCCGGCGGCGCCTTCGCCGAAGAAGCAGGCCGCGAGCCCGCCCGTCGCACGTTCCTTCTCGGCGAGGGCGACACCGACCGCGAGCGGCAACCCGCCGCCGACGATGGCGTTGCCGCCGACGAAGCGCCTGGCGCGGTCGAAGAAATGCATCGATCCTCCGCGGCCGCGCGCGCAGCCTTCGACCTTGCCGAACATCTCCGCCATCAAGGCACCCATCGGCAGCCCCCTGGCGAGCGCATGGCCGTGGTCGCGGTAGGTCGCGACGATGGTGTCGCGATCCTCCAGCGTCTCCATGACGCCGACCGCGACGGCTTCCTCTCCGTCGTAAAGGTGCAGGAAGCCGCGGATCTTCTGTGCCTGGTAGAGCTCGGCGCATTTCGCCTCGAACCGCCGGATGCGCAGCATGGCGCGGTAGAGGTGCTGGCCGTGCTCCCGATCGAGATGCGGTTTGTCGGTCATTTCTCGTCGCTTTCGAGCGTCGACAGGTCACCCTCGGGAAGGCCCAGCTCGCGCGCTTTCAGCAGGCGGCGCATGATCTTTCCCGAGCGTGTCTTCGGCAGGTTGGTGCGGAAGTCGATCTCCTTTGGCGCCACCGCCGCGCCGAGGCGCTTGCGGGCGTGGCCGAGAAGTTCCTTGCGCAGCGCCTCCGAGGGCTCGTGCCCCGGCTTGAGGGCGACGAACGCCTTGACGATTTCGCCGACGGTGGGATCGGGCTTGCCGATCACGCCGGCCTCGGCGACCGCGGCATGCTCCATCAGGGCGCTCTCGACCTCGAACGGACCGATCAGGTGCCCTGCCGACTTGATCACGTCGTCGGCGCGGCCGACGAACCAGAAGTACCCGTCGGCATCCCGCTTCGCCAGGTCGCCGGTCAGGTACCAGTCGCCGACGAAACACTTGGCGTATCGCTCGTCCTCGTGAAGGTAGCCGCGCATCATCGAGGGCCAACCCTTCTTCAGCGCCAGTTCCCCTTCGACGAGAGGCGCTCCGATCAACTCGACCCCGCCGTCGTGGCGACGCAGGATCGCCGCCTCGATGCCGGGAAGCGGCATGCCCATCGAGCCGGGCTTGATGTCGAGGGCGGCGAAGTTGGCGATCATGATGCCGCCCGTTTCGGTCTGCCACCAGTTGTCGTGGAAGGGCAGCCCGAAGGCCTCCACGCCCCACAGGACGGCTTCCGGGTTCAGCGGCTCGCCGACGCTTGCCGCGAAGCGCAGCGCGGAAAGGTCGAAGCCCTTGGCGGCTTCGGCGCCGAGGCGCATCATCATGCGGATGGCGGTGGGGGCTGTGTACCAGATGCTGACGCGCTCGCGTTCGAGCGTGGAGTACCAGGTTTGGGCATCGAACTCGGCTTCGACGACGACGCTGGTGACGCCGTTCGAAAGCGGCGCCAGAATTCCGTAACTCGTGCCGGTCACCCAGCCGGGGTCCGCCGTGCACCAGTAGATATCGTCGGTATGCAGGTCGAGCGCATAGCGTCCGGTCGCATGATGCGCCACGATCGCGCCGTGCACGTGGATTGCGCCCTTCGGCCGGCCGGTGGTGCCGCTGGTAAAATGGAGCAGCGCCATGTCCTCCGCATCGGTGGCGGCGATCTCGAAATCCGGCGACGCGGTATCGACCAGGGCCGGCCAGCGCTGCAGGCCGGAACCCTCGGCCTCGCCGTCGCCGACCAGGATCACATGCGCCAGGCTCGGCATGCGGTCGCGCACGCTCTCCACCTTGCGGCGGTAGAGGTCCGGCGTCGTGACGAGCACCCGCCCTTCGCCGATGCCGACCCGCGTGGCGATCGGCTCGGGGCCGAAGGCGGAGAAAAGCGGCGAGACCACGCAGCGCGCCTTCAATGCGCCGAGCAGGGCAATGTAGAGCTCCGGCAGCCGTCCGAGCAGTACGAACACGCGTTCGCCGGGCTTCACCCCGAGGGACGAGAGCGCATTGGCGAAACGGTTGGTCTCGCGCCGCAGGTCTCCATAGGTGAGATCGCGCCGTGCCCCGGTCTTGCCGATCCACCGGATCGCGACCTTGTCGGCATGCGGGCCGGCGGCGTGGCGGTCGACGGTTTCGTGGGCGATGTTGGTGCCTCTGCCGCCGGGAAGCCCGTCGAGCATCGTCCAGGCGTCGGCCCAAGTGAAGCGGGCGCGCTCGTCCGGGTAGTCGAAGAGGTTCGGGCGGGGAACGAGCGCTGCCCGGTCCTTGCCGATACGCCGTTCGGACGATGACGTGGACGATGATGTGGGAGCATCGAAGATCGCCATCTGTCTCCTCCGCGGCGAACGATGCCGAAGTCTTGAGGCGATTGCCCGGCCAGTCATTGACGGAAATCAACCCGGACAGGCCAATCCGTTCTATTGGATACAGAGCGATCCAGTCTTCGCCGGAAACGCCGTACACCTTGGCTCGGTCCCTCTTCCTGAAACGAAAAGACCGTCATGACGCAGTTCAGTGAACTCAATGCTCCGACGCGATATCTGTTCTTCACGGGCAAGGGCGGGGTGGGCAAGACCTCGCTGAGCTGCGCGAGCGCCATCGCCCTGGCCGATCGCGGCCTGCGGGTATTGCTGGTCAGCACCGATCCGGCCTCCAATCTCGACGAGATGCTGAGCGTCGAGCTGTCGAGCGAACCGAGGGAGATTCCTTTGGTAAAGGGGCTCTTCGCGATGAACATCGATCCAGAGGCTGCGGCGGCCCAGTACCGGACCCGCGTGCTCGACCAGTTGGGGCCGGACGCGAGCGATACAGAGAAATCGACGGTGCGCGAACAGCTCTCGGGTGCCTGCACCACTGAGATTGCCGCGTTCGACGAATTCGTCGGCTTGCTCGCGGGAGACGCGCCGGACTTCGATCACATCGTCTTCGATACCGCGCCCACCGGCCACACCCTGCGGCTCCTCAGCCTGCCGAAAGCCTGGACCGGTTTCCTGGAGAACAACGAACGCGGCGCCTCGTGCCTTGGCCCGCACTCGGGCCTGAAGATGCAGGAAGCCCGCTTTCGCGAAGCGCTGCGGTGCCTCGGCGATCCTGCACGGACGACGATCGTGTTGGTGACCCGCCCCGACCGGGGCGCGATCCGCGAGGCGGCCAGGACGTCGGCGGAACTGAGCGCGCTCGGACTCTCAAACCAACTCCTGGTTGTGAACGGCAGATTCCATGCGGTCGATCAGCGCGACACGGTCGCCTCGGCAATCGCAAGAGAGCAGGACGACGCGCTTGCCGCGATGCCTGCGGTGCTGGCCGGGTTACCGCACGACGAGGTGCCTCTGCTAGGATTCGACATGGTGGGACTGCCGGCGCTTCGGGCGCTGATGTTACCCGCGGCGGCGCCAGCGACCGTCGTCGAGCCGGACGCGCCGCTCGACCTTCCCCGGATTTCCAAACTGGTCGACGAGATCGCTTCCGGCGGGCGGGGTCTCGTCATGGTCATGGGAAAGGGCGGCGTCGGCAAGACGACCATCGCTGCCGCGATCGCGGTCGGCCTTGCCGCGCGCGGCCACGCGGTTCATCTGACCACCACCGATCCGGCGGCCCATGTGACGTTCGTGGTCGGCGGCACAATGCCTGGGCTGACGGTCGATCGAATCGATCCGGCCACCGAGACGGAACGCTACGTCGAGAAGATCATGGCCTCCCGCGGCCGCGATCTCGACGATCAGGGCAAGGCGTTGCTCCGGGAGGATCTCGCCTCGCCATGCACCGAGGAAGTCGCGGTGTTCCACGCGTTCTCGCGGGTGGTCGCGGAGGCGCGGAGTTCCTTTGTGGTGATCGACACCGCGCCGACGGGCCATACCCTGCTTCTTCTCGACGCCACCGGCGCCTACCACCGGCAGATGACCCGTCATGTCGATCCCGATGCACCGGGCCGCCTCGTCACTCCCCTGATGCGCCTCCAGGACGCCGACTACACTCGCGTGATCCTCGTCACGCTGCCCGAGACCACCCCGGTTTCCGAAGCCGGAGCCCTGCAGGACGATCTTCGCCGTGCCGGCATCGAACCCTATGGCTGGGTCATCAACAAGAGCATGTCCGCCACGGGAACGCGCGATCCTCTGCTTCGATCGAGGTTGAAGGGAGAGCGCGCGCAGATCGATCGGGTGCGGGCGGACTATGCGAGACGCGTCTACCTGCTGGAGTTTCGCACCACACCGCCCGTGGGACTGGACGAACTCGAGCGCCTTTCTTCTGCCGAGGGAATTCCCGCCGAGTAGCGGACGACGCTGGTTCCGATGGCGAGGCGGCGGACCGGTGTCCGCCGACGCACGCCCTCAAACGCATCCGGCCGGTCCCCGGCGAATGGAGGCAGAGGTCGGGCGTCCGGCCACGATCATGGTAAACCATTGAAAAACAAGCGCACGGGCGGGCTACGGTTTTTTAACCATGCCCATTTACCATAACACCATTCGCCGGACTGGATATGAAATCGGCGAGCGAATTGAGTCAGTGCTAGTTTCGTCCCGGCGGGTCTGCCGGACACAGTAAGGGTAGTACCGTGCCATGATGAGTATCAAGACGAACGCGTCGGCTATGACGGCGCTCGCAAGTCTCCAGGCGACGAACAAGAACCTGGAAACCACCCAGAACAGGATCTCCACAGGCTACCGCGTCGCTTCCGCAAGCGACAACGCCGCCTACTGGTCGATCGCCACCACCATGCGCTCCGACAACAAGGCCATCGCGACCGTCAAGGACGCGCTCGGTCTCGGAGCGGCCAAGGTCGACACCGCCTATACCGGCCTCAACGCCGCGATCGACGTCGTCGACGACATCAAGGCCAAACTCGTCGCCGCGCGTGAGCCCGGCGTCGACAAGACCAAGATCCAGGCCGAGATCACCCAGCTCCAGGACCAGCTGACGAGTATCGGTTCGTCCGCCAGCTTCTCGGGCGAAAACTGGCTCTCGGTCGATTCCTCCGACGCGGCCTACAGCGCGACGAAGAACATCGTCGCGTCGTTCACCCGGGCCACGGACGGAACCGTGTCGGTCGGCACGCTGGCGATCGACGTCGACTCGATCAAGCTGTTCGACGCCAACGGCCAGATCGGCATCCTCGACACGGAGAGCACCACCACCAACGGCGGCGTCAACTACTCGGTGTCGACGGTCGACATCTCCGGCCTGACCGATTCGACGGCCGACCTCGCCGATCTCGACGAGATGATCGGCACAGTGGACGGTGCGCTGCAATCGATGATCTCGCGGGCCGGCGACATCGGCGCTGCGAAGAAGCGCATCGACATGCAGATGGAGTTCGTCGGAAGCCTGACCGACGCGATCGACCGGGGCATCTCGACCCTCGTCGACGCGGATATGAACCAGGAATCCACGCGGCTGCAGGCCCTCCAGGTCCAGCAGCAGCTTGGCATCCAGTCCCTGTCGATCGCCAACAGCAGCGTCGAGACCGTGATGTCGCTGTTCCGCGGCTGACGAACGTCGCTTACGGCAGGACGGGCAACCAACGCCCGTGCGCCGCCCGGCAAGGATCGCCGCCCGTCCGCGGGCGGCGTTTCCATTTTGACCGCCTGTCGCCAACGTGACCGGTCCACGGCGATGGTCAGAAGACGCCGTCGGGCTGTCTTTGCCGGCGCCGTCGGGAAAAGCGTGCAGCCGGTCTTTCCCGGCTTACTTAGTAAGTGAACTCTTACGAAACCGAGCGATCGCGTCGGTATGGGACAAGGCGTGCGCCTGCCTCCCGCGCTGCTTCGGCAGGGGCTAAGCTTCGGCCCGGCGGGCAGTCTCCGGAGGAATCGCGTCAGACGACGACGACAGGCGTCTTGCCCGAAACGCGGTTGTAGAGGTCGATGACGTCCTGGTTGATCATGCGCACGCAGCCCGACGACAGCGCCTGGCCGATCGACCACCATTCCGGCGAGCCGTGGATGCGGTAGCCGGTATCGACACCGTCCTTGAAGATGTAGAGGGCGCGGGCGCCGAGCGGGTTTTCCAGCCCGCCGGGCTGACCGTTCGCCCACTTCGCCACCTCTGGCTTCCTGGCGATCATCTCTTTCGGCGGCGTCCACACCGGCCACTTCTTGCCGTACTGGATGTTCGCCCGGCCGGTCCAGCGGAAGCCGTCGCGGCCGATGCCGACGCCGTAGCGCAGCGCGTCGCCGCCCGGCTGGACGAAGTAGAGGAAGCGCTCCTGGAGATGGACGACGATCGTGCCCGGCGCCTCGCCGGTCGGATCGACGACGATCTGGCGGCGGAATCGCGGATCGACCTTGTCGAAGGGCACGGCCGGCAGCATGAAGCCTTCGTCGGAAAAGGAGGCGTACATCACCTCCGGCCGCGTCACCTGGCGGTCGACGCTGATCTTCGGGCGGATCGAGCCCGTCGTCACCTCGTCGAGTTGCAGCGATCCGGCGTCGATCGTGCGCGAGCAGCCGGCAAGCGCGCCGAGCGACAGGGCGCCGAGGCCGATGAGCGCCTGGCGGCGGTTGGGCTGGACGTCGTCCGCGGCGGTGGCGGGCGAAGGCTGGACGGGAGAACTCGTACGCGACACGCTGGACATCCGGATAGACTTTCTCTTGCGCGAGTATCCCGCCGCATGGTTGACAAAGGCTGAAGCGGCCGCGGCGCGACATAGGGAGACGTGAGGGTGCATCCGAACGACTGGTTCAGCCGGGTCAGGCTCGCCGACGGGATCGACATGCTCACCGAGCCGTACGTTCACCCTTACATGCGCGCCAACATCTACCATTTGCGCGGACGCGACCGCGACCTCGTCGTCGACACCGGCATGGGCCTCGCCGACCTGCGGGCGGCCCTCGACCTGACGCCGGGCAAGCCGGTGCTGGCCTTCGCCACCCACATTCACCTCGACCACGTCGGCTCGCTCCACGCCTTTGCCGAGCGCGCCGGTCCTTCCGCCTCGGCCGACAGCTTCGCCACCATGCCGGACTGCCTGACCTATGCCGACTGGTTCCGCACGATGGAGGATCCCGTGGAGCGCACGCCCGCGGCGGACTGGCGGGCGGCTGACTACCGTCTCCACCCGGCGCCGCTGACGCTCCCCCTCGACGAAGGCGACGTGGTCGACCTCGGCGACCGCTGCTTCACCGTGCTCCACCTTCCCGGGCACTCGCCCGATTCGATCGCACTGCTCGATGAGGCCGACGGCCTGTTCTTCTCCGGCGACGCCGTCTACGACGACCAGCTGATCGACGATCTCGCCGATTCTGACCGCGTCGCCTATCGCCGCACGATGGCGCGCCTCATGGACCTGCCGATACGCCTCGCACTCGGGGGGCACGGGCCTTCCTTCGACCGGGACCGCATGCGCCGGATCGCGCGGGAATATCTCGATCGGCCGTAGAAACGGCTTTCCGGGGTGCGACAGCGCGCCCATTTTTTATGCTAGACAGCTGCGGGCGGGGGTGGATTACTCGCGCCCATGGAGACATCGCCATGACCTTCGAAACCTGGGCCGCCTTCGCCGCCGCCTCCGCCGTGCTATTGATCATCCCCGGCCCGACGATCCTGCTCGTCGTCTCCTATGCTCTGGGCCAGGGCTGGCGCACGGCGCTGCCGATGGCCGTCGGTGTCGCGCTCGGCGACTTCACGGCGATGACGCTGTCGATGCTCGGCATCGGCGCGCTGCTGGCAGCCTCGGCGACGGTGTTCACCGCGCTGAAATGGGCAGGTGCGGCCTATCTCGTCTATCTCGGCGTCAAGCTCTTCCGTTCGGGCGGCCGCCTCGACGCCGAGCCGCGCACCGAGCCGACGCCGCCGGCGCGCATGATGGCGCATGCCTGGCTGGTCACTGCGCTCAACCCGAAGAGCATCACCTTCTTCGTCGCCTTCCTGCCGCAGTTCCTCGACCACCACGCCGATTTCTTCACCCAGATGGTCGTCTTCGAGACGACCTTCCTCGTCCTCGCCTTCCTCAACGCCTTCGGCTACGCGCTGGTCGCCTCGCGTGCCCGGGCGCTGGTGCGCAACGAGCGCGCCATCCGGCTCTTCAACAGGGCCGGGGGCACACTGCTGATCGGCGCCGGCGTCGCCACCGTCGCCGCGCGCGCCGGCAATTGACGCGCGGCGCCGCCGCCATGTCCGAGCTTTTTCCGGGGACGACCGACCGCAGCGTGACGACCGGCGGCGCCGAGATCTTCGCCCGCGTCGGCGGCGAGGGACCGCCGCTCTTGCTGCTCCACGGCTACCCGCAGACGCATGCGATGTGGCATCGGATCGCCGGCGACCTGATGGGGCGCTTCACCTGCGTCATGCCCGACCTGCGCGGCTACGGCGCGTCGTCCTGCCCGGAAAACGCGGCGGACAATTCCACCTATTCGAAGCGGGCGATGGCCGCAGACATGATTGCCGTCATGGCGTCGCTCGGTTTCGGCCGCTTCGCCGTCGCCGGCCACGACCGCGGCGGGCGCGTCGCCTACCGCATGGCGCTCGATCATCCGAAGGCCGTCGAGCGCCTCGCGGTGCTCGACATCGTGCCGACCTACGCGATGTGGCACGGCTTCACCGTGAAGCTGGCGATGAAGACTTATCATTGGCTGTTCCTGGCCCAGCCGGCGCCGTTGCCGGAGATGCTGATCGGCAAGACGCCGCGCGAATACCTCGACTACACCATCGCCAGCTGGACGAAGGCGAAGGACCTGTCGGCTTTCGATCGGCGCGCGCTGGAGGCCTACCGGTCGATGTTCGAGCAGCCGGATCACATCCACGCCGCCTGCAACGACTACCGCGCCGGCGCCACCTACGACCTCGCCGCCGACGAGGCCGATCGCGCCGCAGGTCGGCGCATCCAATGCCAGACGCTGGCGCTGTGGGGCACTGCCGGCATTCCCAGCGAAACCTCCGGTCCGCTGGAAACCTGGCGGGAATGGTGCGTCTCGGTCGATGGCGCCGGCGTCGACGCCGGCCATTTCATTGCCGAGGAGAACCCGGCGGGCACGCTTTCCCACCTGCTGCCCTTCCTGACAAGAACGTTCTGAGCCGGGCCGGCAGAGGCCCGAGGAGCCGACCATGATACGCGATGCCCTGGATTTCGAGCTGACCGGCGCCAACGCCGGGAGCGCCGCTCTCTACGACCTGGCCGTGCACCAGCTGCAGTGCTTCGTCGGTGACCCCGTCGCCTCGATCGATGCGGCGATCGCGGCGTCCCCCGAGTTCGTCATGGCGCATGTCTTCAAGGGCTACATGTTCGGGCTGGCGACCGAGCGCGAGGCGACGGCGGTCGCCGCAGAGTGCCACGCAACCGCAGCGAAGCTCGGCGGCACGGCGCGCGAGCGGGCCCATGTCGCCGCCCTCGGCCATCTTGCCGAGGACCGCTGGCACGACGCCGGTGCCGCCCTCGAAGACGTCGCCATCGAGCTGCCGCGCGACGCGCTGGCGCTCCAGGCCGGCCACCAGATCGACTTCTTCACCGGCAATGCGCGTATGCTGCGCGACCGCATCGCCCGCGCCCTGCCGGCCTGGGATCCGGCCATGCCCGGCTACCACGCCATGCTCGGCATGCAGGCCTTCGGCCTGGAAGAGTCGGGCGACTATGCGCGCGCCGAGGCGTTCGGCCGGCGCGCCGTCGAGATCGAGCCGCGCGACGGCTGGGCGCAGCACGCGGTCGCCCACGTCATGGAGATGCAGAGCCGGCAGAAGGACGGCATCGCCTGGATGCGCGCCAACCCGGAGGCATGGTCGACCGACAGCTTCCTCCAGGTGCACAACTGGTGGCACCTCGGCCTCTTCCATTTCGACCTCGGCGAGATCAACGAGGTGCTTTCGCTCTACGACGGCCCCGTGTGGGGCTCTCGCTCGCCCCTGGCGCTGAACATGCTCGACGCCTCGGCGATGCTGTGGCGGCTGCACCTCGGCGGCCACGACACCGGCGGCCGTTTCGAGCCCCTCGCCGAGGCCTGGGCGCCGAAGGCCACATCCGCCAACTACGCCTTCAACGACGCCCATGCGATGATGGCCTTCGTCGGCGCCGGCCGCGCCGATCTCGCAGACAAGCTGCTGGAGGCGCAGCGCGGGGCGATGCAGGGCGGCGGCGACAACGTCGCCTTTACCCGAGACGTCGGCCACCCCGTGGCGTTCGCCATCAAGGCGTTCGGCGAGGGCGACTACGCCGCGACGGTCCGGCTGCTCAGGCCGATCCGCGCCATCGCCCACCGTTTCGGCGGTAGCCATGCGCAGCGCGACGTCATCGACCTCACCCTGATCGAGGCGGCACTCCGCTCCGGTAACGCGCCGCTCGCCCAGGCGCTGACGGCGGAACGCTACGCGCTGCGCCCCGACAGCCCGCTCTCGGCGCTGTTCGTCAGGCGCGCGGAGGCGCTGCGGGCCGCGGTCGGCTGACGCCGGATCGCGTTGCGCGGCCGCCCTCGGCCCGCTGAGGGAGAGATCGGCTCATTCTTCCGGCCGGCCGTGGAAGTCGTGCGGCGGGGGCGTCGGCAGGTTCGGCCGCTTGCGCCGCGAACCACTGATGTACATGTCCACCGCCGCGCGCGTGCGTTCCTCGGGTGTCTGCTCGTCCCATTTGGCCATGCGGGCGAGGGAACGCTCCGCCCATTTGTCGACCAGATCGCCGAACGAGAACAGGAAGTCGTGGACCATCGACCGGATCAGCATGTAGCGCTGAAACGGCGCCGTGCCCGTCGTGTATTCGTCCGATATGCGCTCCGCGAGCACTAAAAGCCCGTCGATCTCTTCGCGCACCTGTCGCAAGGTGTTTTCGAGGTCCGCGCGTTCGCCGAACGGCGACAGGAAGACGCGCATCAACCCCTCGAATTCGAGCTGCGGCCCCTTTGACACCGGCGACGCCAGCCAGCGCCGCAGTTCCTCGCGGCCGGCTTCGGTGATCCTGTACACGGTCCGCGAGCGCTTGCCGGTCATCTCGGTGTCGGCCTCGACCAATCCAAACTCGACCAGGCGCTTTGGCTCGGCATAGACCTGGCTCTCTGCGCGCGGAAAGAAAAAGTGGACGTTGCGCCGCATCTGCGTGGCGAGGTCGTACATCGTCCAGGGCTGCATCGCGAGATGGCCGAGGATGGCGTAGGAGGTCGATGTCAGGTGCATAGAAATCTCTTTACTCCGATCTGGAGTAGTGACATACTCCAAAATGGAGCAAAAAATTGCTCCGTTTCGGATTATAGGGGAGATTGAGCATGCGTGAAGTGCCTACTTTCCTTCTCGTCCACGGCTCCTGGCACGGTCCATGGTGCTGGGATCTTCTGGTTCCTGCGCTGGAACGGCGCGGCCATCGTTCAGTGAGCGTCGATCTGCCCTCTTGTGGCACCGATCCGGCAAGGCTCGCCGGCCTCGGCGACGACGCCGCCGTCGTGTCCGCCGCCGCGGCATCGATCGACGGGCCAGTCATCGTCGTCGGCCACTCCTACGGCGGCGCCGTCATAACCGAGGCGCACTTCGGCGCCGACGTGCAACGCCTCGTCTATCTCGGCGCCTTCATGCCCGATACCGGCCGTACCTTCGTCTCGTATCTGCCCGAAGGGCCTTTGCCGCCTTATGTCGGACTGCGCGAAGACGGCGCCTCGCAGGTGCCGGAGGGCCAGAGCAACATTGCTTTCTACGCGGACTGCAATCCCGATCTTGCCGCTTGGGCGACCTCCCGGCTGAGATTGCAGTCGCAGGCGATTTTCGGGCACCCCATCACCAGCGCGGCCTGGCGTGGGCTGCCGTCCACCTATGTGTTGCTGACGCAGGACCAGGCCTTGCCGCCGGACTTCCAGCGCATGTTCGCCGCCCAGGCCGACGAGGTGCGGGAGTTCGCCTCGTCGCACTCGCCGTTCCTGTCGCGCCCCGACGACTTCGCCGAACTGCTGGTGGACGTTGCCATGGGACGCAAGGGACAGGAGAAGCGCGCCAGCTGAGGGATGCGCCGGCGACGCTCGCGAGCGTCGCCGTCGGGCTGGACACCTTCCGCCCTCGTCATCCCGGGTCGCGCTCCGCTTCGCTGCGCTTGCCCGAGGATGACGAAACGCGAGGATGACCCGCCTCCGGCTGGTCCGCCCGGCGCACGAACGCGGGGATAAAACCGAGGCGATTTGGCCGCCCGCGAAGAAATTGCCCCGCAAAATCAATCGCCCGGCATTTTTCTCATCCCCCGTTTATCCCCCTGTCCCGGAACCGGGCCTAGTCTGTGGCGTCGCCGTGCCCGGGGACGGATGTGCACACCGAGCATCCGGGCGGCGAACGGTGTCCGGACGGGCCGCACGACGGTGGTGCGGTCGGGTGATGAGCCTTCAAGTCCGGGCCCTGCAGGGTGGTTCGACCCGCTCACGTGC
>CAJPFN010000091.1 GCA_905339215.1 Rhizobiaceae bacterium
TGGCCAGCATGGTGATCCGCAACATTCCCGACGACGTGTTCGAACGCTTCAGGCAGCGCGCGAAGGCGGCCGGCAAGTCGGCTGAACAGTTGGCGCGCGAGGCCATCGCCGAGAAGGCGGTGCCCGACCGGGCCGAAATCATCCGGCGCATCGACGAGATCCGCGCCGGCACGAAGCGCGTATCGGGTTTCGACATCATAGAGGAAATTCGGCGGGATCGGGAGACGAACCTGGGTAAGGACGATCCGGAAACCGGCGATGATCGTTGACACCAGCGTCGCCAGCCACTGGTTCGTCGATACCGAATTCACCGCGACCGCGGTTCCTTATCGCGATCGGAGCGACCTTTCGGCGCCGGAGTTTCTGGCGCTTGAAACCGCCAATGTCCTCTACAAACGGTCGCGAAGAGGTGAGATCGAACCGCATCGATGCGCCGACAGCATTGACCTCCTGCGCGCGATCGTCACCAGCTGGATACCCGATGGTACGCTTATCCGGACGGCGGTGAACATCGCGGTTGAACGCCTGCATCCAGTCTACGATTGTCTCTATCTCGCCCTCGCGCTGGAACGCCGCGAGGCTCTCGTCACCGCCGACCGCCGCCTTGCGGCGATGGCGCGCGGCCTTTCCATCGAAATCGAACTGATTGAGCCAACGTTTTGAAAACACTCTCTACTTCGAAATCCCACGGCGGCATCCAGGGCGTCTATTCGCACGCCTCAGAGGCCTGCGCCTGCGACATGACCTTCGCCGTCTTCGTGCCGCCGCAGGCAGCGGACCGGCCCTGCCCCGTGCTCTGGTACCTGTCGGGGCTGACCTGCACGCACCAGAATGTCATGGACAAGGGCGAGTATCGCCGGCTGGCGTCCGAGCTCGGCCTGATCGTGGTCTGCCCCGACACCAGTCCGCGCGGGCCGGACGTGCCCGACGAGAAGGACAACTGGCAGTTCGGCTGCGGCGCCGGCTTCTATGTCGACGCCACGCAGGAGCCCTATCTGCGGAACTACCGCATGTACTCCTACGTCAGCGAGGAGCTTCCGGCGCTCGTCGCGCGGGACTTTCCCGCCGACATGGCGCGGCAGGGCGTCTTCGGCCACTCGATGGGCGGTCATGGCGCCCTCACCCTGGCGCTGAAGAACCCCGGCCGCTACCGTAGCTGCACGGCCTTCGCGCCGATCGTGCAACCGTCGACGGCCGGCTGGTCTCGGCCCGCCTTCGAAAAATACCTCGGCGCCGACGACGCGGCATGGCGCGCCTACGACGCCTGCGCCCTGGTCGAGGACGGCGGGCGCTTCCCGGAATTCCTGGTCGACCAGGGCAGCGCCGACGGATTCCTCAACGAGGGGCTGCGCCCGTGGCTCTTCGCCGCCGCGTGCGAAAAGGCCGGCATCCCGCTGACGCTGCGCATGCAGGAAGGATACGACCACTCCTACTTCTTCATCTCGACCTTCATGGACGACCACCTGCGCTGGCACGCCGAAAGGCTTGCCTTCTGAGCGGCGCCGGCCGGCGTCAGGCGATCTTGTCCATCAGCGGCGTCAGATCGGGATGGGTCAATGGAGCCTCGTTCTTGAGGAAGGCGAGCAGCGCGCGCTCGTTGTCGCGCAGCTTGCCGCCGCCGATGCGCTCCGCGAGCCAGCGCGCCTCCTGCGCCGAGACGCGCTCGGCGCGGCGGGCGGCGGCCTCGGCCCGCTTGTTGCGCTCTTCCCAGTCCTGCTCCAGATCCGTTTCGAGTTCGTAGGCGTCCATGATCGCCCCGACGCCGCCGGATACCATGCGCGTGAAGAATCCGCCGATGTCGACCGATGCGTTCTCGAAGAACGCGTCGCGGCGCAGCGCCTCTTCGCGCGGCGGCGGCGCGTAGCCAGACGCGCACAGCACGAAGTTGGCGATCGCCTTGACGAAGAGGTCGTTCCACGCCGGGTGGTTCAGGTGCTCGTCGGTCGTATCGTTGATCTCGACCAGCGCTTCGGCCTCGGCGCGCGTCACGGCGGCATGGCCGTCGCCGCCGAAGGCGAACAGGATGCGCCGGACCAGTTCGACCTCGGCTTCGCCGATGGCGGCGGGTCGGTCTGCATCGCCGGCAACCGCCAGTGCCACCTGCTTCAGGGCGAAGGCGGCCAGGTGTTCGGGCGAGCGCTGGGAGCGTTCGAGAACCCGTATGAGGAGCTCCAGTTCGCTGTCGCCGCGCACCAGCCCGTCACGGGCGATGTGCTCGACGAGCCAACGCGCATTGTCGTCGGAGACGTAGCCGGCCGGCTTTTCCTGATGGACGACGTAGTCGACCATCGCCTCGAGGAAGAAGGCGGACCATTCCGCACACTTCTCGGTCGTCGAGCCGTCCAGCGAAAACAGCGTATCGGCCTCGTGGCGAGACACAAGGCCGTCGCCGAAGGTGCAGCGCCTGAGCGCGAGCACGTCGTCCGCATCGATCCGCTTGCGTCGTGCGATCGCCGCTGCGGTGGCTTCCAGATTCGCCATGCTCATTGCAGGTCTCCCGTCCCGCCGTCGCTCTCCCCGGGAGCGATCCACCGTTCATCATGGCAGGTTCGGCTTGAAAAAGCGGAAAGCGGCGTGGTTATCGAAGGATTTCGCGAATTCGGCGGCGGGTGGTGACAAAGCCTCCGTCATCGTCTAGCGTCCGAGTCGTCCGGAGCTTCGGCTCCACCTGTTTGCGGGAGAGAGCAGCGCTGCTGCCGCCGAAGGGGAAATCGCCCGAAATCTCTCAGGCAAAAGAACCGTTGACGGGAAAGACAACTCTGGAAAGTCGGGGCCGAAATCCCGCGCCGAAGGTGTAAGCGTCGCCGACAGAGTTCCGGCTGCGCGAGTCTCTCAGGCTTCAGACAGAGGGGCACGGAGTGGTCGCATCCCGCGGCCCGCGCTGTGCTGTTCTGGAGAAGTCTATGCCGGGCGACCTGAAACACCTCCCCCTCGAAGATAGTCACGTCGTCGCCAGTGCGCGTTTTGGCGCGTTCGCCGGCTGGCACATGCCGATCACCTATCCGGCCGGCGTCATGAAGGAGCACCTTCATACGCGCGAACGCGCCGGTCTGTTCGACATCTCGCACATGAAACTGATCGAGGTCGACGGGCTGCAGGCGGCCGCATTCCTCGACCGCGCCTGCCCGCTCGATGCCGGCGCGCTGGCGGCCGGGCAGTCGAAGTACACCTTCCTGCTCGCCGAGGATGCCGGAATCCTCGACGACCTGATCGTCACCCGCCTTGGCGACACGCGATTCATGGTCGTCGCCAACGCCGGCAATGCCGACGCCGACATCGCCCATCTCGGCACGATCGCGAAAGACTTCGACGTCGCGGTGAAGCCGCTCGACCGCGTCTTCCTCGCACTGCAGGGACCGGACGCCTGGGCGGTCCTGTCGCGCGCCGGGATCGAGACCGGCGCGCTCACCTTCATGACGGGTATGGAGCCGAAGCCCGGCTGGTTCATGACGCGCTCGGGCTATACCGGCGAGGACGGCTTCGAGATCGGCCTTCCGGCCGCGGACGCCCGCGAACTGGTCAAAAAGCTGCTCGAGGACGACCGCGTCATGTGGATCGGGCTCGCCGCACGCGACAGCCTGCGGCTCGAGGCCGGGCTATGCCTGCACGGCCAGGACATCACGCCGGAGACCGATCCGGCAAGCGCGGGGCTGATGTGGGCGATCCCCAAGCCGGTGCGCGCCGCCGGCGGCTTCGTCGGCGCCGGGGCACTCGCCGACATCGTCGCGCGCGGCCCTTCGAACAAACGCGTCGGGCTGAAGGCCGACGGCCGGCTGCCGGTTCGCGGCGGCACTGCGCTCACCGACGAGGCCGGCAATCCCGCCGGGCGCATCACCTCGGGCGGTTTCGGCCCCTCCGCCGGCCACCCGGTCGCCATGGGCTACGTGCCCGTCACGCTCGCTGCCCCCGGCACCCGCCTTTACGCCGACGTGCGCGGCACCCGCGTTCCGCTCGACGTCCACCCCCTCCCCTTCACGCCGCATCGCTACCGCAAAGGATGAACCTGATGGCCAGCACCTATTACACCGAAGACCACGAATGGATCCGCGTCGACGGCGGCGTCGCCACGGTCGGCATCACCGATTATGCCCAGGAGCAGCTCGGCGACCTGGTCTTTGTCGAACTCCCCGAGATCGGCCGTACGCTCGCCAAGGGCGACACGGCCGTCGTGGTGGAGAGCGTGAAGGCGGCGTCGGACGTCTACGCGCCGGTCGACGGCGAGATCGTCGAGGTCAATTCGGCCCTGTCGTCCAACCCGGCGCTGGTCAATTCGGCGGCGACCGGCGACGGCTGGTTGTGGAAGATGAAGCTCGCCGACGCAGGCCAGCTGTCCGGCCTGCTCGACGAGGCAGGCTACAAGGCCCTCGTCGGCTGATCCCCTTTGCGGAGCAAATCATGACATACCAGCCCTTCGTCTCCCGCCACCTCGGCCCGCGCACCGGCGACCAGCGCGCCATGCTCGCCGCGCTCGGCGTCCCCTCCCTCGAGACGCTGATCTCGCAGGCGGTGCCGAAATCGATCCGCATCGAGCGGCCGCTCGACCTGCCGGCGCCGGCCTCCGAGGCCGAGGCGCTGGCCGAACTGTCGGCGACGATGGCGCAGAACACCGTCCTGAAGAGCTTCATCGGTGCCGGCTACCACGGCGTCCACGTGCCGCCGGTCATCCAGCGCAACCTCTTCGAGAACCCCGCCTGGTACACGGCCTACACGCCCTACCAGGCGGAGATCAGCCAGGGCCGGCTGGAGCTTCTCTTCCACTTCCAGACCCTGGTGACCGAACTGACCGGCCTGCCGGTGGCGTCGGCCTCGCTGCTCGACGAGGCGACCGCGGTCGCCGAGGCCGTCGGCATTGCCGTGCGCCACCACCGCGACAAGCGCCACGACGTGACGGTGGCCGGCACGCTCCATCCGCAGGTGCTCGATGTCGCGATGACGCGCGCCGAGCCGCTCGGCATCACGATCGGTTGCGAGCCGATCGGCGAAAGGACGGCCGCAGTGATCATCCCCTGGCCGGACACCGAAGGCCTCTACCGCGACCACGCGGCGGATATCGCCGCGGCGAAGGCGGCCGGCGCGGTCGTCATCTTCGTCGCCGATCCGCTGGCGCTGACGCTGACGGCCACGCCGGCCAGCCTCGGCGCCGACATCGCCGTGGGCTCCATGCAGCGCTACGGGGTGCCGATGGGCTTCGGCGGCCCGCACGCCGCCTACTGCGCGGTCAGCGAGCCGCTGACCCGGCTGATGCCCGGCCGCCTGGTCGGCCAGTCGGTCGACGCCCACGGCCGCCCCGGCTACCGGCTGGCGCTGCAGACCCGCGAGCAGCACATCCGCCGCGACAAGGCCACGTCCAACATCTGCACGGCGCAGGCGCTGCTCGCCAACATGGCGGCGTCCTACGCCATCTGGCACGGACCCGACGGCCTGCAGGCGATCGCGGCCACCGTCCACGGGCTTGCCGCGCGCTTCGCTTCGGGCCTCGCCGGGGCCGGCATTGGGATCGCCGGCGAACGCTTCTTCGACGCCGTGACCGCCCTCGTTCCCGGCCGGGCCAGGGCGATTGCCGCCGCAGCGGAGGCCGGCGGACGGCTGCTGCGCGTCCTCGACGAGAACCGCGTCTGCGTCACCTTCGACGAGGCGTCCACCGAAGCCGACCTCGCTGCGCTCGCCGCGCCGTTCGGCGCGGCCGTTCCGGCTTCGGCCCCGGTGGCGATGCCCGGTACGCCGCGCGGCAAAGGCTTCCTCACCCAGCCCGTCTGCCACGAGAACCGCTCCGAGACGGCGATGATGCGTTTCCTGCGCCGCCTGGCGGACAAGGACCTCGCGCTCGACCGCGCCATGATCCCGCTCGGCTCGTGCACGATGAAGCTCAACGCCGCCGCCGAGATGATGCCGGTCTCCTGGCCCTCGGTCGCCGGCCTGCATCCCTTCGCGCCGGAAGCACACGCCGCGGGCTACCGCGCCATGACCGGCGACCTCGAGCGCTGGCTCGGCGAGATCACCGGCTTCGACGCCGTGTCTCTCCAGCCCAACGCCGGCAGCCAGGGCGAATATGCCGGCCTGCTTGCCATCCGCCGCTACCACCTGTCGCGCGGCGACGCTCACCGCGACGTCTGCCTGATTCCGTCGTCCGCGCACGGCACCAATCCGGCGTCAGCCGCCATGGCCGGCATGTCCGTCGTCGTGGTGAAATGCACCGAGGCCGGCGACGTCGACTTCGACGACCTCAGGGCCAAGGCCGAGCAGTTCTCGTCGCGCATCGCGGCGCTGATGATCACCTACCCGTCGACGCACGGCGTCTTCGAGGAGGGCATCCGCGACCTCTGCCGCATCGTCCACGACCATGGCGGGCAGGTCTATCTCGACGGCGCCAATCTGAACGCGCTCGTCGGCCTGGCGCGGCCGGGCGACATCGGCGCCGACGTCTGCCACATGAACCTGCACAAGACCTTCTGCATCCCGCATGGCGGTGGCGGCCCCGGCGTTGGGCCGATCGGTGTCAAGGCGCATCTCGCGCCGTTCCTGCCCGGCCACGTCGCGGCCGGCAGCGCCCATGCGGTGGCGGCTGCCCCGTTCGGCTCGGCCTCGATCCTGCCGATCACCTGGATGTACATCCGCATGATGGGCGCGGCCGGGTTGAAGCAGGCGACGGAAGTGGCAATCCTCAACGCCAACTACGTCGCCGCCCGGCTGGAGGCGCACTATCCCGTGCTCTACAAGGGGCGCAGCGGCCGCGTCGCGCACGAATGCATCCTCGACACGCGCGTTCTCAAGGCCTCGGCCGGCATCGGCGTCGAGGACATCGCCAAGCGCCTGATGGATTACGGGTTCCATGCGCCGACCATGTCGTGGCCGGTGGCCGGCACGCTGATGGTCGAGCCGACCGAATCCGAGCCGAAGGAAGAACTCGACCGCTTCTGCGAGGCGATGATCGCGATCGCCGGCGAGGCGGCGAAGGTCGCGTCCGGCGAGTGGCCGCAGCACGACAATCCGCTGGCCAACGCGCCGCATACCGCGGCGGAAGTGTTGGCGGAAGCGTGGACGCACCCCTATTCGCGACTTGTCGCCGCCTATCCGGCCGGCGGCGCCGACAGCGGGACGAAGTACTGGCCGCCGGTGTCGCGCATCGACAACGTCGCCGGCGACCGCAACCTGGTCTGCGCCTGCCCGCCGGTGGAGGCGCTGGCGAGCTGACGCCGGACGCCGCTCCTCGCTCCCTCGCATGTGGGGGGGGGAGCGGAGCCGAGCGCAGCGAGGTCGGTTGAGGGGTTTTGGACAAAGCGCCGCGCCGAAAAAGACAAGCGCTGTCAGCACCTTGTCTCCCGCGCCGCATTCCTCGCAACACCGCTCTCTGTCCTGCCGGCCGTTTGTCTCTCGGAAAGCCAAGCAGTTGGCTTTCCGTTCGCTTTGCGGACCGCTCCCCCCGCAAGGGGGAGAATGGCGGCTTCGGCGTCGCGGCTTCCATGCCGGCGCTGGAGATTGGCGAAAGCCTGCATGCGGGCTGATCTCCCCCACACGGGGGGAGATCAACCGCCGCGCCTCGTTCGCCGCTGCCGCGCAGACAATGCGGGGACAAAACCGCGCCATCTCGCCGGCCCGAAGTGTAATTCCCCAACAAGATCAATCGCCGGACATCTTTCTTCGCCCCCGTCTGTCCCCCTCCCGCGAAGCTGGCCGTAGAATCGCCGTCGGCAAAGGAGGCGTGGACATGAACGGTGCCACGGACGGCGGAGTGCGGAACGAGCCGATGCTGCTGAGGATCGCGGCCCTGCTCGTCACGCTGTCGCTCGCGGCCGAGCGCGCCGCCGGCCGCTCGCTCCCCGTCCGCTTTCTCGTTCTCGCCATCCTGCGCCGGGCCGAATCCGTGGCGACGGCCTTCGCCGTCCGGGAGGTCGAGGCGCTCGGGGCGAGCGAAGACGACTTCCCCTGGCTCGACGACGCCCCGGAAAGCGGTTCGAGCCCGCTCGACGCCGCGTTTCTCGCCCTGCGTTTCCGCGCTCTCGCCGAAGTCCTCGAGCTCTGCTGCGCGGCCTGGCGTTACGACGACACGGCCGGAAACGGGGCCGACATCATTTCCGGCGACTGCGCGCCGCATCCGGCAACGCGGTTCCCCATCCTGCTGCTGGTCTTCCCCGCCCGCCGCGGGTTGCCGGTCCACGACACGTCGTAGAGACCGACGAAACTCGCTCAAGTCCCGAATCCGCGAAACCGTCCTGCCCTCCAGGGCACGATCCTGCTTGTCCGCGAAAAAGCCCCGGCGCCGAAGCTGCCGATCCCCCTTCGAAGGTCGGGAAAACGCGCCACGACGAGGCGCGCCACTTGAACGGCAAATCGCCGCGGGCACGTTGCTGCCGGGGCCTGCGCCACCCACCTTCCCTTTCGCCGCGCGACGCGGCACCATGCCGGCAACCGCCGCGCGAATGAAACCCGCACGTCGGCCCGCCCCCAGGATCGGAGAACCGCATGACCATCGCCCAACCGGACCGAATCGCATCGGCCTTCGCCCTGCAGAAGGCGGGCGTGGAGAGGCGACGCCTGGAATTCGGCCTGAAGGAGCGGCTGGCCGCCCTCGCCTCGTTGCGCGCGACCGTGCAGAAGCGTCAGGATGAGATCGTCGCCGCGCTCGCCGCCGACTTCGGCAAGCCCGAGACGGAGGTGATCCTGACCGAGATCCTGCCGGTGCTGCAGGAGATCCGCCACACTTCGGCGCACCTGAAGGGGTGGATGAAGTCGCGTTCGGTATCGCCGACGCTGGCGACGTTGGGCACCGCCTCGCGCATCCGCCGCGAGCCGCGCGGGGTGTGCCTGATCATCTCGCCGTGGAACTACCCGTTCAACCTGGCGCTCGGCCCGCTGGTGTCGTGCCTTGCCGCCGGCAACAGCGCCATCCTGAAGCCGTCGGAGATGACGCCGGCCACCTCGACGCTGATCGCGAGCATCGTCGCCGAGGCGTTTCCGCCTGAGCTGGCGACGGTCGTGGAAGGCGCCAAGGAGGCCTCGACGGCGCTTCTCGCCCTGCCCTTCGATCATATCTTCTTCACCGGCAGCCCGGCGGTCGGCAGGATCGTCATGGAGGCAGCGGCGAAGCACCTGTCGTCGGTGACCCTGGAGCTCGGTGGCAAGTCGCCGACCATCGTCGGCCCCGGCGCCGACCTGAAACGCGCCGCAGAATGGGTAACCTTCGGCAAGTTCGCCAATGCCGGGCAGACCTGCATCGCGCCCGACCATCTCTTCGTCCATGAGAGCGTCAGGGACGGCTTCCTCGCCGCGTTGCGCGCGCGCATCGCCAAGGCCTACGGCGACGATCCGCTGGCGAGCCCGCATCTCGCCGGCATAGTCAACGATCACCATGCCGGTCGCCTCGGCCGTCTCCTCGACGACGCCACCGCCAACGGGGCAAGGATCATCGATGGCGGGCATCGCAACGGCACGCGCATGGCGCCGACGCTGATGGAGGCGGTGACGCCCGACATGGAGATCGACCGCGAGGAAATCTTCGGCCCGGTCCTGCCGGTCATCGCCTATTCCGACATCGACGACGTGATCGCCCGCATCAACGGCCGGCCGAAGCCGCTGGCGCTCTACGTCTTCGACCGTGACCGCGCCTTCGCCGAAAGGATCATTGCCGCGACGTCGTCGGGCGGCGTTGGCGTCAACCTCACCGTGATGCACTACACGCATCCCGGCCTGCCCTTTGGCGGCGTCAACAATTCGGGCATCGGCGCCGCCCACGGCGAGCACGGCTTCCTGACCTTCAGCCACGAACGGGCGATCATGGAGAACCGCTTTTCCTCGCTGCCGATGCTGTTCCCGCCCTACACCGCTGGGGTGAAAAGGCTGGCGGGCATGGCGAAGAAGCTGCTGGGATAAAAAAGGGTTGGCGGGGGCGTCTGCCCGGCCCTACCCCTTCGCCACCAGCTTCAGGTTGGCGTCCACCAGGGTCGTGTCGGCCATGCCGCGACGGGCCTCGTCGAGGAGCTTGCGGGCCTTCTTCTTGTTGCCGCGCAGGTACTGCGAATAGCCCATGTTGTTGACGATCTGCGGCTTGCGGCCCGCCACCTTGAGCAGCTGCTCGTAGGCGCGATCGGCGAAATCGAAACGGCCGAGCTGGTCGTAGGCGGCGGCGAGCCCCATCCATGCCTCGGCGCTGTTGGCGTTGAGCTCGATCGCCTTGCGGAAGTGCTGCTCGGCGAGGCCGTAGTTCGCCTGGCGGAATTGCGCCTTGCCGGACGCGAGATCCGCCTCGCCCGGTATCGCGGGCTGGGCGGCGATCGCCGTCGTCTCGGTCGTGTCGATGCCGGCCGTCGTGCACCCGGAAAGACCGACAGAAAATAGCAGCGCCGTGCCCGCGGCGATCCTGATGACCGTCATTGCCCCTACCCCAAAACCCCGCAAAATGCGGCATTATCAGAAGCCTAGCACGGAGCCTCTTAAGCTTCGGGTGAGGGCGCGGCGCGGAATTGATTCAAATGCGGGAGAACGGCGCCGCACTCAGTCGGCGGTCATTTTCACGATGATCGGAATGATGGCGATCATCATGACCACGGGCAGGATGCACACCGTCACCGGCACCGACATCTTGGCGGGAAGCGCGTGCGCCTTCTCCTCGGCGAGCGACATGCGCTTGTGGCGCATCTCGTCGGAAAAGACGCGCAGCGCCCCGGACAGCGAGGTGCCGAGTTCCTTCGACTGCTGGAGCAACGTGGCGAAGGAGCGCACCTCGTCGAGGCTGAGCCGTTCGGCGAGCGACTTCAGCGCGTCGTCGAGGTTGCGGCCGGCGCGCAATTCCAGCGAGACGAGCTGCAGGTTCTGGCTGAGCGCCGGATAGCTCAGCGACAGCTCGCGCGAGACGCGCTCGATGCCGGCCTCCATGCTCATGCCGGCGTCGGAGCAGACGATCATCAGGTCCATGAAGTCCGGGAAGCCGTTGCGGTACTCGCGCATCATGCCCCTCACCTGCTGCGAGAGAACGAGGCCGGGCAGGAAATAGCCGGCCGCGCCGGCGAGCACGACGAATGTCCAGCGGCTCATCGTGGTGGCGTCGGCGGCGACCCAGCCGTCGGCGAGAAGCGCCAGGCCGGCGCCGGCGACGAAGGCGGCGAAGCGGATCAGGAAGAACATGCCGACGGCACGCGGGTCCATGTAGCCGGCCTGGATGAGTTTCAGCCGCAGCCGCGCGACGTTCTCCGGGTCGGAGCGCGCATAGAAATCCTGGGCGGTGCGGGCCGCCTTCTCGCGCACCATGCTGGCGCCCTTCTTCGGCGCCGGCGCGGCTTCGGCGGCCGGCGCAACGGCGACCTCGACCTTGAGGCGGCGCTTCAGCTCGGAACGGCTGCCGCCGCCGGCAAGCGCGGGCCACAGCACTGCGCCGCCGCCGAGCACCAGCAGCAGCAACGCCGCCGGCATCAGGGGCGCGGCGGCGAGGCTGTCGGCGAGGGTTGCCAGCGCATCCATCTCAGAAGCGGAAGTTCGACATCTTGAACATCATAGCGTTGCCGAGCATCAGCCAGGCGATCGAGCCGCCGAGCAGATACCAGGTCATCGGCTCTCCCCACACCTCCTCGTAGAATTGCGGCATTAGCACCATGATACCGGTCATAAGCAGCGCCGGCACAGCGGTGAGGATGTAGGCCGACATGCGGCCCTCGGTTGAGATGGCGCGCACCTTGCGCTTCAACTTGCCGCGCTCGCGGATGACGGCCGACAGCCCGTCGAGGATCTCGCGAAGGTTGCCGCCCGACGTGCTCTGGATCGACACCGCCGTGACGAACAGCGGCAGGTCGTCGTGGCCGACGCGTTCCTGCATGTTCTGCAAAGCGCCGACGAGATCGGAGCCGTAGGTCACCTCGTCGGCGACCATGCCGAATTCGGTGCCAATGGGGTCGGCCATCTCGCGCGCCACCATGGAGATCGCGACCGGCACGGGATGGCCGGCCTTCAGGCTGCGCGTGATCAGTTCCAGCGCCTCGGGCAGCTGGATGCCGAACAGCTTGTGGCGACGCTTGCGCAGGTGGCGAAGCGACAGGATCGGCAAGGCGAGGCAGAGCGGCGGAACCATGGCGAGGCCGACAATGAACGGCGCACCGTTCCACACGGCGACGAAGGCGATGCCGAGGGCGACGCCCGCATTGACCATGAGGAAGCGCGGCAGCGGCATGGTGAGGCCGGACTGGGCGCGGAGCGCGCGGAACCGGTCGATGGAGAAGATCGAGCGGTTGCCGTCGACGCCGCGCTCCTTGCGCAGCTGTATCAGTACCTGTTCCTGGGAGAGTCGCTTCTCCTGGAGGCGCATGCGCCGGTTGATGGCCGTGCGCCGGTCGCGGCTGCCGGCAATCAGGAGATAGAAGGCCTCGGCGAGCATGATGCCGGCGAGGCCGGCCGCCGCATAGATCGCATAGAGCGTCGCGCCGTCGTCCATCATTCTATTCCTGCGGCCGGCCGGGCTCGAAATACTTGCCCGGGAACTCGATGCCCATCGCCTTCAGGTCCTCGAGGAAGCGCGGCCGCAGGCCGGTCGCCTCGAAATGGCCGAGGATCTTGCCGTCGGCTTCCATGCCGGTGCGCACGAAGCGGAAGATTTCCTGCATCTGGATGACGTCGCCCTCCATGCCGGTCACCTCGGCGACGCTGGTCACCTTGCGCTTGCCGTCGGAGAGGCGGGTCAGCTGGACGATGATGTCGAGCGCCGAGGAGATCTGGCTGCGGATCGAGGCGACCGTCATCGGCATGCCGGTCATGCCGAGCATCTGCTCGAGGCGGCCGATCGCGTCGCGCGGCGTGTTGGCGTGGATGGTGGCCATCGATCCCTCGTGGCCGGTGTTCATCGCCTGCAGCATGTCGAAGGCCTCCTCGCCGCGGCACTCACCGAGGATGACGCGGTCGGGGCGCATGCGAAGGGCGTTCTTGACGAGGTCGCGCTGGCGGATCTCGCCGTGGCCCTCGATGTTGGCGGGACGCGTCTCCATGCGCGCCACGTGCGGCTGCTGCAGCTGGAGCTCGGCGGCGTCCTCGATGGTGATCAGTCGTTCGTCCTCCGGGATGAAGGCCGACAGCGCGTTGAGCATGGTGGTCTTGCCGGTGCCCGTGCCGCCCGAGATGATGGTCGTCTTGCGCGCGTAGACGGCCGCCGCCAGAACCTCGGCCATGTTCTGGGTGAGCGCGCCGAACTCGACCAGCTTGTGCAGGCCGAGCTTGTTCTTGGAAAACTTGCGGATCGAGACCAGCGGGCCGTCGACGCCGACCGGCCGGATCGCGGCGTTGAAACGCGATCCGTCGAGCATGCGCGCGTCGACCATCGGCGAGGATTCGTCGACGCGTCGGCCGACGGCGGCGACGATCTTGTTGATGATCCGGAGCAGATGCGCCTCATCCTTGAAGGGCACGTGGATCTGCTGGAGCTTGCCGCGCTTCTCGACGAAGCAGTTGTGGTGACCGTTGATCAGGATGTCGTTGATCTCCGGATCCTTCAGCAGCGGTTCCAGCGGCCCGAGGCCGACCATCTCGTCGACGATGTCGTCGACCAGCGAGTCCAGCTCGGCGACGTTGACGGCGAGCCGCTCCTCGCGCGTCTTCTCCGAGACGAAGTCGTGGATCTGCCGGCGCATCTCGTCCCTGGGCAGGCGCTCCAGCGCCACCAGGTTGATCTCCTCGATCAACATGCGGTGGATGCGGTCGCGCGCGTCGAGCACCCGGTTGGCCTTCTGCGGGGCCGTCTCGGCCTTCGGTGCCGGCCTGCGCGAATTGGGGATGACGACGGCCTGCTCCTTGGGTGACGGTGGCGGGGTCGCCGTCTCGCCGATGTCGAAACGCTTGTGCAGGGCCGAGAAGCGGCTGGTCATGCGCGCTTCCTCAACAGGCCGCCGCCGAGATTGAACAGCGACCGCGCCTTCTTCGGCGCCGCCGCGGCTGCCTCCTCGGGCAGGATGATCCGGCGCAGGTCGGTTATCACATTGGCGTTGGCGTCGATCTCGTGGAGCGGCACGCCGCGGTCGACCGCCTCGCGGACGAGCTTGTAGTTGTTGGCGATGCCGCCGGCGAAATGATCGCCGAGGATCTCCTGGACGTCGGCCTGGCGGATGCCGTTTTCGAACATCTTCTGCTCGAAACGGTTGACGATGACGTTGGGCTTCACCTCGCGGCCGACCGTATCGTAGATCGCCTGGATGAGTCGTTGCGTCTGCCTCAGGCAGGGTACGGTCATCTCGGTGACCAGGTAGAGCTTGTTGGAGCCGAGCAGCACGGTCTCGGTCCACGGGAACCATGTCCGCGGCAGGTCGATGACGACATTGTCGAAATATGCCGAGACGAGGTCGAGCATGCGCACGACGATTTCGGTGTTGAAGGAGCGCATCTCCGACGGCCGGGTCGGTGCGGCGAGCACGCAGAGCCCGCTCGCATGCTTGGAAAGCATGACGTCGAGGAGCTGGCGGTCGAGGCGCTCGGGCTGGTTCTCGATCTCGGCGATGTCGAAGCGCGGCTCGAGGTCGAGGTATTCTGCGCAGGCGCCCTGCTGGAAATTCAGGTCGACAACGCAGGTCGCGGCGCCGCGCGTCACCGAATGGTGGAGCTGGAAGGCCGTCTGCAGCGCCAGCGTCGTGTTGCCGACGCCGCCGGCGGCCGGCATGAAGGCGTAAATCTGCGATTCCGCGTTCTCCTCCCTCCCCGGCCCGTGCAGCGCGCGCAGGCAGGAGCGGACGAGGTCGGCGGTCGACACCGGCTTGACGAGGAAATCGGCGACCTGGAGCTGGACGAGGATGCGCACGGCGGCCGCATTGAATTCCTGGGTGACGACGATGACCGGCGTCTTTCCTTCGAGACGGCGGATGATGCGCTGCAGCGCCTCGACCTGATCGAGGCGGGCGGCGTCCATGTCGATGATCGCGGCGCCGCAGTCGGCCTCCTGAAGCTCGCCGCGCAGGTCGAGGACGCCGCGCTCGATGGCCACGAGATCGAAGGCGTCCGACGAGGCGAGTGCGGCCTTCGTCTCCTGCACGAACGCCTTGTCCTGGGAGACCAGGACGATGCGCTTCGCCTTGCTCGTAGTCGCCATGGCCGCTGCCTCAGTTGTCGCTGGTGGCCGGTGCATCTGCACCGGAATCGTCGTCCGTAGAGGCCGGGGCAGTCGCGCTGCGGTCGGCCGGCACCTTGAGGTTGGTGTTCTGCACGCCCGGCTGCCACGGATCGACCATCTGCATCACCGTGTTCTCTGCCTGGGCGTTGCCGGCATCGGGGGTCATGCCGTCGATGCGCATGTAGTCGTCGGTCGTGCAGCCGGCGGCGGCCAGCAGCGACAGGGCGGATGCGATCAGGAATGCGCTGCGCATCGACTACTCCTTCGGAAGATCAAGGAAATGACCGGAGCCGGAGGCCGGCACCACGGTTGCGCCCGCGGCGGAGGCGAACTGGGTGCGTCCTGCCGCGCCGGATTTCGGTTCCTCGGTGTTGCCGAGGAAATAGTCGATGTTGTTGGCGGCAACCGTGCCGTCCATCGGCGTCGCCGTCTTCTTCGACGGATCGATGGGCTTCACGAGGTAGGGCGTCACGATGATGACGAGATCGGTCTCGCGGCGCTGGTAGGCCTTGGACGAGAACAGCGCGCCGAGCACCGGAAGCTGGCCGAGCCCCGGGACGCGCTGCGTGTTCATGTCGTTCTGCGTCTGCAAAAGGCCGGCGATCATGAAGCTCTGGCCGCTCTTCAAGTCGACCGAGGTGCGCGCCCGGCGGACGGAAAAGCCCGGCAGCGAAATGTCGCCGACACTATAGGAGGCGGAATTGTCGACCGACGAGACTTCCGGCTCGATGTCGAGGCTGATCAGTCCGTCGGCGAGAACGGTCGGCGTGAATTCGAGGCCGACGCCGAAGCGCTTGTATTCGACGGTGATTTTCTTGTCGTCCTGGGCGACGGGAATTGGGAACTCGCCGCCGGCGAGGAAACTCGCCTTCTCGCCGGAGCGCGCGATCAGGTTGGGCTCGGCCAGCCGGCGCGCGACGCCGCGGTCCTCCAGCGCCTTGATGGCGACGTCGATGGAGAAGTTGCCCTGGGTGAGCGCGCCGATGAGCCTGGCAGCCGGCGAAGAGGTCGTCGCGGCGGGATCGGAGTTGAACGAGATGCCGCCCGCAGCCGTCATGTAGCTCGCCGATATCTTGGTGCCGAGTTCGCGGCCGGCCTGGCGGTTGATCTCGACGAAGCGCACGTTGAGCTGGACCTGCTGCGAAGACGATATCTTGACCGAGTTGATGACGTCCTCGTTGCCGGAAAAGCGGGTGGCGATGCTGCTCGCCTTTTCAGCCGCGACCGCATCCTGAGCCTCGCCGGACAGGATCAGGCGGCCGTTGGCCGAATTGACGGTGATGTTGGCGCCGGGAACGCTCTCCCGGATCGTGCTGGCCAGGCGGTCGGTGTCCAGCGTCACCTCGACGTCGACGGAGCCGACCAGCTGCTTGTTCTCGTCGAAGAGCGCGATGCCTGTCGTGCCGAGATTGTTGCCGAGCACGTAGAAGGAACGGTCGGTGAGCGGGTTGACGTTGGCGATCTCGGGATCGCCGATGACGATTTCGTAGAAGGCGGCCGAAGTGCGGATCGTCTTGGGCTTGCCCTTGGCGATCTTCAGCACGGTGTTCCGGCTGGACGAAATCTGCAGCACGTCGCCATTGGCGGCGGCGGGCGCGATGCCCGCGAGGCAGAAGGCGGCGAGCAGCGCCGCGGCGAGCGTGGCGCGGCCGCAAAGCCGGCACGTCGTAAAGACTGAAGTCCAAGCGAACATCTGCGTCCCCTCACCGGCGTCCCTGCCGGTTTCGCTCAATCCTGCGCCGGCGCGACGACCTGGTAGGTCTGCGCCTCTATCCCCCGCGTCACGATGACCGTCCGGTATTTCGGCTTCTCGGGCTCCTCGGCGACGGCTTCGAACAGCGCCGCCGCGGCCCCCGCGGCCTTGCTTGCCACCGACCCGCCGAAGGCCGAGATGGTGGTCACGCCGTCGATGGCGCCGTCGCCAGCCTCGCCCGCGGCGCGCAGCGACAGCGACAGCTGGCCGACGTTCCTGGCGAGCGCGATCTTCTGCGCGCCTTCGGTGGTGACCTCCAGCGTGACGGACGTCGCCACCTGCGGGCTGGTGGCGCGTTCGTCGGCACCCTGCCCGACGCTCAGCACCTTGACGTTCTCGACGACGACCTCGGTGGCGATCGTCGATCCGGCAGCACCCGCTGCATTACGCTCGACCTCCTGGATCGCGCCGGCGTCGCGCGTCATCACCACGTCGACGCGGTCGCCTGGCGTGACGAAGCCGCCGACGCCAGCGACCTCGTCGGTCTTGATGGTGACGGCGCGCATGCCTGGCGAAAGCAGGTTGGAAAGCGTCGCCCGGCCGTTCGGCCCCGACAGCTTGGCAAGCAGCACCGGCTCGTTGATCTCGACCGGCGACAGGACGACGCGGCCAGCCTCGGCGAGCGCGGCGTCGATCGTGGCGAACGCGCCCTGCGGGAGCGCCTCCTGCGGCCACGGAATCTCGGCCAGTTGGGCACGGTCTAGCGTCATGCCGAAACGCAGCGGCTGGCTGGCGACGACGATCGTCTTGAAGGCGACCGCCGGCTGCGCCGTCGCCATCGGAATGGAAACCTCCTGGGTGCGAGCGTTCGCCGCGCTCTTGATCCAGAGGTCGGCCGCGAAAATCGACACGGCGCCGAACACGGCGGCGATGCCGATCATTGTCATGATCTTGCGGTTCAAGCCCGGAATGCCCCAATTCTTCTTGTTCGGGGATGATGGGCGCGAAACCTGAAAAAACCGGAAGACGTTTGCTTCAACTTCGAACTATCGCGGACAATGGCGGTTGATCGCCCGTGGCAGGCCGCGTATTTATGCCGCTCCGCGGCCTGAACGGAACGGGAACCTCTGTCGCTTCGCCGCGCGAAGCGTGGCAGTATCGACGGGCGATTCGCCCAATCCAAACCGGAGCCTCGATGGACGACAACAACGACCTCTTCGCCAGGCTTGACCGCGAACCGGCTCCCGCGCGGCCCTCGCCGCGGCCGGCCGATCCGATCGTCCAGGCGGCGAAGCGTCCGCCCGCAGCCCGCGACGGCAGCGAAGGCTACAGCGCCGCCGACATCGAGGTGCTGGAGGGGCTGGAGCCGGTGCGCCGCCGGCCGGGCATGTATATCGGCGGCACCGACGAGAAGGCGCTGCACCATCTCTTCGCCGAGGTGATCGACAACTCGATGGACGAGGCCGTGGCCGGTCACGCCACCTTCATCGACGTCGAGCTTTCCGCCGACGGCTTCCTGACCGTCACTGACAACGGCCGCGGCATCCCAGTCGATCCGCATCCCAAGTTCAGGAACAAGTCGGCGCTCGAAGTGATCATGACGACGCTGCACTCGGGCGGAAAGTTCGATTCCAAGGTCTACGAAACGTCCGGCGGCCTTCACGGCGTCGGCGTCTCGGTGGTCAACGCGCTGTCGGATGCCTGCGAGGTCGAGGTGGCGCGCGGCCGCCAGCTCTATCGCCAGCGTTTCGCCCGCGGCATCCCCCAGGGGCCGCTGGAAAGCCTTGGCGAGGTGCACAACCGCCGCGGCACCAGGACCCGCTTTCACCCCGATCCGGACATCTTCGGCAAGGGCGCGGCGTTCGAGCCGGCGCGCCTCTACCGCATGGCGCGCTCGAAGGCATATCTGTTCGGCGGCGTCGAGATCCGCTGGTCGTGCGATCCCTCGCTGATCAAGGACAAGGACCCGACGCCGGCGAAGGCGGCTTTCCACTTCCCCGGCGGCCTGAAGGACTATCTTTCCGCTTCGCTCGGCGACGAGTTCCAGGTGACTCGCGAGATCTTCTCCGGCAAGAGCGACCGGCAGGGCGGCCACGGCGCGCTCGAATGGGCGGTCACCTGGTTCGGCGGCGACGGCTTCGTCAACTCCTACTGCAACACGATCCCGACCAACGAGGGCGGCACGCACGAAACCGGCTTCCGCAACGTGCTGACGCGCGGCCTGCGCGCCTATGCCGAACTGGTCGGCAACAAGCGCGCATCGATCGTCACCTCCGAGGACGTGATGATCTCGGCGGCCGGAATGCTCTCGGTGTTCATTCGCGAGCCGGAATTCGTCGGCCAGACCAAGGACCGGCTTGCGACGATCGAGGCGCAGCGCATCGTCGAAACGGCGATCCGCGACCCCTTCGACCACTGGCTTGCCGACAATCCGCAGGAAGCCGGCAAGCTTCTCGACTGGGTGATCGCGCGCGCCGACGAGCGCGTCCGCCGGCGCCAGGAAAAGGAAGTCAGCCGCAAGACGGCGGTGCGCAAGCTGAGGCTGCCCGGCAAGCTGGCCGACTGCACGCAGAACGCTGCGGCGGGCGCGGAACTGTTCATTGTCGAGGGCGACTCGGCCGGCGGCTCGGCCAAACAGGCGCGCGACCGGCAATCGCAGGCGGTGCTGCCGCTGCGCGGCAAGATCCTCAACGTCGCCAGCGCCGGCAACGACAAGCTCGCCGCCAACCAGACGATCGCCGACCTGATCCAGGCGCTGGGCTGCGGCACGCGGTCGAAATACCGCGACGAGGACCTGCGCTACGACCGCGTCATCATCATGACCGACGCCGATGTCGACGGCGCGCACATCGCCTCGCTGCTGATCACCTTCTTCTACCAGGAGATGCCACAGCTGATCCGCGGCGGCCATCTCTACATGGCTGTGCCGCCGCTCTACCGGATCAGCCAGGGCGGCAAGGTTTTCTACGCGCGCGACGACGCGCACAAGGACCAATTGCTGAAGACCGAGTTCACCGGCCGTGGCAAGGTCGAGATCGGCCGCTTCAAGGGCCTCGGCGAGATGATGGCCGCGCAATTGAAGGAAACGACGATGGACCCGCGGAAGCGCACGCTGCTGAAGGTCCAGGTCGACGCGACCGATCCGGAAGGCACCAAGGCTTCGGTCGACGCGCTGATGGGCACCAAGCCGGAAGCCCGCTTCCGCTTCATCCAGGAACGCGCCGAGTTCGCCAGCGAGGAAGTTCTGGACATCTGAGCGCGGGGCGAGGCACGCGGCTGTTGGCTTGCATGTCGCGCTCCATTTGCCAGTCCAGCCTACAGCTCCTAGTATGCTGGCAAATGGGCGGGCCAAATGGCAGCTTACTTTGGAAGCGAATCCCAGAAGCGTCTCCAGGAGCAGGCGGAGGCGGCCGCGGACTACATTGCTGCCACCCCCGGAGCCTGCCAAACCGGCAGGATGATGGGATGCGACGACCTGGACGCGCTGGGCTGGGAGCGTATTGACGAAGCGCTCCAAAGAGACGGCCTTTTCGGATTTCGTCTGATCACGGCAGATCGCGGAGACGAACTCAGGAAACGGCTCGCGCAGCGGGGACTTCGGTTCGATACTTGGGACGTCTTTCTTGCCGACCGCGAGACCGCCACGGCCGCCGCGAGCAGCGTTCTCGCGCAGGGGCTTCCGTACGGGCTCGTCGAACTGCCGGTGAAATCAGCACCAGAAGACGATTTCACGACACGCATCCAGTTGATGATGGCTGATGCCGGCGTCGCTCCCTTCAGCGGAGCGATGCTCACCGGGCACTTGGGTCCGGCGGTCACTGTCGCGATAGGCGACGCGGACGGCTCTATCGCCGCCGCTGCCCACGGATACCTCCCGCACAACGTCCACTCGCCGGTTCGCGGCTTTGCTTGGGGTGGTCTGGTAGCGGTCGCCGAAAGACACCGCGGTAAGGGTCTCGGATCCTATGTTAACGCTTTGATGGTCGAGCGGGTGTTTAAGGCTCTCCGGCCGACACATATCTATGAACTCGTCTCCGCATCGAATCAGGCTTCCCGCCGAATGGTCAGCGCATGCGGCCTTCGGCCCGCGCCGGAATACATTTGTGGCGTCGCGGCCGCTGCCGAAGGTACTCGCTTCACGCGTTAGGGCTTGAAACTCGGTCGCGGTAACGTCGCGTCGTAGGTTGCCGCCCTACGCCGCGGCAATGGCCAGGGCGTGCCGGCGCGCGTTGTCGCGCAGGGCATCGAGGTGGATCGCCTTTAGCAAGCCGGCGAGGTCGGTGTCGGCGACGGGTTCGCCGAGTTCCTTCAGCATCAGCCAGCTGACCTCTTGGACGCCGGCGACGCGCCGGCCGTTGGCCACGTCCCGCCAGACCTTCAGGGCACACAGCGCAACTGCGCAAACCGGCGCAGGCAGTCCGGCGGTGCGGAACAGCGCGGAGAGCGCGACGTCCCTGCCCTGTGCGAGCAGCGAGACGATCCGCGCCTCGTCGTAGCCGGTGAGCGCCACCAGGATGGAGCCGAAGAAATCGATCTTGCCGTGTGCGACGGTGCGCACGACGAAACCCGGCGTGAGTTCGCCGGACAGGCGCAGATGCTCGACGAGGGCGGCGTGTTCCTCGATGCGCGTGCCGTCGATGACGGCGAGCGAGGCGCGCACGCAGGCGTCGCGGGTCACGCGATCGGCGCGCGCCGCACCGATCAGGGCCTTCACCAGCGGCGAGCGCCTGAGCGCCTCGCCGACCTTGACGAGAAGCATGTGGCGGCAGTCCGGCGGCAGCCGGGGATCGGCGATCAGCGCTTCGCGGACGGCGGCGACGTCGCCGTGGCGTTCGGCGATGCGGCGGAAGGAGAGCGACGCGATCGCGGCTTCGCCGGAGGTCAGAAGGACGAGGCAGGCCTCGGCCTCGCCGACTTCGGCAATGGCCGCCGAGACCGCAATGCCGATACCCGGGCGCCCGGCGATGAGGCGCTGCACGGCGCCCGACCCGGCGGCGACCCGGTCGATCAGATCGGCGTCGGAGAACAGTGGTGACCGCCCGAGTACGATCGCGGCGATCTCCGGCTGGTCTGAGGCGAGCGCGGAAATGATCTGCGGCGGCGCCTTGGCGCTCATCGACAGCGCCTCGGCGAGCGCCAGGCGCACCTTCTGCGAGGGATCGTCGAGCAGGAGCGTCAGCGCGGCTTCGGCCGCACAGCGGTCCTCGAAGGGCAACTCCCCGTTGACATAGGCGACGGCAAGGGCATGCGCCGCGGCGGCCCGCTCGGCGACGCGCGCGGTGTCGATCCATTTCAGGAAGTAGTGGACCACCATCACCCGTACGCTCTCCCCGAGTCTCGCCCGTCACGACGCTAGGCGCGAAATGGTTTACGAACGGTTCACCATGTTCGTTAACCGGCTTGCCGGGCCTCGGTCCCGCGCGTATCTAGCCCCGGCGAAGCGATGGGAGGGACACGATGGCGGGGCTGTATCTCGACGAACTCGAACCGGGCCGCACCTACCATCACGTACTGCGCAAGACGGTCACCGAGAGCGACAACATGCTGTTCTCGGTAATGACTTTGAACCCGCAACCCCTACACATCGACTTCGACTTCGCCGCGAAGTCCGAATGGGGCAAGCCGCTGGTCAACTCGCTGTTCACGCTCGGGCTGATGATCGGCATCTCCGTCCACGACCTGACGCTCGGCACGACGATCGGCAATCTCGGCATGACCGACACGGTGTTTCCGCATCCGGTCTTCCACGGCGACACGATCCGCGTCGAGACGACCGTGATCTCGGTGCGTGAATCCCGCTCGAGGCCCGACCGCGGCATCGCCGAGTTCGAGCACCGGGCCTACAACCAGAACGACGTTCTCGTGGCGAAGTGCACCCGCCAGGCGATGATGATGAAGAAGGCCGCCTGATGCGCTCGATGCTGTTCGTCCCGGGCAATTCCGAGCGCAAGCTCGAGAAGGGCCTGAGTTCGGGCGCCGACGCGCTGATCGTCGACCTCGAGGATTCCGTCGCGCTCGCCGACAAGGCCGCCGCCCGCGGCATCGCCACCGCCTTCATCCGCGCACGCCGCGCCGAAACGACGGCTGCGATCTACGTCCGCGTCAACGACTTCACCACCGGCCTGACCGATGACGACCTCGCTGCGGTAATGGCGGCGCGTCCCGACGGGATCATGCTGCCGAAATGCACCGGCGGACCCGACGTGACCCGACTTTCGGCGAAACTGCGGGTTGCCGAGGCCGAAAACGGGCTCGCCGACGGCGTTACGCGGATCGTGCCCCTGATCACGGAAACCGCGGCGTCTGTGCTCGCCGCGTCGACCTACGGGCCGGAAAGACGGCTCGCCGGCCTGACCTGGGGCGCGGAGGACCTGTCCGCCTCGGTTGGCGCGCGCACCGCACGCGGCGGCGACGGCCGCTACACGGACGTTTTCCGCCTGGCGCGGGCGCTGACCATCCTCGCGGCGTCGGCGTCGGACACCGTCGCCATCGACACAGTGTTCCCGGACTTTCGCGACGCGGACGGCTTCCGCCGCGAATGCGAGGAGGCCGAGCGCGACGGTTTTACCGCCAAGATGGCGATCCATCCCGATCAGGTGGCGGTGATAAACGCGGTGTTCACGCCGTCGCCGGAAGCGGTGGCGAAGTCGAAGGCCGTGGTCGAGGCCTTCCGCGCGGCCGGCAATCCGGGCGTCGTCGCCATTGACGGGAAGATGTACGACCGTCCCCACCTGCGGCTCGCAGAACGGCTGCTCGCCCGCGCCGGCGCGCAGGCTTAGACCGTCGTCAGTCGGCCTTCCAGCGCGGCCGGCGCATGGCGAAGGTTTCGGTGACGGACGTGTAGTCCATGTAGCCGAGGCGCGCGACATTGCCCGCCTTGACGACGTCGAACAGACCGTCGGTGAGCATCGAGTCATCGATGAAGACGCCGACAACCTGGCCGACGACGACGTGCGCCGCCGAATCCTCGCCGGTGATCGTCTTCGGGCGGAATATCTCGGTGAGCTTGCATTCGAGCGCGGCGGGAGTTCCGGCCACCCGCGGCGGCCTGACCAGCCGCGACGGCGCCGTCTCCAGCCGCGCGTAGTCGAACTCGTTGAAACCGAGCGGCGCATCGATCGAACTCGCGTTCATCTTTTCGGCGAGGCCGCGGCCGACGAGATTGACGACGAATTCGCCGGTCTCGCGGGCAAAGACGACGCTGTCCTTGTCGCCCTCGGAGGAGAACCAGACGAGATGCGGATCGGTCGTCAGCGCGTTGTAGAACGAGTACGGCGCGAGGTTGAGGTCGCCGCTGCGCCCCATCGTCGAGATCCAGCCGATCGGGCGCGGTGCGACGATGGCCTTGAACGGATCGTGGGGCAGACCGTGCCCCCTGGACGGCTCGTAGAACAATCAGGCCTCCCAGGGACCGGTATAGTCGGAAACCAGAGCCGCCGGATCGGGGCGCGGACGGTCGGGGGCAGTGCCTTCGTACGTGCCGATATGGACGAAGCCGACGACGCGCTCGTGCGGGGCAAGCCCGAGGATCGCCCTGCCCTCCTCGGTGTCGGAGTACCAGTTGGTGATCCAGTTCGCGCCGTAGCCCAGCGCGTTGGCGGCGATGAGCAGGTTCATCGCCGCGGCGCCACCCGACAGGAACATCTCCCATTGCGGGATCTTTGGGTTCTCCTTCGGGCTGGAGACCACCCCGATCACCAGCGGCGCGCGCGAGAAGCGCGCCAACTCCTGCTGGCGCCGGCCTTCTGTCAGCGGCCCTTCGCGACGCTCTGCCAGTTCGGCCAGCCGCTCTCCGATCCTGTGGCGCGCTTCGCCGCGGTAAAGGATGAAACGCCAGGGGGCGAGACGGCCGTGGTCGGGTACGCGCGTCGCAGCCCTGAGCATGGTCGCGATGTCCTCATCGCCGGGGCCGGGCGTACACAGGTCGGGGATCGGGGCCGACATGCGGTGTAGCAGAAGATCGATGACCGGGTTCGTCAAGAAGACTTCTCCATGGGATCTGGCAGGCGGGAGGTCGCGGAATATGGTCGGATTCCCAGACAAGATAAAATGGCCCGGCCGAGGCCGCGCCCGCCGGGATGGACCATCGGTCTTGAAATTGCCATCGCCTTGGTCTTCAAAGCAAGGGATGATCGCCGGTATGAAGAGACCGTTGGCCCGATTCCTGCTTGCCGCTGCGATAGCGGCGTCGCCACAGTTTGGCGCCGCGCAGGAAACGCCGCCGGCCGCCGCCGAGGTCCCCGGCGTCACCAGCTACGCGCCGCCGCGCCGGGATGCGCCGCTTGCCACCGGAGAGGGCCAGCTGACTCTCGCGGCGCAACTGACCGAGTCGGGCTCCGACCTGACCCGTGGCCTGGTGTGGCGGGTCTTCGCCACAGAGGCCGGCCCTGACGGCAAGCTGCCGCTGATCGCTCAGGGCCAGGGCGGCACGAGCACGTTCCCGCTCCCACCCGGCAGCTACCTGGTGCATGCCGCGTTCGGCCGTGCCGGCGCGACCAAGCGGATCACCGTCGGCCGCGAGGCGCAACGCGAAAACCTCGTGCTCGAGGCGGGCGGCCTGAAGCTCGATGCCGTGCTCGCCGGCAACCGGCGCATTCCGTCGCGCAAGCTCGAGTTCTCGATCTACGATTCGGAAACGGACGCGAATGGTGACCGCGCCGCAATTATCGAAGGCGTGCCGCCCAACACCGTGGTCCGGTTGAATGCCGGAACCTATCACGTCGTCTCTAAATACGGTCACGTCAACGCCGTGGTGCGCTCCGATATCCGGGTCGAGGCTGGCAAGTTGACGGAAGCGACCGTCGAGCACCACGCCGCCGAACTGACGTTGAAGCTGGTACGCGAAGCCGGCGGCGAAGCCATCGCCGACACGTCCTGGTCGATCGTGGCGGATTCGGGCGATCCTGTGCGCGAAGCCGTCGGCGCCTATGCCTCGATGGTCCTCGCGGAAGGCGAATACACGATCGTCGCCAAGAACCGAGACCGCATTTACCAGCGGGACTTCACCGTGGTAGCCGGCATGAATCAGGAAGTCGAGGTCCTCGCCACCGAAGCGTCGGCGACGAACGCCGCAGACGCCGCGGACTGAAAATCCCTGACGGCAATCGTGCAGATGTCGCGGCGCTCCGGTCCGCGGTTTCAGGCGGCGCGCGATTGCTCCTCGGCATTCCCGCGGGGCCGCGCCAGCGAGAAGACGGAATCGTAGAGAAAGCCGAGCAGCGCCTTGCGGTCTTCCAGCGGCGCCATCGCGTTCCATGGTATCGGCGAACCGACACGCACGTCGATCCGCCGCCCGGACAGTCGCGCGAATTCGCGGATCAGCAGCGCGGTTCGCAGAGTCAGCGAGACGCCGCCGACGAAGCGCTTCAGCTTGCCGTCGCTCTCGAGCAGGCCCATCGGCCGGCTGACGACGTGAAAAAGGCGGCCGTTCTGTCCAGCGAAATGCATCGGAATGACGGTGGCACGCGCCTCTTGCACCAGCCGGGCGGGGAACATCTTCCACGGCAGATCGATGGCGCGGCCGAATGTGCTGCGTGCGGTGGCGACGCCGCCCGCTGGGAAGACGACGACAGTCGTGCCTTCTTTCAGCAGTCTCAGCGCCTCATGGCGCACGGCGAGGTTGTTCTTCAGCGCTTCGCGTGTCTCGCTGAAATCGACCGGGAGCGAGTAGGCCTCCATCTCGCGGATCTTCAGGAGGTCGGCATTGATCATGACGCGGAACGGCCGGCCGAGCTGCTCGGCGAGCGAGAGGATAGCGACGCCGTCGCCGATGCCGAAGGGATGGTTTGCGACGATGACCAGCGGCCCGTCGGGCAGGTCGTGCGGCGGCCAGGCGCCGTCGACACGAACCGATAGGTCGATCAGCGGCAACATGCGGCCGAAGACGCGCTCGCGCGTGGGCACGATCTCGCGCCGCCAGACGTCGTAGAGGCGGGCATAGCGGTCGCGGCCAGACAGGCCCTCGACGGAGCGGATGAACCAGCGCTTGACGCGCGGCTGGCTGGCGTTGGCGTAGGAGAGTTCGGGAAAGAGCATGACCGCGTTGCGACCGGATGGCGACGCCAGCGTCATGCCTCATTCATGTGACGGACATGTGAAACGGAGGGGACGGTTCCGGTCCCCGCCGTGCATCGTTCGAATATCGCGCGTTCAGACAGAGCGGGCCGCCCGGCGGCGACGCACGTCCGGCGCCTGCGCCTCCTCGGCAAAGGCAGCCAACGCAGCGTCGAGCGTCATCGATTCCTGGTCGCGGGAGCCCAGCCGGCGCACGTTGACGGTGCCTTCCTCCGCCTCGCGCCGGCCGCAGACGAGGATGACCGGGACCTTGGCCAGGCTGTGCTCGCGGACCTTGTAGTTGATCTTCTCGTTGCGCAGGTCGGCCTCGGCGGAAAGCCCGGCGGCGCGCAGCTTGTCGACCACCGAGGTGGCATAGGAGTCGGCGTCGGAGGTGATGGTGGCGACCACGACCTGCAGCGGCGCGAACCACAGCGGAAAATGACCCGAATAGTTCTCGATCAGGATGCCGAGGAAACGCTCCATCGAGCCGCAGATGGCGCGGTGGATCATCACCGGCTGCTTCTTCTCCGAGTCGGAGCCGATGTAGAAGGCGCCGAACCGCTCCGGCAGGTTGAAATCGACCTGGGTGGTGCCGCATTGCCAATCGCGGCCGATCGCGTCCTTCAGCACATATTCGAATTTCGGTCCGTAGAACGCGCCCTCGCCAGGATTGATCGAGGTCCTGATCTCTCCGCCGGACTGGCGCTCGATCGTGGCGAGCACGCCGCTCATGATCTCCTCGGCGTGGTCCCACGCCTCGTCCGAGCCGACGCGCTTTTCCGGCCGCGTCGACAGCTTGACGTGGATGTCCGTGAAGCCGAAGTCGGCGTAGGTCGTCAGGATCAGCTCGTTGATCTTCAGGCACTCGGCGGCGAGCTGCTCTTCCGTGCAGAAGATGTGCGCGTCGTCCTGCGTGAAGCCGCGTACGCGCATCAGCCCGTGCAACGCGCCGGACGGCTCGTAGCGGTGCACATTGCCGAATTCCGCAAGTTTTACCGGCAGATCGCGGTACGATTTCAAGCCATGCTTGAATATTTGCACGTGGCCCGGGCAGTTCATCGGCTTCAGCGCGAAGACGCGGTCGTCATCGGTGTCGTCTCCGGCGACCGTCACCTTGAACATGGCGTCGCGATACCAGCCCCAATGGCCGGACGTCTCCCACAACGACTTGTCGAGCACCTGGGGGGCATTCACCTCCTGATAGCCGAGGTCGCCGAGGCGTCGGCGCATGTAGGAGACGAGGTTCTGGAACATCTTCCAGCCCTTGGCGTGCCAGAAGACGACCCCGGGACCTTCTTCTTGGAAATGGAAGAGATCCATCTCGCGGCCGAGACGGCGGTGGTCGCGCTTCTCGGCCTCCTCCAGCATATGCAGGTAGGCGTCGAGCTGTGCCTGGTCGGCCCAGGCCGTGCCGTAGATGCGCGTCAGCATCGGCTTGGAGGAATCGCCGCGCCAGTAGGCGCCAGCGACCTTCATCAGCTTGAAGGCCTGGCCGATCTGTCCGGTCGAGGCCATGTGCGGGCCGCGGCAGAGGTCGAACCATTCGCCCTGGGAATATATCTTGAGGTCCTGGTCGTCAGGAATCGCGTCGATCAGCTCGACCTTGTAGGCCTCGCCCTTGTCACGGAACACCCTCTTCGCGCGATCGCGGTCCCAAACCTCCTTAGCGAACGGCCGGTTGCGCGCGATAATCTCGCGCATCTTCTTCTCGATGGCCGGGAAATCCTCCGGCGTGAACGGCTCGTTGCGGGCGAAATCGTAATAGAAACCGTTCTCGATGACCGGCCCGATGGTCACCTGCGTCCCGGGCCACAATTCCTGAACGGCTTCGGCGAGCACGTGGGCGGCGTCGTGGCGGATCAACTCCAGTGCGCGCGGATCGTCGCGGGTGATGATCTCGATGCCGCCGTCGCGGCCGACCGGATCGGCGAGGTCGCGCAGCACGCCCTCGTGGGCATAGGCGACGGCCTTCTTAGCGAGCGACTTCGAGATCGATTCGGCGAGCTGGGCGCCGGTCGTCGCGGCGTCGTAGCTGCGCACGGAACCATCGGGGAATTTCAGGGAAACGGGATGTGCCATCGATATCTCCTATCCAGTCCCGCATACGAACGCGGGTGGTGACTTGCCGGATGAGTCCGGCGGGCGAGCGGTCTTCTATTGGGACTTTCCGGCGCCGTAAAGCCTCGTTCCCGCCCGTCGGCGCCGCGAGGCTTCAGTGGCTATGGTTGCATGCGCCCGCGTGGCGCCCCAATCGCCAGAACCGCCACGGTGAATACCAGTGTAGATCGGCGTCGAGACGCTCGGGTACGAGATCGACGCCGTGCGTGCCGCCCGGGCCACAGCGGGCGACGCGGAACAGGCCCATCCAACCGCCGTTCCACAGGCCGTGCCGGGCGATCGCCTCGTAGGTGTATTCCGAACAGGTCGGGAAGTGCCGGCAGGAATTGCCGATGAAGCCGGACAGGGTGAGCTGGTAGAGGCGCACGAAACCCGTGCCGAAGAGCCGCCCGGGCGTCCTGCGCCAGGGACCTGCCCAGTTGCGGCCGATGCGTCGCACCGCCGGTGTGGTGGAATGCTTATGGTCCGCCATCGTCTCCGATCGCTCGTTCGGGCACTTAGGTGCGCCTTGTCGGGCGGATTTTCAACGGCGTCCGGAATTCCCCGGCCGGCGGCGGCATGCCGCAGGCGGCGCCGGCGACGCGGAAGCCGCATGACGCGGTGAACAGTGCGTCCCCCAATCGCGGCATTTGATCGCGCCGGACCTCCAGCCTATGTGTGGTCGCACAACCAGGCCGGATCCAGTCGTCCGGGCGCAGGGCGGAGCATGACATGGCGGACCGGATCGAACTCGGGCTTGATACCTTTGGCGACGTCACGTTCGGCGCGGACGGCGCGCTGCTGCCGCAGGCGCAGGTGATCCGCAACGTCGTCGAGGAAGCCGTGCTCGCCGATCAGGTCGGCATCGACTTCATCGGGGTCGGCGAACACCACCGCGACGACTTCGCCGTCGCCGCGCCGGAGGTCGTGCTCGCCGCGATCGCCGCCCGCACGGAGCGCATCAGGCTGGGCTCGGCCGTCACCGTGCTCTCCTCCGACGACCCGATCCGCGTCTTCCAGCGCTTCTCCACCGTTGATGCGATTTCCGACGGCCGGGCCGAGGTGATCCTCGGCCGCGGCTCCTTCACCGAATCCTTCCCGCTGTTCGGCTTCCGCCTGAACGACTACGAGACCCTCTTCACGGAGAAGCTCGACCTCTTCGCCGCGATCGTCGCCGGCGGTCCGGTCACCTGGCAGGGCAGCGTCAGGCCGCCGCTGACGGATCAGCCGATCTATCCGCCGATCGAGAGGGGCAAGTTGAAGACCTGGATCGGCGTGGGCGGCAGCCCGGAGTCGGTCATTCGCGCCGCGCGTTACGGCATGCCGCTGATGCTCGCCATCATCGGCGGCGAGCCGAAGCGCTTCCGCCCCTTCGTCGACCTCTACCATCGAGCCCTCGAACAACTCGGTGGCGACAGGACCCTGCCGATCGGCGTGCATTCGCCGGGCCACGTGGCGGAAACCGACGAACAGGCGCGCGAGCAACTCTGGCCCGGCTACAAGGCGATGCACGACCGCATCGGCGGCGAGCGTGGCTGGGGTTCGACGACGCGCGGCCGCTTCGACGCCGAAGCCGACATGGGCTCGCTCTACGTCGGATCGCCGGAGACGGTGGCGAGGAAGATCGCGGAGACGATGAAGACGCTCGGCGTGACCCGCTTCGACATGAAGTATTCGGGTGGGCCGACGCCGCACGTGCACATGATGAAGAGCGTCGAGCTCTACGGGACGAAGGTCATCCCGATGGTCCGCGACATGCTGGGCTGAAGAATGACGGTGGCGCGGCGGTCGTACGGCGGATCAGGCGGCGGCGTCCGCCCGCCTCTTCTCGATCTGACCGATGGCGTCGACGACGGCATCGAAGGTGAGCATGGTCGAAGCGTGGCGCGCCTTGTAGTCGCGGACCGGCTCCAGGTATTTCAGGTCGGCGAAGCGCCCCTCGGGCGGCGCGCCGTTCTCCTTGAGCATCTTCAGCATCGTCTCGCGCACAGCGCGCAACTCGCCCGCGGTCGCGCCGACGACGTGCTGGGCCATGATCGAGGACGACGCCTGGCCGAGAGCGCAGGCCTTCACGTCGTGGGCGAAATCGGTGATCGTGTCACCGTCCATGACGAGATCGACGGTCACCGTCGAGCCGCACAGCTTCGAATGCGCCGTGGCGCTGGCGTCGGGATGCGCGAGGCGGCCGAGACGCGCGATGTTGCCGGCGAAGCCGAGGATCTTCGCATTGTAGACGTCGTTGATCATCGTCTTCCACCTCGCCGCCGGAGGATGGCCGGCAGATGTCGCAGGCTCTCTTTCAATGCGCGCCCGGGGGCATATATAATGCTCTCGTTCCCGCCTCGACAAGTTCGCTCGGCGCGGGACGAAAGACGCCGTCGGGGCTGGAAACTCTCTGCCTCCGGAACCCGTAACTGGCGCGTAACCGTTCAACTCGTCCCGGATGATGCGGGACTACGGGAGACGCCTTTATGGATGCCGTGATCAGGAAGTTGATGCCCAAGGCCGAGTACATGGACAAGCCGGTGACCGACCGGCCCTCCCAGGAGGAGGTCGAGGCCGCCGTTTACACGCTGCTGCGCTGGACCGGCGATAATCCGGAGCGCGAGGGGCTGAAGGACACGCCGAAGCGCGTCGCCAAGGCCTTTCGCGAGATGTTCGGCGGCTACGACATGTGCCCGGCCGAGGAACTCGGCCGCACCTTCGAGGAGGTCGCCGGCTACGACGACCTGGTCCTCGTCAAGGACATCGGCTTTCATTCGCACTGCGAGCACCACATGGTGCCGATCATCGGCAAGGCGCACGTCGCCTACCTGCCTGATGGCAAGGTCGTCGGCCTGTCGAAGATCGCCCGAGTCGTCGACATTTTTGCCCATCGCCTGCAGACGCAGGAGGCGATGACCGCGCAGATCGCCGGCGTCATCCAGGACGTGCTCAATCCGCGCGGCGTCGCGGTAATGATCGAGGCCGAGCACATGTGCATGGCGATGCGCGGCATCCGCAAGCAAGGATCGACGACGCTGACCTCGACGTTCACCGGCGCCTTCCGCGACAGCCCGGAAGAGCAGGTTCGCTTCGTCACCATGATCCGCGCCGGCTTGTCGAGCTGACGCCGTATCCCTCAAGCCGGGAATTCCCCATGACCATCGCATTCGATCCGCCTTCCGAGAACAAGGCGGAAACGGAGGAAGGCGCCGCCTTTGCACCGCGCTTCGACGCCAATGGGCTCGTGACCGCCGTCGTCACGGACGCCGGTGACGGCGGAGTTTTGATGCTCGCGCATATGAACGCCGAGGCATTGTCGCTGACGCTGGAGACGGGAATCGCCCACTACTGGTCGCGGTCGCGCGCCGCGATCTGGAAGAAGGGAGAGACGTCCGGGAACCTTCAGCATGTCAGGGAAGTCCGCGTCGACTGCGACCAGGACGCGGTCTGGCTGAAGGTCGACGTCGCCGGCCACGATGCAACCTGTCACACCGGACGGCGTTCCTGTTTCTACCGGACGGTGGAGATGAAGGACGGGAGCGTCTTCCTCGCCCATGATGGCAGCGCGCCCGCGTTCGACCCTGCATCCGTCTACCCATCCGGCCGCGAACGTTAGTCGGTGAACCTTAAGCCATTTCGAAACCACACAGGTTCATCCTTTCGATACCGAGCCCCTGTATAAGAACATACGGGGGGATGGATGGGAGAGTGTGATGCTCGAATGGGCGTCCATGCGGAGCAGGCCCGACGTCCGGGAAGCCAACGGCTTCTCGTCGATCACGGGCACGACGGAGACTAAACCGCCTCGCAAGCAGGGAATTGCGCTAGCGCTCGGCGGCGGCGCGGCACGAGGCTGGGCCCACATCGGCGTCCTTCGCGCCCTCGACGAAGCCGAGATCCAGATCAACATGATCGCCGGCACCTCGATCGGCGCGCTCGTCGGCGGATGCTACCTCGCCGGGCGCCTCGACGAACTCGAGCACTTCGCCCGCGGACTGACCAAGCGCAAGATGTTCGGCCTGCTCGACTTCCATCTGGGCGGCGCCGGCCTGCTCGGCGGCATGAAGCTCGACGCCCGCATGCGCCAGCACATGGACGGCATGACCTTCGACGACCTCGACCGCCCGTTTGTCTGCGTCGCCTCCGAAATCCGCACCGGCCACGAAATCTGGCTGTCCAGCGGCTCTCTGATCACCGCCATGCGCGCTTCCTACGCGCTGCCCGGCGTCTTCGAGCCGGTGACCTGCAACAAGCGCGTGCTGGTCGACGGCGCGCTGGTCAATCCCGTGCCGGTCTCGGTCTGCCGCGCCCACGAACAGCCGCTGGTGGTCGCCGTGAACCTGCACTACGACCTCTACGGCCGCGCCGCCGTCATCAAGCACAATGCCGGCGACCTCGTCGTGGAGAAGGACGCCGATCCGCGCAAAGGCCCGAGCGCCGACACACGCGAGGCGCGCCTCGGCATCACAGGCGTGATGGTCGAGGCCTTCAACATCATCCAGGACCGCATCTCGCGGGCACGGCTCGCCGGCGACCCGCCGGACATGTCGCTGCAGCCCAAGCTCGGGCATATCGGGCTTTCCGAGTTCCACCGCGCCGAGGAGGCGATCGAACTCGGCTACGAGGCGGCCCGTGCGCACCTGCCGGAACTGAAGCGGCTGCAGTCGGTGCTCGCCTGATCCCGCGGCTTCGCCGCCGTTACGCGGGTGCGGCGTCGACGATGCGGAACTGCACGCTGCGCGCCCCGTTCCAGTAGTTCGCCGAGATCGATCCGGCCACGTGGACCGTGCGACCGCGATTGGCCATCAGGAAATCGCCGAGCACGGTGCCGACCGAGCGGAACGCCATGGCGCGCAGCGTTGCGCCGCCGACCTCGGACTTCAAGTCGACGCGCAGGTGGCCGGTGCCGACCTCGCGCACGTCGGCGACGCGGTGCCGGGGGAGAACGAAGATCGGCTGGGGGTGGCCCGAACCGTAGGGCCCCGCCTTTTCGAGGAGATCGAGCAGGTCCGGGGTTGCTCCCTCGGCCGACAGCGCGGCGTCGATTGGCAGCGTCTCGCCGTCGCGCAGGCGCGACACCTCAGCCGCTGCCCTGGCCTCGAAGAAGGCGCGCAAATCGCCAAGCCGCGAGCGCTCCACGGTGATGCCGGCGGCCATGGCATGGCCGCCGCCCTTGACGATCAGGCCTTCGGCAAGCGCGTCGCGGACGAGGCGGCCAAGATCGAATCCAGTCACGGAGCGCCCCGATCCCGTGCCGACGCCGCTGGCATTGAAGGCGATGGCGAAGACCGGGCGGCGCGCGTGATCCTTGAGCCGAGAGGCGAGCAGGCCGACGATGCCCGGATGCCAGCGCTCATTCCCGGTGACGAGGATTGCCGGACCGCCGCCGCCGGCGATCTCGACGTCGACCTCGGCGCGCGCCGCCTCGAGCATGGCTTGCTCCATTGCCTGCCGCTCCTGGTTCAGCCGGTCGAGTGTTTCGGCGATTCGGTCAGCCTCGACGGGATCGTCGGTGGCGAGCAGGCGGCTGCCGAGGGCGGCGTCGCCGATGCGGCCGCCGGCGTTGATGCGCGGGCCGATCAGGAAGGCGAGATGGAAGGCGTTGACCGGCTCGCCGATGCGTGAGACGCGGACCAGCGCGCCCAGCCCCGGGTTCTGTTGGCGGCGGATGGCGAGCAATCCCTTCACGACGAAGGCGCGGTTGACGCCGGTGAGCGGGACGACGTCGCACACGGTTGCCAGCGCGACGAGGTCGAGCCAGCCGAGCAGGTCCGGCGGCGCCCGGTCCGGCGTGATGTTGCGCAGCGCGCGCACGGTCTCCACAAGGGCGAGGAAGACGACGCCCGCTGCGCACAGGTGCCCCTGCCCCGACAGATCGTCCTCGCGGTTGGGATTGGCGATTGCGACCGCGGGCGGCAGCGGGCCGCCGACCTGGTGGTGGTCGAGCACGACGACGTCTGCGCCGGCCTCGTTCGCCGCGGCGATGGACGGGGCGCTGTTGGTGCCGCAGTCCACGGTCACGATGAGCGTCGCCCCTCGCGCGGCGAGATCGCGCATCGCCTCGGGATTGGGGCCGTAGCCTTCGAAGATGCGGTCGGGGATGTAGATCTCGGCCTCGATGTCGTAGTGGGTGAGGAAACGCTTGAGCAGCGCCGAGGATGCGGCGCCGTCGACGTCGTAGTCGCCGAAGATGGCGACACGCTCGCGCCCGCGCACGGCCTCGGCGATCCGCGCGGCGGCGCGCCCCATGTCGGTCAACGTCGCGGGATCGGGGAGAAGATCACGGATGGTCGGATCGAGGAAACGCGGCGCGTCCTCGGCGGAAATCCCGCGGCCGGCGAGCACGCGGGCGATCAGGTCGCCTGTGCCGTGGTTCTGGGCGATCGCCAGCGCGACCATTTCCTGGCGTTCTGAAAGACGGTGCTCCCAAGCCAGCCCGGTCGCCGAGCGCCGGACGTCGAGGAAATAGCGTTTTTCCGCCGTCATAGTCTGGAATCGTCCCGATCAATGGCGGGACGATAGCCGATGCCGCGGCCGGCGCGCAAAGCGCGGCGGCTCAGAACTTGTCCATGTCCTGGTGGCGGGCCTTGATCTCGCGCACCGTCTTCGACGACGAGCGCATGACGATCGTGTGCGTCTGGATGTCGACGCGGCCGAACTTGACGCCCGACAGCATGTTGCCGTCGGTGACGCCGGTTGCGGCGAACAACACGTCGCCGCGCGCCATTTCGTCCATGCGGTAGACCTTGTTCGGATCGGCGATGCCCATCTTGGCGGCTCGGGCGATCTTCTCCTCGGTGTTGAGCTGGAGACGGCCCTGCATCTGGCCGCCGATGCAGCGCAGCGCGGCTGCCGCGAGCACCCCTTCCGGCGCGCCGCCGATGCCGAGATAAATGTCGATGCCGGTCTCGTCCGGATCGGTGGTGTGGATGACGCCGGCGACGTCGCCGTCGCCGATCAGGCGAATTGCAGCACCGGTCTGGCGCACCTCGTCGATCAGGCGGGCATGGCGCGGCCGGTCGAGGATGCAGGCGGTGATCTCGGAGACAGGTACGCCCTTGGCCTTGGCGAGGTTCTCGATGTTTTCGACCGCCGGCGCGTCGAGATCGACGATGCCCGCCGGGTAGCCGGGGCCGATAGCGATCTTGTCCATGTAGACGTCGGGGGCGAAAAGCAGGCTGCCCTTCTCGGCAATGGCGATGACGGCCAGCGAATTGGGCAGGTTCTTGGCGCAGATGGTGGTGCCTTCAAGCGGGTCCAGCGCGATGTCGACCTCGGGTCCCTCACCCAGGCCGACCTCCTCGCCGATGTAGAGCATCGGCGCCTCGTCGCGCTCGCCCTCGCCGATCACCACCGTGCCCTTGATAGGCAGGCGGTTCAACTCGGAGCGCATGGCGTCGACGGCGGCCTGGTCGGCCGCCTTCTCGTCGCCGCGGCCACGCAGCCGCGCCGCCGCCACCGCCGCGCGCTCGGTGACGCGCACGAGTTCGAGGGTCAGAATCCGGTCGAGACCGGCGGTCGCGCCTTTGGCCATGAGGTCCATCCTGCTAGGTCGATTTCGAAGCCGCGCCGGGGACGGCGCAGCGGCGCGCCTCTTTTGTCAAACCGCCATGAGGACGGCAAGGCCTGCGGCGGGCTTTCCGCAGGATCGGCCAAGACTCAATCGATTGAAGACCTTCGCCCCGGATCAACCGGCGCGCTCGATGCGGATGACCTGCGGCTTGTCGACCAGGTGGCCGTCCTTGGTGACGCCGTCGACCGCCTTGCGCACGGCGGCTTCGGTGGTCTCGTGGGTGACCAGGATGACCGTCTTCTGCGTCGCGTCGGCCGTTCCGCCGGCATGCTGGACGATTGATTCCAGCGAGATCTCATTGTCGGCCATGCGCTTGGCGATCGCCGCGAAGACGCCGATACGGTCATGCACCGTGAAGCGGATGAAGTAGCCGCCGGCGTGGGCGCGCATGAGCGCCTTCTTGTAGGGCGCGAGTTCCTTCGCCGGGCGGCCGAACACCGGCCCGTGCTGGAAGCCGGGGCGGCTCTTGGCGATGTCGGCGATATCGCCGATGACGGCGGAGGCCGTCGCGTTTCCGCCCGCGCCGGGGCCAGAGAGAAGCAGTTCCCCGAGGATGTCGGTCTCGATCGCCACCGCGTTGGTGACGCCGTGGACCTGGGCAATGACCGAGGCGGTCGGCACCATGGTCGGGTGGACGCGCTGCTCGACGCCGCTATCCGTGCGCTGGGCGACGCCGAGCAGCTTGATGCGGTAGCCGAGCTCGCCCGCGGCGCGGATGTCGGCCTGTGTGATGTTGGAGATGCCCTCGAGATAGATGTCGTCTGCGGCGATGCGGTGGCCGAAGGCGAGGCTCGACAGGATCGACAGCTTGTGCGCCGTATCGTGTCCCTCGATGTCGAAGGTCGGGTCGGCCTCGGCATAGCCGAGGCGCTGCGCGTCCTTCAGGCAGGCGTCGAAGGACAGGCCCTCGGCCTCCATGCGGGTCAGGATATAGTTGCAGGTGCCGTTGAGGATGCCGAAGACGCGGGTCACCGAATTGCCGGCAAGAGCTTCGCGCATGGTCTTGATGACGGGGATGCCGCCGGCGACCGCGGCCTCGTAGTTGAGCAGCACGCCTCTCTTCTCGGCGACCTCGGCGAGCGAAACGCCGTGCTTGGCGAGAAGCGCCTTGTTGGCGGTCACCACGTGACGGCTGGCTTCGAGCGCCGCCTTCACGCCTGCGCGGGCCGGACCCTCGTCGCCGCCGATCAACCCGACGAAGACGTCGATCGGCGCCGACTTCGCCATCTCGACGGGGTCGTCGAACCACTGGGCGCCGGAAAGGTCGACGCCGCGGTCGCGGCCGCGGCTGCGCGCCGAAACCGCGGTGACGACCAGGTCGCGGCCGCACTGGCGGGTCAGTTCGGATGCCTTCGTCGCCAGTAGCCGCGCCACCGAGGCGCCGACGGTGCCCAATCCGGCAATCCCAACACGCAATGCTTCGGCCATGACCGACGGGTCCCCCTGCAGAAAAGTCTTTGATCGGTGGCGGCGCGTCAGCGCCGCGCTACCAGCGGCACGACGTTGTTCGGCTGCTTTTCCGCCGACGCGAGGAAGCGCTTGATGGAACGCGCGGCCTGGCGGATGCGGTGTTCGTTCTCGACGAAGGCAAGCCGTACGTGGTCGTCGCCGTGTTCACCGAAGCCGATGCCCGGCGCCACGGCGACGTCGGCATGCTCGATCAGGAGCTTGGAGAATTCGAGCGAACCGAGGTGCCGGAACGGCTCCGGGATCGGCGCCCAGGCGAACATCGACGCGGCGGGCGCCGGAATCTGCCAGCCGGCCTTGCCGAAGGACTCCACCATCACGTCGCGGCGACGGTGATAGACCTCGCGCACCTCGGCGATATCGGAGCCGTCGCCGTTGAGCGCGGCCGTCGCCGCCACCTGGATCGGCGTGAAGGCACCGTAGTCAAGGTAGGACTTCACTCGGGTCAACGCCGAGATCAGCCGTTCGTTGCCGACGGCAAAACCCATGCGCCAACCGGGCATGGAGAAGGTCTTCGACATGGAGGTGAACTCGACGGTAACGTCGATCGCCCCCGGAACCTCAAGCACCGACGGCGGTGGATTGCCGTCGAAATAGATCTCCGAATAGGCGAGGTCGGAAAGGATGATCAGGTCGTTCTTGCGGGCAAACGCGACGACGTCCTTGTAGAAGTCGAGCGAAGCGACCAGCGCCGTCGGGTTCGACGGGTAGTTGAGGATCAGCGCCAGCGGCTTCGGGATCGAATGGCGGAAACCGCGTTCCAGCGCGGGGATGAAGTTGTCGTCCGGCTCGACCTGCAGCGAGCGGATGACGCCGCCCGACATGATGAAGCCGAAGGCATGGATCGGATAGGTCGGGTTCGGGCACAGGATGACGTCGCCGGGCGCCGTGATCGCCTGCGCCATGTTGGCGAAGCCTTCCTTGGAGCCCAGCGTGGCGACGATCTGCGTCTCCGGATCGAGCTTCACGCCGAAGCGGCGGGCATAGTAATTCGCCTGGGCACGGCGCAGGCCGGGTATGCCGCGCGAGGACGAGTAGCGGTGGGTGCGCGGGTCGCGGACGACCTCGACCAGCTTGTCGACGATCGCCTTCGGCGTGGGCAGGTCCGGATTGCCCATGCCGAGATCGATGATGTCGGCGCCGTTGGCCCGGGCGCTGGCCTTGAGCCGGTTGACCTGCTCGAAGACGTAAGGCGGAAGGCGGCGGACTTTGTGAAACTCTTCCATGGCGGTTCCAGGGGCGACGGGGTTGCGCGGGCCGCGATATACACGCATTCGCGGCAGGGGTCGATAGAATTGGACGCACCCGCGAAATGCACGGATGTGGCGTTTTCGCGGCAGGTTCGAGACTTTCAGAATACGTCAAAGTCGCCGTAGATCTGATTGCGCGCGATCCATGGGATCTGCCTCCCCTCGGAGCCGCCGGCGACGGAGGCCTTCACGGCGCGGTAGAGCTCAAGCAGGCTGACGGCGCCGTTGCCGTCGATGTCGGCCTGCGCGCGGCCGGGCGACAGTGCCTCGGCGATCGCCACCGAGAAACGGCCGCCGCCGAGCCCCGCCAGCTCCTCGCTGAACTGGCGGCCCTTCGACGCCGACAGGATGACTATCCCGGCGCCGCCCTCGGTGACGAGCTGGGCCACCGCATCCTCGTTGGTCGCCGGATCTGCCTGGCCGGAGACGCCGGAGTGACAGGCGTCGAGGAGCACGACGACACGCGCCTTTGCCGTCTTGATCCGCGCCGCGACCGCGTCGAAGGGAAGGCTGGTACCGTCCATATCGGCGCGGTCGGTCGACGACAACGCGAGCCGCAGGCGCCCGTCACCGCCGATCAGACCGTGGCCGGCGAAAGAGAAAAGCAGCGTGTCCCCCTCGCCTGCGCCCGCGATCAGCGCTTCCACGCGGACGAGAACGGCCTCGGCGGTCGCCTCCTCGTCGAGCAAAGTGCCGACCTCGATAGACCGGTAGAGCCGTGACGTCGCGACAGCCCCGGCAATCCTGCGCGCATCGGCGGCGGCGAAGCGCAGATCCGAGTCCGGCATCTTCGGGTAGCTATCGACGCCGACGACGAGGCCCAGCAGCCGCCCGGCTCCGGCCGACGGACGCGTACCGAGCACGACATCGGTGGGCGGGCTGGTGAAGCCCTCGCGGTCGATGGCGAGCAGCGTGGCGAAGGCGGCCGGTGGCAGCTCCGCGGGATCGAGCGCAAGCGAGGCAGCAGTACCGTCTAGCGCCCACCGCCGCGCCAGACGACCGTCTACGTAGACGTCGAGGGATCTGAGGCCGCGCGCAGCCCGCAGATCGATGCGGAGTGCGCCGGATCCATTCGACACGGTCAGTGACGGCGGGTTGAGGGCGATCGGTGCCCTCTCCGCCGCACCGGCGAACGCGGCCCTGGCCAGGCCAGGATAGCGCAGCCGCCCGGCGAACTGCGACAGGAGATGGCGGCCGGGCAGGCCGGCGATCTTCAGTTCGACATAGCCGGCTGCGTCCTCAGAGCCGTCGAAGTAGCCGTTGCGGTCCATCAGGACCAGCTCGTCGTCGACGACGAGGCCACTGAGCACATGTCGGCCATCGGCACAGGCGTAGATCTCGACGCGTCCGTCCTTGTTGATCTGCGCGACATGGCGGCCGTCTGCCGTCATCGACAGACGGTCGATGTCTGCCGCGTTGAGAGGGGCTGCCACCGAGCAGGCCGGCGTCCAACCGACGAGGTCGAAGGCGATCAGCCGCGCAATCGGCCGCGTCGCTACCAGGACATAGCGCCCGCCGGCCACGCCGACATAGCTCGGCTCGCTAAAGGTGCTGCCCAATTCGCCGCGCGCGTCGCCGCGGTTGATCAGGGCCAACGGCGCGCCCTCCTCCTCGCTAGCGCGCTCGGCCTTCAACTGATCGTGCGCAAGCAGGTCGGCATGGCGCAGCAGTCCGCCCCTCTCGCCGAGCAGAGTGAAGGAGAAAGCGTGCGAGAGCCGGCCGGACTCGACGGTCTCTGTCAGCCAGAAGCGGTCGCCGCCGATGATCCACCGCCAGGTGTCGCGACCCTCGGCGAGGAGATCGATCAGTACCCCGTCACCCGGCAGCGTCGCAGGCGAAGGATCGGGGAACGGGAAGGTTAGGTAGCCGCCGCCTTCCTCGGCTGCGGTTCCGAAACGGGCGACGACGTCGGGGTAGAGCGCATCGAGCTCGGCGGCGATCGGCCCGATCCTGTCATCGTCGATTCCCGACCGCAACGGCGCGATCGTACGGTCCGGCAGGAGGTCGAGCAGGGCGTCGGCTGTGGCGGCGAATGGACGGACCGAAGGCACGATCGCCACCGCGCCGCGCAGGATCGCGCCGGATCCGTCGCCGACATCGGTCGCGCCGGCCCCGACCCCGGCGATCGCGCTGCCGCCCGTGGTGACGGTCTGGGTCGGCGCTTCGCTGAAATCGATCGGCTCCTCGATCGGCTCGAGGGCGACCTCTGCGTCCGCGGGCGCCGTTTCCGTCCCTTCGGCGTCCTCCTCAACGACCTCGCCGGACGGATCGTCGTAGTAAATGAAGGTCCGGCGCAGCGTGTCGTGGGCATTCCATTTCACCACGTCCGCGACCTTCATGGCAAAATCGCGCGACAGGACCTCGCTAAGCTGGCTGCGTCGTTTAGTGACGATCATCGGATTGAGCAGCCCGAGGTCTATGATCCTGCCGGGTAATTCGTCTGTGGGATCCGGATAGAAGAAGGGATTGGTGGCGAGAAAGGCGACGACGCCGCTTTCCAACGACAGTTCCAGCGACCAGGCCTCGCTCCCGGACGTAAACGACGCACCGCCCTCGCCGGGATCGAAATCCTCGCCGCCCGCGTCGCGGCCGCCGTGAATGGCGCCTTCGCCTATGACGGTCTCTTCCTCCATGCGGAACTCGTTGAGCAATGCCAGCCGCGGCGTTTCCTCCGGCAAGTCGCGCCTTCCGTGCAGCGTGCGCACGATCTGCAACGCGCCGGCCCATTCCTGGTCGAGATAGAGGAAACTGTCGGCGTGGCTCCAGTACATGGCGATGCTCTGGAACCGTCCGATACGACGCTCGGCGACGAGGTCGTAGATATCGGCGACTTGGTCCTCGTTGGTGCGGAGGGCGATGAAGCGGCCGGTCGGAGAGAAGACCGGATCATTGCCCGTCGCTTGCAAAATCACCTCGCCGCTGCGCGCGTCGGCGACCTCGACCGCCCCTTCGAATACGCGCGCCCGGAACGGACCGGCGAACGGCACGACCTCCGCGGTGGGACGTCGCGCGGAGAACGGATCGCGGGCGACGAGCCTTGGCGCGCCGGGAGCCACATCGAGGTGCATAGTACCGCTCGCCGCGACCGCCTCGCCGCACGCCGATACGACGACGATCGCCCATTCGGCGTCCATCGGACCGGCCCTGTAGGGAAGCACCTCGATGGCGCCCGACGGACGCGCGAACCGCATCGAAAGGGGCACAATTGCCCGCGACCGGTCCTTGCCGAACTCCATGTCGTGCGGTCCGCGGGCGCCAGGTGCGAGCGCGAAAAATCCGCGGCCCTCGAAGCGCGTCGCCTCGGGAACGGCAAGGACCATATAGGCGGACGCCTTCGACTTCGCGGAAGCCGCCTTCGTGCGGGTCCACCGAAAGGCTACGGGCTCGCCGACCACCGCCGCCGCATCCGGCTGCACGACGTCGATCAACGGCGTGTCGGCCGGCGCGGCGGCACATGCCGGCGTTTCCGCCAGCGCCGGTGAAGCCGGGGAAAGCCAGGTCAAGACC
>CAJPFN010000092.1 GCA_905339215.1 Rhizobiaceae bacterium
GAAGGGCCGGGCCGGTGGTTCGGGCCAAATCCGTCGGCCTTCGCCTCGGCCGGGCCACTACCCCGACTGTCACCGAAGCCCTCGACCTTGGCCCGAACCGTCGCCGGCAGAATGGATCCGATTGGACGCGACGCGCTCTAGCCCCCTTCAGCGGGGCTCCCTGCGTTCACCGTCCTTCGACCAGGTCGCCAGCGATGTCGAAACGGCCCGACAGGCGCATCTTGTAGACCTGGTAGTTCTCCATCACGCGCTGCACGTAGGAGCGCGTCTCGGTGAAAGGAATGCGCTCGATCCAGTCGACGACCGTATCGAGATCGGCCCCGCGCGGATCGCCGTAGCGCTTCGTCCATTCCACGGCGCGGCGCGGCCCTGCGTTGTAGCCGGCGATCGCCAGCACGTAGGAACCGTCGAAGCGCCGGAGCTGCTCGGCGAGGAAGGCTGCCCCCAGCGTGGCGTTGTAGCTGGCGTCGGCCGTCAGCCGGTCGGCGGAAAAATCGACGCCGCGCTTGCGTGCCATGTCCCGCGCTGTGCCGGGCAGCAGCTGCAGCAGCCCGCGGGCGCCGGCCCGCGAGACGGCGGCCGGGTTGAACTCGCTCTCCTGGCGCGCCACCGCATAGGCCAGTGCCTCGCCCGCTTCGGCCGTGTCGGTGCCGTCGGGGATGGCGCCGAGCGGATGCGACAAAAGACCCACGTCGATGCCGCGGCCGGCCGCGATCTTGGCGACGCGCAGGGCCAGGTGCCGGTCGCCGCGCGCGTCGGCCCGTGCGGCAAGCAGCGCCACCTCGCCCGGCGCCGTCAGCCTTTCGGCGAGGTCGCGGTAGAAGAAGCCGGCGCGATCGGCATCTCCAGCCGCCTCCAGCCGCGCGATGGCCTGGACGGCCTCGCGGTTGCGGAAGGTTGCGGCGTCGTCGCCGGTCGGCTGCGGCTGGGCGATTTCGAGGGCCTGCCGGCCGAGCCTCGCCGCAGCGAGCTGTCCGTAGAAGGTCGCGCCGTAGGCCGCGGCCTGCGCGTCGAACGCGCCGGCATCGCCGGGGCCGCCGGCCTCGGCGGCGCGTCCGAGCCAGTAGAACGCCCGCGCGCGCGAGATCGGCCCTTCGGCGATGCCGGCGATCCGGGCGAAATGGGCGGCCGCTTTCGTAGCGTCGCGAAGGCCGCGCAACGCGTACCAGCCGGCGTGGAACTCCGCGTCGGCGCGCGTCGTCGGGCTGCCGCCGGTCTGGGCCGCCGCGAGCGCGTAGGCCGTCGCGGCGTCGCCGAGGTCGAGGAGTTCGCGCGATAGGGCGCGCCGCTCCTGCCACCAGGTCTCGGGCTCGATCGCACCCGCATCGGCCGGCGCGGCGAGCATTGCTGCCGCCGCCTCGCGCACCTTGCCCTCTTTGCGCAAGAGGCGCGCGGTGGCGAAGGCATGGCCGGCCGAGCGCTGCGCCTCGGGGACCGCGTCGAGAAGCGCGGCGGAATTCTTCTCGCCGCGGATCACGGCGGACCAGGCCCGCCAGAGCGCTTCGGCGCCGGCGAGCGAAGCGACTCGCCCGGCCGAGGCGATGCGGTCGTGGTGAAGCATCGTTTCCATGCGGATGCGGTGGTCGGGCGCCGCAATGATCGCGCCGAACTCGGCAATCACGGCGTTTTCCGCGGCAGCATCCAGGCGCTGCCACCGCCACGCCGAGCCGATCGCGGTGCGCGCGTGCTCGGTGTCGCCAAGGCTGCGAAAGGCCCGCGCCAGCGCGATGGCGCCTTCGATCGTCCGCATCTCCCCGTCGCCGAGCGCTGCGATCACCGCCTCCGGCTCCGCCCGCTCGCGGTAGAGCGCGCGTTCGAGGTTGCGGCGCAGGGCGGCTTCGCCGGGCCATGCGGCCAGGTTCGTCGCGGCGTCTGCGATCTCGGCGCTGGTCACCGCGCGTCCGCCGTCGAGCGCGATCGCCCAGAAGAGGATCCGCCGGTCGAGCGTGTCGGTCCCACGGTCGTCGCGAATGGCTCGGGCGCCGCCCAGATCGCCGGCTGCGAGCGCCTCGAGGCCTTCGCGCAGCCGGACGGCCTCGCCGGGCGCCGTTTCCGTCCCTGCCAGGTCTTGGAGGCCGCGCGGCTCCCCGGCGACCGCTGCCGTCGTCGTCCGGTCGAGCGAGCTGACGTCGCCGCGGTCGCGCGCGGCGACATGCCAGCCAAGCGGCGCCATCGCGGCGAGGCCGCCGGCGATCGTCAGGCGGGCAAGCCATGTCGTGCGCTTCGTGCCGTTCATGCCCTTCCTTTGCATTCGCGGTTGCTGCCGATCGTCGGGATCAGGCTACGCCCGGCCGGTGAAGGCATCGTTAGCGAAAGGTTGACGCCATCGCTGCTGCCAGTCCGCGATTGGTCCTGCACCAGCGGGTTGTCAGGACTATGGTGCGCGGCGCAATTTTCCGCTAGAAGCCCGCCAGTTGCCCACAATCGGGGGTTCCAGGAGTTTTTCGCATGCTCAGAGGCTCGTTGACCGCGCTCGTGACGCCGTTCCGCAAGGACGGGAGCCTCGACGAGAAAGCCTTTCGCGATCTCGTCGAGTGGCAGATCGCCGAGGGCACGAACGGCCTCGTCCCGGTCGGCACGACCGGCGAGTCGCCGACCTTGACCCATGACGAGCATCGCGAGGTCGTGCGCATCTGTGTCGAGGTGGCGAAGGGCAGGGTGCCGGTCGTTGCCGGGGCCGGCTCCAACAACACCGCCGAGGCGGTCGGGCTCGTCCAGTACGCCGAGGAGGTCGGCGCCGACGCCGCGCTCGTCGTCACGCCCTACTACAACAAGCCGACCCAGCGCGGCCTCTATGCCCACTTCGCCGCGGTGGCGCAGGCGACGAAGCTGCCGATCATCATCTACAACATCCCGCCGCGCTCGGTCATCGACATGACCCCCGAGACGATGGGCCGCCTGGCGCACGATTTCTCCAACATCGTCGGCGTCAAGGACGCCACCGGTAAGGTCGAGCGCGTGTCGGAACAGCGCATGACCTGCGGCAAGGACTTCATCCAGCTCTCCGGCGAGGACGCTTCCGCGCTCGGCTTCAACGCCCATGGCGGGGTCGGGGCCATCTCGGTCACCTCCAACGTCGCGCCGCGGCTCTGCGCCGAGTTCCAGGCGGCGACGCTGAGGAACGACAAGGACGCCGCGCTCGAACTGCAGGATCGGCTGATGCCACTGCACAAGGCGATCTTCATCGAGCCTGGCCTGTGCGGGGCGAAGTACGCCCTGTCGCGGCTCGGCAGGGTGGAGAACGTCGTGCGTTCGCCGCTGGTCACCATCGAGGCCTCCACCGCCGAGAAGATCGACGCCGCGATGAAGCACGCGGGCTTGACCAATTGAGGCGGACGCCCCACCTCGGTAGGTCATGACCCAGGGCAAGAAGTCGGATCCGAACAACAAGGTCGCCGCCGAGAACCGCAAGGCGCGATTCGCCTATGAGGTGCTCGACACGATCGAGGCCGGCCTCGTGCTCACCGGCACGGAGGTCAAGTCGCTGCGCGGCGGCCATGCCAACATCCAGGAATCCTACGCCTCCCTCGAAGGCGGCGAACTCTGGCTGATCAACTCCTACCTACCCGAATATCTCCAGGGCAACCGCTTCAACCACGAACCGCGGCGGCGCCGCAAGCTGCTGGTCTCGAAGCGGGAAATGGCGCGCCTCGGCCAGGCGGTGGAGCGCGAGGGCATGACGCTCGTACCGCTCAAGATCTACTTCAACGACCGCGGTCGCGCCAAGTTGCTGCTCGCGGTCGCGCGCGGCAAGAAGCTGCACGACAAGCGTGAGACAGAGAAGCAGCGCGACTGGGCCCGCGAGAAGGGCCGGCTGCTCAAGGCCCACGGGTAGGGCACCGGCGCGCAGCCGCCGCGCGCCTCGGGGACGGAAGGATCGCCGCATGCGGATCGCGCATCTGGTATCGCATGACGGGCTGAACGGCGTCGCCACGAGTTGCCGCACGCTGATCGAGGCGCAACGCACCGCCGGCCACGACATCTTCCTGGTGGTCCTTCCGCAATCGTGGCTTGCGGCGAACCTCGGCATCGCGGGCATCGTCCTCCTCGAAAGCGCGTTGAAGACGCGTCCGCGCGAGATCGTCCGCGTCGGCCTCGCCATCCGCAATTGGGGCTGCGACGTGATCCATTGCCACGGCAGTCGCGCCAACAAGTTTGGTATCGTCTACCGTTTCGCCGGCCCGGTGCCGGTGGTGGCCACGGCACACGCCGCGCTGTTCCAGTTGCCCTGGCGGTGGTTCTCGGCCGTCATCGCGCCGAGCCGGGCTACCGCCGACTACCATGCGCGCGTGAATTGGGTACCCCGCCGGCATATCCATCTGGTGCCCAACGGCATTTGCATGCCGCCTCCCGGCAGCGACTTCTCTCAGAAGCGGGCGCAGGCGCGCCGGGCGCTGGGGCTCAACGACGCCGAATTCGTGATCGGCACGGTGGGGGATCTCTGCGAGCGCAAGAACCAGGCCGACCTGCTCCGCGCCGCCGCGCTGCTGCCCGCCGACCTCGGCCCGGTGACCCTGGTCTTCATCGGCAGTCCGCCGCAAGACCGCGAGCCGATGGAGGGCTGGAACGAGGCCCTTGCCCAAGCTTCGACGCGCCACCGCGTCATCCTCGCCGGCCAGCGCGGCGACGCGGCGGCGCTGACCGCCGCCTTCGACCTGTTCGGCTTCGTGTCGCGCATGGAGCAGGGACCGATTGCGCCGCTGGAGGCGATGTCCAACGGCGTGCCCGTCCTGACCTGGCCGGTCGGCAACCTGCCCGAGATCATCGATCACGGCCGTACCGGCTTCCTTGTCGGACAGGGCGACGTCGAAGGCTTCGCCCGCCTCGTCACCGAACTGGCGCGCGACCGGGAACGGCTGCGGCGGGTCGGCGAAAACGGACGGTTGGAGATCGCCGCGACCTTGTCGCCGCAGGCGATGCAACGCGGCACCGAGGCTGTCTACCGTGCCGTGATCGGATCGCGCGCGCCGGCGCTACCCGCGCCGTTGCGGCAAACTCCCTGATCGAGGCCGAGGCCGCGACGGACGTTTCGTCGGTCGACGAGGCGGCGCGTGATTGGCAATCGTCACCCGAATGCCCGCACGGCTATTACGGATCGCCATAGCGGGCGGTTTGTCGCCGCAAGAGGCTGTGGCGGCCGTCGAGTGGCGGCGTATCACGACGTCATGTTGTCCGGCCCCTGACCGGTTCGGTTCGAATGGCCACCGAGGCAGCGTTGATCCAGATCATCACACCGCAGCAGGATCGGCGTTCTACTGATTTTTGGGAATGCGATTCACGTCGGGTTTCCATGGGAGGATTCAAGGAGGAGCAGTCATGTCTGGATTTGGAAGAGTCGCGCGGATGGGGATGGCAGCGGCCATCTCCGCCGCGGGGGTGCTCGCTGCGGGGGCGGCTCTTGCCGACGCCGAACAGGGATCAATCGCACGAGGCGGCAAGCTGTACGACAAGTGGTATGCGGTGGTGAAAGCCGAACCGCCCTCGGAGGCCCACCCGCTCTATCCCGCGAGCAACGAGAAGTACGCCAAGGACGCTGCGGCCAACTGGCGCTGCAAGGAATGCCACGGCTGGGATGGGCTGGGCGCGGCCGGGGCCTACAAAAGCGGCAGTCATGCGACCGGCATCAAGGGCATCGAGGGAATGGCAGGCGGCGATCCCGCGGCAATCGTGACGCTGCTCAAGGGCGATCACGGCTACGCCGACAAGCTCGCCGAACAGGATCTGATTGATCTCGCCAACTTCGTCGCTTTCGGCCAGATCGACTGGTCGCTCTATATCGACGCCGAGGCGAAGAAGTCGAAGGGCGATCCGGTGGCGGGCAAGCAGGTCTACGAAACCGTCTGCATCGGTTGCCACGGCGCCGACGGCAAGTTGCCGAAGGAAATGCCGCCGCTGGGTTCGCTTTCGGGCAATCCGTGGGAGGTCATGCACAAGGTTCTGAACGGCCAGCCCAACGAGGCGATGCCGGCGCTGCGGGCCATCGACCATCAGGTCACCGCCAATGTCGTGGCTTATCTGGCCACGCTTCCCGCCGAGTAACGCGACCGACGCGCTACTGCGACCGCCGGGGTCTTCTTTCCCCGGCGGCGGGGGATAGGCATTGGAGCCGGGCAACATGTTCAATTTCGTCAAGCGGCTGTGGCACTGGTTCACGCGACCCAGCGTGATGATCGGCCAGGGCGTGCTGCTGTCCGTCGGCGTCGTCGGCGGGATCATCTTCTGGGGCGGCTTCAACACCGCAATGGAAGCCACCAACACACTGGAATTCTGCGTTTCGTGTCACGAGATGCGCGACACCGTCTACGAGGAATACAAGACCTCGGTACATTACAGGAACGCCTCGGGCGTGCGTGCGATCTGTTCAGACTGCCATGTGCCGCACGAGTGGATCCCGAAGATGAAGCGCAAGATCCAGGCCTCCAACGAACTGTGGCATAAGATCGTGGGATCGGTCGACACGGCCGAGAAGTTCGAAGCCAAGCGGCTGCAACTGGCGACGCATGTCTGGGATACGATGAAGGCGAACGATTCCCACGAATGCCGCAACTGCCACAGCTGGGATGCGATGGCCTTCGAGCATCAGCGTCCGCGGTCGCGTGAAAAGATGGAGCCCGTGGCGACGGGGGTCGACCTGTCTCAGGGGTCGACCTGTATCGATTGCCACAAGGGCATCGCCCACAAACTGCCGGTCGTGCCCCGCGACGATTGATGCCGAGCGCCGTCTCGGTGGATAGGCGGACAGGCCGGAGGTACGCCGGATACCTCTGGTCGCCGTCGACCGGTTTTCGTCGCTTAGCGCCCGGCGGGCGATCCGTTCTGTCTCGTTGCAGCCTGAAGATATTCCGTTATCTCATTGAAGACGTTGACGAACATATCTTCGGTTAGCACCCCGGTGTTGGTATTGTAGCGGGAGCAGTGGTAGCTGGAAAACAGCGTGACAGCCCCGATCGTGTCGCGTCCGCCGTGGCGGAACGGATGGGCTGCGACACGGCGCCCCAGAGCGCGCACGACCGACTGGTGGGCGATGGCGCCAAGCGCGAGGACTGCCTCGAGGTTGGCGAACCGCGCGATCGTCGGCATCAGGAAGCCGCGGCAGGTGGCGATCTCGGCGCCCACCGGCTTGTTCTCCGGCGGGACGCAGCGCACGGCGTTGGTGATGGCCGCGCCCGTCAGTTCGATCCCGTCGTCCGGCCGCGCCTGGTAGGCGCCCCGGGCGAAGCCGAACCGCCCGAGTGTCCGGTAGAGCATGTCGCCGGCGAAATCGCCGGTGAACGGCCGGCCCGTCCGGTTAGCGCCGCGCAGCCCGGGCGCCAGGCCGACGATGAGCAGGCGCACCGTGGCGTCGCCCGCCGCAGGCACGAAGGTCGGCACCGGCGCGTTGAACCACGTCGGCTCGCGGGCCCGCCAGTCGGCGATGAATGCGTGCAGCCGCGGGCAGAGATCGCAGTCGCGCGGCGGTTCGGCCGTGCCGGCCGGCGCCGGAGGCATCAGAATTCGTCTTCGTCGGTCTGGACCGGTTCGGCGCGGCGCGCCGGGCGTTCCGACGGATCGCGCCCGACCTCCGCCTTGAGCGACATCAGGTCGATGAAGTGGTCGGCCTGGCGGCGCAGGTCGTCCGAAATCATCGGCGGCTGCGAGGCCATGGTCGAAATGACGCTCACCTTGCGGCCCTTGCGCTGCAGGGCGTCGACGAGGGTGCGGAAATCGCCGTCGCCAGAGAAGATGACATAGTGATCGACGTGGCCGGCCAGTTCGAGGGCATCGATGGTCAGTTCGATGTCCATGTTGCCCTTGATCTTGCGGCGGCCGGTCGAGTCGGTGAATTCTTTGGCGGGCTTGGTGACGACCTTGTAGCCGTTGTAGTCGAGCCAGTCGATCAGCGGGCGGATCGAGGAGTATTCCTGGTCCTCGACGAGCGCCGTGTAATAATAGGCGCGCAGCAGGTAGCCCTTCTTCTGGAAGTGCGCGAGGAGCTTGCGGTAATCGATGTCGAAGCCGAGCGAACGCGACGTGGCGTAGAGGTTGGCACCGTCGATGAAGAGAGCGATCTTTTCCCGGGGGTCGAACATCGGTCGAAAAATCCTTGTCTCGAAAAGCGCCGCGGCTGCGGCTTGAAAAACCGGCCGAACCGGCCGTTCTGGCGAATTAGAGCATCTTCGATGAACGCAGAGTCGGTTTGAGGATTCACGCGGTCAGGGTTGTCTGATTCACTGCTGCTGGTGATTTGCCAGGAGGTGATGATGACGAGGAGCCTGAGCGGCGACCTTCGCGGTCGGGTGATTGCGGCGATCGAGGATGGAGTTTCGACGCGGGCGGCGGCGCGTCGCTTCTCGATCGGGATCTCGACGGCCGGGGCGTGGTACCGCCGTTATCGCGAGACCGGCGAGACGGCGGCGCGCAAGCAGGGCCAGCCGTCGCGCTCGAAGCTCGATGCGCACGTGGCCTTCATCCTCGGCCTCATCGAGGAGACGCCGGACGTCACGCTTGCCGAGATCGGGGAGCGCCTTGCTGCCGAGCGCGGCGTTCGGGCGGCACCCTCGACGGTGTGGCTGTTTCTCGACCGGCGCGGCATCACGTTCAAAAAAAGACGGCACACGCCTCAGAACAGCAGCGTCCCGATGTCCGGCGCCGCCGCATTGCCTGGTTCGACGGCCAGATCGACCTCGACCCCGAGAGCCTGATCTTCATCGACGAGACCGCGGCATCCACGAAGATGGCCCGGCTGCGAGGGCGAGCACCTTGCGGCGAGCGCTGTCGGGCGGCCGTTCCCCACGGCCATTGGAAGACGACCACCTTCACCGCCGGCCTGCGCCTGGACGGCATGGCGGCGCCGATGCTGCTCGACGGCCCGATGAACGGTCCGGCCTTCCTGGCCTATGCCGAGCAGGTTCTCGCGCCCGAGCTTCGGCCCGGCGACGTCGTGGTCATGGACAATCTGCCGGCCCACAGGATCAGCGGCGTGCGCGAGGCCATAGAAAAGGTCGGAGCGCGGCTCCTGTTCCTGCCGCCATACTCGCCCGACTTCAATCCGATCGAGATGGCCTTTTCGAAGCTCAAGGCCCTGCTCAGGAAGGCCGCCGCCAGAACCGTCGACGAACTCTGGTCGGTTGTAGCTGAATGCCTGTCAGCGTTCACGCCAGACGAATGCCGGCACTATTTCGAGGCCGCCGGCTATGACCCGGAGTAAGTCGAATCTGCTCTAGATCGTCAAGCGAACGGACGAGGCAAAGGGCTTCGAGGTGCTGCCGCACCGATGGGTGGTCGAACGGACCTTCGCGTGGCTCGGACGATGCCGCCGACTGGCCAGGGATTTCGAGAGAACGATCGCCTCGGCCGAGGCATGGATCTTCGTCGCCAGTATCCGCCTGCTCACCAGGCGGCTCGCAAGACCATGAAATCCATGCGGTCTTTCTGATTCAGGCTCTGAGGAAGGCCGCGTTGGGACAGAATTCCGGGGGAGTAGACAGTGGCGAGACCGTCTCCAGCCAGTGCTCACATTGCAAATCTCGCGCGCATCGGAGGCAAGTATCCCGGGCCCGGGCCATCGAGGTGCCGCCATACCTGCGCGCTGCCAGCGCAACGTTAACGCCCGTGCGCTCCATTATCGAATCCATCAGCGCGAACTGTCGCCACACCCGCGATGTCTTCGGCCAGTTCTGTTCAAAAGTACGCATCCGGCGTGGGCCGCCTTGCGCTGAGTGACGCAAATCGTTGAGCACTGTGAGTATGGACAGCCATACTGACAGTGTCTTGAGCCGCCTCAACGTGGTGGAGACTGGGCGTCGTCGCCGCTGGAGCGAGGGCGAGAAGGAGCGGATCGTGCTGGAGAGCATGGCCGGTCCGCGCCTGATCTCCGCAACGGCGCGGCGGCATGGGATCGCGCGCTCGCAATTGCTGGCTTGGCGGCGGGCGCTGTTCGTCGAGCCAAGCGCTGCACCTTCAGGATTTGTCCCGATGATGGTGATGCCCGAGACTGACCGGCGTGAGGACGCCCGGATGATGGGCGCGGGTGCGCCGCCGGCCTTGGCGGTCGCCGCGCCGACGCCGGGGCGGGTCGAGATCGTGCTGCGCTGTGGTCGGCGCATCATAGTCGAGGGCGCAGTGGATGCCGATACGGTGTTGACCCTCGCGCGCGGCCTTGAGGCGCTCAGGTGATCCCGGTTCCGGTCGGCGTGAAGGTGTGGCTGGCGACCGGCCACACGGATATGCGCAAAGGGTTCGCCTCGCTGGCGCTGGTGGCGCAGGAGGTCTTGAAGCGCGATCCGCTCGGCGGCCACATCTTCTGCTTCCGGGGGCGTCGGCCCAACTACCGACATTCTGCATACGGTTTTCGATTTGCGAGCGTCGCCTACCCCTGGCATCCGCTGTTCGGGTGAACGTTACAGGTCTCGCCGTTCCGCCGCGGCAAGGCATTGACGTGCATCTATACGAACGAGCGGCCTGATCTTTGCCGCGAGCTCCCGAACTGGATGTTCGACGCCGGCTACTGCTCGGGCATGACGCTCGGACCGCCCGAGATCAGCATTGAGGGTCTCAACGAACTCGCTGCCGTTCTCTCCTCGCTCGGCGCGAATCGGAAGCGAGGCGCACAATCCCGTCCTCCAAGGAAGAAGGAGAGGGACAGTACGGAGAAGCCGATATCGCAATCGCGCGCAGCTCGTCCTCGAGCTGGAGCGTCAAATTCCTCATCGCCCAGTGGGCCAAAACACGAAGGGGTTGGTCGAGGCTCTGGCCGACCTTCTGCTGGAGGCGCTGGCGGCCGAAGCGGATCAGGGAGGCGGGGATGAGCGCGAAGATCACGCCTGACCACCTGGCCCGCGCGGCGGTGATCTACGTCCGTCAGTCGACCATGTCGCAGGTGACCGGCAACCTGGAAAGCCAGCGCCGGCAGTATGACCTCGCGGGGGCGGCGGAAGCGGCAGGCTTTGCCTCGGTCACCGTGATCGACGACGATCTTGGTCGCTCGGGTTCCGGCGCGATGCAGCGTCCCGGATTCGAGCGGCTTGTTGCCATGGTCTGCTCCGGCGACGTCGGCGCGGTCTATTGCATCGAGGCCTCTCGCCTGGCGCGCAACGGCCGTGACTGGCATCATCTGATCGACCTGTGCGCCCTGGCCGGCACGCTGGTCGTCGATCCGGATGGCGCTTACGATCCGCGGCTGGTCAACGACCGGCTGCTGCTCGGCCTGAAGGGAACGATGTCGGAGTACGAGCTGAGCCTGATGCGCCAGCGTGGCATCGCCGCACGCGACTCCAAGGCCAAGCGCGGCGAGTTCCGCTTCATGCTCCCGCCGGGGTTCTCCTGGAGTGGCTTCCGCATCCGCCGCATCGGTCTTGCCACGCTTTACGTAGGGCTTCACGTAGGCCGGCGGGATCAGCCGCACCTCATGGCCGAGAGCGGCGATCTCGCGCGCCCAGTAATGCGCTCCGCCACATGCCTCCATGCCGACCAGGCATGGTGCGAGCTTGCCAAAGAAGCTCAGCACCTCGCCGCGCCGCAACTGGCGGCGCACGACGACATGACCTTCGCTTGCGACACCGTGGACTTGGAAGAGCGACTTCGCCAAGTCCAGCCCGATCGTGCTAATCTCTTTCATGGAACGGTCCTTTCCTATCGAGAGGCGACTCGCCCCTCCCTTGGCACATGATGCCGCAGAGAAGGGGCCGTTCCACACCATCAACGGCCCTTACAATTGACCCTCATGCGCCCACGTCCGCATCCCGATTGAGGTGATCGTCCGTGGCTGGGCGAGGAGTTTTCGCCATGCGTCGCAGGCAGCTTCGATGATGGCATCGTAGTCGTCGAAGACGCGGTTGGAGAGGTAGTTGGCGCGCAGATATTGCCAGACCTGCTCGACTGGATTGAGCTCCGGCGAGCGCGACGGCAGCAGGATCGGCGTGATGTTCTTCGGCCAGACGAGATTGCCGGTGGTGTGCCATCCGGCGCGATCCAGCAGCAGAACGGCATGGGCGCCCCTGGCGACATGCATTGCGATCTCGTCGAGGTGACGCTGCATGGCGTCGGTGTCGGCGAAGGGTAGCGCAAGTGCGGCGCCCACGCCGCGCGCGGGGCAGATGGCGCCGAACAGGTAGGCGCTCTCGTAGCGCTGATCGGCGGGCTGGATCGGCCGCGTGCCGCGGCGCGCCCACTGCCGGACGAGGCCGTTCTTCTGGCCGATCCTGTTCGGCGGAAAATCGCGGGTCCATCCACGATTTCTTTCCCGCCTCACCGTCCTGGAACCAGATCTCGATCTTCTTCTTGCGCGTCACGCCCGCGAGGTGGGCGCAAAGCGTGCGCGGGAAGTTTTTTTGAACGCCTGGATGACCTCGCCATCCTGCTTGGGGTGACGCGGCCTGGCGCTGATGTGCGAGAAGCCCAGAGCCCGAAGCAGCTTGCCGATGGTGCGCTCGTGATAGGCGATCCCGAAGCGCTCCTCGATGACGCGCTGGAGGTCGACGCGCCGCCAGCGCACCACGCCGTCGACCGCACGGTCCGGGCCGGTCTCCACGATCTGGGCCAGTTCCGCCTGCTGCGCGGCCGACAGCCGCCTTGGGTTTCCATGGCGGCGATTATCCTTCAACCCGGCCGGGCCGTGCGCGTTGAAGCGATGCACCCAGTCCGCAGCGTCTGTCGGTCCATCCCGCCGATCCTGGCAGCCTCCGCACGGCTCATCCCGTCGAGCACCGCAGCGATCGACAGCAGCCGCCGGCTCTGGTTCGCATCCTTCGTCGAAGCCGCCAGGCGGCGAAGCTGTGACGGCGTATGGCTCGGCTTGATCTCAACAACTCTCGGCATGGCGCAGGTCCTCCACGCCACCTTGAATCACGCCAGCCTCAATTTGGGAATCCCCGTCGAGTCAGGTCAGTGGGCCGTTGATGGTATAAACAGCGGCGCGCCTTCGGCGTCGGCGCCGTGTACCTGAAAAACCTGCTCGGCCAAATCCAGCCCGATGGTGTTAATCTGCGTCACGGAACGGTCCCTCCTTGGTGGCGTTGAAACAACGACCACGTTTAACACTTTGATGCTGTCGGAGCGGGCCGTTCCACCTCATCAATCTGGATGAGAATGCCGCGGTCTTGAGACGCAGGGAGGGCGTAGCCCGACCGGAGTTTCAAGACCGCGGCGGCGATCCTTTCGGGGCATCGTCTTGTGATCGCGGTGGACCGGGTAAGCCGGTGGTTTTTCCGATGGG
>CAJPFN010000093.1 GCA_905339215.1 Rhizobiaceae bacterium
TTCAAGGGCGACGATTTCATCCATACCGATATCGAGCCGGCGCTGAAGCCGGCGTGAAGCGGACACGATGACACCGACCCTCTCCTCCAGGCGCCTCCTCCTTGTCATCTCCGGCGGCATCGCGGCCTACAAGAGCCTCGACCTGATCCGCCGCCTGCGCGAGCGTGGTGCGCGCGTTCGCTGCGTCATGACGCGCGCCGCGCAGGAGTTCGTCACGCCGCTTTCGGTCGGCGCGCTCTCGGCCGACCACGTCTTCACCGACCTCTTCGACCGCCAGGACGAGCACGACGTCGGCCACATCCGCCTGTCGCGCGAGGCCGACCTGATCGTCGTCGCGCCGGCGACCGCCGATCTGATGGCGAAACTCGCCGGCGGCCATGCCGACGACCTTGCCTCCGCCGTGCTCCTCGCCACCGACAAGCCGGTGCTGATGGCGCCGGCCATGAACCCGCGCATGTGGTCGCATCCAGCGACCCGGCGCAACCGCGACCTCCTTGCCGCCGACGGCGTGCGCTTCGTCGGACCGGCGAGCGGCGAGATGGCGGAATCGGGCGAGGCGGGCGAGGGCCGCATGGCCGAGCCGCTGGAGATCGTAGCGGCCATCGAGGGTCTGCTTGGAGAGGGCCGGCGACTCGCCGGCCGGCGCATCGTCGTCACCTCCGGCCCGACCCACGAGCCTATCGACCCGATCCGCTACATCGCCAATCGCTCGTCGGGCAAGCAGGGCCATGCCATCGCCTCAGCGCTTGCCCGTCTCGGCGCCGACGTACGCCTCGTCTCGGGGCCGGTGGCCATTGCCGACCCGGCCGGCGTGACGACCACTCATGTTGAGACGGCGCGGCAGATGCAGGCGGCCGTCGAGGCGCTGTTGCCGGCGGATGCCGCCGTCTTCGTCGCTGCCGTCGCCGACTGGCGGACCGGGAACGCCGCTGGCGAGAAGATCAAGAAGGTCACGGGCTCGGCGCCGCCGACGCTCACCATGATCGAGAACCCCGACATCCTGATGGGCGTCGGCCATCACGCCAGGCGGCCGGCGCTGGTCGTCGGCTTCGCCGCGGAAACCACAAACCTCATCGCCAACGCCCAGGCCAAGCTGGCGAAGAAGGGCGCCGACTTCATCGTCGCCAACGACGTCTCGCCGGCGAGCGGCATCGGCGGCTCCGGCGTCATGGGCGGCGACCGCAACCTCGTCCGCATCGTCTCCGCGACCGGCGTCGAGGAATGGCCGGAGATGACCAAGGAAGGCGTTGCCGAGCGGCTTGCGGCATTCATCGCCGACCGCCTCGAGGCCGTGTCCGCATGAACGGCGGCGGCGTCCGCCTGCCCGCCTCGATGACGCCCGACATCCCGACGATTGAGACGCCGCGGCTTCTCCTGCGCGGACATCTCGACGCGGACTTCGATGCCCACTGCGCCTTCTGGGCGGACCCCGCCGTTGTCCGCTACATCGGCGGTCGTACCTTTTCCCGGGAGGAATCCTGGGTACGATTCCTGCGCCACGCCGGCATGTGGGTTCGCATGGGCTTCGGCTTCTGGGCGGTGACCGACCGGGCGACCGGACGTTTCCTCGGTGAGGCTGGTTTCCACGATTTGAAGCGCGACCTTTCTCCAAGCATCGAGGGAACCATGGAGGCGGGTTGGGCGATCGCCCCAGACGTCCATGGCAAGGGCCTCGGCGGCGAAGTTCTCGGCGCGATCCTCGGCTGGGCGCAGGCCAGCCATCCCGGCCGCCGCGTCACCTGCCTGATCGATCCGGACAACGCGCCCTCGATCCGGCTCGCTTTGCGCCATGGCTTCCGCGAGTTCGACCGTACGGCTTATCACGGCGCGCCAGTGGTCCTCTTCGAACTCGGCGGCGCCGACCTCGCCTGATCATTTCTCGCGTCTTCAGGTCCGACGGCGTTCTTGCGTCGGGAACACCTAAGGCGTCCCGAGCAGGTTACATGCATCTTGTATACATTGAATGGATGAAATGGCGCATACTTCCCCGAGAAGGCTTGACGGTGGCCGTGGATTGGAGCGATTGTATACATACACGTGATGAAGGGGCCGCATCGCCCGTCCGTTGCCGTCATAGGGGAGGAAATCCGATGGCCTACAAGAATCTCGAAGACAAGCTCAACCAGGTCGGCAATCCAGTCGACATGCTGCGCAATTCACGCATTGGCGCCTACGTTTATCCGGTGGTGGCGCCGGAGTTCACCAACTGGCGCGACGAGCAGGGGGCCTGGCGCCACAGCGCCGTGCTGTTCGACCAGTCGCACCACATGGCCGAGCTGAAGGTCGAGGGGCGGGATGCCGAAAAGCTCCTGTCCCATCTCGCCATCAATTCCCTGAAGGGATTCACGCCGGGCAAGGCCAAGCACTTCGTGCCCGTCACCCCCGCCGGCCACGTCATCGGCGACGTCATCATGTTCCGCGAGAGCGACAGCGAGTTCAATCTCGTCGGCCGCGCGCCGACCGTGAGCTGGGTGCAGTTCAATGCCGCGACCGGCGGCTACGACGTCAAGCTGACGGAAGATCCGCGCTCGCCGTCCCGGCCGCAGGGCAAGCCGGTCGTGCGCCGTCACTACCGCTTCCAGGTGCAGGGGCCGAACGCCCCGGCGATCCTGGAGAAGCTCAACGGCGGTCCGGTGCCGGACATCAGGTTCTTCAACATGGACTGGATCAACGTGGCGGGCAAACGGGTCCGGGCGCTGCGCCACGGCATGGCGGGCGTTCCCGGCCTCGAACTCTACGGTCCCTATGAGGACTACGACCTGATCCGCGAGGCGATCCTAGCTGCGGGCGAGGAGCACGGCATCGTTCCGGTCGGCAGCCGTGCCTATGCGACGAACACGCTGGAATCCGGCTGGATCCCGTCGCCGCTGCCGGCGATCTACACGGGCGACGAACTCAAGCCCTACCGCGAATGGCTGCCCGGCAACGGTTACGAGGCGACGGGCGCCATCGGCGGCTCCTTCGTCTCCGGCAACATCGAGGACTATTATCTGACCCCGTGGGACCTCGGCTACGGCATCTACGTGAAGTTCGACCACGACTTCATCGGCCGCGCCGCGTTGGAGGCGATGGCCGGCCGGCAGCATCGCCGCAAGGTTACCTTCGAGTGGAATCCGGAGGACGTGGTGGCAGCCTTCGCCACCATGTTCGAGGACGGTCCCAACGTGAAGTTCATGGACCTGCCTCTGTCGAACTATGCCTCGTCGAGCTACGACCGCATCATGCAGGGCGGCAAGATGGTCGGCCTCTCGATGTTCGCTGGCTACAGCTACAACGAACGCCGCATGCTCTCGCTCGGCACCGTCGACGCGGACGTCCGCGAGGGCGATGTGCTCACCCTGGTATGGGGCGAGCCGGACGGCGGCTCGGGCAAGACGACGGTCGAGCGCTCGCGGCAGATGGAGATTCGCGTCAAGGTATCGCCGGTGCCCTATTCCCGCGACGCGCGCGAGAGCTACGTCGACAGCTGGCGTACCCGGCACGCGAGCTGAGACCCCGACCGGCCGTCACGCGCCCGGCCGGATGCCGGGCGCGTCGTCGGGGAGGATGCGGCCCGCTCAGGCGGCAGGCTGCCTGGTCTTGCGCAGGTAGGGCAGGATCGTTTCGAAAGCGCCGAAGCGTTTCACCGCGTCCTCGTTGGAGACTGCAGCGGTGATGATGACGTCGTCGCCTTGCTTCCAGTTGGCCGGCGTCGCCACCTGGTGCTTCGCCGTCAACTGGATCGAATCGATCGCCCGCAGGATCTCGTCGAAGTTGCGTCCCGTCGTCATCGGGTAGGTGAGGATCAGCTTGATCTTCTTGTCCGGGCCGATGACGTAGACCGAGCGCACCGTGGCGTTGTCCGCCGGCGTGCGTCCCTCCGAGGTCTCGCCCGCGTCCTCCGGTAGCATGTCGTAGAGTTTGGCGACCTTGAGGTCCTTGTCGCCGATCAGCGGGTAGTCGACGTCATGGCCGGTTGCGATCCTGATGTCGGCCTTCCATTTGGTGTGGCTTTCGACCGGGTCCACCGAGATGCCGATGATCTTGACGCCGCGCCTGGCGAAGTCGCCGGCCACGCCCGCCATCGTGCCGAGTTCCGTCGTGCACACCGGCGTGAAGTTCTTCGGATGCGAGAAAAGGACTGCCCAGCCGTCGCCGATCCACTCGTGGAATTGGATCGTGCCCTGCGTGGTTTCGGCCGTGAAGTCCGGCGCGGTCTGGTTGATGCGAAGGCCCATCTGGCTGCTCCCGTGTCTGCCGATCGTCGGGATTCTAACGCGTCCAACATCCATGGCGAGGATGTCGACGGCGTTTTGACGGCCGTTTCGATAAACGCGAACGCCACAGGCGGCGGTCTTTGGAACAGGATTCTACGCTTCGGCGGCTACCACGTCCCGCGTGCTGGCGATTTCCGCCTTGTCGGGCAGCGGGAACAGCCGGATGAACCTCTCCGCCAATGCCCTGTCGCCCTCCACGACAAGCGCGCCCTCCTCGGTGATCGCCGCCATCGGCACGCCGCCGTAGACAACAGCGGCAATCGCCGATGCCGTGCCCGCGAAGACGGCGTCGGCTGCCTCGAAGGCCCGCCGTTCGGCGATCAGGCGCCCGTCTTCGATGCGTACGAGGAAGCGTTCCTTGCCGATGCGGAAACCGATCGAAGCTGCCAGCCCTTCGGCGCGCGCCGGGTCGAACATGGTACGGAAGGACAGGAACAGCGACGAGGCGCTGAAGGGCAGGGTCGGGTCGTGCAGCGGCGAGCGCGCCGCCCAGCGGCCGAGCGACTGGAAGATCGGCTCGGCCTCGGCGCCCCATTCGGTGAGCTCGTAGAGCTGCACCGGCGTCGGCGGCGGCAGCTTGCGCCGCGCCACGATGCCCGCCGCCTCCAGGCCTTCGAGGCGCTGGGTCAGGACGTTTGCGCTGATGCCGGGCAGGTCGGCCCTGAGATCGCTGAAGCGCTTCGGCCCGAACATCAGTTCGCGGATCACCAGCAGCGCCCAGCGCTCGCCGATGAGGTCCATCGCGTGGGCTGTCGCGCAGGCGTCGTCATAGCGTCGCCGGCTGGTTTCGTTCATATGGTTATTATTTCTAACTACAAGGTTGCCTTTGATAACAGATAGCGCTATCAAGGGCCGGCTGCAATCGCGATCGCGAAAAAGGAGCCCCCCATGGCGAAAATGGTCTTCATCAACCTCCCTGTCGCCGATCTTGCCCGCGCTACGGCCTTCTACCAGGCTGTCGGGGCGGTGAAGAACGAGCAGTTCAGCGATGCTACGGCATCGGGCATGGTGTTCTCAGACACCATCCACGTGATGCTTCTCACCCACGACAAGTTCCGCCAGTTCACGCCGAAGGCTATCGCCGACGCCCGCGCAGTCAGCGAGGTGCTGATCTGCCTGTCGGCCGACAGCCGCGCCGACGTCGACGACATGGTGGCGAAGTCGGTGGCCGCCGGCGGCCGCGCCGATCCCGGGCCGCAGCAGGACTACGGCTTCATGTACGGCCGCTCCTTCGAGGATCCCGACGGCCACATCTGGGAGATCATGTGGATGGACGTCGCCGCCGCCATGGCGTCGGGCGACGCCGCCAACGCGGCCTGAGGGGAGGGACGGTGATGAGCTACGTCGACGGATTTGTCATCCCGGTGCCGCAGGCCAATCGCGAGGCCTATCGCGAGGTCGCTGCGAGGATGTCCGCGCTTTGGCTCGACGCCGGCGCCGAGCGTGTGGTCGAATGCTGGGGCGACGACGTGTCCCCTGGCAAGGTCACCGACTTCTATCGTGCGGTGAATGCCGAGGAGGGTGAGAATGTCGTATTTTCCTGGGTGTACTGGCCGTCCAAGGCCGTACGCGACGAGGGCAACGCGAAAATCATGAACGATCCGCGGATGAGCGGGGTCGCCATGCCGTTCGACGGCAAGCGTCTCGTATTCGGCGGCTTCGAGGTCATCGTCGACGTCGGCGGCTGAGCCTGAGCGGGAGGAAGAACGGATGGCGAGCATCGCCAAGATCACCCCGCATCTGTGGTTCGTCGACCGCGTCGACGAGGCGGCGGCCTTCTACGTCTCGATCTTTCCGGGTTCGAGCCTCGACCGCGTCACTACCATCGAGGCCGATACGCCGAGCGGCCCGGCCGGCTCGGTTAAGGTCGTCGAGTTCACCCTGGCCGGCCAGCCGTTCATGGCCATCGGCGCCGGGCCGCTCGACCCGTTCAACCATGCGGTCTCCTTCATGGTGAACTGCGACGACCAGGCCGAGATCGACCACTACTGGAACCATCTGCTCGACGGCGGCGCCGCCGAGCAATGCGGCTGGCTGCGCGACCGCTACGGCCTTTCCTGGCAGATCGTACCGGCGGCGATGGGGGAGATGATGGCCCATCCGGACCGAGCGCGGGTGCGCCGCGTCACCGAGGCAATGCTCTCGATGGTGAAGTTCGACATCGCGGCGCTGGAGCGCGCCTTCGAGGACGACTGAGCCAACCACCGTCTGGTGCTCGCGTATGGCGCGGCCGGGATGGCCGCGCCACGCCGCCGCAATCGCGTCCCGTTCGCGGACGCCTGGCGCTAGCACTCGCTTAACCAGCGTCGCAGATTCCACCGCCGCTCCCGGCCTTCCCTTACATCTTCTTCAGCGAGCGCGGGCGAAGACTGGGCGTCCAGTGAGGGGGTGGTTCGATGGTCGGCAGGGTCGGCAGAAGCGGAACGCTTTCGTTTTCCTTTAGGGTGGTGCTGCCGGTCATGCTGGCGGTGTGCGTTACCGGCGTGACCGTCGCGGGCTTTGTGCTGTGGGCGACGGCGCGAAGCGACGAACGGGCGCTGCAACGAGAGACGCGGCTTGCCGCCCAGGTCATCGCGCAGGAAATGGAAGCGCTAGCCGAACACCAGGACTATTATTCCGCCTGGGACGACGCGATCACCGCGCTCGCCGGAGGCGACGTCGACTGGCTGGACGGCAACCTGGGGTCAGAACTCTACGACGCCGCCACCTTCGATCGCATCTATGTGCTCGACCATGCAGCGACACCGCTCTACGCCATGTACGGTGGCGGCCGTACCGCGCCTGGGCGTTTCGACGCCGACCGCGCCGCGATCGGGCCGATGGTGGAGCAGCTGAAGGCGATCGGCGCGGCCGGTGCGCTGGCTGCCTACGACGCCGGGAAGGCGGAGTCCGTCCCCCATATCGCCGAGATTAGGATCGTTGACGGCCAGCCGGCTTATGTCGGCGTCAGCGCCATCATGTCGGAATCCGGCGAGGACGACCTCAGGCAGGATCCGGGCAACGAAAGTTTCCTCGTCGCCGTCCGCTTCCTGGACGGGGCTCTCGGCGGGCAGTTCACAGAAAAGTTCTTCATCGAGGCACCGCAGTTCTCGGCCGCTGCGCCTGTCGACGAGTCCCGCGCGCGCCTTCCGCTAGAGACGGAAGCGGGCGAGACGATCGGCTGGTTCAGCTGGAATCCCGACCGGCCGGGCGCACTCATCCTCTCGGAAACGCTGCCGGCGATGGTCGCAGCGCTCGCGATCGTCGGCTTCGTGCTGGTCTACCTGTTACGGAGCCTGCTGCGCACGACGTCGGCGCTGGAGGCGGGCCGCGCCGAAGCCGAATTCCGCGCCAATCACGATCCCCTGACCGGGCTCGCCAACCGCGCCAACTTCAACCAGCAGTTGGAGGAGGCGCTTTCGGCGACCGGCGGCGGCGGCACCTGCGTGGCGCTTCTCGCGCTCGACCTCGACCGCTTCAAGCAGGTCAACGACACACTCGGCCACGAGGCCGGTGACGAACTGCTCAAGGAGGTGGGCCGCCGCCTTAAGCCGCTCGTCACAGGCGCCGACACGATCGCCCGGCTGGGCGGCGACGAGTTCGCCATCATCCAGCGCGACGTGCGCTCGATCGATCAGGTTTCGACGCTGTCGTCGAACATCATCCGCGAGCTTGGTACGCCCTTCTTGGTGACCGGGCGCGTCGCCGAGATCGGCGTCAGCATCGGCGTCGTCGTAGCGCCGGCGGCGCAGGCCGCGCGCGATCTCGCCTCGAAGGCCGACGTCGCGCTCTATGCGGCGAAGGCCGCCGGCCGCAATACTTTCCGTGTCTTCGACGATTCCATGCAGGCCTCCGCGGACGATCGCGCGGCGCTGGTAGAGGAGATGCGCGAGGCGAACCTGCCGGTCGGCGGTCTGAGGAATGGGCGCCGCGCGGCCTGAGCTACGCCGCGTCGCGCACCTGGTAGTCCTTGATCGCGGCGAAGCGGATCTGCTTCCAGCGCTCGGCTTCGTAGTTCAGTCCGAACTCGTGCGGCGCCAGGAACACCGGATCGCCGTCGAGGTCGCGCGCCATGTCGCCGCGATGCGAGTCCATGAAGCGCTGCAGTTCGACGGGATCGTCGGCCGCGATCCACCGACAGATGGTGAAGCGCGCCATCTCGAAGTCGACCGGAAGCGTGTATTCCGCCGCCAGCCGCTCCTTGAGCACGTCGAGCTGGAGGGCGCCGACCACGCCGACCATCGCCGGCGAGCCGTCCTCGGGCAGGAACAACTGGACGACGCCTTCCTCAGCCATCTGCTCCAGCGCCTCCTTCAGCTTCTTTGCCTTCATCGCGTCGCCGAGGCGCACGCGGCGCATGATCTCGGGCGCGAAGTTGGGCACGCCGCGGAACAGGATTTCTTCGCCCTCGGTCAGCGTGTCGCCGATCCTGAGCGTGCCGTGATTGGGGATGCCGACGACGTCGCCGGCGAAGGCCTCGTCGGCGGTGATGCGGCTTCTGGCGAAGAAGAACTGCGGTGCGGTCAGACTCATCTGCTTGCCGGTACGCACCAGCTTCGCCTTCATGCCGCGCAGCAGCTTGCCGGAGCAGACGCGGACGAAGGCGATGCGGTCGCGGTGGTTGGGGTCCATGTTCGCCTGGATCTTGAAGACGAAGGAGGTCATCTTCTCCTCCGTCGCCTCGACCTTGCGCGTATCGGCCTCCTGCGCACGTGGTGCAGGCGCCCAGTCGCCCAGCGCCTCGATCAGGTCGCGAACGCCGTAGTTCCTGAGCGCCGAGCCGAAGAATACCGGCGTGAGGTGGCCTTCGCGGAAGGCGTCGAGGTCGAACGGCCGGCAGGCCTCGCGCGCCAGTTCCAGCTCCTCGATGAAGGCATCGCGCTCGTTGATCGGCAGCAGCCCGGCGGCGCGGTTGGAGTCCGGGCCGTGCACCGGCGTCCGCTCGGTCTCCTCGTCGCTGCGGCGCACCGCGTTTTCGGCGAGATGGTAGGTCCCGGAGAACGTCTTGCCCTGGCCGATCGGCCAGGTGATCGGTGCGGTATCCAGCGCCAGCTTCGCCTCGATCTCGTCGAGGATCTCGAAGGTGTTGCGTGCCTCGCGGTCCATCTTGTTGACGAAGGTGACGATCGGGATGTCGCGCAGGCGGCACACCTCGAACAGCTTCAGCGTGCGCGGCTCGATGCCCTTCGCCGCGTCGATCACCATGACGGCCGAATCCACCGCCGACAGCGTCCGGTAGGTATCGTCGGCGAAGTCCTCGTGGCCGGGCGTGTCGAGCAGGTTGAAGACGTTGTCGCCGTATTCGAAGGTCATCACCGAGGTCACGACCGAGATGCCGCGCTCGCGCTCGATCTTCATCCAGTCGGAGCGCGTGTTCATGCGGTCCTTCTTAGCCTTCACCTCGCCGGCGAGCTGGATGGCGCCGCCGAACAGCAGCAGCTTCTCGGTCAGCGTCGTCTTGCCTGCGTCCGGGTGCGCGATGATCGCGAAGGTCCGGCGGCGCGCGACCGCCTGTTCAATCGTCTCGGCCATGAATGGGATTCCGTTCGGTTGCGCGGGCTTATAGCGGCGTGCGGCGCGCCTGTCGAGAAAAGCCGTCCGGCCCCGGCGACCTCAGATTTCGAGATCGAACGCGGTCTCGGCCAGCGCCGCGCCGTTGACGATCAGCTCCACTTTGTGCCGGCCGGCATTGTGCGAGCGGGTGGTGAAGTCGCGCACCGTCTGGCTTGTCGACGCCTCCCACGCGGCGCCCGGCGCGAGGTCCACCTCGCGCAGCTTGAAGACCTTGCGCGAGGTCGCGCCGCTCTTCTTCACGTAGTAGATCGCGTAGTCGACAACGAGCCTCTGCCTTTCTCCTCCGGTCGAAATTAGCCGAGCGGCGATCGTCAGGCGTTCGCCCAGCTTCAGCCGCGCAGTCGTCACCGAGAATGCCTCGACCCTGACCTCGGCCGCTCCCGTCGCGCCGATCAGCGCCAGAGCCCGCCGGTCGCCCTTCTTCACCAAGGTCCGCAGCGCGTGGCGCATGACCCAGCGCTCTTCTGCTGTCCCCGCGGGCCAAGCGCCGAGGCGGTC
>CAJPFN010000094.1 GCA_905339215.1 Rhizobiaceae bacterium
GAGAAGGATCGGACGACCACTCCCTCCCGACGCAGTTTCGGACCCCCATCTGCGCAGGAATTGCTTATCAGCCGATTAAGCGAATATGGCCCGAAGGGGGCAAGATTGTGACGGCACCCTCCCCGCTCCGCGGAACCTACCGCCATGGCAACCGTTTCCATGATCCGCAGGTAATCTCGAGAGGACGCCGATGCCCGAAGAACGCGAATCCCCGCGCGGCCGCGCCGTCGGCGACGAGGACGCCACAGGCGGACCCATGGACGATCTGCCGCCCGGCCTCGCCGACGGAGCCGACAAGGCGTCCGTCGAAACGGCGTCCATCGAGGAGGACCGCGCCAAGAGTTCCGGGCGCCCGCCGGTGGCAGCGGAGCGCGCCGCTCGCGACCGCAAGGCCCGCGCATCACGGCACGGGAAACACCCGACGCCGCCTCGCGGCGGATATCGGTCTAAGCCGCGGCCACAGTCAGCGCCGCGTTGACGTCCACGACCCCTTGGCGCTAAAGCCCGACGGCGATCGCGGGCCGCGAGGTCAGTCGCGAACGCGGAGGGATGGCCGAGAGGTTTAAGGCACCGGTCTTGAAAACCGGCGTGGGCGCGAGTCCACCGTGGGTTCGAATCCCACTCCCTCCGCCACTTCAGTCCCTGAGTGGGCACTGCGTTTACGCCGCCGCCCGCCACCAGCGTCTGAAGCAGCCGGGACTTCGATCCCATGATCCTGACTTCGCCGGTATTGACCTCGACGCGCTGGGCCAGCGCGCGCAGATGGTCGCGGCGATAGCCTCCTCCTTCAAGTCGGATGCTCTGGCGGGCATTCTTGGCGAACGTGCGCAGCATATGCGGCGTCACGGCCTTCTGGCCCGAGTTCTGGAGCATGGCCTGCGCGCGCTCGGCGTCGGCCTTGGCCTGATCGCGAATCGCCTTGAGACCGTGGATGCGGTCCTTGAGCGCCGGGTCGTCCAGATCGGCAACACCCGCCTCGATGGCGTCATAGAGGCGCTTGAGGCGCAATTCCGATTCGGTGGCGCGCTTGTTGAGTTCGGCGATATGTTCGCGGCGGCGTTCGGCATGCTCTTCCCGCCGGTCGAGAACGGCGGCAAGGATCGTCTCCAGCCGGTCGGGTCGGAGAAGCTGACTTTCAAGATGGTCGGCGACCAGATCGTCCAGCTTGTCCATCGGCACTGCCATGCCCTCGCAGGCGGTCGGCCCCTGCCGCGCCTTGATCGAGCAGGTGTAGTAACGGTAGCGCCCACCCTTGCCGGTGCGGATGGTCATAGCTCCGCCGCACTTGGCGCAATGAATCAGGCCCGTGAGCATGGTCGGGCCGCTGATGACACGGGCGGGCATAACCTTGGGGTTGCGGGCCTTCAGTAGCTTCTGCACGGTATCGAATGTCTCACGGTCAATGATCGGCGGCACCGGGACCGTCACGATCTCGCTGACCGGCTTCAATTCCTTGGTCTTGCTGCGCTTGTTGAACTCATGCTCGCCCATATAGGTGCGGCGGGTGAGGATGCGGTGAACTTGCCCGATGCCCCAGCGCCCGCCGTCGCGGGTGAAGATGCGGTTACGGTTCAGGTAGCTGACGATGTTCTTGACGCCCATCTGGCCGGTGGTGCCGTCGCCATGCAGGGCCAGCCGGTAGATCAGCCGCACCGTGTCGGCGTGAAGCGGGTCGATCTCCAGCTTCTTCTTGGTCTTGGCCCCGCGCTGCTCGGCGGCGACGGTGCGATAGCCGATAGGTGGAAGCGAGCCGTTCCAGAAGCCTTGCCGGGCATTCTCCTTCAAGGCCCGGATGACGTGCTTGGCGTTTTCCTTCGACTGGTACTCATCGAACAGCGCCATGATCTGCCGCATCATGACGTGCATGGGGTCATCGCCCATTTCCTGCGTGATCGAAACCAGCTTGACGCCATTCTTCGCCAGCTTCCTGACATAGAACTCAAGCTCGAAGTGATCGCGGAAGAAGCGGCTGAACGAGTGGACGACCACCACGTCGAACGGCGCTGGCTTCGATATGCCCGCTTCGATCATGCGCTGGAACTCGGGTCGGCGGTCGTTGGTGGCCGATGCCCCCGGCTCCACGAAGGTCTCGACCAGTTGCAGGCCGCGCGCCTCGCAATAGGCTTCGCCCTGCCGCTTCTGGTCGGGAATGGAGACATCATGCTCGGCCTGTCGTGCCGTCGAGACGCGCAGATAGAGAGCGGCGCGCAGGGTGATTGTGGAAGCGGTCATGCCGGACCTCCTTGTGCGGCAGCCTCGTCAGGCGACAACACGGCGACACCGAATGGCAGGAAGTGCTTCGTGTTGCGTGTGACGATGACGAGTTCATGCGCTGCGGCGGTCCCGGCAATCACGGCGTCCGCCATGCCGGGGTCGTGACCGGCCGCAAGCGCCTTTGCTTCCAGCCGCCCGCCGATTGCGGCGGCCTGCGCATCGAAGCCAATGATCTTGTCATCGTATGTGGAGACAAGGCCACTGAGCCATGCTTTCAGGCTCGCGGCCTTCGCCGTTGCCCCCTTGTGGTCGAGGAGCGCGATTCCCTTCTCGATCTCATGGATGGAGACGACCGACAGAAATAGCCGTCCATCGGCGTCCATGCGGTCCAGCCAGGTGAGGAAGTCAGCGGATGCTTCGGACTTCGACGGTGCCAGCATGGAAACGACGTTGGTGTCGAGAAGGAAGCCGCTCAAAGTTCGACATCCCGCGATGGTTTGCGGTTGCGCGGGAACTCTCCGCCTGGGAACGTCCTGAGATAGCTGACAAGGCCCGCCCGTTTGCGCGTCAGCGCCTTGCGCGCGATCTCCGCCGCCTCGACCGAAACCAGGGCCGCAACGGGCTTGCCATGACGGGTGATGGTCACGATCTCTCCTTTGACGGCTTCATCGACGAGGCTGGAAAATCCAGCCTTGGCGTCTCTGAGGTTAATGGTCAGCATGTCGCGCCTCACATATGTAGCCATATGTGACTACATATAATCCATTGAGAGGCGGATTTCAACGCCGATTTCGACGCCGGGAGCATCAGCCGCCGGGGCCGAATAACTCATCGAACAGATCGCCGAACCATCGCTCGAACACCTCTATCTCGGCCTCCGTGACCGGAACGGGATCGGGCCAGTCGTCGGTGACGGTCCATGTGCTGAGGTCGTGCTTGGGCGGTCTGCCGGGGAACGGCCACGGATAGCCCAGCAGTTCCTCAAGCTGTTCCGATGCCGTGGGCGGGCGTTTGGCGTGCCGGGGACGGGATGCCGCCTCGGGCCTGTCGTCGTTCCTGCGATCAATAGTCATCGAGGAAGCCGAACTCGTTGCGCGACCGCTGCCGCCACCCGGCGGGATTGGCGATCCAGCGGTTGATCTCGGATTCGTGCCAGCCTGTGCCGTTGGCGCTGATTTTGAGTTGCGGCGGGAACGTGCCCTCGGCGATCTTGCGGTAGATGGTGGACTGCGAAAGCCCGGTGCGGGCGAGAACGGTTTTCAGGCGGATAATACGGTCTGGTTCACGCATGGCGACGCTGCCTCCTGCTGGCTGTTTCTGATCGCGATTGAGCCAGACAGAAGAAGGAATTGCCTTTGTGCAATAGAGTTTTAGCTGTCGTCGTGCTACGGCGAAGAAACGGCGGTAAATAGGATGGGCATAGAAGCCGGAATCTTACAGGCAAGCATGAAGGATGCACGGAATTGGAGGAAATCAACTGGGCAGATCGTGCGTTCTACGACGACGGAGAATGGGTGACATGGTCCGAAATCGACGAGCAACTGCGCTACCAAGAGTGGCGCGCGAAATACCCGAACGCGAAACGCTCGATCATCCCCCATTTTGAAGATTTGATTTCCCTTGCCGAGAGCTATCACCTCGAAACCGGGCTGCACCTCTCCGTCTATGGCGACATCGGCGAGCTATTTGGCGCAATCACCTACGGCATCGAGTTGAACAAGACCTATGCGCAGGGTTCTGACGGCAGGCTCGGGAACGATCACGTCGAGATCAAGACCATAACCCCGTTCAAGACCAAAGACGTAGTTGTGGTGGATACGGCGCGGCATTTCAGCAAACTGCTCGTGGTCAAGATCAACGAGGAATTTCAGGTCGCCGGGCGGATGATCGACCGAAAACTTTTGCCAAAGCGAACTGGCCGGTTCCTGCGCATCCGTTGGGACGATCTGCCACCCGCGCAAAGGTGACGATAAGCTCGGACTTTCAGCTATCCCGCTGACGTCAAATCAACGCTTCTGATGCCGCTGATCTACAGCCCGATCCCCCGGCCCAGACCAAGGCCATGACTGAGGGCGAGGTCCTTACCGATGCCCATGCCTGTATCGAAGTCACCGCCAATGCCGAGGTCTTTCCTGCGACCGGCGAGGAGCGATTCTAGCTGCGGGTCGCGTTGCAGGCTGTTCGCCATGTCGCCCATCTGTGAGCGCGCAGCCTTGTAGCCGGAATAGTCGCCCGCCGCATATTGGCGCTGGCTGTTCTGGCTAAGGTTCTGCCAGCGCTCCACGAAGCGGTCGGCGCGGGCGCTGGACGCGATCCCCGGATCAGCATTCCACCCGGTGCGGATTTCGGCTTCGAGCTGGAGGGCGCGGATGGCGCGGCTGATCCGGCCACCACCCGCCTCACGGGCGAGGCCGTTGTCCTTGCTATAAGCGGCTTCCGCATCCTGCCAGCTGTGGGGCCGCACCTCATCGAAGGCGCGCCGTGCCTCGCCGAGTTCGCGGCGCTGTTCGGCGGAAGGCGCAAGCCCCTGCTGTTTGGCTTCGATGATGGCGTCGGACGCGCGGGCATGGCGCACGAGCGCGTCGGCGCGCGCCTTGCGCAGCGCCACTTCCGGGTCTGTCGCCGCGGTGCTTTCCGGTGCGGCCCGCTGCGGCGGCTGCATGGCGTTGTCGCCGGGTGCGGCCTCCGTGCGCAAGCCATCGAACACACTGCGTACCTTCTCCGGCACGATCCTTTTGACGATCTCGACCACGCGCTCGCGAAAGGTGATGCCGCGCCGCTCGGCGTAGTCCTGCGCCGGTTCGTAATCCGTCGCCATGTCCTTTGCGCGATCCCGCGACAGGGTGCGGACAAGCCGGTCCTGATCGGCGAAGTCGTCACGGCCATAATGCAGGTCCGTGCCGTCGCGATGACGGGACAGGGCAACGTAGCTGCCATGGGCGTCCATGCCGGGTGTCGCTAGGACATGCGTGCGATCCACCGTCATGCCCTGCGCTTTGTGGATCGTCGCCGCATAGCCGTGGTCGATCTTGTCGTAGTCCTTAAGGTCGAAGGCGACGGAGCGGCCATCGTCGGTGCGCACAATCATGCTCTGCGCGCTGACCTGCTCGATGGTCCCGAGCGTGCCGTTCTTCACGCCAAGGCCGCGCTCGTTTTGCAGGAACATGACGCGATCTCCGGCGGCGAAAGTCCGCTCGCCGCGCTCGACCGTGACACGCACCTCGTCGCCGAGATTGCCGGCGTCCCGCATCCGTTCGCGCGCCGCGTCGTTGAGCGCCCGCACCTCGTCATTGGTGTGGGTGAGGATGATGCGGCTGCTGTCCGGTGACGCCTGCCGGTCGCGGTCCCAGCGCTCGATCAGATCGCCACGCGCCTGCTCGCGTGTCTCGGCGACATGCACCATGCCATGCTGCTCATAGGCATGGATCGCATTGCCAGTCCTGCCTGTCGCGAGATCGCGCGTGGCGTCCCGCTGCCAGTCCTCGTGCTGGCGGCGCACCTCGCCGATTTCCGCGCCGCCGTGACGCTCATGGATCGAGCGGAACGCCGCGCCTGCTTCGATGGATTGCAACTGCTGCGGATCGCCGACCAGCACGACTTTCGCGCCTGCCTCCGCTGCGTGCGACAGCACGCGCTCCAACTGCCGTGTGCCGACCATGCCCGCCTCGTCGATGACAAGCACATCGCGGGCGGTGAGCATGTCGCGGCCCTGCTGCCAGCCGTGTTCCATGCTGGCGATGGTGCGGGACGATATGCCCGATCCGCCTTCCAGATTATCGGCGGCGATGCCCGACAGTGCCGCGCCGCGAACCTGATAGCCTGCCGTTTCCCATGCCTCGCGGGCCACGCCGAGCATGGCGCTCTTCCCCGTCCCGGCATAGCCGACGACAACGCCAAGATCGCGCCCATTTGTGACATGCGCCAGCGCGTCGGCCTGCTCGCTGGAAAGCACAAGCCCGCGCTGTTCGGCGCGGGCCAGCGCGGCATTGCGATCTGCATCGCCGACTGTGTGACGTTCGCGCTCGGCCATCAATTCCGCCGAGCGATGCAGGCGCTGTTCCGCTTCGATCATGTCGCGGGTGGTGAAGCGATCCTCGCCGCGAGAATCGTTGCCCAGTTCGACCAGATCGGGCGAACCGCGCATCGCGCCCATCACCTCGTTGAACTGGTCGATGCCGTCACTGTGGCGGTGCGCGAACTTCGCCATGTCGCGGCGCGAAAAAGTCGATTGCTGCTGCGTGATCGCGTCCAGCGCAATCGAAGGATTGGCGATGATCCGTTCGCCGTTGTTGCGGGCGATCTCGCGGTGAAGGTCCGCTCGGTCTGCCGCTTCGATCCCTTCGCCCTCGATGCGCTGCGCTGGCGCGCCGATCTGGCTTTGCGGTTCGAGCGGGATGCCCTGTGCTTCAAGGCTGCGATGGTCGATGCGGGCGTCGATGTCGAGTTCGGCCAGACGCTCGTTGGCAAGCTCGGCCCAACGTTCGCGCCAACGCTCGACCATCTCCGTGCGGTTCCAGTCCCGCACCTTCTGCCCGAAACCGTTCTCGTCCACGCTGCGCATGATGAGCATGACATGGGCATGGGGCTTGGGCATTCCGTCCTCGCCCATGTCCCAATGCACGTTCACATCGGCGATCATGCCCTGATCGACGAATTCAGCTTGCGCGAAGTCGCGGGCCAACGCGATGCCTTGCGCCTGCGTCAGTTCGCGCGGCAGGGAAAATTCCACCTCGCGGGCAAGCTGGGCGTCCTTGCGAACCTCGACGGCCTCAACCTCGTTCCAAAGCCGTTCGCGGTCGCCAAGATGCTCCGGCGCGCCTTCCGGCAGCATGATTTCCGAATGGACGACGCCGCGCTTGGCAGAGAAATCATGGCTGCGATCAAGACGCTCGTCGCGCAGGCGCGAGCCGGAGCGGTAGGCGGCGGATGCCACCGCACTGCTCCCGGCCTTGCGGCCAATGACCTTGACGTGAAGATGATAGATCGCCATCGCGATCAAACCATCTACACCTCTGAGCGCACGTCGGAACGACGTATAAGCGCGCCCTCGAAACTATTTTCTCGGGACTGCTCGCGCAGTTTCAGCCCGTCCCGGCAACATTACTGCATTACGCGCACCGCTCAACTACGCTTTCTTCATCGCCACGGATGGAGGACATGATGCGCAAGCCACGCGACTTCGATGCGGAACTCAAGGCGCTGGAAGAAAAGGCGCGCCAGATCAAGGTCAGCAAGCTGCAGCAACTTGGTGAGCTGGTCATTGCGACCGGAGCCGACGCCCTCAGCGCCGACGAACTGGCGGGCGCATTGATCGTGCTGGCCGAAACCAAGGACGCCGGAAAGAGGGAGGCATGGGCGAAGCGAGGGGCCGCGTTCTTTCAGGGGCGGTCGCGGCGAACTGCATCGGCGCCTGACCGTGACGCAGGCGGCGCTGCGACGCAACCAGGCGGCGCGCCATCGGCATCAGGCGGCGCAGGCGCGTCATGACATGCGCACGTGGCAGGTCGAGCGCCGCAAGCGCACACGGCATCTGATCGAACTCGGCGGCCTCGTCGTCAAGACCGGCATTGTCGACCTCACCGGCGATGATCGCGCCACCATCCTCGGCGCGCTCATCTGGATCGCCCAAAAGCTCCAGAGCGATGAACGCGAGAAGGCGCTGACGCTCTGGGCGACGAGGGGGAGGCAGGCGTTCGCGGCTGAGCGCGACGCCTGGAATTTCACCGCCGCGCAGGACCGCCGTGATGGGGCGTGAGCGGTGGCGGGCGGCGCGGAGACCCCACATATCGCAGCGCTGCCCGCCATCGCGCTGTTAGGGCAGCCTTTCCGCTGCCACCCTTATAATTAACGTATGCAATTACTTGAAGCTTCTCTTCGCGCCAACGTTCGAGGACCCCATACAACCGTGATGAATCTCATTTCTAAAGGATACTGAATTATCGCGTTTCCAATCGGTAACCGGAGGTAGCGATGGCGCTGAAAATGCGACGCAACAGGGGAGCGGCGACGCCCGAGTCCTGCCCGCTTCTCGAATGCATGGCGATCATCGGCGAGGCCTGGACGCCGAACATCATCTGGTACCTGCGCAGTGGTCCGCGCCGGTTCAGCGAGCTGCGCGCAGACATTCCGCAGATCTCGCAAAGGTCCTGACGACCCGGCTGCGCGAACTGGAGGGGGTCGGCGTGGTCGAACGGACGGTGATGCCGACCTCGCCGCCCTCGGTGGAATATGCGCTGAACGAACTCGGTCGGCGCCTCGTCCCGGCGATCAAGGCCATCGCCGAGGTCGGCGAGGAACTGCAGCGCCGCGCCGCCGATGACGCCATCGACGGTGGCGAAACGCCGAGGTTGAAAGATTTCCGCGCCACACGCGCCCGGGAAGCTGCGCAAGAGCGGTAGCGGCCGGGCGGCGGATCCGCCCGGCCGCTCCGGATCACGCCGCGACCGCCTTGCGCACGGGGAAGTCGATGTCGGTGGCGGCGACGTGGTTGAGGTAGTTGGTGAAGATGTTCGCCACCACATTCGCCACCGCCTCGACGATGTCGGCCTCGGTCAGCCCGGCGTCCCGCGCCGCATCGAGGTCCGCGTCGGCGACCAGACCCTTCGCCGCCACGATGGCGACCGCGAGTTTCAGGATCGCCGCCGTGCGCGGGTCATCGGCTCGGCCGGCGAGATGCGCCTTCACCGCCTCGGGTGCGACTTTCAGCCCGGCCGAGATCGCGGAATGCGCCGAGGCGCAGTAGTCGCAGGCGTTGGCGCCGGCAACGGCCAGCGCGATCGCCTCGCGGGTGCGGGCGTCGAATCCGCCGCGTCCGAGCGCTTCCCCAAGACTGAGAAGCCCGGTCAGCACCGCGGGCTGGTTCGCGGCGACGCGGTAGAGGTTCGGCACCATGCCGATCTTGCCCTTGATGGCGGTGAAGAGTGCGGCGGCCTCGGGGTTGGCGGCGGCGTCGGAAATCTGGGTGATACGAGCCATTGGATATGTCCTTTCGATAGGCAGGGGGATCAGGCCGCGACCATCGCGGTTTCGGGTTTTGAGAGTCCGATGACCGCGACGACGGCTGCGCCGTTCAGCCAGTAGTAGGCGGCGTCGAGCCCGGAAAAGCCGAGCGCGAAGGGCAGGATCAGGAAGAGGAGGCCGACCGCCAGATCGACTGCGAGGTGCAGCTTGTAGGGCAGCACGCGGATCACGCCGAGGTGGTGGTCGGTGAACACGGTCAGCAGGAAGGCCGCGACGCCCACGACCGGCGAGATCGTGAAGGCGAGTGGATTGGAGGTGCCGAGACCGAGCAGGAACGGCAGGGTGATGAGGGCCAGCGCGACGGGGTAGTCGAGCCAGGCATGGATGGTCTTGGTGACGAAGCGCATAGCGCAGGGTCCTTTCGGTTGGGGATCACACGACGAGCGACGCCGTCGTAGCCTCCAACCTAAGGGTATCGCTGCGGACGATGAATTTCAGATAGTCCACATCATATTGCAGATCGTCCGAAAGTTCGGACGCAGCACTAAGCTGCCTCGTGACGCGCGATGCCGGACCGCCGGAAGGCGGCGGGCGACACGCCGATCTCGTTCTTGAAGACCCGGCTGAACGCGGATTCCGAGGCATAGCCCGAGACTTCGGCCGCGTCGGCAACCGAGAGCCCCTGCGCCGCCAGCGCCTCGCGCGCGATCTGCATCCGCCAGGACGTGACATAGGCCATCGGTGTCACGCCGAGTCGGTCCGAGAACCGCTCGGCGAAGCCCGTCCGCGACAGCCCCGCCTCGCGGGCGAGGTTGGCGACCGTCCAGTCGGCGGTCGGCGCGCGGTGAAAGGCGGTCAGCGCCCGCGCCAGATGGGGGTCGGCAAAACCGGCCACGCCACAGTCTGTCTCGTGCTCCGCCTCGATATGAGCGCGGATCGCCTGGGCGAAGATCGCCTCGGACATCTTCAGAGCGATCAGATCGCCGCCGAGACGTGCGCCGCCGGCCTCTGCCCCGATGACCTTGAGCGTGGCTTCGAGCCAGGGGCCTGCCTCCTCTCCATAGCCGCGCAGGTGGATGAACGGGGGCAGGCGGTCGAACAGCAGGTGTCGGGACCCTTCGGCCAGCGCGAAGTGCCCGCATATCAGCTGCGTGTCACGCGGGCTCTCGTCGCCGCCCCAGACCAGCGTCCCATGACCCGGAAACCAGGACCGGGACAGCACGTCGTCCAGCGGCAAGGCCTCGTCGGGTCCGGTGTGACGGCAGCACAGGACATGTGCCGCTCCGTGCGGAATCACGATCAGGTCGCCTTGCGCCAGGTGCACGGGAACCGGCACCCCCGCTACACGCACCAGCGCCTCGCCCCGATGGGCAAAGTGGAAACGCGCCACGTCGCGGAAGGCGGGCACGCGAACGCCCCAGGGCTCCGTGAAGCTCGTTCGGAAATAGAGCGTACCACGAAGCGAGAGGCGGGTGAGGATGTCGCTGAGCAGGTCCAACATGGCGAGCAGTCTATCAGCAATTTCAGAGGCGTCCAGAAGCCTGAACGATCTAATATGAAATCCGGACTTTCCGCCATTCAAAGGACGGATCACTTCGGGCAAACCGGTGGCGTTGAAACCACCAACCCGGAGCTACAGCCATGAAGACCCTGACCCTTGCCCTCGGGCTTGCCCTCGCCGCCACCGGCCTCGCCGCTCAGGCGGACGAGGCGATGAACGACCTCGAGATCGCCCACACCGCCTACACGGCGGGCGGGCTCGACATCCGCTATGCGCATCTGGCGCTGGCGATTTCCGAGAACGCGGCGGTTCGCGATTTCGCCCAGACGATGATCCGCGACCACACGGCGGTGAACGAGGCGGCCGGCGCGCTGATCACCGAACTGAAGGTGACGCCGCAGGACAACGCGCTTTCGCAGGCGCTGGTCGAGGGCGCCGCCGCCAAGCGCGCCGAATTGATGGCGCTGAGCGGCAACGCCTTCGACTGCGCCTATGCGGAGAATGAGCTTGGCTACCATCAGGTCGTCAACAAGACCGTCGCCGAGAGCTTCATCCCCGCCGTCACGGTGGCGCCGCTGAAGGCGCTGCTCGAGGATGCTCTGGTGACCTTCAAGGCGCACGAGCAGCACGCCGAGCACATGGTCGCGGGGCTGACGTGCGCGGGCTGACACCCCTCACGCGCCGCGGGTTTGGCCGGGGGCTGGGCGCAGCCCTGTCCCTGGCCGGACTGCCGGTGATCGCGCGCGCCCACAGCGGTACGCACGAGGTAGAGGTGCGCATGGCCAGCTTCGCTTTCGATCCGGCAAGCGTCGAAGTCCTTGTAGGCGACAGCATCACCTGGACAAACGCCGATCTTGCGCCGCACACCGCCACGGCCGAAGACGGCACTTGGGATACTGGCACGCTCGAGCGCGGCGGACGCGGACGCATCACCTTCGACGCGCCCGGCGACTATTCCTACTTCTGCGCCTATCACCCCCACATGAAAGGAACCGTCACCGTTCGGACCCGGTCCGGAGCCTGACGCGCGCACGGGCCGCCTTGCCCCCCGACACGCCCCCGGGCGGCCCGCGCGCCATTTCCAGGAGAGAATGGAATGACCCTTCCCATCGCCCTCGTCAGCCACGCGCTGTGCCCCTATGTCCAGCGCATCGCCATCGCGCTCTCCGAGAAGGGCGTCGCGCACGAGCGCGTCACCGTCGATCTGTCGAACAAGCCCGGCTGGTTCCTCGCGCTCTCGCCCCTCGGGCGGACGCCGGTCCTGAAGGTCGGCGAGGCGGCGCTGTTTGAATCCGCCGCGATCCTCGAATTTCTCGAGGACACGCAGCTCCATCCGCTCCACCCCGCCGACCCGGTCGAGCGCGCGCGGCACCGCGCCTGGATCGGCTTCGCCTCGGAATGCCTGAGCGACATCGCCGGGTTCTACACCGTCCCCGATTCCGGGACGCTCGAGCGGAAGGCTGCGGCGCTCCACGCCCGGTTCCGGGTGATGGAAGGCCAGCTTGGCCCCGGCCCCTGGTTCGCCGGAGAGCAATTCAGCCTGGTCGATGCGGTCTTCGCGCCGGTGTTCCGCTACTTTGAAACCTTCGACCGGATCGGCGATTTCGGCGTCTTCGATGGCCTGCCGGGGATGGCCGAATGGCGTCGCGCATTGGCCGGGAGACCTTCGGTGCGGAACGCGGTCACGGCGGAGTATGCCGAAAGGCTCGCCGACTTCCTGCGCCGCAGGGACAGCGCGCTGTCGCGGATGATGGAGCCGTCCGGCCTCACGCTCCGGCAAACGGCATGACCGGCGCCGTCCCCGCCCTCCGCTTCGCGCGGCTGACCGAGGTGCCGCTCGGGGACCTCCTTGCGCACATGTCGGATCCGCGCCTGCGCGCGCACATGCCATTGCTGACGGGCAACTGGGGCGAGGCGGAGGCGCGGGCCTTCGTGGCGGCCAAGGAGGCGTGGTGGGCGCGCGACGGTCTCGGTCACTGGGCCTTCCTGGCGGATGGCCAGTATGTCGGCTGGGGCGGCTTCCAGAAGGAAGGCGAGGAATGGGACTACGGCCTCGTGCTGCGGCCGCAGGATTTCGGGCTTGGCCAGCGGATCACGCGGGCGGCGCTCGACTTCGCGCGGGCCGATCCGCGCATTCCCTTCGTCACCTTCCTCCTGCCGCCCTCGCGCCGCAACCTCGGTGCGCTGCACCGGATGGGGGCACAGTCTGCCGGTCGGCAGGACCACTCCGGCGCGACATTCCTGAAGTACCGCCTAGACACCCCATCAGCCAACGACCTGCAGCAGGGAGGGAACTCATGACAATCATCGACCATCTGAGCCTCGGAGTTGCCGACGTTCCGGCGGCGCACGTTTTCTATAGCCGCGTCTTGGATACCTTCGGCATCCGCTGCCTGGCCGAGGGAGAGGGATTCGCCGCCTTCGGCCGCGACCGCATAGCCTTTCTGTTGCTGACTCCCTTCGATGGCGGACTTGCCTCGGCGGGCAACGGCGCTCACGTAGCCTTCGCTGCGCCGGCTCGCGAGGCGGTCGCAAGGGCCCATGCCGCGGGCCTCGACGCCGGGGCAATCGACGAGGGAGCTCCGGGTGTGCGTGCCGCCTATCCGATGCCCGGCGTCTTCGCCGCCTATCTGCGCGACCCCTGGGGCAACAAGATCGAACTGGTCCATGGCGTATTCAGCGCCTAATCACGGCCCGGCCGAGATCGAACGGCTGCGCACGCAAGTCGCCGCCTGCACGGCATGTGCGGACCTGCCCCTCGGGCCGCGTCCGATCGTTCAGATCGGTGCAGGCGCGCGCATTCTGATCGCGGGCCAGGCACCGGGGCGGCGGACGCATCTTGCTGGGCGCCCATTCGACGACGCTTCAGGGGTGCGGCTGAGACATTGGCTCGGCCTCGACGAGGCCACCTTTTGGGATCCTGCGAAGGTTGCCATCCTGCCTATGGGATTCTGCTATCCAGGAACCGGCCGATCGGGCGACCTGCCTCCGCGCCCCGAATGCGCGCTCCGCTGGCGGCAGCTACTGCTCGACGCTCTTTCCAATGTGCGCCTCACCGTGGTGATCGGACGCCACGCGCAGGCCTGGCACCTGCCGGAGACGATCGGTCTGTCACTGGCCGAGTCGATGCAGGACTGGCGCGCGCGCTGGCCCGGGACGATCCTTCTGCCCCACCCGAGTCCGCGAAATGCGGGCTGGTTCCGGCGCAACGCCTGGTTCGAAACGGAACTTCTGCCCGTCTTGCGCGCCCGAGTCGCCAGACTTCTCGGTGATTTGTCGTCCTGACGTGTTTCTTGGGAAGGACCAGTGCGCACGCTGCAGTTTGTCTTTGGAGATGCGGCGGATGCCGCTCTCCCCAGACGGCATCGCGATGTGCCATACCCGTGGTGTCGAAGTGCAAGCAGCAGGACTGAGTATCAATAGATGAGGTTTCAGATTAAATGAAAGCAATTGACTTAACTTAGGGTGGAGAAGGTTGGACGTCAGGCCCGTCCCCTCCGCCAACCTGCTTCGCGGCTTTCAGTGTTTTATGTTTTATGTCTACTTATTGGAAGTCTCTCATCGAACGAACAGCGCTATGTGGGAATGACGACCGATCTCAAACGGCGCCTCCAAGAACACAACGCCGGTAAATCTTACCATACCTCCAAATTCAAACCGTGGCGGCTGGTAACCTATGTCGCGTTTTCCGATCGGGCCAAGGCGGAATCTTTCGAGCGCTATCTCAAATCCGGCTCAGGTCACGCCTTCGCCAACAGACGCCTATGGTAGGGCTATGGCGTAAACGTAGTGATCATCACTACCGTTCGTGGTCCGCCACGTTCAGCATTGTCCAGCCCGGACAGTCAGGCGACAAGCCTCCCCGGCAAACGCCATCATGCACTGGCTTCCGCGCATTCAAGCGTCGAAGCGGCGCAGGCGCAGCGCATTGGTCAGCACGAACACGCTCGACAGCGACATCGCGCCGGCCGCAATCATCGGCGACAGCAGCGTGCCCCAGAGCGGGTAGAGCGCCCCGGCGGCGACCGGGATCAGCGCCACGTTGTAGGCGAACGCCCAGAACAGGTTCTGCCTGATGTTGGCGATCGTCGCCTTGGACAGCGCGATCGCCTTGGTGACGCCGTTGAGGTCGCCGGCCATCAGAACGACGTCGGCG
>CAJPFN010000095.1 GCA_905339215.1 Rhizobiaceae bacterium
TGCTGCAGCGGCCATCGTCGCACCCTGGCACCCCTTGCGTTTAGCGGCGGCGTGGCGAAAGGCACACCTTGTGCGAGAGGTCGTGCGCAGCGTGATTGATCGGCCGGCGGGCCTCGAAGGCGATACGAAACTGTTCTTTCGCGATCTGGCGGAAGATATGCGTCACGTGTTTTACCCGGAGGTTGTCGTATCCTGGACCGGGCGAAAGCCCGAACTTTTAGCCCTGGTCGATTCCCAGGGGGATTATTCGCTTCACGAGAAGCCGGTCCTGGAGAGTGAAGGCGCCGAGACAAACGATGATGCGACCGCTGGCAGTAATTGCCTTCTCGATCTGACGCAGCGCTATCTGAATCTACACCCCCACGAGCGCGCGAACATGTCGCTCGTGCTCTACAATTGCGACTCGGCTCGTCTTCCGCAGCAGATCGTCGAGGGCCTTGGTGACCTCAATGATGACGAAGACATGCGTTGCCAGGTCATGCTGCGGCACACCGACGGCGAGCGTCTGCGGGATATCTACAGGTCTATCCTGACGAGCGCGAACAACTCGCCAGAGGTTCTGGCTGCGTCCGAGGTGACGCAGGACTTCATGGCGCGGTTGCGTATCAGCGTGATCGCCGATCAAGCACCGCCACCCGATCCACGAGATGGCCGCCCTTATGACATCGTGTTCAGCCAGGACGTGATCTCCAGGCATGCCTCGGTCGAGTGGTACCGCGAGTCGGCCGAACCTGCCGATATCGCCACGCTGCTGCCCGCGCGATGGTCCCGGCGAAGGCCGGGCGCTATGGATGATCTGAAATCCTGCGTCTACCTCTGCTCGCCCGTTCAAAGTCGCGAAGGATGCGCCCATTTGTCGGCCCTGACGGCCTTCCTCAAGAGTGATGAGGGGGACCAAGATGGAAAGCGGCTCCTGCCAGTGCGGCAACTGGATTTCCGCGACGCACGGACGGCCCGGATTTTCGAGGAGACGCATGATCTGGGGGCTTGGGTCGTCAACTTCGACGAGCTTCTCGATCGCCGGCAATTGCAGAACCAGAGCGTCCGGGTGATCCGCTACAAGCAGTCATCGACCCAGGGTCGCAACGTCGTCATTTCCTCTCGCGCGCCACTCAACCTGCTCCATGCAATGGTCCGGCGCCGGCTTGAAGAGCTTCAATTGGCGATGACCCCCGAAGAGATCAACGTGCTCTCTGAGCGGTTCATCGCCGACGCCAATGACATTTCAGGCGATATTGTCCTACGCGCAGCGAAACGCGGTGAGGCTGCCGGAGAGCTTATCGGCGTCGTTCTCAGCCGATTCCTGGCGCGTCAATCGCTGGAATCCGACCGGTTGGTGGGCTGGTATTTCCTCGACGACTATGCGAGCTGGCTCGGCGCTCGCGAAGAGACACAGGCCGACATTCTTGCCCTCGCGCCGGCCCGCGATGAAGCCGGCCAACTCGTGCTCCGAATTCTCGTCACGGAAGCCAAGTATGTCGATGCGGTCTCCTATTCTGCCAAGCGCAAGGAATCAGAGAAGCAACTCCGCGACACCGTCCGTCGCATCATTGACGCGACGACGGAGCCGAACCGCATGGATCGTGACTCTTGGCTCTCGCGATTGGGCGACCTGCTGCTTGATGGAATTCAGGTGCCGGCATCGAGCAGTGTGCCGCTCACAGAGTGGCGCCGACTGGTGCGCGATGGTGTCGCCAAGATCGAGATCGTGGGGTTCAGCCATGTCTTTGTGCCGACCGCACTTGATGGCGGATCCGTCACAGAGTTCAGCGAAGTCGCCGGAGTTCCTGCGAGCCGGCAGATGGTGTTCGGGCGGGCCGAGCTGAAGGCCCTGCTCGGCGTCTATGCAGCCAATGGAAGCGCTCACCAGCTGCTCACGTCAATTGATCCGATCTACGGAAGAATGCCCTCCCCACACGGGGGCGCCGGGTCGACTGGAGCAGGCAAGCAGAATGCCTCTGAGGCGACGTCACCTGCCCCGACCACCCCCAATGACGAAAAGCCTGCAGCTAAGGTCCCCGAACCATCGGTGGAGGAGGAGACAGCGGCCCCAGTCTCGGCTCACTCCGCTGCCGACGGGACTGTTGCATCGGTCATCGAACGCCACGCCAGCTCTTCAAGCCGCGCAGATACGGAGGCGGATGAAAGATGGCTGGCCAACACTGCCCTCATGACGCGCAGCGCATTGCAGCAGCTTGGCTTTCAGGCAAAGCTCATTGATCAGAAGCTGACGCCTAACGCCGCAATACTACGGTTCAGCGGGAGCGCCAGCATCACAGTCGAGCAGGTGTTGAAGCGCCGCTCGGAGCTCCTGACGACGCACAAACTCGACATCATCTCCGTCCGGCCCGAGCCAGGAGCAATAGCGATCTATGTCGCCCGGACGCAAAGAGAGATCGTTGACATCCAAAGCCTATGGCAACGCTGGAACCCCACAGTCTCGCCAACAGGCGCGCAAAACATCTTGGTAGGCGTGCGCGAGGATGACAATGAGCTGTTCTTCTTATCGCCCAGCCAGCGGCACGCACCTCACACCCTGATCGCTGGCAGCACGGGCTCAGGCAAGTCAGTGCTGATGCAGTCGATCATCCTGGGAATAGCAGCGACGAACCACCCGCGCCACGCCAGAATTGTTCTCATCGACCCAAAGCAGGGCGTGGACTATTTTGCCTTTGACGCTCTGCCTCACCTGGACGGGGGGATCATCGATCAGCAGGAAACTGCTGTCGATCGATTGGAGCGCCTGGTCCAGGAGATGGACAACCGATACCGGCTGTTCAAGGAGGCACGCGCCCCCAACATCACTGCCTACAACGCTAAGGTCGCTCCCGCAGATGTGTTGCCGACCTTCTGGGTGATCCACGACGAGTTTGCCGAATGGATGCTCACCGATGAATACCGTACCGCTGTCACCTCCACAGTTGGGCGCCTGGGAGTGAAGGCTCGAGCGGCCGGCATCCACCTCATCTTCGCCGCGCAACGGCCCGAGGCGAACGTCATGCCGATGCAGCTGCGGTCCCAGCTCGGCAATCGGCTCATCCTTAGAGTGGACTCCGAGGGCACTTCAGAGATTGCGTTGGGGGAGCGCGGTGCCGAGAGGCTTCTGGGAAAGGGGCACATGATCATCCGCGCAGAAGGCGAACAAGGATTGATCTACGCCCAAGTTCCGTTTGCTTCCGAAGTGTTTATCACGGACGTTGTAGAGGCATTGCAAGCCCAACATGGTATCGGCTGAGAATGTGTCTCGCCTTGGCTACCCCGGTAATGGGAATACCAGCCGCACCCCGGCGGTCTCCGGCTCTGCAAAGAACGAGAGGCCTGCGCGGCTCCGCGGGTTAGGCAAGGGGAAGATGGCGGCTCGCTCTGGCTGCAGCGCATTCATGACATAGAGAATGCGATATCGAAATCGCCGGTCCGATTTGCACGACTCTGCCCGTGCGATCTCGCTCGAGCCAAGTTCGATGGTATGCCTCAGCTGAGGCTCGGTCGATTTCGTCGCCTTTACCTCGAAATACCAGTCGGTCGCACCGTTCTTGACCTCGAAATCATACCCCAGCCCGTCATTCCCCTTCTCGCCGCAAACATGCACCCGATAGCCCGACCGCCAAGCGCTCTCGTCCACGACACGCCTAGACCCGAAACGTTGCTTCAGCCAGTTGAAGGCGATCGCTTCGCCGAAGAAGCCGATCACGTCGCGTTCGTCATCGGACAACCTCGGAACACCACCTCCGCTTCCGCCTCCACCCATGCCGCCTCCCCCCGTGGGCCGAATAATGACCGGGGCAACGCTCACCGTGCGGGTCGAAGTAGCCAGAAGCGCTGCATTCTGCGCAACGCGAACAGCAATGTCGTTGGCAAGTGCGCCGTAGGTATCGACACCGACTGTAAAGACTCCGCCGCTGTGCTCGATCGTGCGCCGCCGCGTGGCAGCCGCGTTTCGGGCTGCCTGTTCGTCTCGAGCAAAACCGGACCGCTCGGCTTCGGACAGACTAAGGCCGTCTATGGACTTGGGCCAGTCTTGCGGCCATAGTCCGCTCCGAGCCATCCATTCAAGGGCCGCGCCCTCTGTCAGCCGGTCAAAGTCAGTCCAGCCATCGGACGTGGCTGACTTGACCAGCCGGACCTCGGCTTCCGCCAAAGAAACCCATAGTTGCCGTAGCGCATTTCCTTGCTCGAGCCGGATAAGTATCGCTTCCCGGAAACGGGGGGCCCACAAGCGCAGATGACGGTGGTTGTGATCACGGACTGCGTCCACCGCGTCTCGGCCTTCGGGAATCTCGACGACGGGCACGACACCGTGTTCCGCCATCCATGTGTCTAGCAAGAGCTGCATAGCATCTTGATCGAGATTGATGGTGGTCCGGCCGTAGTCGTCAGGGAACTGCGGCCGCGGAGCGTCCCGCGCCGCCACGTAGAGGCGAAGATCCGCGCCGGCCTCGTATGACGGGCGGAACGTGGCGCGCACACTCTCGCGGATAATCCTGTCCTTACGGGTTAGAAAAGCCGACAGCGTCGCCTGGTGCCGGGCGGTAAGGTCGACTGGTATGTACGGTGCCCCCAGCTGTTCGATCGCCGCGTTGAGGCGCGAAAGATCCACCCCGAGCGCGATCGCCACTGGCTCTATTTCTCCTGCCTCGCGGCATCGCGCCAAAAGATCGTCGGGGTCAACCGGAAGCATCTGCCTAAGCCTGGTTAGCGATGCTCTTACATCGTCCTCGCTGTGGAGCGCCCGCCCGGTTACAAATTCAGCAGCCGCCTCATCTCCGGCGAACATGGCGACGAATGGTCGAAGCGTCTTAAGCAAGTTTCCGATTGATGCCCGCGCAGCACCAAGGACACGGCTGATGATCTCTACCGGCATGTTCAATATCGCCGCATAGTCCTCTGGCCCGGACGTCAGAGCATCGGGTCCCAGCTGGGCCGCAAAGGCGAGGATCGGTTCGCCAATGTAACGTCGGCTCCCTAAAGCCTCGCCGAGCGGCTCGGCGATCGCGACGAGTAAGCGGGTGTTTTGCTTCAGTCCACTATGGCAAAGCACCGTTTGGCCAGCGCCATCTTTGTGGAGGACAGCGCGGGCAGTGAACATTGGGACCGGATCGACAATTGCCCCCACGCGGATCGAAAGATCGTCCACGAAGCGGATTCGTAGTTGAGAGAGCCGTTGAAGGACTTGTTCGACCGGACCATGATATAGGCTGTTGCGGTATCGCTGGGTAAGAACGACAATCTGCCGGATTTGGTCGCCAAGCGCGTCTTCGATCACGGCGTCTGCCGGATCGAAGCGGATGGGCTCGCCACCTGACTCGTAGTTTGCCTCGATTGCTGAAGCACGCCTGACGGTTTTGGGGAAGTGCGTTGCCAGATAGGCCGCGACGTCGGCGGTCCGGTTGGGCGGGGGTTCAAAGACCAGCGTGCCCGAGCCAGATTGTGCAATCGCGGCGAACAGTTGACGGTCGTCTCCGTCCGAAACGACGATGCCCGGATGATCCAACCGGCCCGGCGACGCGGGGGCGACCTCGCCATTGACGCGCCCCAGCAGCCGAAGCTGAGCGGGTGGGGCTTGTTGGAGGTCCGCTAGTTGCCAGGCATCTTGCGCCGCAGAATAGATCCGCTCCTTGTCGACTTGGGCCGTGGCACGTGCGACGAGATCGCCAGCCTCGACAAGGAAGCGCCAGGCAGAAGCGCGACTGCCATATTCGGAAAGGCCGATGTCCCGCAACTCGGTTGATGCCGTTTCACATACTGCCAGGACATTGCGCAGTTCTGGCGCGACGATTGGCAAGAGCGGTGGCAACGACCTAACTTCGCTGCCCGGCAGCCAGGCGCGGTCCAATCGCTCGAGGCCTCCCTGCGATACGGGAAGCCACGCGAGGCCTTGTACCAGCGCGGCTAGTGGGGACGGCCACTGCCTACGATCAGGAGCGTGCGGGTGGTCCGGCTTCAATACTGCCATGCGCAATAGGGCTGGCGACCGCTCGATCATGCGGACGATTTCCCTCGCATAGTCCGACCCCACGGCGGGGGCGAGCGCAGCGAAGTCCATTTGACCCGGTGCGCGCATCGCGTCTCTGGCCGTATAGATGGTTTGAGGATTAGATAGGCTGCTACGGGATGCCATCAGTGCATTCCAGGCCTCGGCCTGATCCTTCGGAAGGCCCGCACGTGCAACGAGGGTGGACCGGAGATTATGCGGCCACGCGCGCGGAGGCGCCCCAGGCAGGGCAGTAACGGGTCGAAGCGTATCCAGCACACCGGCTTTGCGCAGGAAGGTCTCCCAACCGTCCCGCTCGCCCGACGCCACAGGCCAATCCGCATACCGTCGCACCAGCCGTCCCGCATGGGTATCGAGTTCAGCGGAGATGCCTGCCGCCCGATCAAACAACCCCTCGAGGGCGCCGCCATTCTTCCGCGTCCAGATGTCCCCGAGATAGGCAAGATTGGCGCGCGACCATCCCTCCCGTGTCGGAACCAGTATATTGAGCTCCGCCACGATCGCATCAGCCGTGTCTTCCCCGACAACGATCCTCATCATGGCCGTTAGCGCCTGCCAGCGCAGCCCTTCGGGATCACGCGTCTCTCCCGGCGCCGAGATTGCGCTTGCCAGCAGTCGAAGAATTTCTCGGCTTTCATATTCTCGAAGGAGCCCGTTACCGACGAGAAAGCGGCGCGCCGCGCTAGCGCCGTCACGGGCGATTTCGAGATCCTGATGCAAATACGCGATCCGTCGCTGAACATTCCGCGGTAAGCGCTTCATGGCGTCGGCGGTCTCGGCCCCGCGCAGCGGCGGCAGGAAAACAGCGCCCAAGCGGCGGCGCTTTCCTCGCGCAAGCGCAGGCGCGTCCGTCAGCTCAAGCTCGCGCCGTGCTGTCAAGAGGAGGCGGCGGCCATGCAACGCTTCTGCACTATCCTTGAAAAGCGCATGAAGCGATCGATAGAAGCGGTTCCAGCGCTCAATAGAAGTCTTGCGCCTACCAAGATCGACTGCCACTGCCTCGACAACGGCCGCACGCTCAGCGGCGCTACACCGCAGCGATCGCATGCCAGACATGAACTGCTCGAGCAATCCTAGCCTGACAGGATCGATGGACGGATCCAGTAATGGAAACGGTGCAACCTTGGCGGCCATCGCCGCCGTAATAAAGTCCTCAGCGGGCCATGCCCGTGCCTCAGAAAAAAGCGCCCATCCTTCTGGGACAGTCGGCCCGGGAATCGCCGGTAGAAGCGTGTCGCCAACCGCCGATAGCTTTTCGCGAATCTTCTCGCGGTCCGACCCTTTCCACATCACAAGATCGAGCACCACCTGACGAGCCATGGCGTCGGGGAGTGTGGCCTTCGCAAGCCGGGCTCCTGCAAGCGTGGCATCGATAGCGATGGACAAGAACATGTTGTTGAGTTCAACACCGGTCTGCAGCGTCAGTCGGTTGAGGCTGGCCAGAAAAGGGGCGTCAAGATATCCGGGCAAGTAGGCTCCGGCCTCTGAACCCATCGGAAGGAAGTTGTAGAGGCGACCATCGAGCGGAGCGCCGTCAGCGGCAACCGCGATGGAGATGACTGCGTCGCCCGTCCAAGCGAGCCAAGCCTCCGGCATTTTCTCGGCCGCTACATCGCGCCGGATCACCGCGATGACATCATCATAGGAAACTGTCTTCTCAACTACCGCAAATTGGCGATTACCGCACGCAACGAGTGCGAGGTTTAGGTCACCCTCCCTAGTTGCCCAGCTGGTGTTCCGCGTCAGTGTTTTTGATGCGGGCAATGGCCCTCGACGCTCGATCGACAGCTCGCCGACCCGGGTCAAAAAAAGTTGGACGGGAGGGCTCTCTTCTTCAAGTTTCGCAAGTTGAGCAGCAATGGATTCCGCCGCCTCCGCGCTCTTTAAAGGCAGACGCACCACGGTTGCATAGCCATCCTTCGCCAGTGCATTGACCATGTCATGGGACGGAATTGCAGGGCAGCCGAGATAGAGGCGCGGCACATTCTCGATGACGAGTGCAGCATGTTCTCCAAGGTTCTCTTCGTCCATAAACTTGGACAGGGTCGCGTCATCGGCGAACTGAAAGCAAAAGCCATCGAAGTCACCCGATCCGGGGCTCAGCCGGGAGAATATCTCGGGATGGGCACACACCTGAAAAACGCTGAGGAACCCGACGCCCTTGTTGCCTATCGCTTCGTTCACATCCTTTGTGGTCCGTGTCGGACTGCACAAGGCATCGAAGTTCTTTTGTGCAAACCCAGCGCCGTCATTAGCCACATACAAGGTGCCGTGCGGGCACTCCCCCATATCAAGAAGGCCCAATCGGCCCGAAGCTGCGATTTTGGCCAACGCGCAGAACAATTAAAGAACATTACGGTTTACTCTGCGTGTGAAGAATCATGGCGACTTGTTCGGCGGCAAATTTGAAGCCTCTGCGGTCGGGAATTCGCTCGGC
>CAJPFN010000096.1 GCA_905339215.1 Rhizobiaceae bacterium
CGCCCGGCAGCGGGCGACCGCCACCATTCCATCTACGTTGCTTGCTACCCGTTTCGACCGGCAATCGGGGGATACATGACGGGCTACCTGTTCGGCTTCCTGGCGCTTGCCGCCATGGTCATGGCCTTCGCCGGATTCTCGCGAGGCCGCAGCGCGGCCGGCAAGGCCTCCGAGAAGGCGCATTCGCGCCCGATCTATCACGGCCTCAACGCCGCGATCTGGACCGGCATTCCAGCATTCGTCTTCCTACTGCTCTGGCTGCTTTTCCAGAACAGCGTCATCGACGCGCTGGTTATGGCTTCCTATCCCGGCGCCGACGCGCTGAGCGCTCCCGAGCGAGCCCTGCTCATCAGCGAGATCCGCCAGGTCGCCTCCGGCAACATCTTCAGGGAGCCGACGCCCGAGATCACCGCCGCCGTGGCGCACTTCCAGTCGCTGCAGTCGCTGGCGTCCTGGGCCATGGTCGCCGTCGTCGCAGCGATCGCGGCCGTCGGTGCCTTCTTCGGCCTGCGCACCATCGGTTCGCGCTTCCGCGCCCGTCACAGCGTCGAGCGTTCCGTCACCTGGTTCATGATGTTCTCGTCGCTGGTCGCCATCCTGACGACCGCCGGCATCGTCCTGTCGCTGGTCTACGAGGCCCTGCAGTTCTTCGCCAAGGTACCGGTGACGGAATTCCTGTTCGGACTGCGCTGGGAGCCGCAGATCGCGCTGCGCGCCGATCAGGTCGCCGGTCAGGGCGCTTTCGGAATGATCCCGGTTCTGTTCGGCACCGTCGTTATCTCGTTCCTGGCCATGATCGTGGCGGTCCCGGTCGGTATCCTCTCGGCGATCTACCTGACGGAATATGCCGGTGAGCGCTTCCGCGCCGTGGTGAAGCCGCTTCTCGAGATCCTGGCCGGCATCCCGACCATCGTCTATGGCTTCTTCGCCGTGCTGACCGTGGCGCCGCTCATGCGCCAGCTTGGCCTTTCGCTCGGCATCGAGTCCTCGCCCAACAGCGCGCTCGCCGCCGGCGGCGTCATGGGCGTCATGCTCATTCCGTTCATCTCGTCGCTTTCCGACGACGCCTTCGCTGCCGTGCCGCGCGCGATCCGCGAAGGGTCCTTTGCGCTCGGCGCCACCAAGGGCGAGACGATCCGCAAGGTTCTCTTGCCGGCTGCCTTGCCCGGCATTGTCGGCGGCGTGCTCCTGGCACTGAGCCGCGCCGTCGGCGAGACGATGATCGTCGTCATGGCGGCCGGCCTCATCGCCAAGATGACGCTGAACCCGTTCGACGCCGTCACCACCGTCACAGTACAGATCGTCACGCTGCTCATCGGCGACAGCGAGTTCGACAATCCGAAGACGCTTGCGGCCTTCGCGCTCGGACTTGTCCTGTTCGTGATCACGCTCGGGCTGAACCTGATCGCCCTGCGGACGGTGCGCAAATACCGGGAGAAGTACTGATGGCGGACACGTCACTCGCAACCGGCGCCGGCGGCAGGATCGGCGGTCCGGTGGACTGGAAGTCCGAGGCGATGAATGCGCGCCGCAAGGCGCGCTATGCCGCCGACCGGCGTCTACAGGTCTACGGCATGATCGCGATCGCCTTTGCGCTCGGCTTCCTTGCCTTTCTGGTCGGGACGCTGAGCTACACCGGCTACGGTGCCTTCACGCAGACGATGGTCAGGATCGACCTCGACCTCAGCAAGGCCGAGCTCGACCGAAGCAAGCTGATGGACGCCAACTGGCGCAACATCTTCCGCGAGGCCGCGCTCGCCGAACTCGGCGAGGAACTGACCCGCCCTGCCGAACGCGACTACTTCTCGATGTACACGTCTTCGGCGCCGTTCCTCATCCGCGACCAGGTTATCGCCGATCCGGCGCTGCTCGATGGCCCGGCGTCTTTCGTGGTGCCGGTTTCCGACCCGGTCGACCAGCTCGCCAAGGGTTTGGTGCAGACGCACCTTCCCGAGAGCCAGCGCCGCGTCAACGACCGCCAGATCGGCTATTTCGAGCAACTCAAGGCAGGCGGCGCCATCACCCAGCCGTTCAACTGGGGCCTGTTCTTCAACGCCGACAGCCGGTTCCCCGAGCTGGCGGGCCTGGCGGGCGCCATCTCGGGCTCGTTCTGGCTGCTGCTGGTCTGCTTCCTGATCTCCTTCCCGGTCGGCATCGCCGCGGCGATCTATCTCGAGGAGTTCGCGCCGAAGAACCGCCTTACCGACCTCATCGAGATCAACATCAACAATCTCGCCGCGGTGCCGTCGGTGGTGTTCGGCCTGCTCGGGCTTGCGGTCTTCCTCGGCTGGTTCGGCCTGCCGCGCTCGGCGCCCCTGGTCGGCGGCATGGTGCTGGCGCTGATGACGCTGCCCACCATCATCATCGTCACCCGCGCCGCGCTGACCTCGGTGCCCTCGTCGATCCGCGAGGCCGCGCTCGGCATCGGCGCGTCGAAGCACGAGATGATCTTCCACCACGTGCTGCCGCTTGCCATGCCGTCGATCATGACCGGCACCATCATCGGCCTGGCCCAGGCGCTGGGCGAGACGGCGCCGCTGCTGCTGATCGGCATGAACGCCTTCATCACCAGCCCGCCGGCCGGGGTGCTCGAGGCCTCAACGGCTCTGCCGACGCAAATCTACATCTGGGCCGACAGTCCGGAGCGCGGCTTCGTCGCCCGCACCTCGGCGGCGATCCTCGTGCTGCTCGGCTTCCTGGTCATCATGAACGCCATCGCCATCTTCCTCAGGCAGCGCTTCGAGCGGCGCTGGTGAAGGAGCAGGGAAACATGAATATGTATAGCGAAACGGCACTCGAGACGAAGCTGAACGCCATGGCGACCGAGCCGAACATCAAGATGCAGGGCCGCAAGGTCACGGTCCACTACGGAGAGAAGCAGGCGCTGTTCGACGTCGACCTCGACATCCCGGAAAAGCAGGTGATGGCGCTGATCGGCCCGTCCGGCTGCGGCAAGTCGACCTTCCTGCGCTGCCTCAACCGGATGAACGATACCATCGACATCGCCCGCGTCGGCGGCACGATCACGCTCGACGGAGAGGACATCTACGATCCGAAGATCGATGTCGTCGAATTGCGCGCCCGCGTCGGCATGGTTTTCCAGAAGCCCAATCCGTTTCCGAAATCGATCTACGAGAACGTGGCCTACGGCCCCCGCATTCACGGCTTGACGAATTCCAGGGCCGAGCTCGACCAGATCGTCGAATCCAGCCTGCAGAAGGCAGCCCTGTGGAACGAGGTGAAGGATCGGCTGAAGGAGCCCGGAACCGGGCTTTCCGGCGGCCAGCAGCAGCGGCTGTGCATCGCCCGCGCCATTGCCGTGTCGCCCGAGGTGATCCTCATGGACGAACCGTGCTCGGCGCTCGATCCGATCGCGACCGCCAAGGTCGAGGAACTGATCGACGAGTTGAGACAGAACTACACGATCGTCATCGTCACGCACTCCATGCAGCAGGCGGCGCGCGTCTCGCAGCGGACGGCGATGTTCCACCTCGGCTATCTCGTCGAGGAGGGTCCGACCGACAAGATGTTCACCAACCCCGACGAAAAGCGAACGCAAGACTACATCACCGGCCGGTTCGGCTGAGCGATTGGCCAGGACACCGAGCGAGGGCATCATGATGGGCGAACACACGGTCACTTCCTTCGACCAGGATCTGCAGCACATCGACACGCTCCTGCGCGACATGGGCGCGCTGGCGGGATCGATGGTGGAGGCGTCGGCGCGGGCGCTGCTCAACACGGACAACGCGCTCGCCCAGCGCGTCATCTCCGACGACACGGTGATGGACGCCAAGCAGCGCGAACTCGACGACAGCGCCATCACGCTGATCGCCAAGCGCCAGCCGATGGCGCAGGACCTGCGCTCGGTGGTGGGTGCGATCCGCATGGCGGCCGACTACGAGCGCATCGGCGATCTCGCCAAGAACATCGCCAAGCGGGTCGGCGCGGTCGGGGAGAGCGCCGCGCCGCGCAGCCTGTCCCACTCGATCGAAGCGATGGCGGCTCTGGCGCTCGAGCAGGTCAATGGCATCTCCCGTCTCTATGCCGAGCGCAAGGCCGATGCTCTGGGTGCGCTGCGCGCCGAGGACGAGAAGATCGACATCCAGTACACGGCCGTCTTCCGCGAACTCCTCACCTACATGATGGAGGATCCGCGCAATATCACGGCATGCACGCATCTGCTCTTCTGCGCCAAGAACCTCGAGCGGATCGGCGACCATGTGACCAACATCGCCGAGAATGCGTATTATGTGATGACGGGCCAGCAGTTGCCGCCGCATCGTCCGAAGCTGGACGAGACCTCGATGGCGCTGGTCGGCGGCTGAGCGAGGCGGAGACAGGCCGATGATCGCGCCGAAGATCATGGTCGTGGAGGACGAGGAGCCCCTTTGCGTTCTCCTGCGCTACAATCTCGAGGCCGAGGGCTACCAGGTCGAGGTCGTCACGCGCGGCGACGAGGCCGAACTGAGGCTCCAGGAGAACGTGCCTGACCTGCTCGTGCTCGACTGGATGGTGCCGGCGGTGTCCGGAATCGAACTGTGCCGGCGCTTGAGGATGCGGCCCGAGACAGAGCGGCTGCCGATCATCATGCTGACGGCGCGCGGCGAGGAGAGCGACCGCGTGCGCGGCCTGTCGACCGGCGCCGACGACTACCTCGTCAAGCCGTTCTCGACGCCCGAATTCATCGCCCGCGTCCGCGCCCTGCTGCGCAGGGCCAAGCCCGAAGTCCTGTCGACCGTGCTCAAGGTCGGCGACATCGTGCTCGACCGCGAGGCGCACCGCGTCTTCCGCAAGAAGGCCGAGATCAAGCTCGGTCCGACCGAATTCCGCTTGCTCGAGTTCATGATGCAGCATCCCGGCCGCGTCTTCTCGCGCAGCCAGCTGCTCGACAACGTCTGGGGTGAGACGATCTACATCGACGAGCGCACGGTCGACGTCCATGTCGGGCGCCTGCGCAAGGCGGTGAACACGCCGCGCACGCCCGACGTGATCCGCACCATCCGCGGCGCCGGCTACGCCATCAACGAGGCTTAGAGCGCGCACCGGCCCTGGCCGATCGGGCGATTCGTCCTTGTCGGCGGATCGCTACCGTGCTTATTTTCGGGGCGTGAAAAAAAGAGCCGCGGCGTTAGCCGGGAGGAACTGGCTCATGAATTTCCTGCGTCATGCCGCGTCGGCGTTGATCGCCGCCTGGATGTTGATGGCCGTTGTTCCTGTGTCCAGGGCCGACGACCGGCTCGCGTCGGACGTCCTGCAGACCTGGTATCGCCTGACGCTGGAACTGGTTCGTCACACGCCGACCTACTCACCGCCCGTTGCCAGCCGGTCGTTCGCCTATCTTGGCGTCGCAGCGTACGAATCCGCGGCCTCGGGCTCGCCTGAACTCGTCTCTTTTGCCGGCCAGCTGCACGGCCTTCAACTGCCGCCGAGGCGCGGGGAGGGTCTGGCCTATGACGACGCCGTCGTCCTCAACGCGGCGATGGCGTTGGCGGCGAAGGACCTCTTCGCCAACACCGGTCCGACCGGCCAGCGCGCGCTGGCTTCGGTCGACCGCAAGCTGCGCGAGAAGGCCGCGGCGGGCCTGCCGGCCGATGTCGTTTCCCGTAGCGAGGCCTTTGGTGAGGCGGTTGCCTTGCACATCCTCGCGTGGTCGCGCGACGACGGCGGCGCCGTTGTCGAGAACATGGGTTTTCCCGTCGAGTATCAGCTGACGGCTGGCCCGGCGCATTGGGTGCCGACCAGCCTGATCGCCCAGCAGCAGGTGCCGCTACTTCCCGCGTGGGGCGCCAACCGCACCTTCGCCATGCCCGGCGGCGCGGCCTGTCCGCTGCCGTCGCCGCCCGCCTACAGCGAAGAGGCGGGCTCGCCTTTCTACGAAGAGGCCCTGGAGGTCTACGAAGTCCGCAAGGCGCTGACGCCGGAACAGGAGGCTATCGCGCGCTTCTGGTCGGACGATCCCATGCTCTCGCCCACGCCGCCGGGCCACTGGATCTCGATCGCAATGCAGATTCTCGACGAGAAGGGCGCGCCGCTCGCCGATCGCGCCGACATTCTCGCGCGGCTCGGCGTGGTCCTATCGGATTCCTTCGTCGCCTGCTGGAACGCGAAGTACGAGTTCGACCTCTTGCGGCCGATCACCTACATCCGCCGACTGATCGATCCGAAGTGGGAGCCGCTGCTCAACACGCCGCCGTTCCCCGAGTATCCGAGCGGCCACAGCACGCAGTCGGCAGCCGCGGCGGAGGTGCTCACCGCCTTCTTCGGCGAGGATTTTGCCTTCGAAGATGCCACGCATTCGGCCGACGGTCTTGAGCCTCGGTCCTTCGAGAGCTTCAAGGCGGCGGCTGCCGAGGCCGGAATCTCCCGGCTCTACGGCGGCATTCATTTCCGTGCCGCGATCGATCGCGGCCTCGACCAGGGGCGCTGCGTCGGCGCCCACGTGACCGCGCTCAGGACGAGGCGGCAGCCATGCGACCGTCGTCGCTCCGGGCCGCACTGGCCGCCGCCGTTCTCGTCCTCGCCGCCGTGCCCGTTCTCGCTGAGGACGCTCCCGTCGTGCCCGGCTTCGTCGAGGAGACCGCCGAAGCCGGCATCGACAGCGTCTATTCCGGCGAATGGGAGTTCATGGTCGGCGGTGGCGCGGCGACCTTCGACTGCAATGACGACGGCTATCCCGACATGCTGCTCGCCGGCGGTGCCGGGCCGTCGCGCTTCTACCGCAACGCCGGGACCAGGGGCGGTCCCCTGCGCTTCGTCGCCGAACGCAGCGGGCTCGAGCTGGACGGCGTTGCCGGTGCCTATCCGCTTGACGTCGACGGCGACGGCATCACCGATCTGGTGTTGCTCCGCGTCGGCGAGAACGTCGCCATGCGCGGGCAGGGCGAGTGCAAGTTCGAACGCGCGAACGAAGCCTGGGGATTCGACGGCGGCGACGCCTGGTCGACGGCCTTCGCCGCGACCTGGGAGCGCGGCGAGCAATGGCCGACTCTTGCCGTCGGCAACTACATCGACCGCACCCAGGACGCCTTTCCCTGGGGCTCGTGCACCGACAACTGGCTGCATCGTCCCGCGACGAGCACGACGGCGGATCGCCGCCGGTTTGCGCCGCCGGCGGCGCTCAAGCCGAGCTTCTGCTCGCTGTCGATGCTGTTCACCGACTGGGGCAGGGCTGGCACGCCGGCGCTGCGCGTGTCGAATGACCGCGAATACTACAAGGGCGGCCAGGAACAGCTCTGGAGGCTCGAGCCTGGCGCCCCGCCGACGCCCTATCGCGCCGCCGACGGCTGGAAGCCCCTGCGCATCTGGGGGATGGGGATCGCCGGCACCGACCTCGACGGCGACGGCTACCCGGAATACTTCCTGACCAGCATGGCCGACAACAAGCTGCAGAGCCTGGTCAAGCCGGCTGCGGATGAATCCCCCCGACCGACCTATGCCGATGTCGCCTTCGCCAGGGGGGTGACCGCCCACCGGCCCTATGCCGGCGGCGAGATCAAGCCGAGCACGGCCTGGCACGCCCAGTTCGAGGACGTCAACAACGACGGCCGCATGGACCTGTTCGTCGCCAAGGGCAACGTGTCGGAGATGCCGGACTTCGCCATGAAGGATCCGAACAACCTGCTGATCCAGGATCGCGACGGCAGGTTCAGGGAGGTCGGCGAGGAGGCGGGCGTCGCGAGCTTCCGCACGTCTCGCGGCGCGGCGCTTGCCGATTTCAACCTCGACGGTCTCCTCGATCTGGTTGTCGTCAACCGCGGCGACAAGGCGCAGCTCTGGCGCAACGTCAGCCGGGACACCGGCCGCTTCGTCGCCGTCCGGCTGCGCCAGGATGGACCGAACCGCGACGCGGCCGGCGCATGGATCGAACTGCGTCGGGGCAAGGCGGTGTCGCGCCGCGAGATCACGGTAGGCGGCGGCCACGCGGGCGGACAGAGCGGCTGGATTCATTTCGGCCTCGGCCAATCCGAGACGGCCGAGTTGCGGGTCCTTTGGCCCGGCGGCGAGGAGGGCGAGTGGCAGCCTCTCGATGCCGGCGGCTTCTATATCGTCGAGCGCGGCAAGCCGCCGGCGCCTTGGCAGCCGAGGTAAGCACCGGCCCCGGCGGAATCCGCCTTGGATCGCCTCACGCGACGTCCCTTCCGGCCAATCGCTGCTGCGCCGGGCTTCCCGGCGCGAAAATCTCCTGGTCGACGAAGGTGAGCGCCCGCACCGCGCAGCCCTCGCGGATCAGCGGCATCTCGTTCGTCTCGGTGTCGAAGGTGATCGAATCGGAGTGCTGGCCCCCGGCGGTACGGGCGATCGCGGCGCGCAGGGCCGGTTCGATGAGGTCGAAGGCCGACGCGCCGTGGCCGACGAAGCAGACCGGCGCCGGATCGACCAGGGCGAACAGGTTGCCGAGGCCGTAGCCGAGCGCGCGGCCGGCCTTCTCGAAGGCGCGCCGCTCCATCCCGTCTTGTCGGCGCGCTTCCGTGGCGAGCGAGGCCATGTCCGTGTCGGAGATGTCGGCTGCCGGCGGCGCGTTCTCGTCGCCTTCGCGGGCGTTGCGCCAGATCGCGTAGTTGCCGGCATAGGCCTCGACGCAGCCGCGTCTTCCGCACCGGCAAAGCGCCCCTTCGGGCTGGTGGATCATATGGCCGAACTCGGCGCCGGAGGAATGCGTGCCGGAGAAAAGCGAACCCTTCAGCATCAGTCCCATGCCGATACCGTGCGAGAGAAGGATGGCGATGAAGTCGTCGCGGTAGCGCTCGGGATTGCGCCAGCGCAAGGCCATCGCGATCATGCTGCAATCGTTCTCGACCGTGACCGGGATGCCCGCAACCTCTTCCAGAGCATCGGCGAACGGGATGTCGCCATGCACCGTGATTGGCGACCACAGCAGTGACCGCGACAGCGAGTCTGTCGTTCCCTGTACCGCCATGACGATGCGCAGCACCGGGCGCCCGGCCAGCCCGCGATGGTTGAGCAGACGGCGCACCGCCGCGGTCGTCTCGGCCATCAGGTTGGCGCGCGAGACGGTCAACGTCGACAGGCGCCGGTGATCCTCGGCGACGAGGTTTCCGGAATAGTCGATCAGCGCCGCCGAGAGCGAATTCAGAGAGAGCACGACGGTGAGGATCGCCGCCGCTTCCGGGTTGATGCCGATGGCGATCTGCGGCCGGCCGCGCTTCAGGGAAGACGCCTCGGCACCCTTCGCCTGGGCAAGCACGCCCTCGGCGATCAGGTCCGCGGAAATGGCCGAAATGGTCGAATGGGAAAGGCCGGTCGTGCGGGCGATGTCGGTGCGCGAGGGCTGCCCGGCGCGACGGATCGCCGCGATGACGAGAGCGCGGTTGCGCCTGCGCAGATCGTCGTGACGCACAGCAGCCGTCATTGACCGCCTGTCCTCCCTTGCATGCCGCGGGCCTTCATAGCCGAGTCCCTGCAATCGCATGCTGGAAAATGTTGACATACATCGGTTCGTGAGTCATTCTTTTTTTCGAGGCTCGAAAAAAAGAGCTTCGATGCCTGTCAGTGTCGCGAATATCCAGTCATCGCGCCTCGCGGGGCGCAGGGAGGAAATCATGAAGAAGTTTGCCACCGCCATCATGGCGGGTGTTGCCATGTCGCTTGCTCTGGCGGCTGTCGCCGAGGCGAAGGACAAGGTCATCGGCGTCTCCTGGTCGAATTTCCAGGAAGAGCGCTGGAAGACCGACGAGGCGGCGATGAAGGCGGCGATCGAAGCCGCCGGCGACAAGTACATCTCGGCCGACGCGCAGTCCTCGGCCGCCAAGCAGCTCACCGACGTTGAATCGCTCATCACGCAGGGGGCCAACGCCCTGATCATCCTGTCGCAGGACGCCGCCGCCATCGGCCCGGCGGTCGAGAAGGCCGTCGCGGAAGGTATCCCGGTCGTCGGCTATGATCGCCTGATCGAGAACGCCGATGCTTTCTATCTCACCTTCGACAACAAGGAAGTCGGCCGCATGCAGGCGCGCGCCGTCTTCGCCGCCAAGCCGGAGGGCAACTATGCCTTCATCAAGGGCTCGTCGGCCGACCCGAACGCCGATTTCCTCTTCTCCGGCCAGATGGAAGTGCTGAAGGAGGCCATGGACGCCGGTAAGATCAAGAATGTCGGCGAGGCCTACACCGACGGCTGGCTCCCCGCCAACGCGCAGAAGAACATGGAGCAGATCCTGACCGCCAACAACAACGCGGTCGACGCAGTCGTCGCCTCGAACGACGGCACCGCCGGCGGCGTCGTGGCGGCGCTCGCCGCGCAGGGCCTTGCCGGTACGGTGCCGGTGTCCGGCCAGGACGGCGATCACGCTGCGCTGAACCGCGTGGCGCTCGGCACGCAGACCGTGTCGGTGTGGAAGGATGCCCGCGACCTGGGCAAGGCTGCCGGCGAAATCGCCAGCGCTCTGGCCAGCGGCACGGCGATGGACGCGGTGCCGGGTGCCGTGAAGTGGGCTGACGGCCCGAACAAGGTCGAGATGAACGCGATCTTCCTGAAGCCGGTGCCGATCACCAAGGACAACCTGAACGTCGTCATCGACGCAGGGTGGGTGGCCAAGGACGTGGTCTGCCAAGGCGTCGCGGCCGGCAGCGTCGCCGCCTGCAACTGAGCCGACCACTTAGCACATCCGGAGTGCCGCGGTTTGACGAAAGCCGCGGCACTTCTTTAAGCTGACGAATGTCGCGGCCCGGCCTGGGCAACGCGGCACGGGGAGGATCCCATGGCCGAGACGCTGACAAATGCGCCGGTTGATCAGGCGCGGACGTCCGACGAGGGCGCGGTAAGCCGCTTTCTGAAAGCAACGGAACTCGATACGCGCATGCTGGGCATGGTGGGCGCGCTGCTGCTGATCTGGATCGGACTCCAGTTCCTCTCCAGCATGCGGCTTGGCGTGAATCCGCTCGAATTCGACGGGCGTGCGTTCCTTTCGCCGCGAAATCTCTGGAACCTCTCGGTCCAGTCGTCGTCGATCGCCATCATGTCGACCGGAATGGTGCTCGTCATCGTCACACGCAACATCGATCTGTCGGTCGGTTCCCTCCTCGGCTTCATCGGCATGATCATGGGCGTCACGCAGGCCGAGTTCCTCTCCCGTGTGCTGGGCATTCCGCTCGGCCATCCGTCGGTGTGGATGATCGCGCTGGCCGCCGGCATGGTCGTCGGCGTCGCCATCGGTGCCCTCCAGGGATTCATCATCGCCTATGGCAACGTGCCGGCCTTCATCGTGACGCTGGGCGGACTGCTGGTCTGGCGCGGTGCTGCGTGGTGGGTCACCAGCGGCCGCACGGTCGCCCCCATGGATGGAACCTTCCGCCTCATGGGCGGTGGCCCCGCCGGCTCGATCGGCGCGACGTGGAGCTGGATCATCGCCGTGCTGGGCTGCCTCGGCGTCGTCTTCATGCTCATCTCGGCACGGCGCCAGCGCATCCGCTTCAATTTCCCGCTGCGGCCGATGTGGGCGGAGAGCCTGCTCGGATCGGTTTCCTGCGCGATCATTCTCGGGGCCGTGTGGGTGGCGAACTCCTATCCGTGGCCGATCGGCATCGTTCGGCGCTACTACCAGGACCAGGGGCTCGAGGTGCCGGAAGGCGCGTTCATCGCCCATGGACTTGCCATCCCAGTGCTGATCGCCATCGTCGTCGGCCTGGTGATGACGTTCATCTCGACCCGCACCCGTTTCGGCCGGTACGTGTTCGCCATCGGCGGCAATCCGGAAGCGGCCGAACTCGCTGGCATCAACACCCGCTGGGTGACGATGAAGATCTTCATGCTGATGGGCCTGCTGGTGTCGATCAGCGCCGCCGTCTCGACCGCCCGCCTCAACGCCGCGACCAACGCGCAGGGAACGCTCGACGAACTGCTGGTGATCGCCGCCGCGGTCATCGGCGGCACGTCGCTGTCGGGCGGCGTCGGAACTGTCGCAGGAGCCATGATCGGTGCGGTGCTGATGCAGTCGCTGGCCAGCGGCATGATCCTGCTCGGCGTCGACACGCCGCTGCAGAGCGTCGTGGTTGGCGCGGTGCTGGTGCTGGCCGTCTGGCTCGACACCGTCTACCGGCGGCGCAGCAAGTAGAAAGGACTTGACGATGAACGAGCTCAAGGGCGCAAGCGTTCCGCCGGCAGGGATGCAGGGCCAGACGCCGCTGGTCGAGATGACCGGCATGTGCAAGGCGTTCGGCGGCCTGCGTGCCGTCGATCATGTCGACATCAACCTGTTCCCCGGCGAAGTGGTCGGTATTCTCGGCCACAACGGGGCGGGCAAGACGGTGCTGATCAAGATGCTGTCGGGCGCCATCCAGCGCGACAGCGGCACGATCAGGATCAATGGCCAGGATGCACCGATCAACAATCCGCGCGACGCGAAGAATTTCGGCATCGAGACGATCTACCAGACGCTCGCGCTGGCCGACAACGTCGACGCGACCGCCAATCTCTATCTCGGCCGCGAGCTGATGACCCGCTGGGGTACGCTCGACGACGCCGCGATGGAGGCCGAGGCGCGCAAGGTGATGGGACGGCTTAATCCGCGCTTCGTCCGCTTCAAGGAGCCGGTGATTGCCCTGTCGGGCGGCCAGCGCCAGTCGGTGGCGATCGCGCGCGCCATCCATTTCAATGCGCGCGTGCTGATCATGGACGAGCCGACGGCCGCGCTCGGGCCGCAGGAAACGGCGCAGGTCGCCGACCTGGTCAAGCAGCTCAAGGCCGAAGGCATCGGCATCTTCCTGATCAGTCACGACATCCACGACGTCGTCGACCTGTGCGATCGCCTCTACGTCATCAAGAACGGCCAGGTGGTCGGCATGGCGAAGACAAGCGACGTCACCAAGGACGAGGTGCTCGGCATGATCATCCTGGGCAAGTGCCCGCCCGGCGCGATTCCGGGTCCGGGTGCGCTCAAGACAGCGGCGTAGCGATCCCGGCGGGGCCGCGCTGCGGTCCCGCGCGACGTATATATTTGGCGTTCGGCGGAAGCCCCCGCTCCTTTGGGGGAGCGCCGGAGTGCTTTTATCGAGAAGGCGGGGAGCTGGTCCGGGCGGTGGAACCCGGGCCGGTCGGTTGCATTGTGGGGGGCCCTCGCCGACAAGGGCCGCTCAGCAGTCACGGGTGCCCCGCAGTGAAAAGATACCTACCCGCAGCGGTGTTTCTCGCGGTCGCGCTGGCGAGCTTGGTCATGGCGGGCTTCGCCTATTTCGCCACGCAGGAGGCGGCCAGGATCAAGCTTGGGGCCACGGTCGACGATGCGCTGAACCGCATCGAGAGCCGGCTCACCATGCATCTTGCGCTGCTCAATTCGGTGCACGCGCTTTTCAAGGCGCGCGACGGCGACGTCGGCCGCGTCGCCTTCGCCACCTTCTTCGACGCGCTCCAGGTCGGCGAGAACTTCCCCGGCCTTCGCGGCATCGGCTTCCTGCGCCTGGCGGAGACGGGCAGGGAGGAGGAGGTCCAGCGGCAGATCGAACGCGACTTCGGTGTAGCGCTGCCGCTGTTCCCCAAGACCGGCGAAAGCTGGCGCACGCCCGTCGTCCTCTTCGAGCCCCTCGACGACAGCGGCCGGAAGGTGATCGGCTTCGACATGTTCGCCGAGCCCGGGCGCCGCGGCGCCATTGCGGCAGCGATGCGCGACGACGCGCCCCACGCGACCGGCCTCGTCCGCCTCGGCGAAATGACGGGCGGCCCCGTCCATCCGGGATTCCTCGTGTTCAAGCGCCTCGACGCCGGCACTTCGCCGGCGACGTCGTCTCAGCCCGAACGGCGCACCGCGGGTTTCGTCTTCGCCTCGTTCCGCGCCGCCGAACTGTTCGCCACCGCCCTTGGTACGTCGCCACTGCTACCGCTCAGCGTCGAGGTCTACGACGGTCCGACGACGGAGGGATCGCTCATCTACCGCTCCCGGGTGCCGCCGGACGAGGGAGCGGGCGCCGGCTATGTCGCGGTGCGCTCGACGACGGCCGCTGGGCGGCAGTGGACAATCGTCTTCCGACCCACCAGCGCCTTTTCCGCGCCGACATCGCGCGCCGTTCCGCTGATGCTCGGCCTGTTCGGCCTGCTTCTCGCAGCGGCGATCGCGGTCGCGGCGCGGCTGCAGGACAAGGCCTTCGCCGCCGTCGAAGCGCTTCGCCTGGCCAGCGAGAAGTCGTTGGTCGAAAAGGATCTGATGCTCAACGAGATGAAGCATCGCATCAAGAACTCGATCACCAGGATGCTGGCGATTGCGCGGCAGACCGCTGCGGGATCGGCCGACATCGATGCGTTCATCGCCGCCTTCGGCGCCAGGCTACAGGCAATGGCCGCGTCTCAGGACATCCTGACGCGGTCGCGCTGGCAGAAGGCCGATCTCGCCGATCTCCTGCGCACCGAACTGGCCCAGGTCTTCGGCCGCGACTTGCCCGACGGCATGCTGTCGGGCACGAAGGTCGTCCTCGACGAGGCAGCGACCCAGGCGCTCGGCCTTACCTTCCACGAACTGGCGACGAACGCGCTGAAATACGGAGACATTGAAATGCTCAGGGTATCGTGGGATGTCGTCGAGGAGCCAGGCGGCGCGCGGAACCTGTCTCTGGCCTGGCTGGAGCGGACGGAAACGCCGGCTCAAGCGCCGGCGAAGACGGGGTTCGGCACGAAGCTGATCGACATGAACGTCGAGCGCGAACTGGGCGGGTCCATCGTGCGCGATTTCGGCGCCGACGGGCTGCGCATCGATATCGTCATTCCCCTTCGCGCGCGGCGGGGGCGGACCGTCCGGTCCGGGACGTCGGCAGACTGACGGCCGGCCCTCGCGTTCGGGGCCGGCCGCCAGGACTTCCTTGCCGGCTCAGCAGCGTGCGATGTAGATCCTGCCGGTGTAGCGGTCACGATAGCGGCAGTAGCCAGGACGGTCCGCGACCCTGCCGATCAGGTAGCCGGTGACCGCGCCAGCCGCCGCGCCGACCGCCGCGCCTTCCACCGTTCCGCTGGCGAGGCCGCCGATCGCCGCCCCGACGGCCGCTCCTCCGATCGCCGTCTGTTCGGCGGTCGTGCAGGCCGAAAGGGCCGTCACCGCCGCCAGCGCGAGTACGATTTTCCTCATGTCTCTCTCCTTGATGTGGGCCGTCCCTGCCGATTTATGGCAAAAACGGCGGCTACCTGAAATCAATCATTCGCGAAATCTGTCGCGCTTGTCCGTGCGCGGCGAATTTGTCGCAACCATGACGCCGGCGGTCTCGATGCTGGCGACGAGGCTGCCGTCCGACCGAACGTCCCACACCAGTTCCGCGTCGGCCTCTTCCATGGCGGGATCGACGGCGATGCAGCGCGCCACGACATGAGGATAGGCGCCGTCATAGCCGAGCGATGCGCGCGGCAGTTCGGCGTCGCATTCCTCGGCCGTTTCGAAGACGGGCACCGGGGCCGGCAACTCGCGGCATTCGGCGAGATCGGCGGAGCATCCGACGATGAGCAGAAGGGCAGCGATATGTTCCATGGCGCGTTTCCTTTCGCCTCGGAAACGGCCCTGCGCGCCGCTGGTTCCCCGGGTCGCCGGAAAGCGCGGGCGTTCGGGCCTCGAGGTCTGGGACGTTTGGCGCGCGACGAAGCGGGAGAGAGTCCGCGGAAGCATGGTGGCAGGGATCGGCGGCGGGGAAGGCGCAGCGAACCCGCCGGGAGGGTGTGCCGGCCGCGGCTCCTTTCCGGACTCAGTGTCCGGAAAGGAGCCGTGCGAGCATCGTCAGGATGCGGCGGAGAAGTCCGGCAGCCGCCGGTCCGGCGGGAGGCGTGGTCGTAGCTGGCATGTCGGCATGGGCCATGGCCAGTCGGGCGGCGTTTTCCAGGTTTCTCATACGACTGACCATCTGGGCTCCTCCTGGCCGGACGACGGCCGTTCGACTCTTCGGCTCCCACGATGATGGTGGGCCTTCATGGTAAACCGCCCGTTAATGCGCGGCCGGGGACCCCGGTTCCGCGATTTCGCCCCGAACCGGGGGCATCTCTTTGCTGGAAAACAGAACCTCCCTGGAAACAGAACCGCCGGGAGCATCCTTTCGGAGTGCTGCCCGGCGGCCGCCGAAAACCGCTTGAGGGGAACGGCTTTCAGTTCGGGTGGTGGCTCAGCTCGCCCGTCGGAACAGGCCCGCCAACAGCGACAGGACCAGGAAGGCGAGGAAGATGAAGAAGATGATCTGCGCGATGCCGGCAGAGGCGCCGGCGATGCCGCCGAAGCCAAGGGCACCGGCGATGATCGCCACCACGAGGAAAACAAGGGCCCAGTAAAGCATTGTCGTCTCTCCTTTCGCTTGTCCGTCCATGAACGCCGGCACATCTCTTTCGTTCCCGCCGTCGCGTGAAATCCGGTCGTTCGGGGACCGGTCTCGCGAACGGGGAAGGCCGCCTCGCGGCGGCCCTCCTCAAGGTTCCATCGTCCGAAGTATCAGGCTGCGATCCTGGCCTGGCGGTCAAAGAAAAGTGCCTGGCTGATCAGCGCCTTGACCATGTCGGGATTGAACGGCTTGGTGACGAGGAAGGCCGGCTCGGGCCGCTCGCCGGTCAGCAGTCGCTCGGGAAAGGCGGTGATGAAGATCACCGGCACCGGGGTGGTGGCGAGGATCTCGTTGACCGCATCGATGCCCGAGCTGCCGTCGGCGAGCTGGATGTCGGCAAGCACCAGCTTCGGGTTGGCGGCGGCGAAGAGCGCCGTCGCCTCCTTGTGGGTACGGGCGGTGCCGACGACGCGATGGCCGAGGCTTTCCACCATCTCCTCGATATCCATTGCGATGAGCGGCTCGTCCTCGATGATCATGACTTCCGTCGCGACCTGGCGTGAGATCTCGGCGCTGGCGTCGTTGAGCAGGTCGGCGAACTCCTCCGCGGAGACGTCGAGGATCTCCGCCGCTTCCTCGTCGGAGAAACCCTCGACCGCGACCAGCAGGAAGGCCTGCCGGGGCCGCGGCGATAGCGCCGAGAGATTGGCCGCCGCGCGCTGCTCCCAGGCGGAGATGGGCGCTTCATGCGGCACCCGGATCGAGATCGAGGAGAACAGCTTGGCGAACACCTTGTAGAGCGCAATTCGGTCGCTTGACGCCTTGGGGAAGACGCTCACGTCGGCGATGATCGCCTCCAGCATCGCTGCCACGAGCGCGTCGCCGCTGGACTGCGATCCGGAGACTGCGCGTGAGAAGCGTCGGAGGAATGGTAGATGCGGTGCGATGGTTGCGGAAAGGCTCATGCGTAGGCGGCTCCCTCAATTGTCATGACGGACGATGCGTCCGTCGATGGACTTCGCGAGATGCAGTGATCGGCCCTGAAATATCACCCATATCCCCGCACCTTCGAGTGAAAACGCTCCGCCCAGGAAAGAGTTCCACGCCGGGAACGATTTTGCGCGTGCCTCGTTATGGGCCTCGAATTCGCTGCGCGGAAACGGGATGGGCAGTGATGCGCCAGCCCGACCGCGCTATATGGGGGCTCGAGGACAGACAGGGCGATGAACATCATGACCAACGACATGGGTGGGCCGGGCGCCAAGCGTGCCCGGACGGGCGGAACGAATGCACTGGGCGCCAATTCGGAGATCGGGCGCAAGCTGAAGCAGTATTACGACGGGCTGGTGTCCGAAGAGGTCCCCAACCGGTTCGCCGAGCTCCTGAGCCAGCTCGAGAAGGCCGAATCCACCCAGAAGAAGGATTGACTTGATGGCCGTTTCAGCGGGTTTCAAGAACGATCTGCTTGCCGCGATCCCCAGTCTCCGCGCTTTCGCCATGTCGCTGTCGCAAAACGCCGACAAGGCCGACGACCTGGTTCAGGAGACGCTGGTGAAGGCCTGGGACAAGCACGAGAGCTTCCAGATGGGCACCAATCTGAAGGCCTGGCTGTTCACCATCCTGCGCAACGAGTTTTATTCGCAGATGCGCAAGCGCGGACGCGAGGTCCAGGACAGCGACGGCATCATGACCGCCCGGCTTGCCGTCCATCCGAGCCAGCACGGCGTCCTCGATCTCGAGGATTTTCGCGTAGCCCTGGAAAAACTCCCCGACGACCAGCGCGAGGCCGTCATCCTGATCGGCGCGTCGGGGTTCTCCTACGAGGAAGCCGCCGAGATCTGCGGCTGTGCTGTCGGCACGATCAAGAGCCGGGTCAGCCGCGCCCGCACGCGTCTTCAGGACATGCTCCAGATCGCCGGGGAAGATGAATTCGGTCCCGACGCGATCGCCGCACAGGTCATGGGATCGAATGCGGCCTAGAGCGCGATGCGTTCGAGCATCCGTGTCGGTCAAGGAAGTACCTGGCCGCGTGCGGCGGAACGGCACAGCCGCCGGCGCATACCCTTTCCGGTTTTCGTCTGGACTCGCACCTTGAAAGGTCCTTTCATGCGGCGGGTCCCGTTTGGACGGGAACCCAGCCGCGTACGCCCCGTTCTGTTCGCTGCGAAGCAAGGAGTTGGATACATGGCCACTGCATCTGGTAAATCGGACAAGAGCGAAGCCGGCTCGGCCGCGCGCGATCTCGAGGCGGATATCGCCCAGTTGAAGGAGGACATCGAGAAGCTGGCCGAGCAGTTGCGCATTACCGGCCGCCATTCCTACGGGGCGGCGCGGCGGATGGCGACGGAAGGCAAGGAGCGGGCCTGGAGCGAGGGCGAGGCTGCGATCGAAAACCTTCGCTCGACGGCCGGCGATCTCGAACGCCAGGTGGTCGACACGGTGCGCCAGAAGCCGATGACGGCGTTGGCGATCGCCGCAGGCATCGGCTTCCTCGTCGCGCTCCTGTCGCGCCGCTGAAACCGCCGCAATGCTCGGATCGCTGATCGCGACGATCCTTTCGGGTGAGGCCCTCGAAGCGGCGCGGCGTGCCCGCAGCGCGGCGATCGCCTACGCCGTTGCCGGCCTGCTTGGTCTCCTCGGCGTCGGCTTTCTGGTCGGCGCCGGCTTCGTTGCGGCGGCGCGGCGCTTCGGCACGATCGAGACGGCGTTGGCCTTTGGCTTCGCATTCCTCGTCGTTGCCTTCGGCATCGTTGCGATCCACGCGATGACCGAGAAGCGGCGCAAGAAGGCCGCGGCCAGTCGGCGGACCGCCGATGTCGCAACGATCGCGGGCGTCGCCGCGGTGACGCTCCTGCCGATCCTGCTGCGCGGTCGCTCCGCCGTCGGCGGCATCGCCGCCGCGGCGCTCGGTATCCTCGCCTACGGAATCTATCGGGAAAACACCCGGCCGAAGGATGGCGGCCCGCCGGCCGAATAACGCGCGTCAGCCTGGCACGAGAACCCGCAGCGAAGCAGGCTCGATCGAGATTTCGGTTGCCGCTGCGACCGGCTGTAATTCCCCGTCGATGACGGCCATCTGCGAGCGCAGCGGCGACAGGATCCTCAGCGTCACGCGATCCGCCTGGTGGATCTCCACGAGGTCGTTGTCCTGCCAGCGGCCGATCGCCACGTTCAGCGCATGGCGGACGATCTCGCCGCGCTGCCGCGCCACGGTCACGTAGATGCCGAGCATGCCTCCATCCGGATGATCCGCATATGGAAGATGCCCTTCGCCGAAGAGGTTGTTGGTGACGCCGATGTTCGAGGTGGTTGCGAGGATTTCCGTTTCGCCCATCTTCAGCGCCACGCGCATGCGCGGGGGTTTGAGGACCGTCCAGTAGGCGGCCTTCGCAGAGGCCCCTATCTTGCCCAGCCGTGAGGCGAAATCCAGCCGCTCGCGCAGGCGCACCATCTTGGCATGCATTCCGATCGAGAACTGGTGGACGAAGGGCTGGCCGTTGGCGCTCGCCGTGTCGACCTGGCGGATGCGGCCGGACGCGAAGACTCCGACGGCCGCGTCGAGATCGAGCGGGATGCCGAGGCTGCGGGCGAAAAGGTTCATCGTCCCCGCCGGCAGGACCGCCAGCGCGCGTTCGGTTCCGCGCAGGATGCCTGCTGCCGCCGAGACCGTTCCGTCTCCGCCGCCCGCCATGACGACGTCGACGCCGTCCTCTGCCGCCGCCGCCTTCAGCGCCCACTCTATGTCGCCGGCGCCGACAATGGCGACCGTGCAGCTATGGCCGCGGCCCTCCAGCGTCTGGCGCAGCCGTGTTGCGAACTGTTCGATGTCGGTCGTGCGCAGCGTGCCGCCGTCGCGGTTCAACACCGTCGAGAAGTGCATTGCAGTGATCGTCCGGATGTTGCGGGGCCGGGCGCGCTAAACGATCACGGGCGCCAATCGTTCCCGGGGCGAGCCGGATTGTGCGCTCTCGCTCCCGGGTCGCGCGCCGCCCGGAACCACCGGCGCGGATTGGCGTTGTGACGTCGATGCCGCGCCCGTTCTTCCAGCCACGGTCGATCCCGGGCGCGGCAGTGCAGGAAAACCGCACAAGGAGAGATTACTATGATCCGCAAGCTCTTGGCTACGACAGCGCTGGCAACCCTCATCGCCGGCGGCGCTTTTGCGCAGACCACGACGGCGCCCGCGCCGGCAGCCCCGGCCGAAATCCAGCAGCCGGCCGACCAGGCGGCTCCGAAGATGCACGCCGACGGCTATCTTGCCACCAACCTCATCGGTGAGACGGTGTATAACGGCACCGGCGACGACGCGCAGAACATCGGCGACGTGAACGACCTCGTCATCGACGCCGACGGCAACGTCCAGGCGGTTGTGGTCGGCGTCGGCGGCTTCCTGGGCTTGGGCGAGAAGAACGTCGCTCTCGAGTTCGACGCCATCGAGTGGGCCGAACGCGACGGCGATCGCTGGATCGTGGTCAGCTCGACGAAGGAGGCTCTTGAGGCGCTGCCCGAGTTCGACCGTTCCGCCTACGACATGGCCCCGGCCGTCGCCAGCGACGAGACCGCGCCGGCGACGAATGACACGACCGTGATGGCCCCGGCCGACGGCTCGACCGCTGCCACCGACGATACCGCGATGGCGCCGGCCGGTCAGTCCACCAGCGGCAACAATGCCGAGGAATCGACCGCAATGAACCAGCCGTCGGACGACGCCGCGGCGACGGACAACGACACGACCGCGCAGGCGCCGGCTGCCGAAACCGATACGACCGCGCAGGCGCCGGCCGCCGACCAGCCGGCGGCGACCGACACCACCAAGACCGGCGCCATCGACCGTTCGACGCTCGATGAGCTGAATACGGCCGATATCCGCGCCGAGGAGCTGATCGGCACCACCGTCTACGGCGCCGGCGACGAGAATGTCGGCGAGATCGGCGACGTCGTCCTCAGCCAGGACGGCACGATCGACGCCATCATCATCGACGTCGGCGGCTTCCTCGGCATGGGCGAGAAGGAGGTGGCGGTCGGCATGGACAACCTGGCGTTCCTGACCGACGAGGACGGCAACAAGTACCTCTACACGACCTTCACCAAGGAACAGCTCGAGGCGCAGGCGGCCTATGACAAGAGCACCTGGGCCGAGAAGCGCGACGAGCAGCGCATGATCATGACGCAGTAGTCCGTCGCCGGACCTGTCGACGAGCCCGCGCCGGTATACCCGGCGCGGGTTTTTTTCTACTACCGCCAGCCGCCGCGCATGTCGTCGGCGACGTGGCCGACCGCGCCGCCCTCGGTCAGTTCGCAGAGCGCCAGCGACTGGTCGAGATGTTCTGCCCGCCACGCCAGCAGGCGCTCGGCCATGGCAATCCGCGCGCCGCGATAGGCGTCGTCCTGGGCGACGTTACGCGTTTCGGCGGGGTCTTCGCGCAGGTCGAACAGCACCGGCGGTAGGCCGCCGCCGACATGGACGTATTTCAGTGTCTCGGTGCGAAGGACGGCCAGGTTGCATTGCTGCGGCTTCAGGCCGAACGGCTGCGTCGACGTTCCGGCCGCGACCGAGCGGAAGTCGTATTCCCAGTGGACGGCGTCGCGCCATGCGGCCGGTGTCTCGCCGTGCAGGAACGGCGCCAGCGAGCGGCCGTCGAGATGCGGGGCAGGGGCTGCGCCGAGCAGGTCCATGATCGTCGGCAGGATGTCGACGGTTTCGGTGAAGGCGTAGACGACGCGTCCCCGCGCCGCTTGGGCGGGCGCACGCACGATCAGCGGGATATGGTAGCTGGCGTCGAAGAAGCCGCCCTTGCCGAGCAGGTGGTGATCGCCCATCATCTCGGCGTGGTCCGAGGTGAGGATGAAGATCGTGTTCTCCCATGCGCCGGCCTTTTCCAGCGCGCCGCGGATCCGGCCCATCAGCGCATCCATCTCCGCGATCATGCCGTAATAGATCGCGCGGATCCTGCGGAAGCTCGCCTCGCTCCAATCCGCGACCTTGCCCTTCGTCCCCGGCAGGAACTTCGAGCGGAGCTGCGTCTCGATCTCCAGCGCCACGAGGGGATGGATGGCGGCTTCAGCCTCGGGGCTCGCGGCGCGGGCGAAAGCCGGTCCGTCGGCCGGATCGTGCAGCGTGTTCCACGGCTCGGGCACGACGAAGGGCGGGTGCGGGCTGAGGAACGAGAGGTGGGCGAACCACGGCTCGTCCTGTTCGCCCATCCAGCGAATGAACTCGCCCGCCAGGAATGCCGCCGGCGTCTCGTCGGCGCCGTAGACCGGTGGTGCCGGCGTGACGTCGTCGTCAGGCCCACCCGCGGGCGTGTGGATCATCGGGAAGCCAGCGCTGGAATCGATGCCGCGCTGGGCGAGCCAGGAGAGCCACGGCTTCTGGTGCTCGGGCAGGAGCTGGCGGACGCTGAAGCCGGGCAGCACGCCCTCGTAGCTCTTCAAGAGCGGATCGCCGGGGGCGTGCCGGCGCGGATCGGGCGCTATGTCGGAATAGCCGAACAGGGTGGGGTCGTAGCCCAGCGCCCGCGCCGCCAGCGCGACGTTGCCGTGGCGCGCGTCGAGCGGCGTGCCGTTGCGGCAGACCCGGTTGGTCATCTGGTAGAGGCCTGTATAGAGGCAGGCGCGCGCCGGCGAGCAGGGAGCGGCCCCCGCATAGTGCCGGCGGAACAGCACCCCCTCGCGCGCCAGCGCGTCGATGTTGGGCGTTCTGATCGACGGGTTGCCGGCGGCGCCGAGGCTGTCGCCGCGCCACTGGTCGCAGGTGATGAACAGCACGTTCGGCCTTGCGGACCGTCCTTTCACGGCGGGATCTCCCTTGCTTCACCCTGCGCCATCAGCCCGAAAAGCCGGTGTTGCGCAAGCGGTCCGTGAAGCGTCATCGGTGAACGATCAAGGCCCGATTGTTCGATGCCTGGATACGGTTCATTCTCAGTTAGAAGCTCTTCCATCCGGCGGCCGACGACCGACATAAAGATGCGAACGAACGGCGGCAGTCCGCCGCGACAATCCAATCGAGGGAGCAAGCGAATGCTCGACCAGATCAAGGGCCTTCACCACGTCACGTCGATGGCGAAGGATGCCCGCCAGAACAACGCCTTCTTCACCGGCACGCTCGGCCTGCGCCGGGTGAAGAAGACCGTCAACTTCGACGCGCCCGACGTCTACCACCTCTACTACGCCGACGAGTTCGGCACGCCCGGCTCGGTGATGACCTATTTCCCGTTTCCCAACATCGGCCAGGGCCGTCCCGGCGCGGGGGAGGTCGGTACGACCGTGTTCTCGGTGCCCGAGGGCTCGCTCGGCTACTGGCGCGAGCGCCTGGAAAAGGAGGGCGTGGCCGGACTCGCCGAGAACGAAGCCTTCGGCGAGAAGCGGCTTTCCTTCCTCGGACCGGACCGCGATGGCTTCGCCCTCGTCGAGGCGAAGGACGACGGCCGCGCGCCGTGGGCGAAGGGCGGCGTGCCGGACGACGAGGCGATCCGCGGTTTCCACTCGGTGTCAATGCGGCTGCGCGACGCCGGCCGCACGGCGGAGCTGCTCAAGTTCATGGGCTACGAGGAGGCCGGCCAGTCGAGCGGCATCCGCCGCTTCACCATTCCGGGCGGCAACGGCGCCGATGTCGTCGACATCGAGACGCTGCCGGGCGCGCCTTTCGCCGGGCTCGGCGCCGGCTCGGTGCACCACGTCGCTTTCGCCGTGGAGAACCGGGCACGGCAGCTCGAGGTGCGCAAGGCGCTGATCGACACGGGATACCAGGTGACGCCGGTGATCGACCGCGACTATTTCTGGGCGATCTACTTCCGCACGCCCGGCGGCGTTCTGTTCGAGGTATCGACCAACGAGCCCGGCTTCGACCGCGACGAGGACACGGCCCATCTCGGCGAGGCCTTGAAGCTGCCGTCCCAGCATGCTCACCTGCGTCCCTACGTGGAGACGCACCTCCAGCCGCTCGGCGATTGAGGACGCCATGGACCAGAACGCCTACATCCACGAGGTGCTGCCCGGAAAGCCGGGCGGGCCGCTCCTCTTCGTGCTGCACGGCACCGGCGGCGACGAGCGCCAGCTGCTCGCGCTCGGCCGCGATCTCCTGCCCGACGCCACGGTCGTCTCGCCGCGCGGCGACGTCTCGGAAAACGGCGCGGCGCGCTTCTTCCGCCGCGCCGCCGAAGGCGTCTACGACATGGACGACCTCGACCGTGCGGCGAAGAAATTCGCCGGGTTCGTCCGCGCCCATGCCGCCGCCCGGGCGCCGTCGGCCGTCTACGGCCTCGGCTACTCAAACGGCGCCAACATCCTTGCCGCGACCATCTTCGCCGATCCCGGCCTCTTCGCCCGCGCCGTGCTCATGCACCCGCTGATCCCGTTCCAGCCGAAGGTTTCCGGCAGCCTCGCCGGCCGTGCGATCCTGATGACCGCCGGCCGCCACGATCCGATCTGCCCGCCGACGCTGACCTCGCGCCTGGAGGCGCACCTGCGCGCGCTCGGCGCCGATGTCGACGTGGTCTGGCATCCGGGCGCGCATGAGGTGCGCGACGAGGAGATCGAGGCCGCGCGTGCGTTCCTGAACCGGACCCCGGAAGCAAAGCCCATGAACGAGACTTTCGATGTCCGGCTCGAGGACGGCGAGACCAAGGGCCGCTACGTCGTCGAAGCGGCGGACGGCTCGGTCGCCGAGATGACGTTCACCAAGGTCGGGTCCAGCCAGTTGATCATCGACCACACCGGCGTGCCCGACGCCTTCCGCGGCAAGGGCGTCGGCGCGCTCCTGGTCGCCCGGGCGGTCGAAGACGCGCGCGCGGCGGGCAAGACGATCATCCCGCTCTGCCCGTTTGCCGCAGCCCAGTTCCGCCGCCATCCCGAATGGGCGGACGTTCTGAGGAAGTGACGGGAGTGGAAGCGATGGACGATCTCGCAGCGCGTTTCGAGTTCAACGAGACGGCGAAGGGCGGCCGCTATTTCATGGTCATGCCCAACGGCGAGGAGGCGAAGATCACCTTCGTCAGGGCCGGACCGGGCCACATCGTCGCGGACCACACCTTCGTGCCGGTGCCCTACCGCGGCGACGGCGTCGCCGAGGCGCTCGTCGAGCGGCTCGTCGCCGATGCGCGCGCCGCCGGCAACCGCATCACGCCGGCCTGCTGGTACGTCGCGGACGAGTTCAGGCGCCACCACCCCGCATGGGACGACGTGCTGATGAAGTAAGGGGATGACCTGCCCCTACCGGGCGAACACATCCCGGTAGCGGTCGCGCAGCAGGTTCTTCTGCACCTTGCCCATCGTGTTGCGCGGCAGCTCGTCGAGGATGGCGACGTGGCGCGGCTGCTTGAAGCGGGCCAGCGTGTCGCGGATGCCTGAAAGCACGGCCTCCGGGTCGAGCGCGACGCCCTTCTTCGGCGTGACGACGGCGACGACGCCTTCGCCGAGGTCGGGATGCGGCACGCCGACGACCGCCGATTCCAGAACGCCGGGCTGCTCGTCGAGCAGCATCTCGACTTCCTTGGGATAGATGTTGTAGCCGCCCGAGATGATCAGGTCCTTGGCGCGGCCGACGATGGTGACGTAGCCGTCGGCGTCCATCTGGGCGAGGTCGCCGGTGATGAAGAAGCCGTCGGCGCGGAACTCCTCCTTCGTCTTCTCCGGCATGTTCCAGTAGCCCTTGAAGACGTTGCGGCCCTTCACCTCGATGACGCCGATCTCGCCCGCCGCCACCTCCCTACCGGTCTCGGGATCGCAGATGCGTACGGAAACGCCCGGCAGTGGCAGGCCGACGGTGCCGGCGCGGCGCTCGCCTTCATAGGGGTTCGACGTGTTCATGTTGGTCTCGGTCATCCCGTAGCGCTCGAGGATGCGCTGGCCGGTGCGCCGTTCGAACTCGACATGGGTCTCGGCGAGCAGCGGCGCGCTGCCCGAGACGAACAGGCGCATGTGGCCGACGAGCGCCCTGTCCAGCCGCGGGTCGGCCAAGAGCCGCGTGTAGAAGGTCGGCACGCCCATCATCGTGGTTGCCTGCGGCATGAAGCGGATGAGGTCGTCGACGTCGAGGCCGGGCAGGAAGATCATCGCGCCACCGCAGAGCAGGATGACGTTGGTGGCGACGAACAGGCCGTGCGTGTGGAAGATCGGCAGCGCGTGCAGCAGCACGTCGTCGCCAGTGAAGCGCCACTCCACCACCAGCGCCTCGGCATTGGAGAGCAGATTGTCGTGGGAAAGCATGGCGCCCTTCGAGCGCCCGGTCGTGCCCGACGTGTAGAGGAAGGCGGCGAGGTCGTCCGGTCCGCGCCCGGCGACGGGAAAGTCCGTGGGCTGCCCCGCGGCCGCGTCGGCCAGCGTGCCGCGTCCGTCGGCGTCGAGCGTGCGCAGGGCCGCGCCCGCCTTCTCCGCCACCGGGGCGAGGGCGGCCGCGCCGGCACCGTCACAGACCAACAGCCGGGCCCCGGCGTCGGCGACGAAATACTCGACCTCGGCCGGCGTATAGGCCGTGTTCAGCGGCAGGAAGACGAAGCCGCCCTGGACGCAGGCCGCATAGACCGCCAGCGCCTCGGCCGACTTCTTCGCCTGCAGCGCCACGCGGTCGCCGGGCCTGACCCCGGCCGCGGCGATGGCGTGGGCGAAGCGGCCGGCCATGTCGAGGAACGCGCCGTAGCTCAATCGCCGCCCGTCTTTCAGGATCAGGAAGGTCCGGTCGCTGCCCGCATGCGGGGCGAAGAGGGCATCGTAGAGCGTGTTCGGCATCGGCAGGCCTCTGGGCGGACCGGGTTCGTCGGATCGGCCCCTATCCAGCACCGCGGCGGCCGGCGGGCAAGGGCAAAGATGGGCGTCGCCCCCGCCAATCCCACCCTTCGGCCTCTTCGGCACCTCCGTCGCTTTGCCAGGCGCCGCCCGTTCGGTCTACAAGGGTGCCCCTGCCCGCCGCGCATTTGAAAGAAGCTCCATGACCGACCGCATTCCCGTCTTCGACGGCCACAACGACACGCTGCTCAGGCTGCTTTCCACCGACGCGGCCAATGCCGAGGCGCTGTTCGTCGAAGGCGGCAAAGGCGGCCACATCGACCTGCCCAGGGCGCGGGCGGGCGGTTTCGCCGGCGGCATGTTCGCCATGTTCCCGCCGCCGGTAGAGAAGCTCAACTTCGATCCGGACCCGGAGGCGAAGGCCTACGACCTGCCGCTGCCCGGCATGCTGTCGCTCGGCGACGCCCGGGCCTCGACCTTCGCCATGGCATCGATCCTCTACCGGCTGGAGCGGGCCGGCGCGCTCAGCGTCTGCCGCAGTGCGGCAGACGTGCGCGCGGCGATGGCCGATGGCCGCCTCGCCGCCGTCTTCCACATCGAGGGCGCCGAGGCGGTCGATCCCGGCCTCGACACGCTGGAGGTTCTCTACGCCGCCGGCCTTCGCTCGCTCGGCATCGTCTGGAGCCGGCCGAACGCCTTCGGCCACGGTGTGCCGTTCCGCTTTCCGTCCTCGCCCGACACCGGGCCGGGCCTGACCGACGCCGGCAAGGCGCTGGTGAATGCCTGCAACCGGCTCGGCATCCTCATCGACCTGTCGCACCTGAACGAGAAGGGTTTCCGCGACGTCGCCGCGCTCTCCGGCGCGCCGCTGGTCGCGACCCACTCCAACGTGCACGCGCTGTCGCCGCACGCGCGCAACCTGACGCCGTGGCAGCTCGGCGCCATCCGTGAGTCGGGTGGTATGGTCGGCTTGAACTTCGCCCCCGGCTTCCTGCGCGACGACGGCCGCATGACGTCGGCGACCGACCTCGAGATCATGCTGCGCCACGTCGATGCGCTGGTCGAGGCGCTCGGCGAGGACGGCGTCGGCCTCGGCTCGGATTTCGACGGCGCGCTCGTCCCGGCGGCGATCGGCGACGCGGCGGGTCTCCCCGTTCTTCTCGACGCGCTGCTGGCGCGCGGCTACGGGCGCGAACTGGTGGAGAAGATCGCCTGGAGGAACTGGCTGTCGATGCTGGAGCGGACCATCGGGTAGGGGGATTCGGGACGGTTCGGCGGCGGTACGCTCGCGCAACCCCCTCCACCATGCTTCGCATGGTCCCCCTCCCCCGCTGCGCAGGGGAGGATCCGAGGCTGCGGCCGGCCGCGACGCCGGCTCCTCCCCCCGTTTACGGGGGAGGGGGACCGCCGGAGGCGGTGGAGGGGGCGTCTTGTCACGCGGACCGCGCTACCCCGCCGGCGCGAACCGCTTCAGCCATTCCTTGCCGGTGCCGCGTTCGCGGATGATCGGCAGCGGGTCCTGGTGGTCGAGCCGCGAGCAGATGCGGTAGACCTCCAGCGTCGGCGCGTCCATCAGCCCGCGCTTGTAGAAGAACATCGCCGCGGCATAGCGGGTGCGGCCCGACCAGGGTTCGCCGAGCGGCGTGTTGACCAGCGCCCACTGCTCGGCGGTTTCTTCTTCGGCGCCGGCGGTCATCAAAAGATTCCCGGCGGGCTGGCGGTGCGTCGCGCCAGCTTGACGAAGGGCCTGGGCACGACCTTCGCTCGCTTCATCAGCTTCTGGTACTGCAGCTCGCGCATGGCGTAGATCTCGACCCAGAGATCGTCGACGACCGTGTCGCCATAGGGCCGCTCGAGACTGGCGATGGCGATGTTGCGCTTGGCCGTCGGCGACCAGATCGCGGCGCTGACCAGGCCGACCTCCTTCTTGGCGCGATGGTAGACGATGGCGTGCTCGGCCGGCACGTTGCCCTCGATCTCGAGGCCGACGAGAATGCGGCGCAGCGTCTTGTTCCGGCGCGCCGCCTCGATGGCGCGGCGGCCGTTGTAGTGGCCGGCCTTGGCGGCGTCGATCATGAAGCCGAGCCCGATCTCGTCGGGTTGGCGCACGCGGTCGGCGCGCACGGCGTGCTCGGCCGTGGCGAAGTCGGCATTGGCGACGATCAGCCCGGCCTCGATGCGGGCGCGGTTCAGCGCCGCGTAGCCGATGGCGCGGATGCCGTGGACACGGCCCGCGGCAAACAGCCGGTCCCACAGCGACAGCGCCGCTCCCGCCGGCACGAACAGTTCGTAACCGAGGTCGCCGGTGAAGCCGGTGCGCGAGACGGTGACGCTGCCGCCTTCATGCGGGAAGTCGGCGAGGTCAAAGGCCTTCAGCCGCTCCGAGCCGGCGAAGCCGGCGTCGCGCAGCACGACCCACGACGTCGGCCCCTGCAGCGCCAGGCCGGCGACGGCTTCCGTCTCCTCCTCGATCGCCACGTCGTAGCCGATGGCGCTGTCCAGCAGCCAGGGCAGGTGCCGCTCCTGGCAGCACAGGCGGAAGCGGTCGGCTGCGAGCCGGAACAGCGTGCCGTCGTCGAGAACGTGGCCCTCGTCGTCGCACCAGGCCGTGTAGTGGACGCGGCCGACGCCGAGCTTCGTCACGTCGCGCAGCGTCAGCCGGTCGAGATAGGCTTCGGCGTCCGGCCCTTCGATCCGGTACTTCACCATCGGCGAGATGTCGAACACCGCGGCCTGGCTGCGGATGGCGAAGAACTCCAGCTCCTCGTCCCATAGCGACTGCGGCGCCTTGTAGCCGGCCCAGGTATACCAGTCCTCCTGGCGTCCCAGCGCCTCCAGCCGCGGCTGGAACGGCGAGGCCAGGCGCAGCGTGCGGAAATGGTCCTGAGCGGCGTGGCGGGCGGGGGGGATCATTGAATCCGTGGTCATGTCGGCGATCCTTCGCGCCCCCCTCCGGCCTGCCGGCCATCTCCCCCACGAGGGGGGAGATGGTCAGCTTCGAACTTGCCGCTTGTCCTGCAACGTTGGCGATTGGCGAACTCAGACGCGACAGCCAATCTCCCCCCTCGTGGGGGAGATGGCCGGCAGGCCAGAGGGGGGCGCCGTAGAGCGCCGGCGGTCAAGGCTCGCTCGCTCATTTCGACCTCATCGCCAAAATCGTCCGCGCCGCGTTCATGCCCGGCGCGCCGGAGACGCCGCCGCCCGGATGCGAACCGCCGCCGCACAGGTAGAGCCCCTCGACCGGCGTATCGTAGCCCGACCAGCCGGATACCGGCCGCGACATCAGCATCTGGTCGGCCTGCAATTCGCCATGGTGCCAGTGGCCGCCGGGCATGCGGTAGCGCCTTTCGATGTCGGCCGGCGTCAGCAGCTCGGAGGCGAGCACGGAATTGCCGATGCCCGGCGCGTGGGCCTCCAGCCGCGCCATGATCGCCGCGAGCAGCTTCGGTCGACCGGCCTCCCAGCCTTCCCTGAGTTCATATGGCGCGTACTGAACGACCGCCGACAATACATGCGCGCCGGCGGGCGCCAGCGACGGGTCGGAGAGGCTGGGGATGGTGATCTCCATCACCGGCTCCGGCGAGAACGCGCCGTATTTCGACGGGTTGAAGGCGCGCTCGACATGTTCGTCGGACGGTGCGATGACCAGGCGGCCTTTCAGCGTCTCCACCGGCACGCCGTGGAAGGCGGGCAGCCGGTTCAGCGCCAGGTGGAGCTTCGCCGCATCGCCCTTCATGCGGATGTTGCCGAGCTTGCGCACGAAGCCGGTGTCGACGGCGCGCGTCCCGACCAGGTCGAGGAACGTCGTCTTCGGATTGGCGCCGGAGACGACGGTGGCAGCCCTGATCTCCTCGCCGCCGGCCAGCGTCACGCCGGTGACGCGGCCCTTGTCGACGCCGATGCGGGCCACCGTCGCGCCGGTGCGGATCGTCACGCCGGCGGCACTCGCGGCCCTGGCGATCGCCGCAGTCACCGCGCCCATGCCGCCTTTCGGCAGCGCCTGGGCGCCGGGCCTGCCGCCGATCTCGCCGGTGAGCCGATTGTAGAGCCCGAGCAGCGAGGTCGGCGAACGCGGCCCGAGATGGCAGCCGAGCACGGCGTCGAAGGCGAGAAGCCCGCGCAGGCGCCTGTCCTCAAGATGCTCGTCGAGCACGTCGGTGACGTTCATCAGCAGCATGCGCAGGAAGTCGCGCATGTCCTCGCGGCCGAGCCGGCGCAGCGACAGCCCGGCCTTGGCCAGCGACGCCGTCTCGCCCATCGACATGCCGGAAAGGTCGGGCGGCCGGCGGGCGAGGAAGAGCTTCAGCATGCCGGCGTAACGGAAGAGCTGGGCGCGTAACCCGTTCCATGCCTCGGCTTCCGTCTTCGAGGCCCCGGAAAGGCGCTCGCCATAGGCGCCGTGCAGGATCAGCGCGTCTCCGCCCTCGGCGAGCGCGACCGAAGGGGTGTCGCCGGCATCCAGCGTCAGGCCATGCCGTGCGAGGTCGAGCTCGCGCACCACGTCCGGATGCAACCGGTTGAGCACGTGCGCCAGCGCGGAAACGCGGAATCCCGGCGCAAAGGCCTCCGTCCGCGCCGCGCCGCCGACGTCGTCGGCGGCTTCGAGCACCGTCACCTTGCGCCCGGCCTTGGCAAGTAGCGCCGCGGCGACGAGGCCGTTGTGTCCGCCGCCGACAACGACGACGTCGATGGCATCAGATGACGTCATGGGCCCCGCTCATGTCCTTGATGCCGCGCTTCAGGTCGCGCAGGATTTCGGCCGCGGCGTTGCGGCCGGGCGCTCCCATGACGCCGCCGCCCGGATGGGTCGACGAGCCGCACATGTAGAGGCCGCCGACCGGCGAGCGGTACTGCGCGTAGCCCGGCACGGGACGATTGAACAAAAGCTGGTCGAAGGTCAGCTCACCCTGGAAGATGTTGCCTTCGGTCAGCCCCACCTCGGCTTCCAGCTCGCGCGGGGTGCGCACTTCCATGTGCACGATGCGCTCGCGGAAACCCGGCGAATAGGCGGCGATCTGCGAGATCACGCTTTCGGCGAAGCCGTCGCGGTCGGCGTCGGTCCACTCGCGGCCCTCCACCTTCGGCGGCGCGTACTGGACGAAGCAGCTCATGAAGTGCTTGCCGGGCGGCGCCATGGTCGGGTCGAGGGTCGTCGGGATGACCATGTCGATGAACGGATCGGCCGACCAGCGCCCGGCCTTCCAGTCGTCGTAGGCGCGCTCCATGCGCTCGATGGAGTCGGTGAAGTGCATGTCGGCCTGGAGGCATGGCGAGCCCTCGGGCAGGGCCGGGAACTCGGGCATGGAATCGAGCGCGATGTTGACCTTACCCGACGAGCCGCGGATCTTGAAGTTCTTCACCCGGCGCAGGAAGGTCTGCGGCAGCTCCTTCTCCTCGACCAGCTTGAGGAAGGTCCGCTTCACGTCGGCGTTGGAGACGACAAACCTGCCGCGCACCTCCTCGCCGTTCGCCAGCACGACGCCCCCGGCCTTGCCGCCCCTGACGAGCACGCGCGAAACCTCCGCCTCGGTGCGGATCGTGCCGCCCGACGCGCGGAAGGAATCGGCAAGCGCCCGCGTCACCGCGCCCATGCCGCCGCGGGCGAATCCCCAGGCGCCGACCGAGCCGTCGACCTCGCCCATGTAGTGGTGCAAGAGCACGTAGGCGGTGCCCGGCGACATCGGCCCGAGCGCCGTGCCGATGATGCCCGACAGGGCGAAGTTCGCCTTGATGACGTCGGTCTCGAAATACTCGTCGAGGAAGTCGGCGATCGACATCGTCCAGAAGCGCAGGGTGAGCGCCATCTCCTCGGCGCTCAGCCCGGCGAACTTCTTTCCCAGATACATCAGCTCGCCGAGGTCGCGCGGGCGGAAGCTGGTCGGGTCCGGCGCGGTGCGCAAGAGCAGCGGCTGGATGAAGCGGCACTGCCGGGTGACGTCGCGGGCGTATCGGTCGTAAGCCTCGGCGTCACGTTTCGAGAAGCGGGCGAACTCGCGTCGGTGGGCATCGTAGTCGCGGTAGTTGGCGAGGTAGTCGCCGTCCTGGGTGAACACCGCGCCGCCCTCGTAGGGGATCACCTGCAGGCCGTAGCGCGGCAGTTCGAGGTCGCGCATGATCTCGGGGCGGAACAGCGAGCAGACATAGGAGCAGTTGGAATAGAGGAAGCCGGGCGTCAGCGAGCGGCTGACGGCGGCGCCGCCGATCCAGTCGTTCTTCTCGACGACGAGGACGTCGAGGCCGGCGCGCTGCAGGTAGCAGGCGTTGACCAGGCCGTTATGCCCGGCTCCTATGACGATCGCGTCCCACGTCTTCATCCGCAGCCGCCCTCCCGGTTGCGGAGGAACTTGCCATGGCGATGCCTTTTCTGTCCAGCCGTATTGAATGAATGTTCAACAAACGCTGTTGCAATTTCTCGTTCATGCGCTAGGCTTTGAGCGGTTACAAACCCTTGGGAAGCCCACGGCCGATGAGTTCAGGCCCAGACGCGGCACCGGAGTACGACGACACGGCGATCCGCTTCCTGGAGGCGCTGTGGGGCGAGGGTTATCTTTCGCCCGGTGGGCCGGAGGAAGTCGATCGCGTCGTTTCCGGCCTGTCGCTCGAGGGCAAGCGCGTTCTCGACATCGGCTGCGGCTCGGGCGGCATCACGCTCCGCCTCGCCGAGGTGCATGGCGCCGCCGAGGCGATCGGCTTCGACGTCGAGCTTCCGGTCATCGAGGCGGCGCGGCGCCGCGCCGCTGCGCGCGGGCTCGCGGACCGCGTCCGTTTCGTCCAAGCCCCGCCCGGGCCGCTGCCTTTTGCCGACGCCTCATTCGACGTCGTCTTCTCAAAGGACGCGCTGCTCCACGTGCCCGACAAGGACGCGTTGTTTGCCGAGATCTACCGCGTGCTCGTCCCCGGCGGCGCGTTCGCCGCATCGAACTGGATGATCGGCCACGACGGCGAGCCGTCCGACGACATGAAGGCCTACGTCGCGGCGGAAGGCCTGTCCTTCTCGATGGCCTCGCCCGCCCGCTACCGCGCGGCGATGGAGCGCGCAGGCTTTCGCGACGTGGCGACGGTCGACCGCAATCCCTGGTACCGGGAGGTGGCGCGCAGCGAACTCGCCCGGCTCAAGGGACCACTCTACGAGACGGTAGCGGCGGCGGTGGGTGCGGCCTACGTCGACAAGAACATCAAGACCTGGGAGGCCATGCAGAAGGTGCTTGACAGCGGCGAGCACCGGCCCACTCATCTGCGCGGGTGGAAGCCCGCCGACGCCGAACGGTAGCCGGCAATGGATGGATCGCCCCTCGCCATGAACACGCCCCAACCGGATGACGAGGCTCCGGAGATCGACAAGCCGGCCGATCAGGACAGGAAAGGCGAGGGTGAGCGACGCGGGCGCAAGGCGTCGAAGGAACAACGCCGCCAGCAACTGATCGAAGCGACGATCGATTCGCTCGCCAAACGCGGCTATTCCGACACCACCATGGCCGACGTCGCCGACGGCGCCGGCCTGTCGCGCGGCATCGTCAACTTCCATTTCGAGAGCAAGGAAAAGCTGCTCGTCGCCACGCTGCAGTACATGGCGGACGAGTATTCGTCGCACTGGCGCAGCGCGCTGGCGCGGGCCGGCCAGGAGCCTGCCGACCGGCTCTGGTCGCTGGTCGCCGCCGATTTCGACCGCGTCATCTGCAACAAGCGCAAGCTCGCCGCCTGGTGCGCCTTCTGGGGCGAGGCGAAGTCGCGGCCGACCTACCAGGCTCTGTGCGGCGCCCGCGACGAAGCCTACCAGCAGGTCTTCGTCGACCTCTGCACGGTGCTGAAGCACGAGGGCGACTATGGGTTCGAGCCGAAGGCGCTGGCGCTGGCGCTCAGCGCCACGCTGGAGGGCCTCTGGCATCGCCTGATGATGGGTACGGAAAGCGTGACCCGCGAGACCTCCTTCCAGGCGGCGGCGGAATTGCTTGCCTCCGTCTTCCCGCGGCACTTCGTCCGCGACGAAACGGGGGTCCGCCGCCGGGCAATCAAAAGGCCATGAAACGATAGAGAGGACGGAACGATGACGGCATTGACGGCAGGACGAACCATCACCCTCGCACTCGGCGCGGCGCTTGCGGCGACCGTCGCCATCCCGGCGTTTGCCGAGGACAAGGAACTGACGATCTTCGACTGGTCCGGCTACGAGGATCCGGCATTCCATCCGAAATATGTCGCAAAGCACGGCGATTCGCCGACCTTCACCTTCTTCGGCGACGAGGACGAGGCGTTCGAGAAGCTGCGCTCCGGCTTCAAGACTGACCTCGCCCATCCGTGCTCGCAAAGCGTGGTGAAGTGGCGCGACGCGGGCCTGCTCGAGCCGCTCGACACGTCGAAGATCGCCGGCTGGAGCGACCTCAATCCCGGCATCATGGCGATGAAGGATCTCGCCACCGGCCCGGACGGCACTGTCTGGTTCATGCCCTGGGACTGGGGAAACACCGCACTCACCTTCAACACCGAGAAGATCGACGAGAAGGACGTTTCGTCGCTCAAGGCCTTCGCCGACCCGAAGTTCAAGGACCGCGTGTCGATCGGCGACAATGTCGACGACGCCTACGCCCTGGCCTCGCTGGCGATCGGCCTCAAGGACTGGACGCAGATGTCGGAGGAGCAGTTCAAGCAGGCCTCCGATTTCCTCCGCGAGGTGCACAAGAACGTGCGTATCTACTGGGCCGACAACACCGAGATCGTCCAGGCGATGGGCGGCGGGGAGGTCGACCTGGCGTGGACCTGGAACGACGCCGGCACCCAGCTCGCCAACGAGGGCAAGCCGTTCAAGATCAAGCGCGACACCGAGGAGGGTCTGTCGACCTGGGTCTGCGGCTATGCGCGCGTAAAGGGCGCCGGGGGTAATGTCGACAAGCTCTACGACTTCCTCTCGGCGGTGAACGACGATCCGGAGGTGGCGAAGTACCTGGTGAACGACTGGGGCTATGGCCACGCCAACGCCAAGGCGATGGCCGCCGTCGATCCCGCCGTGCTCGCAGAGAAGGGCTACGCCGACGTGCAGAAGTTCGTCGACAAGACGCTCTTCCAGTCGCCGCTGCCTGCCGAGTTGAAGCTCAAGATGATCGCCGAATTCGAGAAGATCAAAGCCGGCTACTGACCGGCTGGAGGGAACCGCAATGCCTGCAACCGTCCACGACTGGGCCGACGTCGCCGAAAGCGAGCCGTTGCCCGGCTTCGTCGGCAAGGTCCTTCATTCAGACACGATGAGCTTCGCCCTGTGGAGGATCAGGGCGGGCTCCGTGCTCCCCGAGCACAGCCATGTGCACGAGCAGGTCGTGAACATGATCGAAGGGGAGTTCGAGCTCGTGGTCGACGGCGAAACCTTGTGGCTCGGTCCCGGCATGGTGGCGGCCATCCCGTCTAACGCCCGCCACTCGGCGCGGGCGCTGACCGACTGCCGCATCCTCGACGTCTTCCAGCCGGTCCGCGAAGACTATCGCAACGGGCTCAGCGCTGCCGTCATCGGCGGCGGCCGCAGCTAGCCCGACGCAAACGCTCCATTCGTCCGAGCCATCGCTGCTACCGCCATGAACCAGACGAACAGGGACGTAAACGTCGACGTCGCGGTCGTCGGCGCCGGCTTCACCGGCCTCGCGGCGGCGCACGAGCTGGTCGCGGCCGGGCTCGGCGTCGTCGTCCTCGAGGCGCGTAGCCGGGTGGGCGGGCGCGTGGAATCGCAGGCGAACGCGCTCGGCGAGCGCATCGACACCGGCGGCCAATATTTCTGCGACGACATGACGGAGGTGACGGCGCTGGCGCGCCGCTTCGGCAAGTCGTTCCACGAGACGCCGGTCGACGGCGAACTCGTCGTCGTCCCGCCGGCTCCCGATGCCGATCCGAACGATCTCTTCGGCATGCCGATCCGCCGTCGCATGAAGGCGCTCGAGCCCGCCGATCCGGCGATCGCCGGCCTGACCGTGGCCGACTGGCTGGCGCGACAGCCCGAGCCCGAGGCAGTGCGCACCGCCTTCCGCTCGAGCATGGAAGGCCTGTGGTGCCTGCCGATCGAGGAGGTGCCGCTCTGGTACCTCGTCTCCAACGACCGCCGCATCGACAACCGCCAGTGGGAGCTGCAGCATTTTCTCGGCGAGACGCTGCATTCGCTGGCCGAGGACCTCGCGACCGGCCTCGGCGGCCGCGTCCGCCTGTCGACGCCGGTATCGCTCATAGAGCGCAGCGAAGACGGCGTCGTCCTGTCGATCCATGGCGGGACAATCCGCGCGCGCGAAGTCCTTGTCGCCGTGCCGCCGGCAAGTGCTGCGCGGATCGCCTTCCGGCCGGCGCTGCCGCCGCGCCTTGCCGCGGCGCTCGGTGCCTGGCGCAGCGGCGCGGTGATCAAGATCCTGATCCGCTACGCGACGCCGTTCTGGCGCGGGCGCGGCCTGAGCGGCATGGTGACGTGGCGTGGCATGCCGGGCCTCTACGCCTGCGATGCCAGCAAGGACACCGGCCACCCGACGCTGGTCGTCTTCGCCGGCGGCGCGCTGGCGCGGGCGTGGCACGGGCACTCCGCGGATGAGCTGCGCCGCGTCGTCACCGCCCATCTCGTCGAGGCGCTGGGACTGGAGGCGGCCGGCCAGCTCGACTTCGCCGCGCGCGACTGGACCGGCGACGAATGGTCGGGCGGCGCCTATTCGGATCTGATCGTCGATAGCGCTGCCGTCGACGCCGAGGACGTCATCCGCGCCGGCGCGCCGCCGATCCGTTTCGCCGCATCGGAACTATCGCCGTCCTATCCCGGCTATGTCGAAGGCGCGCTGATCGCCGGCCGACGCGCGGCGCGGGCGCTGATCGCGAAGGCCGGAGCATAGGCAGGCGCGCCGCGTTTGCAGCATCCTTGCCGGATGTCCAAATCTGGACTATATTCCGATCTGGAGGCCGAAATTGCGAACCGCCGGAGCAAGACACGAAGAAGCGATCGAGCCGGGACCCGACCGGCTCGAACCGTCGCGCTTCGCCGCGGCGAACCGCCGCCGGCTCAGCGCGCCCGCCTTGCGCACCTTCCTCGCCATCGCCGACCTGTGGAAGCTCACCGAAGAGGAGCGCCGGCTCGTGCTCGGCTACCCGTCGCGCTCGACCTACCACAACTGGGCCAGGCTTGCCCGGGAGCACGGCGAGTTCACCCTCGACGTCGACGCACTGACGCGCCTGTCGGCGGTGCTCGGTATCCACCAGGCGCTCGGCGTCCTTTTCGATACGGAGGCCGAGGCAATCGCCTGGCTGCGCGGCGCGAATGCAGCACTCGTGTTCGGCGGACAGCCGCCGCTCAGGCTGGTGGCGAGCGGCACGCTGGACAATCTGCTCACGGTCAGGCGTTTTCTCGATGCTCTCCGCGGCGGCGGTGCGATCGAGCCGAACGCGGTGGATCTGGAGTTCGCGCCTTACGACGCCAGGGACATCGTCGTCACGTGAGCGAAGCGCTGGCGCCGGCGCCGCCGCGCATGCTGCGGCTGATCCCGTCGCGTTTCCCGCCGATCGGCCTCTTCGACACGGTGGCGACGGCCGCCGATCTCGCTGCGGTCATGGAACTCGCCGGCTGGACCAATGACCGGCTGGTCGCCGAGCGCATCGCGCGGCTACCCCGGTCGGAATGGGTCTACGGGCGGCCCAACGCCAGCGTGGTCATGGCCGCCTTCCTGCACGTCGCGCCGGCGGGCATGCGCTTCAACGGTGCCGAACTCGGCGCGTGGTATGCTGGTGCCGACCTCGCCACCTGCGCGGCCGAGGTCGGCCATCATCTTCGCCGCGAGGCTGTGTCGCGCGCCCTGCCGGGCCTCGCGCGCACCTACAGGACCTATGCGGCGCGGCTCGAGGGCGCGTTCGTCGACATCCGCAACGACCGCGCCGGCCGGCCCGAGCTCTATGCGCCCGACAGCTATGTCGCCTCGCAGGCCTTCGGCGAGGCGGTGCGGGCGTCGGGCCGGGCAGGCATCCTCTACGGCAGCGTGCGGTTGAAGGGCGGCGTCAACGCCGCGGCGTACAGGCCGAGCCTGGTGCTCGACGTGGTCCAGGCGGAACACTACCGGATCGAGGTGGAGGCCATGGGGCGGCGCATCGCCGTGGCAAAACTCGGCTGACCGGCCGTTCAATTCAGTCCGCCAGCGCCACCAGCGCGTCGGGATCGTAGGCGACGCGGATCGGCGCGCCGACAGGGATGTCGTCGGCGCCGTAATTGTTGGTCTCCGAAACCGACAGCGGCTTCTCGAAGCCCGGCGCCTGGACGATCAGGTGGGTGATCTCGCCGAAATAGTGCCGGTCGACGACGGTACCGGAAATCTGGTGCGGCGCGGTCGCGTCGTCCCACAACACGCGCAGCCGTTCGGGGCGGATGCCCAGCGTCGCACCAGCGCCGTTGCGGCTGTAGAGCGGCGGCTTTTCCGTCGTCACCTTGCCGAAACCCGGTGCCTGGACGGTGATCGAGGCGTCGTTTTCGGCGAGCACCTCCGCCTTGACGAAATTCATGCCGCCGAGGAAGTCGGCGACCTGGCGGTTCACCGGCTTCTGGTAGACCTCCTTCGGCGACGCCACCTGGGCGATGCGCCCGCCGAACATCACGGCGATGCGGTCGGACATGCCGAGCGCTTCGTACTGGTCGTGGGTGACGAGAACGAAGGTGATGCCGACCGCTTGCTGCAGGCGGCGCAGCTCGACCTGCATCTGCTCGCGCAGCTTCTTGTCCAGCGCCGACAGCGGCTCGTCGAGCAGCAGCACCTTCGGCCGCATGACCAGCGCCCGGGCGAGCGCCACGCGCTGGCGCGGGCCGCCGGAAAGCTCGGTCGCGCCGCGTTTTCCCAGCCCGGTCAGCGACACCTGCTGCAAGGCCTCGTCGACACGGCGGCGCTCCTCGGCGGCATCGAGGCGCAGCCGCTTCAGCCCGTAGCCGACATTCTGCTCGACGTTGAGGTGCGGGAAGATAGCGTAGCTCTGGAACACCATGTTGGTCGGCCGCCGGTTGGCGGGAATCCCGTCCATCGGCTGGCCGTCGATGGCGATGGTGCCGGAGGTCGGCGTGTCGAAGCCGGCGATCATGCGCAGAAGCGTGGTCTTGCCGCAGCCCGACGGCCCGAGGAGGGAGAAGAACTCGCCCTCGCGGATCGACAGCGTCGCGTCGTCGAGCGCCCTGAACGGCCCGTAGCTGCGGGTGACGTGGCTGATCTCGATCATCGTCTTGTCAGGCATGGGCGGCTCCCGCAGCCCTGACCCGGCGCTCGGCGCGGCGGCGCAGGATCTCGGCGAAGGTGAGAAGGACGAACGAGCCGACGAGCAGGATCGTGCCCAGCGCGAGCACGCCCGGCAGCTTGGCGGCGAAGCGCAACTGGCCCCAGATGTAGACCGGCAGCGTGACCTCCGTGCCGGTGAGGAAAAAGGCCATGATGAATTCGTCGAGCGAGATGGTGAAGGAGACGAGCAGGCTGGAGATGATCGCCGGCGCCACCATCGGCAGGGTCACGCGGCGGAAGGTGCCGAAGGCAGTCTCGCCGAGATCGGCGGAGGCCTCTTCCAGGCTGCGGTCGAAGCCCTCGAAGCCCGACGTCAGCACCGCCACCGAGTAGGGGACGCAGACGAGCACGTGGCCCAGCACCACGGTGAACAGCGACAGCGACAGGCCCATCTGCAGCAGAACGATCAGCAGCGACACCGCCACGATGATTTCCGGCAGCACCAGCGGCGCCATGATCAGCCCGTTGATCGGCCGCCGTAGGGGGAATCGGTAGCGCGTCAGCGCCCGCGCCGCGCAGATGCCGAGCACGGTCGACAGGATCGACGCGGAGAGGCCGACGACCAGGCTGTTCCACGCCGCGTCGAGCATGGCCGGCGTCTTGCCGAGGTCGGCGTACCATTTGAGGGTGACACCCTCGAGCGGCAGCTTCGGTGCCGGCGAGGTGTTCAGCGAGAACACCGGCAGGAGCAGAACGGGAACGTAGATGAAGGCGAGGTAGAGGTAGGCGTAGCCCGTCAGCCACGAGGGCATGATGGAGCGCAGGGCCTTCATCGTGCCATCCTCGCCGCGCCGCGGATCAGGAACACCGTCGCCGCGGCCATCGCCGTGACGATCGCCATGGTGGTGACGGAGAGCGCAGCACCCAGCGGCCAGTTCGCCGCCTTGCCGAACTGCGCCTGGATGGCGGTCGCAATCATCACGCCGTCCTTGCCGCCGACCAGCCGCGGCGTGACGTAGTCGCCGACAGTGGGGATCATGACGATCAGGATCGCCGAGACGACGCCGGGGATGGACAGCGGCAGGGTGACGCGGACGAAGCGACGGATCGGCCCGTCGCCGAGGTCGGTCGCCGCCTCGAGCAGCGTGCGGTCGACCTTCTCCAGCGAGACGAAAATCGGCAGGATGGCGAAGGCCGCCCAGGCATGGGTCAGCGTAATCACCACGGCGCTCGAATTGTAGAGCAGGGCCGTCGACGGCTCGTCGATCACGCCGAGCGCGAGCAGGCCGGAATTGAGCACGCCGTTGTAGCCGAGGATCACCTTCCACGACATGACGCGCAGCAGGTAGCTGGTCCAGAACGGGATGGTGATGAGAAACAGCCACAGGCTCTTGTGGCGGCCGCCGTGGAAGGAGATGAAATAGGCGATCGGATAGGCGAGCACGACGGTCGTGATACTGACCACCAGCGAGATCCACAGCGAGCGCATCAGCAGGTCGCGGTAGATCGGCTCGGTGAGCGCGATCCGGTAGTTCTCCAGCGTGAAGCTGCGGTCGATCGTCAGGTAGTCCTGCGTCCAGAAGGAGTGCGCGACGACGACCAGGATCGGCACCGCGAGCAGGATCAGCGCATAGGCGAGGGTGGGACTGACGAGGGCGAGGCCCTGGGCTTGTCCGGACCGCAGAAGGGGCTTGCGTTCGATGCGCCGCGGGGCAGCCGCCCGCGACCCTTCCGCGGTCGCCGTCATCGCAGCGCTCCGGGTGCCGGTCTGGTTGCAGGCTGGTATCGTTCCGCCATGAGGCGTCCCATCGACCCACGGACCGTCGCGTTCCCAGGCGACGCCGATCATTGCCATCATGCCGATCAGCCAATCGAAATCAAGCGCAATTTCCACGGATTCTGATTGAACGGACATTCAAAATCGTGCAAATATCCTCCAAGTTCTCAAGGCTTGGACGGGATCGACTTCCGTCCGGCGATTCTACCGTAGGAGTGCGCCATGGCTGCCCTCAAGGATTTCGACGCTTCGATGCCCGCCGACGACCGCGCTGCGGCCCAGGCGGCGGTCGACGTGGCGAAGCGGTATCTGGTGCAGCCATGGCCTTATGCCGGATCGATCGGCACCGAGGCGCGGTCGTTCATCGGCGAGGGCGAGGGCATCTACATCACCGACGGCGAGGGACGCCGGCTGATCGACGGCCCGGCGGGCATGTGGTGCGTCAATGTCGGGCACCGGCGCAAGGAACTCGCCGAGGTCATGTACCGCCAGGCGATGGAACTCTCCTACAACACGCCGTGGTACACGATGAACGCAGCCTCCGCCGTGCTCGCCGAGCGCATCGCTGGCCACGCACCGGGCGACCTCAGCCACACCTTCTTCACCACCGGCGGCTCGTCGGCCGTGGAGACGGCGCTGCGCTTCATGCAGTTCTACAACAACGTCCGCGGCCGTCCCGAGAAGAAGCTGATCGTCTCGCGCGGCGGCTCCTACCACGGCTCGACCTACCTGTCGGCCTCGCTCAACGGCCGGCCGCGCGACCGCGACTGGATGGACGGCGCCGATGATCTCGTGATCAAGCTCTCCTCGCCCAATCCGTTCCGCCGGCCGCAGGGGCTGTCCGTCGCGGCCTTCGCCGACCGCCTCGTCGAGGAGTTCCGCGAGACCGTGGCGCGCGTCGGCGCCGGGCGCATCGGCGCCTTCGTCGCGGAGCCGATCCAGGCGTCTGGAGGCGTCGTCGTTCCGCCGGAAGGCTATCTCGAGCGCATCCGCGAGATCTGCCGCGAGAACGAGATCCTCTACGTCTCCGACGAGGTCGTCACCGGCTTCGGCCGCATCGGCCACGTCTTCGCCTCGGGCGACGTGTATGGGCTCGACCCCGATATCATCACCTTCGCCAAGGGCGTGACCTCCGGCTACTTCCCGCTCGGCGGCATGATCGTCTCGGCGCGCCTGTTCGAGGAGTTGCGCCGTTCCAACCACCCCGACGCCATGTTCGGCCACGGCCTGACCTATTCCAGCCACCCGGTCGGCTGCGCCGTGGCGCTCGCCAATCTCGACCTGCTCGAAGGCGGCGTGCTCGAGCACGCGCGCTCCGTCGCCCCCTATTTCCAGGCCCGGCTGAAGACGCTCGAAGACCTGCCGCTTGTCGGCGAGGTGCGCGGCGCCGGGCTGATGGCCTGCGTCGAATGCGTCGCCGACCGCGAGAGCAAGGATCCGCTGCAGCTCGACAAGGACGTCGGAAAACGCATCGATGCGCATTGCCACGAGCTCGGCCTCCTGGTGCGGCCGCTGATCAACATGTGCGTGATGAGCCCGCCGCTGGTCATCACCCGCGAGCAGATCGACGACATGGTGGGCATCCTGCGCGAGGGCATCTCGCGCACCATGGACGACCTGCGCCGCGAAGGCGTGTGGAACGGCTGAGGCCGGTCGCTTTGCGCGGGCGTCGGGCCGGCGCGATCTGCCCGTAACCGCCCGCTGCCGCCGGACTCAATCCGGCATGGGGCCGAGATAGATCGAGCCGGGGCGAAGGAGCCGCCCCGTCCGCTGCTGCTCGATGGCGTGCGCCGTCCATCCGGCGATGCGGGCCGCGGCGAAGACCGGCGTGAAGCCGTTGCGCGGGATCTTCAGCGAGTCGAGCAGGATCGCCGTGTAGAACTCGACATTGGTGTCGAGGGCGCGGCCGGCCTTGGCCTGCGCCAGCGCGGCGCGGGCGGCGGCCTCCACCTCGGCGGCAAAGCCGAGGTCGACGCCGTGGCCGCCGAGGCGCGCCACGGCCGCGCGCAGCACGTCGGCGCGCGGGTCGCGGACCTTGTAGATGCGGTGGCCGAAGCCCATCAGCCGCTCGCCGCGGGCCAGTGCTGCCTCGATCCAGGGGCCGATGTTCGCGCGCGTGCCGATGGCGTCGAGCATGTCGAGCACCGGCCCCGGCGCGCCGCCGTGCAGCGGCCCGGTCAATGCGCAGTAGGCCGCAGTCGTTGCCATGAACAGGTCTGCGCCGGTCGAGGCGACGACGCGGCCGGCAAACGTCGAGGCGTTCATGCCGTGGTCGATGGCCGTCACCAGATAGGCATCGAGCGCATCCGCCGCCGCTGTATCGGGTGCGGTGCCGTGAATCATGCGCAGCATGTCGGCGGCGTGGGACAGGTCCGGATCGGGCGCGACGGGCGCGCCGCCGAGCGAGCGGCGCAGTAGGGCGGCGGCGGCGACGGCGAACCCCCCGGCCAGCGTCGCCTCGTCGTCCAGACCGTCCTCGGGACCCAGCGCGGCGACGGCGGCTCGCATCGCCACCATCGGCGCGATGCCGTCCGCCAGGTCGAGGATGCTGCGGAGGCGGGGGAAGGCGCGCCGGCGCGCCTCGCCGATCCGGCGCGCCGCACCGCCGGAAGCCGCGATCGCCTCCGTCGCCGATGCACCGGCGGCCAGCGCCCAGAGCCGTCCCGCCAGCGCTTCGAAGCGCACCGTCCCGGCGAGGCCGGCGACCCGTTCGCCGGCGATCACCAGTTCGCCGCGCTCGCCGTCGACATGGGAAAGGACGGTCGCCGCGGCGGCGACGCCGTCGAGCCCGATCCTCGTGTCGTGGTGCATGGTCATGGCCGTTCTCCTTTTTGCATCGCACAAGGATGGGATGGGCTTACAACATGATCAATCTTGATTAGCATGATCAATATGAAAAATCCCGCGCCCCCCTATCTCTCCGCCCGCGAGGCGGCGGCCGAGCTCGGCGTGTCGACCGCCACGCTCTACGCCTATGTCAGTCGCGGCCTGGTGCGCTCCGAACCGACCGACGACGCCCGCGCCCGCCGCTACCGCGCCGACGACGTGCGCGCCTTGAAGGGCCGCCGCACGCCGGCCGCCGCCCAGCGCGGCGGCGATGGCGATATGCCGGCGATCCAGACGGCCGTGTCGACCATCACGCCGGAGGGGCCGGTCTATCGCGGGGTCGGCGCCGTCGGGCTCGCCGAAGAGGCGACGCTGGAGCAGGCGGCGACGCTTCTGTGGAACGCCAACCGCTCCGACCCGTTCGGCGCCAGCAACCTTCCCGTTGTCAGCCCGGCCATGCGCGCCGTCGCCCAGGCAAGCGCCGCCGAAGCGCCGCTGGCGCGCACCATTGCCGTGCTGGCGCTGGCCGGCGATGCCGATCCGGGCGCCTTCAGCCGCACGCCGGAAGGCCGCGCCCATGTCGGCGCGCGCGTCATGCGGCTCGCGGCGGCGGCGATCCTCGGCGGCGATCCGCAGGCCGGTCCGCTTCACATGCAGGCCGCCGCGGCGTGGGCGCCGGGCGATCCGCGCGCGCCCGACCTGCTGCGCCGCGCCCTGGTGCTGCTCGCCGATCACGAGCTCAATGCCTCGACCTTCGCCGTCCGCGTCGCCGCGTCGACGGGGCTCAATCCGTACGACGCCTCCATCGCCGGGCTGGTGGCGCTGAAGGGGCCGCGCCACGGCGGCGCGGGGCCGCTTGCGGCGCGCATGGTCGCGGCGCTCGCCGAGGGCGACGTCGCCGCCGGCTTGCGCGAGCGCATCGCGCTGGGCGAGGCGATTCCCGGCTTCGGCCATCTGGTCTACGAGGAGAGCGATCCGCGCGCCGAGGCGCTTCTCGCCGCATTGGCCCGCGCCGGTGCCGACCGGCGCTTCGTCGTCGATGCCCCGGCGCTGGTCGCCGAGGCGACCGGACTTCGCGCCAACATCGACTTCGCGCTCGCGGTCCTGTCGCGCACGCTGGCGCTGCCCGCCGGCAGCGAGATCGCGCTGTTCGCCATCGCCAGGAGCGCCGGCTGGCTGGCGCACGCCTTCGAGCAACTCGATACCGGCATGCTGGTCAGGCCGCGCGCCCGCTATATCGGGCTGGCGCCGGGCCGCTGAGGATCCTCCTCGTTCACCGGGCAGGGGAATTGCCTATGGCGTCGTCGACCCCCACTTCGCCTTGCTTCGCTCGGCACCTCTCCCCCGCTCGACGGGGGAGAGGAAAGGCGCTACCGCGAAGCCGGCGCTTCTCCAGCGTGGGGTCCTCTCCCCCGTCGAGCGGGGGAGAGGTGGTTTGCGCAGCAAACCGGAGTGGGGGTCGACATCCCCTCGCAAAGCCATATGCGCTAGCACCCCGTTCACGGGGGAAGGGACCATGCGAAGCATGGCGGAGGGGGTGGACGGACTTCACGCGAAGAGGCCGACCTCCTCAGCCGCGCGACAGCAGTGCGTCGTTCAGCGCCGCCATGTCTTTCTCCGCGGGCGCGGTCTCCAGTTCGAGCACGGGAATGCGCGCGCGCAGATGGTCGTGGTGGGTACGCACGCCATATTCCAGGTCGGACAGGTAGAAGCCGCCGAACGCCTCGGACACCATCGATTCGTTCGACCAGACGGAGAGCTGCACGTCCTCGGCCATCGTGTCGCGATCGATGCGGAAGGCGAGGTAGCGCGCCGCGGCCTGCGCGCGGCTTTCGTCGGCATAGCGGTAGATGCCGCCGCGCAGCATCGTCTCGCCGGTCGACAGCGGGAACTCCTGGTAGAACTGCACCGTCTCCGGTGTGATCGCGATCACCGCGTTGGGAAAGATGCCGTAGTAGATCCATGCCTCGCGCAGGTGCTCCGGCAGGAACGCCGGCCTGGGCGCGATCCTGACGTAGTTGCGCACGCTCCAGCGCCGTCCCGCATGCGGGTTGTAGGTGGCAAACGAGCGCGACACGCCGTTGACGAAGGGCTCGTCGAAATAGGTGGCGCCGTAGAGGTCCTGAAGCGCCGGGTGCGCCATGGCGACGTGGTAGCCCTCGTTGTCGACGTCGCGCACCGACTTCCAGTTGACCGGGCTGGTCTGGGTCCAGATGCCGCGCGTCGGAACCATTGTTTCCGGCCGGTAGTGGGCAAATTCCGCCTCGACGGGCTTCATCAGCTCCGCTACCGGAGGCTGCGGCCCGGCGCGGAAGCGGATGAAGATGAAGCCCATCCACACTTCCGTCTCGATGGCCTGAAGGCCGAACGCCTCCTTGTCGAGGTCGGGAAACGTGCGCGGCCGCGCCGCGCCGCGCAGCGTGCCGTCGAGATTGTAGACCCAGCCGTGGAACGGGCAGACCAGCGCGTTCTTGCAGTTGCCCTGTTCGTCGGCGACGACGCGGCTGCCGCGATGCCGGCACATGTTGAGGAAGCCGCGCACCACGCCGTCCTTGCCGCGCACCACAAGCGCCCGCTCGCCGACCACGTCCATGGTCAGGTAGTCGCCGGCCTTCGCCACGTCCGAGACATGGCCGATGATCTGCCAGTGATTGCGGAAGACGTGCTCCTTCTCCAGCTCGAGAAGGGCGGGACTGTGATAGCTCCAGCCCGGCAATCCACGCCGGTCCCAATCGTTAGGGACCGCCACTTCGAACAGGTGACGGTTCATGTGCAGTCTCGTTCTTGTTGAATGTTCGTTCAATAGAAATCACAATTCATATTGAAATGCAATGCCTTAGTGAAATGTGGCGAAATCTTGCCCCAGCAGCTGCCCTGCCGCCGGTCGGCAGCCGCCGGCAAAAATGCCGGATTTTCCGCAGCTTAACGCGGGGCTTGGCCGTCAGCCGGGTGCCGGTGTAAATCTCGCTCATGATCGTTCGAAACGTCCCCGACCGGCCGCGCAAGGTCGTCCTCGTCAGGCATGGCGACGACCCGCCGGACGACCGCGTCAGCGTGTTCCTCCATGAGAACGGTTTCCTGCCGGTCTGGCGCCGGCCCTACGCCGGCGAGCCGCTGGAACCGCTCGGCGAAGACGTCGCCGGCAGCGTCGTCTATGGCGGCAAGTACGCCGTCTACGAGACCAGGGAACACCCCTTCCTCATCGACGAGGCGCGCTGGATCGAGGCCTGCATGGCGAAGGGCGTGCCGCTGCTCGGCATCTGCCAGGGCGGCCAGCAGATCGCCCAGGTGATGGGCGCCGAGGTCGGCCCGCCGCCGTCGGGCGCGCATGAATTCGGCTATTACGAGCTTCGCCCCACCGACGAGGGCCGCGAGTTCCTGCCCGCGCCGATCCACGTGGTCCAGTCGCATTTCCACACCTTCGCCATTCCTGCCGGAGCCGTGCATCTGGCGGGTTCGGACCTGTTCCCCAACCAGGCGTTCCGCGCCGGGGAGACCACCTACGCCTTCCAGTTCCATCCGGAGGTCACCATCGAGGGTTTCCGCCGCTGGCAATCCTCGCCCTGGGCCTATTATGGCCGGCCCGGCGCGCAGTCGCGCGAGGAGCAGGACCGCCTGATGGTCCTCCACGACGCCGCGCAGGCCGCGTGGTTCTACGGGTTCCTCGGCCGGCTGTTCGCGCAAGCTTCCTGACCGGCCGCTGCCGTCGGCGGCCTCTGATCCTCCCCTGCGAAGCGGGGTGAGCAGCCGGTTTGCCGAAGGCAAATACGTCGTGCCTGTGGCACGACGAAAGGCCGGCGAACGGTGAGACCCCCGGTCCGCCCTTGGGCGGATCGAAAGGTCCAGTGAACCTTTCGAAGGGGTCGAACGCCCGAAGGGCTAGGACGCTGCGGAGCAGCGGGGACCCGGCCGGTAGGGACCATGCGAAGCATGGTGGAGGGGGCGCGGCCTGGCCAGGTACAGGTCCTGCCCCACATAGGCTCGCCGCCCGCCCCATCCTGCCCCTGCGGCAGTCATTTGCCCGAAAATGTGGCAAACATGCCCGTATCAATGTTTCGTGCCTGTTACATTGATCCGAAAATCGCAACATCGGGCAGAAACAAAATCGCCCTAAAAACATTCCCATAGGGAACTTCAACAAGGGCAACGACAATGCTCGCCAGACAGACCGCTCCAGCCGCCGTCATCAATTCCACCGGTCCCGTGCGCGGATTCGGCATCCCCGAGATCGCGCTGCGCCGCCGCTCGGCCGAACATCCGATGATGATGTTCGCCGTCATCGTCACTGCGGCCTTCGCCTCGATGGCGGCGATGTCCTACCAGGCCCCGGCCGTGGCCGCGGTGCCGGGCGCGCCGGCGAAGATCGCCGACGTCCAGCGGACGACGGCCAAGGCCGACCGCCTGCCGTCGAGCGAGGCCGAGCGCGCCTGCCGTGGCCAGGCCTGGGGCAGCGAAACGCCGGACTGCCTGGTCATGATCGCCCGCGAGGCCGGCAAGGCCGACAACCGCATCCGCCTGATCGCGGCGGCGGAGCCCAACCGCGACGCGCCGAACATCTTCTGAGGACCGCTCCCGCGACCCTCGAGCCCCCCGCTCCTCCCCATTTTCCTTCCAGTCGCTACGGCCTTGGTCGCCCCTTCCGACCAGGGCCGCTTTTTTTTATGCGCCGCCGTCCGCGCCGGGCGCGATCTGGATCCTCCCCTGCGAAGCGGGGGAGGGGGACCATGCGAAGCATGGTGGAGGGGGCGAATGATTCCATGCGACAGCCCCGCCGGTGAACGGCGCGCCGCCTCCGGCAAGCAGTCGGCGACGCGGCGGCCGGGACGCCTCCTTTTCACGCCCAAGCAGGCATGGAAGCGCCGGCGACGGTCTGATGGGAGAATGTCGGCTGCGTTCCGGCATAAAGTGGCCGCATACAGGATCGATCGCCGTTCGCTGCAGACTTGCTTCGGTGATCCGCGTTCGGTTCAACGAAGCTCGAGCCTTGCCGCTTGGAGATCGGCGGTCTCCGCCACCGCCCGATAGTGGTGTTCTCGACCACTGCCTTCACGCCAGTACAGGCCGACGTCACGCTGCTCGTTCCAATCCTCGAATTCAAGCAGCTTCACGTCGTCATCATCGCGGAACTCGGCTTTCGCGTACAGCTGCGGGAACAGGGATAGCCCCATGCCGATGGAAACCATCTGGCGGATCGCATCGAGGCTCGTTCCCTCGAAGTCGTTGATGATGCGCGCACCGGAAACGTCCGCCAGGTGCCGGACATTTTCCAGCAGACGGTGGCCGCGGCCCAGGGCGAGCAGTTTTTCACCATGGAGCGCGGCGAGGCTGACGGTGGATTTCGCTGCGAGCGGATGTTCGGCAGGAACGCCGAGATAGAGCGTCTCCCTTCCAATGCGCCAGAACGCCAGTCCGTCGAGCTCTGGCGAGGGGCCAAGTCCGCAGTCGATACTGCCGGCGGCGACTGAAGCTTCGAGTGCCGCCGGGTTGTCCTCGCGAACATAGATCTGCAGGTCCGGATATTGCTCATGCAGCGTCGGCAGGAGCTTCGGCAGGAAATAGGGGCCGAATGTTGGTGGCGTGCCCAGCCGGATGGTCCCCCCGAGCGCGGCACCCTGCGCGCGTATGTCGCCCAGGAGATCGTCCAGGGAGGCAAGCAGGAGACGCGCGCCGCGCGCGAGCCTGTCGCCCGCGGGCGTGGCGGCGACGTGGGAGGACGTTCGCTCGAAGAGCAGCGTTCCGAGGCCCTGCTCGACGAGAGAAACCTGAACCGACAGCGTCGGCTGGGACACGTTGCAGTAACGGGCGGCCCGGCCGAAATGCTTCAGATCGTGGACGGCGACGACATATTCGAGCTGGCGCAGTGACGGACGGAACGGCATGCCTGTTAGTTAGAGACTATCGATCTGATTGCAACAATCAATTGGAACTATCGCGTGGGCACCCCCACTTCCGGGCCACAGACAGCCAGGGAGGCAGTGCCATGGACCAGTTCATCAAGTCGCTCCGTCATCGCCGGGCCGCCGTACAGGCTCGCATCGAGGACGAGCAAGCCCGCCCCGCGCCGGACCAATTGCGTCTGGGCGCGTTGAAGAGGCTGAGGCTTCGATTCCGCGACCAGATCGAGTTCATCGAGCGGATGAACCGGCTCGGCGAGACGAAACCCATCCCCGTCGTCCGGCGGCGCTCCTTCCGTCCGCTCCCTTCCGGGAAAGCCTGACATGGCGGTCATGCAAGGAGTGAAGAAGCCTCGACCGGATCAGGGCGGCGGCAGTTTCCGCGCGACGCGTGCCACGCTGCTTGGAGGCGTCGTCGGGCGATACCGGGCCCTCAAGCGCCGTCTTGCCGACATTCTGATGCGGGGCGATCGCGACTACGCCATGTTGAGCGCGATCTCCCAGGAGATCGGCAGGATGCGCCAGAGAATCCGCGCGGATCTGCAGCGTCGCCGGGACGAGCGGAAGCGGCGGAAGGCCGCGAAGAAGGTGACGTCGGGAACGCTCTGAAGCGGAGAGCCGGAGGACCGTGAGGCCAGGACCTCGCAACGAAGCCAGGCTTTCCCGCGTGCTCCGCGACGGCTCTGGCTCGCGGGAACGCTCATCGTTCCTGGTGTCGACGTGATCGCGTGGGCCGGCAGCCGAGACAAGCTCAATGCCGGCCGGCATGACGCATGCACAGAAAGATAGAGAGGACATCAGATGCCACCGAAACGTCTCGCCTACATCCCGCTGATGACATATCCGGACTCGGCGCCCGACAATTCGGTGGAGGCAGCGACAGTCTTAGCATCCGAGTTGGGTAGCGAACTTCATATGACGACTTTCGCGGCCAGGATTCCGCGTGTCTCGACCCCGATCGGGGGGCTGCTGCTCGACATTCCCCAGATGATCCGCGGTGCCGAGGAAAACAGCCGCGCCCGGTGCCGCGATCTTCAATCGCTGGTCCAGAAGAGCGTCGGCGCAGGCTTCAGGGTCCAGTGTGCGACCAGGGACTCCGAACCCGGCTCCGCGGGCGCGTTAGCCTCCTCCGAGGCGAGGTATTTCGATCTGGTTGTCCTGCCATGGTCGAAGGAGACCGTCTCCGTCAGCGATTTTTCGCAGGCCGTGGTGTTTGGCTCGGGTCGTCCTTCGATACTGGTTCCGCCGGCTATCCGATCCCGGCCGATCGTGCACGTGGCGATCGCCTGGGACGCAAGCAGAGTGGCTGCCCGGGCGGTCGCGGACCTCATGCCCTTGCTGGCCAGTGATTGCCGGATCACAATCCTGACGGTTCAGGACGAAAAGTTGCTGCCTGGCAGGAACATCGCGGAAGCACTCTCGGATTCGCTGATTCAGCGCGGCTTTGTTGCTGAGGCTCGCAACGTCGCACTCGCAGGCCGCGCAGTAGCAGAGGCGTTGCAGGAGGCCGCGATCGAGACGGGGGCAGAACTCCTTGCAATGGGCGGTTTCGGCCATTCCAGGGTCCGGGATTTTGTCCTCGGCGGCGCGACGAAGGGCGTCTTTGCGGACCTGCGCCTGCCTGTCCTCCTCTCCCACTGAGATCTTCGAGCCGCCGCCTGGCTTGAACCCCGTCGATCGGCCTGGCGAGGCGTGCTGGTCGGAATCGGGCTCGTTCCCGGAAGGAGCAATGAGGCTTTCACGAAGGTATGGCAGCTTTGGTCACCGGCCGTTGCGGCAGGCATTGGCCGGGCGACCTCGCCGATGTTCGCGAGCGAAGGCGCCCGCGTCGGCGGTGACATTGACAAGGCGAGCGGCGAAGAAACCGTTCGGCTGACGACGGCCCCGATGGAGAAACGAAGGTCTTCGAGGTCGACCTCTCGGAGGCGGGTGATGCCGGCGCGCTCGCCGCGAGTGTCGTAGCCGCGTTCGGTCGGCTGGGGCCATGGAATCGGCAGCCCGGAACGTCCGCTCCAGGTCCACGGCAGAAAGTCGCCCAGACGATCGGCATCCAGACGAATTGCCGCGTTTGTGGATCGGGACCGACAACGCGAAGGCGCCGGGGCGAACGCCACTCGCACGGCATCGAGCCGTCGGCTTTGAGGAAGCCGCAACACCGGTAACTGCGGCTGAGATGAGGGCGCTTTCGCTCCGCCCGCTTTCCCGCCGGCGCCTTCGAGGGGTGCTGCCGACGCGGGAATAAAATCCCCCACACCCCTCCAACAAAATCAACGCCTTCCACGATTTCTACCCCCTTCCGACCTCGATTTTATCCCCTGCCTCGCACCCGCCGTAGAATCGCCACGGGCAAAGGAGGCCCGGACATGGCGGGCGGTATGCAGGACAGGGGAACGTTTCGGGGTATCGCGGCGACGCTGCTTTCGCTCGCGCTCCTTGCCGAGCGCGCCGCCGGCCGTTCGCTCCCCGTGCGCTTCGTCGTCCTCGCCATCCTCGGCCGGGCCGAGGCGATCGCGCGGGGCTTCGTCGCCCGCTCGACGGCGGCGTCGATCGCCGAGGCGATCGAGGCCGGCTGCCCGGACGTGCCCTTCCCCGACCTCGCCTGCCTCGAAGAACCGCACGGCCTGCACTACGGCGCGGCCGATGCCGTACTCCTCGCGCTGCGCCTGCGCGTGCTTGCCGCCGTGCTCGGCGCGCTTGCGGGCGCGGACGGCGCTTCCGACGACCTGGCTTGCGGCTGGACGACCGACGGTGTTGCCGTCCCGACGCTCGACGCCGCTGGCGTGCCGCATCTGACGGCGCTGTTCCTTTTCGTCCGCCTCCCCGCGGGGCACCGGCTTCTCCGGCCGCCTGACACCTCATGACGCCGGCCTGAGGCCGCATACCGTGAATCCGCGAATCCGCCATGCCCTCCAGCGCACGATCCCGTTCGTTCGCGCAGAAGGGCGCCGGCTTGTTGCGCCGCGCCTCAGCGCGCCAGTGCGATCTGGTCGACGACGGCGGCGAGCGCGCCGCGCACGTCGAGGGTGGAGAACGGCTTTTCCAGGATCAGCGGGCGCAGGTGCGGGGCCAGCGCGTCGACTTCGGCGCGGGCGCCGATCATGTCGCCGGTGACCAGCACGAAACGCCGGGCGAAGTCGGCGCGCTCATCGAGCAGTTCGCGGTAGAGGGCGATGCCGCCGGTGCCGGGCATGCGCAGGTCGCTGAAGACGATGTCGGGCTGGGCCGCCGCGAGCGCCTCGGCGGCGGAGGTCCAGGCGGTCATCACCGTCGACTTGATGCCCATCAGTTCGAGGATGTCGGACAGCGAGCCGGCGACGTCGGGCTCGTCGTCGACGATCAGGGCGCGGCGGAGGCTGGTCGACGCCTGCCCGGCCCTGGCCGCGCCGATGCCGGCCCGCGTCGTCGCCGGCAGCTCGACGACGAAACGCGCGCCCTGGGGTGCGGCTTCCTCGAACCAGATGCGGCCCTGGTGACGCTCGATGATCGAGCGCGAGATCGACAGGCCGATGCCGGTGCCGACGCCCACGGGCTTGGTGGTGAAATAGGATTCGAAGATGCGGTGGCGAATCTCCGGGGCGATGCCCGGCCCGTTGTCCTCGACGGAAAATCCGGCTGCGTCGCCGCGGTGGAAGGTGCGCACGCGGATGCGCCGGTCCTTCGGCACGGCGGCCAGCGCGTGCTGGCTGTTGACCAGGAAGTTGGCGGCCACCTGGGTGAGATGGTCCGGATCGGCCAAGACCGGAAGGCCGCCCTCGGCGAAATCGGTATCGATGCTGATGCCGGCGCTGCGCGCCCCGTAGGCGGTCACTTCGAGTGCGGCGCGCACGACCTGGTTGAGGTCGGTCGTCACCTGCTCGGTCGGGTGCAGCCTCACCATGCCGAGGAAGCTCTTGACGATGCGCCCGCAGCGCTCCGCGGCGGCGCGCACCTTCTCGGCGCGCACCTTGGTCTGCGGATCGGCGGCGAACTCGTGAAGCAGCGTCGACTGCGCGACGACGACGGCCAGCGGATTGTTCAGTTCGTGCGACACGCCGGCCAGCAGCGAGCCCATCGCCGCCATCTTCTCGTTCTGGTGCAGCTTCTCGCGCTGGCGGTTGATCTCGTCCTCGGCGCGCCGCCTCTCGCGCAGGTCGCGGATCGAGGCGAGGAACAGCCGGCGGTCCGCGGCCTTGATCTCGAAGGCGGTGAGTTCGATCGGGAAGACCTCGCCGGCGGCGTTCTGCGAGACGGTTTCCAGCCGCCGCCCGACCATCGGCGCGCCGCGGCCGAGCATGTACTCCCCGCCATTGGCGTAGCCGCTGCGGTAGAACTCCGGGATGATCGTGTCGAGCACGTCCTTGCCGATGATGATCGACCGCGGATAGCCGAAGATCGTCTCCGCGGCGGGATTGAACTCGATGATCTTGCCGGTCTCGTCGATGACGATGATCGCGTCGAGCGAGGCCTGCATCATCGCCGAGCGGATGATCTCCCCAGCATGGTGGTCCGACTGCGACCGCTCGATCGCGTCGCCGATGGCAAGCGCCACGATCTCCAGCGCAGCCTTCTCCTCGTCGGTCCACAGGCGCTCCTCGATGCAGTCGTTGATCGCCAGCGAGCCCCACGAGTGGCCGTGCGCAAACACCGCCACGGAGACGAACGAGCGGATCCTCTGCTTTTCGAAGTCCTTGCGCAGGAAGCCGTCGATGTCGCGTGTCAGCCCGGCGAACATCTTGCCCTGGCGGCCCTCCTCGGCGATCTGCTCGAGAAGCGGATCGGATTGCACGACCGCCTGCACGATGACCGTTGGCGGGCCGACGCCGGCGACCCCTTCGTCGACCCAATAGGACGCGATCGATTGCGTCAGGCCCTGTCCCTGCACTTCGCGCAGGCGAAACAGGATCGAGCGGTGGGCATTGAGCGCGCGCCCCAGCATCTCCAGGATGCCGTCGATTTCCGCGAGCCAGTCATGGGCGTAGCGCAGGCGGCGGGCAGCCCTCGCCGCGGCGACCGAGATGCCGGGCGCGTCGATGCCGGGATCGAGGCTGGGCGGGGTCGTGTCGATCATGATCCGGTCAGGCGCGGCAGGTCATGTTCCGCCGGCCTCGCCGGCGGACGGGATCGCGAAGACGTAGCCTTCGCCGCGCACCGTGCGCAGGAAGCGCGGATTGGCCGGATCCTCCTCGATCTTCTTGCGCAGCCGCATGATGCGGATGTCCATCGCCCGCGAATCCTCGCCGGTGTCGTCGGCACCGATGGCGTCGGCCAGCGCCGCGCGCGTGAGCAGCCGGTTCGGCCGGGTCAGGAAGACCTCGAGCACGTCGTATTCGCTCTTCGACAGGTCGATGGCCGCGCCGCTCGGCCCGACGACGCGGCGGCCTTCGAGGTCGGCGCTGAACGGTCCGAAGGCCACGACCTTGCGCGGCGCGGCCGCAGCCTCCCCTTCCGGCGTCGGCGCGTCGAGCGAACTCGGCACCCGGCGCAGCACGCTGCGCACCCGCGCCAGCAGCTCGCGCAGTTCGTAGGGCTTCACGACGTAGTCGTCGGCTCCGATCTCCAGGCCGACGATGCGGTCGATCGCGGTTCCCGCAGCGGAAGCGAAGATGATGCCGATCGGCATCTTCGAGCGCAGCCAACGGCCGAGCGAAAGCCCATCCTCGCCGGGCATGGCGATATCGAGAATGGCGAGATGGAACGGCTCCGCCGCCGCGAGAGACCGCATCTCCGCGGCGTCGGCCGCCGTCGATACGTCGAAGCCGTTTGCGGCAAGGTACTCTGCCACGGCTTCGCGCAGGTCCGGCTCGTCTTCGACGATTGCTATGCGCGCTCGCAGGGGGATCTCGCCTCCGCTTTCGGCGGAAAGTAGATTCGGTATAAACATGTTGTCTAGTTCATTTCACTGGCAAGCTGGAGTGCGAAGGCGAATATGGCGGCGCGGGCGGTTGTTGTCCTCGTGGGGCTGCCCGAGGCGCGGGACGGGCTGGGTGAGTACCTGGAACGACGCGGCTACGACATCCACATCGCTGGCGAAACCTGGGAAGCCGACACGATCCTTTCCGGCGGAGGCGTCGACGTCGCCGTGCTTGATCTCGAAACCGGCGACGGCACGGGGCTCGATCTCTTGCGGCGCCACGGCGGCGGGAACGGCGCGACGTTTGTCACCGTCGGCGCTTCCGGCAATCTGATCGACAGGATCCTCGCCCTCGAACTGGGCGCCGCCGATGCGCTCGACCGGCCGCTCGACCGGCGCGAACTCGCCGCCCGGATCGGCGGCCTCATTGCCAGAGGTGGACGTCACCGCCCGGAATTGCTCGTGCTGGAGACGGCGACCGTGGACATCCGGGCGGCGATCGTCATGCACCGGTCGGGCGGCGAGGATATGCTGTCTCCCGGCCAGGTCGCGCTGTTGAAGCTGTTCATGGCCAATCCGCACGTCGTGCTCAGCCGCGACGACATCATCGCCGCCGCGCCGGCGGAGGCCAGCGAGGCGTTCGACCGATCCATCGATTCGCGCATCGTGCGTCTGCGGCGGAAGCTCGACACCGAAAGCATCGTTACGGTGCGCGGCGCGGGATACCGCTTCGATCCGCCTTGAATCCATCCGGGCAACGCCGTCAGCGGGCAAGATTGCTATCCGACGTCGGAAATTGCGGCCGCGGCGACCGGCGAGAGCTTCGGCGTCTCCGCCGGCATCCGCATCATGACGGCCGCCACCGCGGCGACGCCGAGCAGGCCCTGTGCGTAGAGCAGAGCCGTCAGGAGGAGTGTGGCCTTGCGCGTTCTCATCTCGTCCATCCGTTCTAGCCGTCGGTGCGGCCGGTCAAGCTGCCGCAGACCAATGCCGCTGGGGAGCAGTCGGTTCCGTTGGCGGGACATCGCCGTTGTTGGCGGGCGCGGCGAAGACGCCGATCGTGGCCAGCAGCACAGTCGCCGCGCCCACCTTCACCAGCCAGAGTGCTCCGGACCGTCCCATGACTCTGCCGTTGGTCTCCGTTTGTTGCCGCACATTCGCCCGTTCATGTATCGGAACGATGCCGCGCGGGAGCGATCCTGTTGCATTTCCGTTGCAGGCAAAAGCAGCCATACCGCAAAAGCGGGCAGGATTCGGTCATGATCGGGCGATCGATAGACCGGATATTTCGCAAAATGAAACACAAACGAAACAAAAAGACGCTTTATGCGAAATACGGCGGATACGGGGATTAACCATAAGGGCTCCATCAACGATCCGATGGAGAGCCCCGATGGCAACGACCTTCTCGACCCGCCTGATCAATATCGCCGCCTGCGCCCTGATGGGAGCGTCCCTCATGCTCGGCGCCGGCATCGGCAAGGCCGACGCCGCCACCCAGATCGTCGCCAAGATTTCGATCTCGGAACAGAAGATGCGCGTCATCGTCGACGGCCGCCAGGCCTTCGAATGGAAGGTCTCGACCGCCGGCAAGGGTTATGTCACGCCGACCGGATCGTTCAAGCCGACGCGCATGCATGAGATGTGGTACTCGAGGAAATACGACAACGCGCCGATGCCGCACTCCGTCTTCTTCCACGGGGGCTACGCGGTGCACGCGACGCCGCACGTGAAGCGTCTCGGCCGCCCCGCTTCGCACGGGTGCGTCCGGCTGCATCCCGACAACGCGCAGGACTTCTTCGAACTGGTCAAGGCGTTCGGCCCGCAGAACACGCAGATCGTCATCGTCCGCTGAACCGCCAGCCCGAACCGACCTAGCGCAGGGAGAAATCGACCGGAACGGCGAGCTTCAGGGCGGACGCCGCTATCTCGGGCGGCGGCGCCGGCACCGGCGAGGCCCTGCGCACCATGTCGAGCGCGGCCTGATCGAGCGCCGGAATGCCCGACGAGCGGGCGACGCGCGACGAGGTGACCCGGCCGCCCTTGTCGACGGTGAAAGCGACCTGGACGAGGCCTTCCTGCCGGCGCGACTTCGCGCTCGCCGGGTAGCGCTTGTGGCGGTTCAGCCAGGACAAGACCCGCGACTGCCACTTCGCCGGGTTGGCGTTCGGTGCCGCGACCGTGTCGACCTTCATCGGCGCGGCGGCCTTCGGCGACGGCGTGTCGGCCTTCGCCGCGGCGGCGCTCCGGGTCGCGGCGGGCGCCTTCTTCTTTGGCGCGGCGCTGGTTTCGGCGGCGGGCTTCTTCGAGCCGGCCGCAGCCTTCCTGTCGGCCTTCACTTCCGACTCGGCCTCGGTCTTCGGTCGCGGCGCCGGAAGCGGCACGTCGACCTCGGGCGTCACCGCTTCGACGAAGTCCGGTATCGCCTCTTCGGCCTGCGCCGCCCGTTCGGGCTCGACCGAATCGGGAACGGTCTCGTCCGGCGGAACCAGCGCGGCATGCTCGACCGGCTCGGACGGCGCGCGCGGGCTCGTCGCAGGTGCGGCTTCGGCGGTGAGCGTTTTGGCCGCCACGGCGTCGACTGCATCGTCCTCCGGCTCAACCGCCTCGAGCGGCGGCTCGATCGACTGGGCTGCGGCATCCGGTTCGGCTTTGTCCAGCGTCTCGACCGTTTGCTCCGCCGACGCCGGTTCGGATGGCTCCGCCTCGACGATGTCGCCCTGCACCGCGAGCGGCGAGGTCATGGCAATTGGCGCGAGTTCGATCATCAGCGCCGGCACTGCGCCGCCGTCGTCATCCTGCGGTCGCAGCGACTGGACGGCATAGGCGACGGCGACATGAATGGAGATCACCGCGGCGGCGGCGGCGATCCATAGGACGCCGTCGCCGCGCGTGAAGCGGCCGAGGTCGAGGCTCGGCGCGGCCGGAAGGGTGACCGTCGTCACGGCTGGTAAGCGGCCGTGGCCGGCGTGGCCTCGCCGGCGCTCTCTAGGCCGACCAGCGCTACCTTCAGGTAGCCTGCGCCGCGCAGCAGGTTCATGACCTGCATCAGATCGCCGTAGCCGACAGACTTGTCGGCCCTGAGGAAGATGCGCGTCGCGGTGTCGCCGTTCGTGCGCGCCGCGAGGGCGGCGGCGAAGCCGTCGCGGGACACCGCGTCGTTGCCGAGCGCCAGGCTCAGGTCTTGCCTGAGCGTCAGGAAGAGCGGTTGCTCCGGCCGGGGCGCCGGCGTCGCCGTCGAGCCCGGCAGGTCGACGGCGACGTCGACGGTCGCCAGCGGCGCCGCGACCATGAAGATGATCAGCAGCACGAGGATGACGTCGATGAACGGCGTCACGTTGATCTCGTGGTTTTCCTCGAGATCGTCGCCGGCGGTTTCGCGGATCCTTGCGGCCATGGCGTCGGTCCTATTCGGACGCGAGTGCGCGGCGCGGCGGCCGCCGTCCGATGACGCCGCCATCGAGGTCGCGGCTGACCAGCCGTTCGACACCGGCCGCGGCGTCGGCGAGCGTCTGCCGGTATCCGCCGATGGCGCGGGCGAAGGCGTTGTAGATGACCACCGCGGGGATCGCCGCGACGAGACCCATCGCGGTCGCCAGCAGCGCCTCGGCGATGCCGGGGGCGACGACCGCGAGATTCGTCGTCTGCGCCTCGCTGATGCCGATGAAGGCGTTCATGATGCCCCACACCGTGCCGAACAGGCCGACGAACGGCGCAGTCGAGCCGATGGTGGCGAGCACGCCGGTGCCGCGCGTCATGCGCCGCGCCGCGGCGGCCTCGATCCGGCCGAGGCGTGACGCGACACGTTCCTTGAGGCCGTCAGATTCGGCACGCTCGCCCTGACCCGTCGAACGGGCAACTTCCTCCTTCGCCTCCCGTGCCAGTAGCGCGGACGGTCCCGGCTGGCGATCGAGGGCACCCACGGCGGCCTCCAGGCTTTCGGCGGCGCAAATGACCCGCGCAGCGCGACGAACATGGCGACGCGCGGCGGCGAGTTCGAACGATTTTGCGAGCCACACCGTCCAGGTCGCCAGCGAGGCGAAGGCGAGCCCGACCATCACCGCCTTCACGACGATGTCGGCAGCCATGAACATGCCCCAGGGCGACAGATCGCGCGGCAGCGCAGACGGGCCCTCCACCATGGCGAGCGGAGCCGCGGAGGCATCGGCGGACGCGCCAGCCGGAGCACCTGCGATCGCTGGTGACGGCTGGACGGCAGCCGTCGCGGATCTGTCCTGGAATTCGGCGGCAACGGCCTGCCCGGCGATTGCGGCCGCAGCGAGAATGATCATGAGGAGCGCGCGGATCTGCAAGGTGGTCGTCCTTCTGCGAACGGGCGTTGCGATGGCCTGTTCCCGGCGGCGGGCGTGCGCACGCGAGCTGCCGATGACGAGACCTCTTAAAACGCCGCCCGGCCTTCGGCAACAGAAAAGTTGAAAGTTATAGTCATGAAATAGGCGAGGCATTCGGTTAGCGCTCCGTCGCATGTCGTCTGGAACAGCAGTCGGCGCAGCGTGGCGCTGCCCGTTGCCGGTAAAGCCACGAAAGCTGTCCGGGCGACGCGGACGGCGGCGCTGCGAGAGGACGAACCCATATGGCCGCAGCCGGGCACGAATTGGCCGACATCGACGGCGCCTATGCCTGGCTGAGGCTTGGAATCTCGATCGCGCTCGCCACCGTCGGCGGCGTCGGCATGTGGGCGGTGATCGTCGTCCTGCCGGCGGTACAGGCCGAGTTCGGCGTCGATCGCGCCGGGGCCTCGCTGCCCTATACCGCGACGATGATCGGTTTCGCGCTCGGAAACGTCTTCATCGGCCGGGCAATCGACCGCGTCGGCTACATGCTGCCGGCCCTCGTCGCGTCGGTTGCGCTCGGCATCGGTTTCATCCTGGCGTCGATGGCTTCCTCCGTCACGCAATTCGCCCTCGTGCAGGGCGTGCTCATCGGCGCCGGCTCGTCGGCGACCTTCGGCCCGCTGCTCGCGGATATCTCGCACTGGTTCCGCCTGCGGCGCGGGATCGCCGTGACGGCTGCGGCGAGCGGCAACTATCTCGCCGGCGCCATCTGGCCAGTGGCGATGCAGCCCTTCCTCGTCAATGAAGGTTGGCGCGCCACCTATCTCGGCATCGGCGTTATCTGCCTGGTCACGACGGTCCCGCTCGTCCTGATGCTTCGGCGCCGGCCGCATGCGGCGGCGCTCCACGCTGTCGCGGGAGCGAGCGGCTTCAAGGCGAAGCCGATAGACCTGTCGCCGTCGGCGCTGCAGGCACTCTTGGTGATCGCCGGTCTGGGTTGCTGCGTGGCGATGTCGATGCCGCAGGTGCATATCGTCGCCTACTGCGCCGACCTCGGCTATGGCGTGGCGCGCGGATCCGAGATGCTGGCGCTCATGCTGGGCGCCGGCATCGTTAGCCGGCTCGGCTCCGGCATGCTCGCCGACCGGATCGGCGGTATCCGCACGCTGCTGATCGGCTCCGTGCTGCAGGGCCTGTCGCTGCTCCTTTATATTCCGTTCGACGGACTCGCCTCGCTCTACGTCGTCTCCTTCGTCTTCGGCCTCTCGCAGGGCGGCATCGTACCCTGTTATGCCATCATCGTGCGGGAATATATGCCGGCCGCAGAGGCGGGGCGGCGCGTCGGCGTCGTCATCATGGCGACGATTGCCGGAATGGCGCTGGGCGGCTGGATGTCGGGCTGGATCTACGACCTCACCGGCTCTTATGCTGCGGCATTCCTCAACGGTATCGCCTGGAACCTGCTCAACGTGACGATCATGACCCTCATCCTGTTCCGCACGCGGAGGCCGCTTGTCCGTCCAGCATGAACCCGCTGTCGCCGGCGTCGGCCTGTCGGCATGGATGGCGCCGCACCTGGCGGCGCCTGCGGCGGATCCGCTCGCCGACGGAGAGACCTGCGATCTTGCCATCGTCGGCGGCGGCTTACTCGGCCTGTCGACGGCGCTCCATGCGGCGCGGCGCGGGCTGTCCGTCCGCGTCATCGAGGCCCGTGGACTGGGCCAGGGAGCGTCAGGCCTCAACGGCGGGCAGGTGATTCCCGGCTTGAAGTTCGATCCCGAAAGGCTGGTCGGCCATTTCGGTGAGGAGACGGGAGAGGCGCTGATCTCCTTCGTTTCCTCGACGGCTGACGTGGTCTTCGACCTGATCCGGACGGAAGGGCTCGACGTTCCAAGTCGGCGCGGCGGCTGGATCTTCGCTGCGCACACCGCGACCGCGCTCGAGGCAGCCGCCAACCGCCACCGCCAGTGGTCGGCGCGCGGCGCCGACGCCGACCTGCTCGACGCCGCTGCGATCGGCAGGCTCACCGGCGCGGCCGGCTATCGCGGCGGCTGGCTCGATCGCCGCGCCGGAGTCGTGCAGCCGCTGGCGCTCGCCTTCGAACTGGCGCGGATCGCACGGGCGGCCGGCGCGCGGATCGCGACCGGGACTCGGGTGACGCGACTTGCGCGCCAGGCCGGCAGCTGGCGCGTCCAAACCGCATCCGGGGCGACGGTAAAAGCGGCAAAAGTGCTCGTTGCCACCAACGCCTATTCGGATGGGCTGGTCCCGGGACTGGCGCAGTCACTGGTCTGGCTGAACTCCTTCCAGATCGCGACGCCGCCGCTGCCGGACGGCATTGCGGCCGGCGTACTGCCGGGCGGGCAGGCAGTCTCGGATTCGCGGCGCATCCTCATCTACTATCGCCGCAGCCCCGACGGCCGCCTCATCGTCGGCGGCCGCGGCGGCATGCCGACGCCGACGCGGACGTTGGACTGGGCGCATCTCGAACGCGCCATGACGAGGCTCTATCCGGCACTGGCTGGCGTCTCGATCGAGCGACGCTGGTTCGGCCGGGTCGCCGTGACACCCGACCACCTGCCGCACATCCACGTCCCGGAGGAAGGACTTGTCGCCGTGGCCGGCTGCCAGGGGCGCGGCGTCGGCCTGATGACCGCGCTCGGGCCGCGCGTGGCTGCCTATTTCGCCGAGGGCGTTCGCGAAGCGCTGCCGTTCCCGCCGACGCCGATCCGGCCGATCCCCTTCCACTCCTTCCGCCGCGTCGGTGTGGCCGCGACGATCGCCTGGTACCGCCTCCTCGACGGGCTCGAACGTTGAGGCGCACGCCGCATTTCTTGCCGGCGGTGGCGCGCGGCTGTCGCCACCGGGGCTTCTCCCGTGCAAGGATGGCGCAACCGAACCTGCCCCAAGCCCGGAGTCCCCTTCCATGAGCAACAATCTGAAATTCTACATCGACGGCGCCTGGGTCGACCCGGTCGTGCCGGCAACGCTCGATGTCATCGATCCGGCGACGGAAGAGGCGTTCACTGCGATCTCGGTTGGCTCGAAGGCCGACGTCGACCGCGCCGTGGCGGCCGCTCGCGCCGCCTTCGACGGCTTCTCGCGTACCACTAAGGCGGAGCGGCTGGCGCTACTGCGCGCGATCCTCGCCGCCTATAACGAGCGTTTCGAGGACATCGCCCGCGCCGTCTCGCGCGAGATGGGGGCGCCGATCGGCTTTGCCCGCGAGGCCCAGGCCTGGGCCGGCCGCGCCCACATGGAGGCGACGATCGAGGCGCTGGAGGCCTACGAGTTCAGCCACCGGCGCGGCACGACCATGGTGGTCAAGGAGCCGATCGGCGTCTGCGCCCTGATCACGCCGTGGAACTGGCCGCTCAATCAGATCGTCTGCAAGGTGGCGCCGGCGATCGCCGCCGGCTGCACGGTCGTGCTGAAGCCGTCGGAGATTGCGCCGGTGAGCGGCCTGATCTTCGCTGACGCGATGGAGGCCGCCGGCGTGCCGAGGGGCGTCTTCAACCTGGTCAACGGCACCGGCCCCGACGTCGGCCAGGTCATGGCGGGGCACCCGGACGTCGACATGGTATCGTTCACCGGCTCGACCCGCGCCGGCATCATCGTTGCCAAGACCGCCGCCGACACGGTCAAGCGCGTCGCCCAGGAACTCGGCGGCAAGTCGGCCAACATCATCCTGCCCGACGCCGACTTCGAGACGGCGGTAACCAAGGGCGTGGAAGGCTGCTTCGGCAACAGCGGCCAGTCCTGCGACGCGCCGACGCGCATGCTGGTACCGGCGGCGCGTCATGACGAGGCGCTCGAGATCGCCAGGAAGGCGGCCGAGGCGCACAAGGTCGGCCATCCCGACGCCGCCGACACGCGCCTCGGCCCCGTGGTCAGCCAATTGCAGTTCGACAAGATACAGCGCCTCATCGAGAGCGGCCTCAAGGAGGGCGCCACGCTCGTCACAGGCGGCCTCGGTCGGCCGGAGGGTCTCAACCGCGGCTACTATGTCCGCCCGACAGTGTTCGGTCACGTCACGCCCGACATGACGATTTCCCGCGAGGAGATCTTCGGCCCGGTGCTTTCGGTGCTCTCCTACCGCGACGAGGAGGACGCGGTCAGGATCGCCAACGACACGGTCTACGGGCTTGCCGCCTATGTGCAGTCGAAGGACATCGGCCATGCCCGCGCCGTCTCTGCCCGAATGCGCGCCGGCTCGGTCTACCTGAACTACCCGGACTGGGACACGCACGCTCCGTTCGGCGGCTACAAGCAGTCGGGCAACGGGCGCGAATACGCCGACTGGGCGATCCACGATTTCCTCGAGATCAAGGGCATCGTCGGCTGGGGTGCCGACTGAGCGGCGGCTGGGTTCGTCGCCATCCGCGCCCGGCGTCGGCTGGGCGAGACCCAACTCATGGAGCCTATCGCGTGCCGTTTGTCTTTCCCCCGCAGCCCGTCCCGAGCGTCGCCGTCCACGGCGAGAGCGCACGCTTCCCTGTCCGCCGTATCTTCTGCGTCGGGCGCAACTACGCCGCCCATGTCCGCGAGATGGGCAAGGATCCCGACCGCGAGGCACCGTTTTTCTTCACCAAGCCCGCGGATGCGGTCGTCGAGAGCGGCGCCACGATCGCCTATCCGCCGCTGACGAACAACCTGCACCACGAGGCCGAACTGGTCGCGGCGATCGGCCGCGAAGGGTTCGCGATCGCCGAGGAGGATGCGCTCGAACACGTCTTCGGCTACGCTGCCGGCAACGACCTGACGCGGCGAGACCTGCAGTTCGAGGCCCGCGAGGCGGGCAGGCCCTGGGACTGGGCAAAGGCTTTCGACCGGTCGGCGGTATGTGGGCCGATCCGCCGGGCCGCGGAGATAGGCCACCCGTTGTCGGGCCGCATTCGGCTCGACCTCAACGGCTCGACGCGCCAGGAAGCGGACCTTGCCGAGATGATCTGGTCGGTGCCGGAGATCGTCTCGATCCTCTCGCGCTCGGTGCGCATCATGCCGGGCGACCTGGTCTACACGGGAACGCCCGCCGGCGTCGGGCCGCTGGTGCCCGGCGACGTTTGCACGGTGACCATCGATGGGCTCGATCCGCTCACCTTCGCCATCGGCGAGAGGACGAACTCGTGAGCCTCGTCCTGCACAGCTATTTCCGCTCGTCGACGTCGATCCGCCTGCGCGCGGCGCTCAACCTGAAGGGCCTCGCCTACAATACGGTCGCCTGGCATCTGAGGAAGGGCGAGCAGCGCTCGGCTGCCTATCTCGCCAAGAATCCGCAAGGGCTGGTCCCGGCGCTGGAGCTGGAGGACGGCTCGGTGCTGACCCAGTCGCTCGCCATCATCGAATATCTCGACGAGGTTCATCCCGAGCCGCCACTGCTGCCGGTGGGGCCTGCGGACCGGGCCCGTGTCCGCGCCATCGCCTATGCGGTCGCCTGCGAGGTCCATCCGGTCAACAATCTGCGCATCCTCGACTATCTCCGCTCGGAATTCGGCGCCGACGACGCGACGGTCACGACGTGGTTCCGCCACTGGGTCGCCGCGACATTCGCTCCGCTCGAGGCGATGCTTGCCGGCGATCCGCGGACCGGGCGCTTCTGCCACGGCGAGACGCCGGGGCTGGGCGACATCTGCCTCCACGCCCAGGTGCTCAACAACCGGCGCTTCGGCGTCGACATGGCGCCCTATCCGACGATCCGGCGCATTTCCGATGCGTGCGCTGCGCTGCCGGCCTTCATCGCCGCCGCGCCGGAAAACCAGCCCGACGCCGAGTAGGCGACGGCCCCGCTCCTTCGCAATCCGGTCGACGTCGCGCCGCGAACCAAGGCTCGCGGCGTTCGGCGTGTCGCTTCGTCGGATAAATTTCATACCAGAAATGTTTAGGCTTGAAATAAATATCCACCCTGCTAGCATGCCCGCATCGAAGACCCCCTGAGACCGATGCTGCTGGAGGACGACGCCATGAAGGTCATGTGCTTGGGTGGTGGGCCTGCGGGCCTCTATTTCGCGATTTCGATGAAGCTGCGCGATCCGTCCCACGAGGTCGTCGTGCTCGAGCGCAACCGTTCCAACGACACGTTCGGCTGGGGCGTCGTCCTGTCCGATGACGCGCTCGGCCGCATGCAGAAGAACGATCCGAAGAGTACTGAGACCATTCGCAGCCACTTCGCCTACTGGGACGACATCGCCGTCGTCTACAAGGGCCAGCGCGTCGTCTCGGGCGGCCACGGCTTCGCCGGCCTCGGCCGCAAGCAGACGCTGATCGACCTGCAGGAGCGGGCCCGCGAGCTCGGCGTCGAGATGCGCTTCCAGACCGAGTTCAAGAGCGCCGAGGAGTACCGCAAGGAGTACGACCTCGTCGTCGCCAGCGACGGCATCAACTCGCTGGTGCGCAAGGAATATGCCGACGTCTTCAAGCCCGACATCGACATGCGCCTGTGCAAGTTCATCTGGCTGGGCACCCACCAGAAGTTCGACGACGCCTTCACCTTCCTCTTCGAGAAGACCGAGCACGGCTGGGTGTGGGCGCACGTCTACCAATTCGACGCCGACACGGCGACCTTCATCGTCGAATGCCTGCCGCACACCTGGGACGCCTGGGGCTTCGCCGACATGTCGAAAGAGGAGACGGTGGCGACCTGCCAGCGCATCTTCGCAAGACACCTCGGCGGGCACGAGCTGATGTCGAACGCCGCACACCTGCGCGGCTCGGCCGTGTGGATGAATTTCCCGCGGGTGATCTGCGAGCGCTGGTACCACGGCAATGTCGTTCTGATGGGCGATGCCGCTGCGACCGGGCATTTCTCCATCGGCTCCGGGTCGCGGCTCGCCTTCGACAGCGCCATCGCGCTGGCCGACTACCTGCATTCCGAGCCGACCATGCAGAAGGCCTTCGAGCGCTACCAGGCCGAGCGGCGCATGGAGGTGCTGCGGCTGCAGTCGGCGGCGCGCAACAGCCTCGAATGGTTCGAGAACGTCGAACGCTACCTCGACCTCGACCCCGTCCAGTTCGTCTACTCGCTGCTGACGCGCTCGCAGCGCATCTCCCACGAGAACCTGCGCTTGCGCGACAAAAACTGGCTGGAAGGAGCCGAGCGCTGGTTCCAGCTGGCGTCCGGCGTGAGCGAGAACGCGCCGTTGCGCCGGCCGATGTTCCAGCCCTTTTCGCTGCGCGGCATGACGGTGAAGAACCGCGTCGTGGTGTCGCCGATGGCACAGTACAAGGCGGTCGACGGCTGTCCGACCGACTGGCACTTCGCCCACTACGCCGAGCGCGCCAAGGGCGGCGCCGGCCTCGTCTACACCGAGATGACCTGCGTCTCGCCGGAAGGGCGCATCACCCCCGGCTGCCCCGGCCTCTACGACGCCCGGCACGAGGCCGAATGGAAGCGCATCGTCGACTTCGTCCACCGCGAGACGACGGCGAAGATCTGCTGCCAGCTCGGCCACTCCGGCGCCAAGGGCTCCACCCAGCTCGGCTGGGAGGAGGGCGATGCGCCGCTGGCAAGCGGCAATTGGCCGGTGATGTCGGCGTCGGACGTTCCCTGGTCGGAGCGCAACCAGGCGCCGAAGGCGATGACCCGCGCCGACATGGACATGGTCCGCGACCAGTTCGTCGAATCGGCGAAGATGGCCGAACGGGCCGGCTTCGACATGCTCGAGCTGCACATGGCGCACGGCTACCTTTTGTCGTCGTTCATCACGCCGCTGACCAACCGGCGCACCGACGAATACGGGGGCAGCCCGGAAAACCGCATGCGCTATCCGCTGGAAGTCTTCCACGCGGTGCGCGCGGTGTGGCCGAAGGACAAGCCGATCTCGGTGCGCATCTCGGCCAACGACTGGGTCGGCGAGGACGGAATCACCCCTCATGAGGCGGTCGCCATCGCCGCGATGCTGAAGGAGGCGGGCGTCGACATCTGCGACGTCTCCGCGGGCCAGACCTCGAAGAAGGCGCGGCCGATCTACGGCCGCATGTTCCAGACGCCGTTCGCCGACCAGATCCGCAACGAGGCGCACATGGCGACGATGGCGGTCGGCAACATCTACGAATCCGACCACGTCAACTCGATCCTGATGGCGGGCCGCGCCGATCTCGTCTGCCTGGCGCGGCCGCATCTGGCCAACCCCTACTGGACGCTGCACGCGGCAAGCGCGCTCGGCGACCGCGAGGAGGAATGGCCGGCGCCCTACTATCAGGGCCGCGACCAGATGTGGCGGCTCGCGGAACGCGGCGACGCCGTGCTGGGCAAGGTCTGATGGCGGGGAACCTCTCCGGCCGGCACGCGATCGTCACGGGTGCGGGAAGCGGCGTCGGCGCGGCGATCGCCCTGGCACTGGCCGAGGCCGGCGCGTCGGTGACCATCGTCGGCCGCCGGCTCGCCGCGCTGGAGGAGGTTGCGCGCGCCCACATGCGCCTTATCCCGGCCGCTGCGGACGTAACCGAGGCCGCAAGTCTGCGGCAGGCCGTTGCAGGCGCCGTGGTCAAGTCCGGCCCGGTGTCGATCGTCATCGCCAATGCCGGCGCGGCAGAGAGCGCTCCCTTTGCCAGGATGACGCCGGAGCTTTTCAGGGCGACGCTCGAGGTGAACCTCACCGGCGTCTTCAACACGTTCCAGGCGGGGCTGGCCAGCATGGCGCCGGGCGGCCGGCTGATCGCGATCGCTTCGACGGCGGCGCTGAAGGGCTACCCCTATGTCAGCGCCTATTGCGCGGCCAAGCACGGCGTCATCGGCCTCGTGCGCTCGCTGGCGCTCGAACTGGCGTCGACCGGAACGACGGTCAACGCCATCTGTCCCGGTTACACCGAGACGCCGATGCTGGAGCGCACGCTGGACAACATCGTCGCCAGGACCGGCCGCAGCCGGGCCGAGGCCGAGGCGATGCTGAAGGCCGGCAATCCGCAGAAGCGGTTCATCCAGCCCAGCGAAATCGCCGGTACTGTGGCGTGGCTGTGCAGCGACGCGGCGGCTTCGATCACCGGCCAGGCGATATCGATTTCGGGGGGCGAGATATGAGCGCGCATTCGGGCGAACCGGCCGTGGCGGCGGCCGAAACCGCCGGGAAAGAGAGCGGCCGCGCCGCGTCGAAGACGCGCCTGCGGCTCTGGCTGCGTATCCTCAAGACCTCGCGCCTGATCGAGACCGAGGTGCGCGAGAAGCTACGCGAGGAATTCGACAGCACGCTGCCGCGCTTCGACGTGATGGCGGCGCTCTACCGCGTCGAAACGGGCCTGAGAATGAGCGACCTGTCGAGCGAACTCCGCGTCTCCAACGGCAACGTCACCGGCATTGTCGACCGCCTCGTGTCCGACGGACTGATCGTTCGCGTGCCGGTCGACAACGACCGCCGGGCGACGATCGTGCGGCTGACCAATGCCGGGCGCGAGTTGTTCCAGCGCATGGCGGTCAAGCACGAGAGCTGGGTGGACGAGATCCTCGGCGGGCTGTCGACGGCCGAGGCGACCAGGCTGATGGCGACGCTCGACGCGGCCGTCCGCCCCCTCGAAGACAACGAAAGCGAGTGAACACGACGATGGCGAAGCCAGAGCATTTCCTCCTGTCCGTGGAAAACGGAGTGGCGACCGTCCGCCTCGACCGGCCGGAGCGCAAGAACCCGCTGACCTTCGAGAGCTATGCGGAACTGCGCGACTGGTTCCGCGCGCTGCGCTACGACGACGCGATCAAGGCCGTGGTCTTCGGCTCGAACGGCGGCAATTTCTGCTCGGGTGGCGACGTGTTCGAGATCATCAAGCCGTTGCTCGACAAGGACATGAAGGGCCTGCTCGAGTTCACGCGGATGACCGGCGACCTGGTCAAGGCGATGATCGCCTGCGGCAAGCCGGTTATCTCGGCGATCGACGGCATCTGCGTCGGCGCCGGCGCCATCATCGCCATGGCGAGCGACATCCGCATCGGCACGCCGGAGGCCAAGACCGCCTTCCTCTTCACCCGCGTCGGCCTCGCCGGCTGCGACATGGGCGCCTGCGCTATGCTGCCCCGCATCATCGGCCAGGGTCGCGCCTCGGAACTCCTCTACACAGGCCGCACGATGGGCGCGGACGAGGGCGAGCGCTGGGGCTTCTTCAACCGCATCGTCGCCGCCGACGCCCTCGACGCCGAGGCGCAGGCGCTCGCCGCCCGTATCGCCGAAGGGCCCAACTTCGCGCACATGATGACCAAGACCATGCTCGCCCAGGAATGGAACATGGGCCTTGAGCAGGCCATCGAGGCGGAGGCGCAAGCGCAGGCCATCTGCATGCAGACGAAGGACTTCGGCCGGGCCTTCGAAGCGTTTGCTGCGAAGCAAAAGCCGGTCTTTGGAGGCGACTGATGGCCGACCGCAGCTTTCTCGACTGGCCGTTCCTCGAGGCGCGCCACCGGACGCTAGCCGCAGCGATCGAGGAATGGGCCGGCGCCCATCTGGGCCATGCGAACCACGACGACGTCGACGGCGCTTGCCGAGGGCTTGTCGCCGCGCTGGGAGACGGCGGCTGGCTGAAGCTCACCGCCGTCGATCCGGACGACCCGGCCTCGGCGCTCGACGTGCGCAGCCTCTGCCTGCTGCGCGAGACGCTCGCCCGCCACGACGGCCTCGCCGACTTCGCTTTCGCCATGCAGGGCCTCGGCACCGGCGCCATCTCGCTCTTCGGCAATGACGGGCAGAAACGGCGCTGGCTGCCGCTGACGCGTGCGGGCAAGGCGCTGTCGGCCTTCGCGCTGAGCGAGCCGCGGTCCGGCTCCGACGTCGCCAACATGGACCTCGCCGCGGTCCGCGACGGCGACGGCTACGTGCTCGACGGCGAGAAGACGTGGATCTCCAACGGCGGCATCGCCGACGTCTACACCGTGTTCGCGCGAACCGGCGAGGGACCGGGCGCAAGGGGGCTCTCGGCGTTCATCGTGCCGGCAGATACGCCGGGCTTGTCGATCGCCGAACGGCTGGAGGTGGTGGCGCCGCATCCGCTGGCGCGGCTCGCCTTCAGCGGCTGCCGCGTGCCGCACAGCGCGATGATCGGCCGGCCGGGCGACGGCTTCCGCATCGCCATGTCGGTGCTCGACGTCTTCCGCTCGACCGTCGCCGCCGCGGCGCTCGGCTTCGCCCGGCGGGCGCTCGACGAGAGCCTGTCGCGCGCCGCCGAGCGCGAGCTTTTCGGTGCGCCTCTGTTCGAATTGCAGATGGTGCAGGGTCACATCGCCGACATGGCGCTCGACATCGACGCCGCGGCACTTCTGGTCTACCGGGCGGCGTGGCTGAAGGACAGCGGCGCGCCGCGCGTCAGCCGCGAGGCGGCGATGGCGAAGCTCTTCTCCACCGACCGCGCCCAGGAGGTCATCGACAAGGCCGTACAGCTACATGGCGGCGACGGCGTCCGCCGAGGGCATATCGTGGAAAGCCTTTACCGCGAAATCCGTGCGCTCCGGATCTACGAAGGCGCCTCGGACGTGCAGAAGGTGATCATCGCCCGCCAGACCTTGGCCATGGCGACGAAGGCTGCGTCCGCGTGAGGCGGGCGCGCGGCGAAACTGACCGAAGAGACGGGATCGGAAACCCAATGATCGAGACCATCAACCCGCCCGGCTGGAAGAAGCCCAAAGGCTACGCCAACGGCATGCTCGTCGACGGAACGCGGCTCTACACCGGCGGCCAGATCGGCTGGAACAAGGACCAGGTCTTCGAAAGCCGCGACTTCGTCGGGCAGATGGAGCAGGCGCTGCAAAACATCGTCGACATCGTCACGGCGGCCGGCGGCAGCGTGAAGGACATCGTTCGGCTGACCTGGTTCGTCACCGACAAGCGCGAATACGTCGCCCGCCAGCGCGAGGTCGGCGAGGCCTACCAGCGCGTCCTGGGCCGTCACTTCCCGGCCATGAGCCTGCTGGTCGTTGCGGGGCTTGTCGAGGACGAGGCGCTGGTCGAGATCGAGGCGACGGCGGAGATCGGACGCTCCGCCGCCTGAGCCGCACCTCGGCGAACGACGCTGCGGACCCGCTTCTTTGCTGGCTATGCCGACGTTTCTGCGGGCGTCTCTGTCGACAGCATCGACAGGAGCTTGGCCTTGACGTCGTCCGGCCAGGCCATCGAGGTGTGCTTGTCGAGCCAGCTCGCGGCGAGCACCTGCTTACCCGCCCAGCGCGGCTCGTCGCCGCAATGCACGGTGTGCTCGATGGTCACCGACGACTTGCCGACCCGGGTGATGGTCAGCCGGAAGGTCAGCTTGTCGCCGAAGAAGGACGGCTTGGAGAAGTCACAGGTCAGGTGGACGGTCGGCGTGCCCCAGCGCTCGTTCCAGATGATCTCGTGCCAAGGGTAGCCGATCGCGGCCCAGAACTCCTCGATGACGCCGTTGAGGATGTTGAGGTAGGACGGGTAGTAGGCCGTTCCGGAGATGTCGCAGTCGCCGAAATGCAGCATCCGATCGGTGGTGTAGCAGACGGCCATGGGTTTCCTCTCGCTGGATTCGTATTCTAGTTGTCGTCAGCGAAGGACTTGACGGTCTGCAAGGCGCCGTCAAGGGCCTTTCCGTCCTCGTCGAGGAGTGCGGCGTCGCGCAGCCGCCGGATCCAGTTCGCCGCGTCGGGCCGCCCGGCCACGAGCTCGACCGCCTGCATGACGCGGTCGTACTTCGACAGGCCGCGCGCGTGGGTATCCGAGTAGCCCTTGATCAGGCGGCGGGTGCGGACGATTTCGACGGCGACGTCGTAGTCGGCCGACGACTGCGCAAGCGCCGCGTCCAGCCAGGTCCGTACGTGCTGTATCTCGATGGCGTGGCGCAGCGTGCCGCGCCGCCAGCGGCGCAGGCCGCCGATGAGGTGGAGCTGGAGGTAGGGCAGGAGCCGGTCGGTGCGCAGCCGGCGGCCGCGGTTGAAGAGCCGGTCGACCAGCCGCATGGCGCTGCTATTCGATTGAATTCGCTTGCCAATCCCGGCCGGAAGCAGGCCGACGATCTCCTCGGCGCGCGGATGCATGAACTCGGTCAGCATCATGCGCGTGTCCTTCGCCGGGCGAATCTCGCGGCGCACGCGCTCGAAACGCGAAGCACGGGTCTTCAAATCAGCGACCCGAATTATGTCGTCGTAGGTGAGCGCCTTCGCAAGGTACTTCGCCGCCTCGATCGTGAGCACGAAATCCCTGTCGGCGCGATCGCGCGCGACGATTTCCTTAAGCATTTCAAGGTATTCCGCGCCGTAGGCGAGATCCTGGAAGTCGACGACGGCCTGCAGACCGCGCATCGCCATATGGTTGGCGGGCGCGGGCAGGGCGGCGACCCGCCGCACCAGCGCATCCCATTGATTCAAAAGGCGTTCGGGGCCGACGGGCCGCGCCGCGCCGGCGCCGGCCAGTGGTTGGGTCTGCGAGCGGTCCTGTGGTTGGGCGGGAAGCTCCTTGCGCCCTGCCTGGGCCGCCTCGAAGGCTCGGGAAAACGCCTTCAGGCTGGGCTCGACGCCGCGGCCGGACGCACGGATCGCCTTCTCGAAGCTGTCACGCGGGAAGGGAAGCTCGCCGGACCCGGCCAGCGCGCCGAACAGGCTCGCCGAGATGACGGTGCCGGACTCGACCGCGATCTTCTCCATGTCGAAGGCGATCAGCCGCTGGGCGGCGATCTCCGCGGCGGCGAGCACTTCCTCGGACTTCGCGATGCCGTCGCCGGGGACGGTCTTTTCCGATACGGCAAGCGCCCGGTGCGTGGAGGCGATCAGCGTGGTGCGGTCGGGGGTGACGAAGCCGCGCATGATCGCGCGCCCCGCTTCCATCATCTCGGCGGCGACGAGGATGTCGACGTCGCCGGCCGCGGGCATCAGCGAGAACACCGGCGCCCGGTCGGTCTCCGGCGCCATTTCGATGTAGTAGATCGTGGCGCCGGTGCGCTGGGCGACGCCGGCGACCGAGGTCGCCTGCACCGCGTAGCCGTTAAGCCGCGCGCAGTCCTCGATCCAGTTGGTGAGCACGCCGCCGCCCTGGCCGCCGACCGCCATGACGGCGAGCTTGACGATCTGGTCCATCGCCGGATCGTGTGGCCTGCGCGCCGGGAGAACGATTGCGTCTGCCATCTCAAGCCTGCCCAAATTCCAGACGCCGGCCGGACCGCCGCTTCTGCAGCCAGCCGATCACGCGCTGCGAAAGTCCCGCCAGCGTGCGCTCGAACCAGCCGGGATTGTAGACGACGTCGGCGCGGTAGAAGGACGGGCAGAGCACCGCCGCGTCGGCGACCTCGCCGCAATTGCCGCAGCCGACGCAGCTCTGGTCGATGCTGGCTACGGGATCGTCGCGCAGCGGGTCGTCGAGTTTCTTCAGCGACAGCGACGGGCAGCCGGAGAGCCGGATGCAGGCGTGGTCGCCGGTGCAGACGTCCTCGTCGACGCCAAAACGCGGCTTCTCGACCCGGCGTCCCTCGGCGATCGCCTTGCTGGCGGCCGGCTTCTCGCGGCGCTGCTTGTTGAGCATGCATTCCGACGACGCGACGATGACCTTGGGGCCGTCGTAGTCGGTGGTCAGCGCCTCGTCGAGGATCTCGCGCATGCGCGGCACGTCGTAGGTCCGGTCGATCTGGCGGACCCACTTCACGCCGATGCCCTTCACTGCCTCGGCGATCGGATGTCCGGTCGACTTGGTGGCGTTGTCGGCGCGCGAGGAAAGCACGTCCTGGCCGCCGGTCGCGGCCGAATAGAAGTTGTCGACGACGACGATGACGCTGTCGGACTTGTTGTAGACGGCATTGCCGACCGAGGACGAAAGGCCGTTGTGCCAGAAGCCGCCGTCGCCAATGATCGAGATCGAGCGCTTCTCGCCGCCGCCGTCGAAGGCGGCGTTGGACGCTGGGCCGAGGCCGTAGCCCATCGTCGAGCCGCCGATCTCGAAGGGCGGCAGGCAGGCGAACAGGTGGCAGCCGATATCGCCCGCAATCTGGTGCTTGCCGCGCGCCTTCTCGGTCAGTTTCAGCGCGGCGAAGATGGGCCGCTCCGGGCAGCCCGTACAGAAGCCCGGCGGGCGGATCGGCACGGTCTTCGACAGGTCGGGGATGGCGGCCGTTTCCTGCCGGTTGGGGGCGCGCCGCTGCGCGGGAAGAAGGTTCGGATCCGCCTTGCGCAGGAAGGCCTCGACGCCGTCGAGCATGACCTTGCCGGTATACTCGCCGGCCATAGGCAGGACGTCCTTGCCGTGCAGCGAGACCCGGCTGCCGGCCTTGTAGAGGATCGAGCCGAGCGCCTGCTCGAGGAAGTCGGGCTGGCCTTCCTCGATGACCAGCACGTGGGACTTGCCCTCGCAGAACGCGAGGAATTCGTCGCCGACGATCGGGTAGGTGACGTTGAGGACGTAGAGCGGGATCTCGCTCTCGCCGTAGATGTCGGCGAGGCCGAGGCGCTGCAGGGCCCGGATAACGCCGTTGTACATGCCGCCCTGGCAGACGATGCCGACGGAGCCGTCCTTCGGCCCGAAGAACTCGTTCAGCCCTTTCTCGCGGATGTATTTTTGCGCGGCCGGCCAGCGGTTCCTGATCTTGTCCTGCTCCTGGGCGTAGGACATGGGCGGCAGGACGACGCGCGAATAGTCGCTGCGCGGGCTGGCCAGCGCATCCTTGACCGTGAAGGTCGGGCGCCTGTTGTCCCTGGCGGTGAAGCTACCGGTCACGTGGCACGAACGGATGCGCACCATCAGCATGACCGGCGTGTTGGTGGCCTCGGAAAGCTCGAAGCCCTGCTCGACCGAGCGAACGATCGACGGCAGGTTGGGGCGCGGATCGAGAAGCCACATCTGCGACTTCATGGCGAAGGCGTGGCTGCGCTCCTGCATGATCGAGGAGCCCTCGCCGTAGTCCTCGCCGATGATCACCAGCGCGCCGCCGGTGACGCCCGAAGAGGCGAGGTTGGCAAGTGCGTCGGAGGCGACGTTGACGCCGACGGAGCCCTTGAAGGTGACGGCGCCGCGGATCGGGTAATGCACCGAGGCCGCCAGCATGGCCGCCGCGGCCGCCTCCGAGGCATTGGCCTCGAAGCGAACGCCCAGTTCGGAAAGGATCTCCTCCGCGTCGGCGAGCACGTCCATCAGGTGGCTGATCGGCGCGCCCTGGTAGCCGCCGACGTAACCGACGCCGCTTTCCAGGAGTGCCTTGGTGATGGCCAGAATGCCCTCGCTGGTGAAGGTCTCACCTGCACCGAGCTTCAGCTTCTGCACTTCCCTGGCGAAAGAACGTTCGGCCATGCCTGACTTGTTCCGTTTCCTGCGTGGACATCGCGCCGGGCCAGCGCGGCGCCACGAGCCTAGATTTCGTGCTTGCGGACGTTGCTCAGCATTTTTTGCAGCGTGGCGACGAACGCCCGGCGCTCGTCGTCGGGAATGCCCGTGAACATCCTCGAATAGGCCTTCGCCATCGCCGGCCAGATACGCTCGAAGGCGGCGCGTCCGGCGTCGGTGATGAAGACGCGCGTGGACCGGCTATCGTTGGCGTCGGTCTCGCGGCGAATGAGCCCGTCGGCGACGAGCTGATCGAGCGCCCGGCTCAACGTCGACTGCTCGACGACCGCATAGACCGCCAGTTCGCGGATCTGCAGGCCGTCGATGACGGAAAGGACCGCGAGCGAGCGCATCTTCGGCGTCGTCAGGCCCAGCGCCGACATCTCGTGGCGGATGGTCGCGTTGTAGCGCCCCATGATGCGGTTCATCAGGTAGGGCGCGAAGTTCGACAGACCGATTTCGCCGAGGCGCGGAATGGTCTCGTCCTCACGGACCTTCACTTCCGTGTTGTCGTTCATCCGCCCAGCCTCTTCGCCAGCAGGAAGCCGGACCCGCCGCCGAGGCCCGGGCCGGGATGGGTCGAGGCGCCGATGTGATGCAGGTTGCGGACCGCGGTCCTGCCGTTCGTCGAATCGGCGAAAGGCCGCCAGATGAAGAACTGGTCGATCGAGCATGAGCCGCCATAAGGATCGCCGCCGACGAGGTTGATGTTGAGCCTTTCCAGGTCGGCCGGCGAATAGGCGCGGCGGGCGAGCACGGAGCCCGGGAAGCCGTCGATGTGGCGGGCGAGGATCGACTCGATGCGGTCGGCGAAGGCCTCGCGTGTCGCTTCGTCCCACGTGCCTGACGTTGCGATCTTGCCGGCGGCGTCGCCCTTCACGGTGCGCGGGGCGTCGGGGATCTGGATCCAGACGATCGACTTGCCCTCCGGGCAGCGCGACGGGTCGAGCCGGTGCGGCTGGCCGACGCAGATCGTCGGCGTTTCCGGCAGCATGCCGCGCTCGGCCTCGTTCGCCGACCTGGAGACGGAATCGATGCCATCGGCGAGATGGATCAACGCGACGTCATCGAGCCCCGGCGTCTTCCAGCGGATCGGTCCGTCGACGGCGTAGTGGAGCTGGAAGTCGCCACGGCCGTGGCGGTAGCTGGCGACGGCGCCCTCGGCGTCGCGGGCCTCCGCGACGCCCTTCAGCAGCCTGCCGTAGAGCTGCCCGGGGGCGACCGAGCAGACGATCTCGCGGCCGAAAATCTCCTCGCCGGAAGCCGTGACCACGCCGCAGGCGGCGCCATTGCGCACGACGATGCGGTCGACGTCGACGCCGGTCCGCGTCTCGCCGCCCTGCTCCTCGATCAGCGCCCTGAAGGCGTCGACGGCCTTGCCTGCGCCGCCCTTGACGATCGGCGCGCCCGCAGCCTCGAGGGCAAACGCGATGACCTTGCCCATCTGGCCGCCATAGGCCGATTCCGGCGTCAGGCCGGTGTGCAGGACCCACGGCGCCCAGAGCGCAC
>CAJPFN010000097.1 GCA_905339215.1 Rhizobiaceae bacterium
CAGGCCGTGAGCATGACCGCCCTCGATGATTCGTTCATCAAGTCCATCGCCGGCGCCATCGCCTTCGGCGGCAAGGCGGGAATTGGACTCTCCTTCGCCTGGAACAAGCTGGATAACCTGACACAAACCTACGTCAATACCTCCGATGTGGACGCCGCCGGCGACGTTACGCTGTCGGCGACCACAGACAATTCCATCGACACCATCTCCGCTGCCATCGGCGCCAGCACGGGCAATATGGCGGGCGCGGGCGCGGTGTCGGTCAACACACTCGGCAACGAGACACGCGCCTGGATTGCCGGACAGAAGAACGGCGACGGTGTCGACTCGTCGGGCAACATCACGGTCGGTGCTGGCGACAAGTCCAGGATATTCGCCATCGCGGGCGGTCTTGCCGCCACCACGGGCAAGGCGGCCTTCGGCCTCTCCTTCGCCTGGAGCGATGTGAACAACATCGTCGACGCCGCCATTCGGACAGGTGCCGACGTGGAATCCACCGCAGGTGATGTGAAGGTCACGGCCGATTCCACCACCGAGGTCCAGGCGTTCGCCGTCGGCGGCAGCTTCGCCAACAAGGTCGGGATAGGCGGATCGGCATCGGTGGTGCAAGGAACCAACAACGTGACAGCGACTGTGGACGGCACATCCAGGGTGACCGCCGACGGCAACGTGCTGGTCAGCGCGTCGGACGACGTGGATATTTTCAGCCTTGGGGGCAATGTGGCCGGCGCCGGCGCTGCGGCCATCGCCGTTGCCAATTCCACGCTCATCACCGATAACCGCGTCGAGGCCACGCTCGGAGCAGGCGCCGACGTCAACGCGCGCGGCAAGCACGCGGCGGGCAAGATATATACCGGCGAGAAGGATGGCTCGGGTAACCGCACGAAAGAAGATGTCACGGGACTCGCGATCTCGGCCACCTCCTTTGAGGACATCCAGACCATCGCCGCCGGCGGCGCCGGTGGAGGCAAGGCGGGCATTGCGGGTTCGGCCACGGTAACCGTGATGGATGAGAAAACCTACGCCACGGTCGGGGCGGGAGCCAAGGTCAACGACGCGAACGACGGTGGTGCGGCCCAGAATGTTCTGGTCCATGCATCAGACGCCACCAAGCTGCTCGGCGTGGCCGGTGCGGTGGCCTTCGGCGGTTCGGCCGGCGTCGGGGCAGGCGCCGAGGTGGGCGTGATCGACAAGGATACACGTGCCGACATCAATTCTTCCGGTGCAACACCGACCACGGTCAAGGCCAAGAGCAACATCATCGTCGAAGCCCTGAGCACCGAGAAAATCACCTCGGTGGCGGCCTCGCTCGCTGCCGGAGGATCGGCCGGCATCGCCGGTTCTGCGTCGGTCTATGACCTGGGTCTGGGCACCGCCGCGACTATCGGCAACAGCGCCAAGGTGCGCGCCGATGGCAGTGTCGTGGTGAGCGCCGACAATGCCACCGAGATGGATATGATCGCGGGTAACGGCGCTTTCGGCGGTGCCGCAGGTGTCGGTGCCTCGGCCGCTGTTCAGGTGGTCGACAAGAGCGTAACCGCCAGCATCGGCGACAACGCCGAAGTGAACGGGCTGGGCAAGGGCGCGGGCATCGATGTCGCCGATGGCGGCTTCGCCGTCGCCTTCGGGGCAAACTCCGGTGCTGAGGGCGAGATCAGTGCGCCCAGCTCCAGCAACAGCGGCAGCAACAGCCAGGCGCTGACCCAACAGCGCTCCGCCGCGCGCAGCACCAAGACGATCCACGGCGTCGCGGTGAGCGCAACCAACCAGGACGACATCGAATCCATCTCCGCAACCGGCTCCATAGCGGGTACGGCGGCAATCACTCTGGCCGGCAACGTCAATGTCATCACCACCGACACCTCCGCCAGCATCGGCGCCGGAGCCAAGGTCAACCAGGACAAGGCAGCGGCCGACGCCGGACAGTCGGTGCTGGTGGCTGCCGGCAATGACTACTATCACATGGGTGTGGCCGGCTCCGGTTCAGGCGCCGGGGCAGTGGGCATTGGCGTCGGCGCGGACGTTACCGTGGCCAACCTGACCACTGGGGCCAGTGTCGGCACGGGTGCGCTGGTCAACGCCAGGAAGGACGTGGAGGTGCTGGCCCGAGCCGAGGAAGAGGTGCTGTCCATCTCCGCCAGCCTGGGCGTGGCCGGCACGGTCGGCGTTTCCGGTTCGGTGTCGGTGCTGGCGCTGAACACCGCCACGAGCGCCGTCACCGGCACGGATTCCACGGTGGACGCTGGCGGCAACGCGCGCATCAGCGCGCGCGACGATACGGAGACCGACATGATCGCAGGCACCGTGGCCATCGGCATCGGCGGCGCCGGGGTCGGCGGCGCGGTGGGCATCACCTCGTTGAGCAAGAACACGACGGCAGCGGTGGGCACCGGCGCTACGATCAATGCCCGCGGCAATGACACCGGCCTCATGACCGCCTACAGCGGCAACAGCGTGGACGACACCGGCACGATCAAGGGACTCTCGGTCGAGGCCAGTTCTTCAGAGGACGTGTTCTCGGTGGCGGCCGCCGGGGCAGGCGGATTCTTCGCCGGCGTGTCGGGTGCGGTCACCGTGCAGACCGTGGATTCCGACACACATGCGTCCATCGCCAGCAACGCCAAAATCAACAAGGGCGTGACGGACGGCAACGTGGAGCAGGACGTCAACGTCAGCGCCCGCAACAGCACCAGGAGCAACGTCATCGCTGGTTCTCTGGGCGTGGGTGCGGTCGGCGTGGCCGGCGGCGTGGACGTGGGGAACTTCAAGAACGACACCAGCGCATCCATCGGCAACGGCGCCGAGGTTCATGCCGCGCGCGACGTGGACGTGAACGCCTTGTCCAGGACCGAGATC
>CAJPFN010000098.1 GCA_905339215.1 Rhizobiaceae bacterium
ATTTTCACACCGCCCGCCGCTTCAAGCGCGAGTTCGGCGGCCTGCTCTATGCGCTGAGGGCGAAGTGGCCCGAGGCGCGAATCGTCTGGTCGCCGGTCGTCGACATGACCCTGGTGCCGGCCCTGCCGAAGGCGCTCGGCCGACTGCTCGAAATCCGCGCCGCCATGATCAACCGCATGGGCGAACGGCTCTGCCGCGAACGCGGCGCCATCCCCGCCACCCGCCTGCCGATCCTCGACCCGCAGGCCGGCTTCTCGTCCGACGGCTTCCACGCTTCGGCCGCCGGCTACCGCGCGTGGGCGGAGCACATGGCGGGGTTTGTCATGGGGGAGTGAAGGGGGCGCTTGGGGCCGGAAGTTGACTGTCCGGTTCTGGCGATTGAGCATCAGAAGCGGACAGTCATAACCACGTCGAACAACGGCTATCTGTCGAAGGCGCCCATCTGGAACAGGCCGCCCAGCCAGTCCTCCAGATGCCAGGTCTTGATCACCATGTCATCGTTGTTGAACTCGTGGATATCGATGGTCATGATCGTGAAGTTCTTGCCCTTGGACGGGAAGCCGGCGAACGGCCCCGCCTGCGTGGCGGAATAGGTCGAGCGAACCACGACCTTGTTGCCTTCCTCGACCATGTCCTCGATCACAAACTCGCCGTTGGTGAAGGTGGCGGACATTCCGGGGATCATCGCCTTGAAACCGGCACGGCCAGGGCCCTGACCGGGATTGGTCGGTACGTTCGACCAGTCCTCGGCCAGGACCTGATCGAGAAGGTCAGCATTGCCGGTTACGAACGTCTCGTAGAACAGACGGATTTTTTCCTTGTGCGCGGACTCAGCCGATGCCGGGCTGGCCACCAGCGCCACAGCCGTCGCGGCGGCAGCAAGGAGCATGGATGCGCGTCGAGTGATGGTCATGTGAGATCTCCTCTTCCCTCAGGGTTCTTACGCCAGGCTGCCGATCGGCCTTTGCTGGACGTGAGAGGAGGCTACCGTTTCATTTTCGGTGCATCATGACCGCAATCATTAATGATCTGTTTCTTCTCAGTAGATAATTGGCTATTCAGGCTCCAGACCGCCAATTCCGCGCGGACCAGTCAGATAGTCCAGAAATGACCGCGTCTTGGCTGGCAGATAGCTCCGGTTGGGATAGACGGCATGCAAGGTGACTTCGGGCCAGAACTCTCTGGCCACGACGGCTTCGAGCCGGCCCTGGGCCAGGTCGTCCTGCACCAACCAGTGGGGCATTATGGACAGGCCAAGCCCCTCACGCGCGGCCAGATAGAGGAGAGACTCGTTGCCACTCAGGAGAACCGGGGTGAGATGCAGTTCCGGGGCGTCCGGCCCTCTGCCAAGCCGCACCCGGCCATCGGGGGCAACGGCGCTGTAGGCCAGGAAAGGAGCGCCTCGCAATTGCTCCGGACCTTTCGGTCGCCCGAGGCGATCGAGGAGCTCAGGCGTTCCTACAAGGACGAAACGGATCGTCGCCAGACGGCGAGCAATCAGGGTATCATCCAAGGCAGCGGTCACGCGCAATGCAAGATCAAAGCCTTCTTCCACGAGATTGACCTTGCGACCGGAGAGGTCCAGGTCGAGCGTCACCGCCGGGTGCTGCGCGCGGAACGCGACTAGCAGACGAGCGAAGGCAGGATTTGCCATCCATACCGGCAGGCTGACCTTGAGCGTCCCCTTCGGCGAAACGGTGGTGTGCGAGAGTTGCGCCTCGGCCTGCTCCAGCCCCTCCAGGAGCGTTCGAACGGTCCCCAGATAGAGCGTTCCGGATTCCGTCAAACTGACGCTGCGGCTGGTTCGATTGAGGAGCCTTGCGCCCACGCGCGCCTCCAGATGCTGGACGTGTTTGCTGGTCATAGCCGCAGAAAGGCCAAGACGCTCTGCAGCGGCAGAAAAGCTCCGCAGTTCGGCAACCGTTGCGAAGACGCGGAGACCAACAAGCGCGTCCATGATCATCTCCTCACAAGAAACGAACCTTCAATCATTGTGCAAATGATCAAACAGTACGAAAGCCATAGCATCCTGTCCATCATCAACCGCGCCGCAATCTCCAAGAAGGCGGCAGACTTATGGAACAGGTTCAAAATGTCGACACTCGCCGCCACAGCTGCACCATCGAGCGCCCGCTGGAACATCGGCCTCTGGGGAGCGCAGATCGCGCTTGCAACCCTTTATCTCATGGGTGTCTGGATGCACCTGCTGCTGTCCCCCGAGGAGGCCGCAGCCATGGGCGCCGTCTGGATGTCGGAGGCACCGCTCGCCTTCGTCCGCTTCATCGGGATCACGGAGCTTCTCGGCGTCATCGGACTGATCCTGCCGGCCGCCACCCGGATCAAGCCGCATCTGACGGTTCTGGCAGCAACCGGGCTTCTGGCGATCCAGGCGCTAGCAATCCCCTTCCACGCCATCCGGGGCGAGTTCGCACCGCTTCCCTTCAACCTGATCTACGTCGCACTCGCAGTGCTGGTGATCTGGGGACGCTCGCGCAAGGCGCCGATCCTGCCGCGCTAAACCCCACGACGAAGGAGACGACCGACATGGATACGGATGCCCTGAAACTGGCCCGCAGCCTGAAGACCCGTGGTCTTCCCGAACGGCTGACCTGGGGCGCCGTGGAACTGTCCGTCACCGACCTTGACCGCGCGGTGCGGTTTTGGACCGGGGCGCTTGGATTTCTCCCCCGCCCCGATCCAGGAACCGGCGTTGCGCTCGGGACGTCAGAACGCACCCTCTTGATCCTACAACCGGGCGCCCAGCGGCCCGTCATGAATGACGTCACAGGCCTTTATCACGCCGCCTTTGCCGTGCCATCGCAAGAAGAGTTTTCACGCCTTCTCACCCGTTTCAAGGGCCTTGAACTGCGGGTTTCCCCGGTCGATCACACGATGTCGAAGGCGATCTACCTCAACGATCCCGACGGACATGGGATCGAGATTGCGCTTGAGACACCAGAGCGCTTCGCACGCTTCGACGAAGCCAGCTCCAGCTTCGCGATGATCGACAGCGAGGGACGGTTCCGGAGTGGCCGAGATCCGCTCGATATAAAGGCTGAGCTTGCCGCAGCAGCCGGAACAGATCCTTCGGCACCCATCGCGCCCGAGACAGTTGTGGCCCACATTCACCTCCATGTCCCGGCCCTGGAGCCGGGGCTGGACTGGTTCGAGGGGCTTGGATTTGCCCGTAATCTGTTGCTGCCATCGATGGGCATGGCCGATATGGGAGCGGGCGCTGCCTATACGCACAGGCTCGCTCTCAACATCTGGGCGGGACGGGGTGCGCCACCAGCGCCAGACCATACGGCGCGCCTTCTTCGCTACCACCTGACGACATCAGACGCAGCGCTCTTCAAGCAGGCCAGCACGCACCTTCACCTGGACGCCGCAGGCAATCTGTCAGGCTCCGATCCAGCGGGCGCCACGCTGTCGCTCGCTTTTTCTCGCGCTACTCGAACCGAAAGGGATGCCGCATGACCTCCTCCACCGCACAGGCCTATCGCCCCGCCCAAATCGTGCTCCACTGGTTCGTCATGCTCGGCGTGATCGTCCAGATCGCCATCCATGAGCCGATGGTACGTGAGACAACGGCCCAATATGCAGGTCTTGTCCCTGACCCTGCTGACGCCACGCTCGCCATGATGCATGGCTTGATCGGCTCTCTCGTCTTTTTGGCCGTACTGGTCCGGCTATGGCTACGCTATCGGTACGGCGTTCCAGGTCACCCGCAGGGTACCTCATCGGCACAGGCCGTCATTGCCGGACTGGTCCACAACGCACTTTACCTCTGTCTTCTCGGCGTGGGTTTCACCGGTATGCTGACGCGCTCGGGCGTCGCCCATTTGGGCGACCTGCATTTTTACATCAACATCGCGATGTTCACGCTTATTCTGCTCCATGCCGGCGCTGCACTCTTCAACCAGTTCGTGCGCAAAGATGGCACCCTGACGCGGATGATCCCCGCATTGAGGCTGCACTCGACCGGATGACCGTCGCAACGCCTCGCCGCCTCCGCCCACCGGCTCCAGCATCGCCAACGCGGGGATTAAATCCGCCAGCCGCTTCAACGATATCAACGCCTTCCGCGATTCCCGCCCCAATTTTATCCCCCTCCCAAAAGACCCGCCGTAGAATCACCGCGGGCGAAGGAGGCCCGGAGATGGTGGTGCAGGACAGGGGCACGTTGAAGGGCATCGCGGCGACACTGCTGGCGCTCGCGTTCCTTGCCGAGCGCGCCGCCGGCCGCTCCCTGCCCGTCCGCTTCGTCGTGCTCGCCATTCTTGGCCGGGCCGAAAAAATCGCGCGGGCCTTCGCCGCCCGGGAAACGGCGGCGTTGATCGCCGAGGCGATCGAGGCCGGCTGCCCCTGCCCGGACTGGCCCTCCGACTGGCCCTACCAGGACCTGCTCGCGCCCGGGGAACCGTCCGCCACGCATTACGGCGCCGGCGGGGCAGAGCTGCTGGCGCTGCGCCTGCGCATGCTCGCCGCCCTGCTCGGCATGCTGGCCGACGCGGACGACGGCGCCGACGCGCGTGCCGCCAACCGGTCTCACGAGGGTTCCGCCGGCTGGGCGTCCTGCGCCGCCGGCGCGACGAACCTGCCGCTGCTCCTCGTCGTCGGCTTCCCCGCCGCGCGCCGGCCCTTCCGGCCGCCCGACACGTCGTAAGGCCGCCCCCGCACGTTCCGACCGAAAGAAATCTCCGATCGCCGGCGCGGCCCCTTGCTGGCCCTAAACCGCCGCGCCGCCGAACCAGCCGATCACCGCGCCCATGACCAGCGCTACGCCCAGCCAGTGCAGCCCGTCGATCAGCGTCAGGTCCCAGCCGAATCCCTGGTAGCGGTGGTTGACCGCCATGGTCGTCGCCATGAAGCCGAGCCAGACGATGACGCCGGCGATGAGGCCGCTTGCCACCGTCGTCGAGCCCATGCCGAAGGCGTCGATCGCCGCGGAGAGCACGAAGGCCATGACGAGCTCGGCGACGAAGCTGGTGACGAACAGGCCCGCCGACATCTTCGCCGAAGACGGGTCGATGCGCGCCGCCTTCATCCACGGCTTGCCGAGAAGGCCGTAATAGACCGCGCCGAAGATGAAGGCCGCGACCGCCGCGGCCAGAACGGCGATGAAGTTGACCGCACTGATATCCATTCCATTTCTCCCGCCCCGCCTGTCCACGCACGGGGAGGCCGGATTGAACGCCCGTCGGCCGGCGCGGTCAAGCGAAGCGCCAGACCGTCGTCCTCTTCACCTCGGCGTCCTCGAGCGAGCGGGTGACCGGCACCTGGTAGGTGGCGAGCGCCTCCAGCCGCGCCTTCGGCAGGTAGGCGCGGCCCGGATCGCCGACCAGCACCTCGGCGCCGCGGGCGGCGAGCGCCTCGAACCACGGCACCAGCCGGTCGACGATCGACTTCTGGTAGAAGACGTCGCCGGCCAGCACCACGTCCCAGCCCTGGTCCGCGCCGACCAGGTCTTCCGCACAGAACGCCGCCGAGACGCCGTTCGCCGCGGCGTTGAGGCGGATCGCCGGGCCGCAGAACGGGTCGATGTCGGCGCAGGTCACGGCGGCCGCGCCGGCCTTCGCCGCGGCGATGCCGACCAGACCGGAACCGGAGGCGAAGTCGAGTACGGTCTTTGCGCGCACGGCGCCGGGATTGTCGAGCACAAAGCGCGCCAGCCCCTGGCCGCCGGCCCAGGCGAAAGCCCAGAAGGGCGGCGGCAGGCCGATCGTCTCCAGCTCCTCCTCGGTCTTCAGCCAGAGATCGTGCGCCTCGTCGGCGAGCCAGAGCTTCAGCTCAGGCACATGCGGCGGCGGCGCCAGCGCCGTGTTTTCGCGGATGAAGACCTCGAAGTCGCGCGGGTCGAGCGGCATCAGGCGCCGGTCATGCCGCCCATGCGGCAGATCTCGCGCCATTCCGCCGCCGTCACCGGCTGCACCGAGAGGCGCGAATTGTTGACCAGCACCATGGCGGAAAGCGCCGGGTTCGCCTTGATGTCGGGGAGCGTCACCGGCTGAGGCATGTCTTCCAGCGCGCGCACGTCGACGCACTCCCAGCGCGGGTCGTCGGTGGTCGAATCGGGATGGGCGAGGCCGCACACCTCGACGATGCCGACGACCGCGAGGCCCTCGTTCGAATGGTAGAAGAAGCCGCGGTCGCCGAGCGCCATGGCGCGCATGTTGTTGCGCGCCTGGTAGTTGCGCACGCCGTCCCATTCGGCGCCTGCAGCACCCTTTGCCTTCAGCATCTCCCAGGAGAACTTGAAGGGCTCGGACTTGAAGAGCCAGAAATTCACCGCCTCGACCCCTTTCGCCCCGGCCGTCTCGCCATCGGGCCGTTGAATCCCGGTCGCCCGCGCCGCTGCCGGCGCTAGCGACCCTCATGCGTCCTATTCGTCCTCGTCGCGCAGCGGCCGCGACATCAAAGCGGCGACGGCCTCGCGCACGGTGGTGCGGCCGCCGAGCAGGTCGTGCACGGCGTGGATGATCGGCGCTTCAATGCCGCGCCCGTCGGCGATGCTGGCGGCGATCTCGGCGGTCGGCACGCCTTCCGCCAGCGGCAGGCCGGCCAGCGGGCCCCCGCGGCCGAGCGTAAGGCCGTAGGCGAAGTTGCGCGACTGCGCCGAACTGCACGACAGCATCAGGTCGCCGAAGCCGGACAGCCCCATCACCGTCTCGGGGCGGGCGCCGTAGGCGGCGGCCATGCGGCGCAGCTCGACGAAGCCGCGCGTCACCATCGCCGCCTGGGCGCTGGCGCCGAGCCCGGCGCCGCTGACGGTACCCGCTGCGATGGCGAGCACGTTCTTCAGCGCCCCGCCGATTTCGACGCCGACGACGTCGTCGGTCGAGTAGCAGCGGAACGCCGGCGTCGACAGGAGCCGCGCGAGCCGTACGGCGCGCTCGCGCTCGGCGGAGGCGACGACGACGGCCGTCGGCAGGCCGCGCGCCACGTCCGTGGCGAAGCTCGGGCCGGAAAGCACGGCGGTGGCGACTTCCGGCAGCGCTTCGGCAACCACTTCTGTCATCAGTCGGCCGGTGCCGCGCTCGATGCCCTTGGCGCAGAGCACGAGCGTCGCCCCTGCCGGCATGTCCGGACCGATCGTGGCGAGTACGCCGCGCAGCGTCTGCGCCGGCACGACGGCCAGCACCTCGCCGGCCCCGGCGAGCGCCTCGGCGGCGTCGGTCGTGGCGCGCACGCCTTCGTCGATGGTCACGCCCGGCAGGTAGCGCGGGTTGGCGCGATCGGTATTGATCGCATCCACCGTGGCGGCGTCGCGCGCCCACAACCTCACCGCGTGTCCGGCCCGGCGCGCGGTCAGCGCCAGCGCCGTGCCCCAGGCGCCGCCGCCGAGGATGCAGAACCGGCCGCCGCTCATGCCTTGGCTCCCCGCCGCCCGGAGCCGATCAGCGGTCCGGCATACTCGTCGAGCGGCCAGCGCGAACGCGGTGCTAGCGTCATGGCGTCGGCCCCTGCGAGGCCGGCGCGCAGGCGCTCGATCCCCGCCCAGGCGATCATGGCGCCGTTGTCGGTGCACAGCACCTGCGGCGGCGCGACGAAGCGGAAGCCGCGGCTCGCACAGGTGCGCTCCAGCCGCGCGCGTACGGCGCGGTTGGCTGCGACGCCGCCGGCGACGACGAGCACCGGCCCGGCGATTCCCGGGAACGCCGCCCGGAACCGGTCGAGGCTGCGGCCGACGCGGTCCTCCAGCGTCTCGGCGATGGCTTCCTGGAAGGAGGCGCAGAGATCGTCGACGTCGGTCGCGGACAGAGGCGCGATCGCCGTCGCGGCCTGGCGAACGGCCGTCTTCAGGCCGGAAAAGGAGAAGTCGGGCCGCGCCTCGCCCTTCATCGGTCGCGGTAGCGCGAAACGGGCGCCGTCGCCGCGCACCGCCGCCTTCTCGACATTGGGGCCGCCGGGATAAGGCAGGCCGATCAGCTTGGCGGTCTTGTCGAAGGCCTCGCCGAGCGCGTCGTCGATGGTGGTCGCCCAGCGCTCGTAGTCGCCGACGCCGCGCACCAGAACGATCTGCGTGTGGCCGCCGGAGACGAGCAGCAGGAGGTAGGGAAACGACAGGCCGTCGGTAAGTCGGCCGGTCAGCGCATGGCCTTCGAGGTGGTTGACGGCGATCAGCGGCTTGCCGCTCGCCGCGGCCAGCGCCTTGGCCGTCATCAGGCCGACGATCAGCCCGCCGATGAGGCCGGGTCCGGCCGTCGCGGCGATGGCGTCGACGTCGCCGAGCGAAACGCCCGCGTCCTTCAGCGCCGCCTCGACGACGCCGTCGAGCGCCTCGACATGAGCGCGCGCCGCGATTTCCGGCACGACGCCGCCGAACGCCTCGTGCTCGCGGATCTGGCTCAAGACGACGTTGGAACGGATCGACGGCCCGCCGGCCTCGCTCCACGACACGACAGCCGCGGCGGTCTCGTCGCAGCTCGTCTCGATGCCCAGAACGCTGAGTTCGCCTGCCTTGCCCATGGATTGCCCGTCGGCGCTTTCCCCGATAGGACGGGTCGGAAAGAAGCCCCGGCCCGGCGCGGGGTTAACATGGACCCGACGATGCAAACAACCGTCTTCCGGATCGGCACACGCGGCAGCGCTCTCGCGCTGGCGCAGGCCCACGAGACGCGCGCCCGCCTGATGGCGGCGCATGGCCTTCCCGAGGAGGCTTTCGCCATCGTCGTCATCTCGACCAGCGGCGACCGCATCCAGGACCGGCCGCTGTCGGAGGCCGGCGGCAAGGGGCTGTTCACGAAGGAGATCGAGGAAGCCCTGCTCGACGGCCGCATCGACATCGCCGTGCATTCCTCGAAGGACATGCCGACGGCGCTGCCGCAGGGCTTGGAGCTCGCCGCGTTCCTGCCGCGCGAGGACCCGCGCGACGCCTTCATCGGCGGCAAGGCGGCGCGGCTCCGCGACCTGCCCGACCGGGCGGTGGTCGGCTCGTCGTCACTGCGCCGCCAGGCGCTGATCCGGCGGCTAAGGCCCGACCTCGAGGTCGTCATGTTCCGCGGCAACGTGCAGACTCGCCTGCGCAAGCTGGACGAGGGCTCGGTCGACGGCACGCTGCTCGCCAATGCCGGCCTGCGCCGGCTCGGGCTGGCCGATCGCATCACCGAGTTGCTGCCGCTTGAGGACTTTCCCCCGGCACCCGGCCAGGGCGCGATCTGCATCGAGGCGCGCAAGGGCGACGGGGAAGCGGCCCGTCTGCTCCGGCCGATCGGCGACGAGAAGACCGCGGCGGCGCTCGCCTGTGAGCGCGCCTTCCTCGCCTCGCTCGATGGCTCGTGCCGCACCCCGATCGCTGGCCATGCCAGCGTCGACGGCGACCGCCTTTCCTTCGCGGGGCTGATCCTCACGCACGACGGCCGGGAACAGCACGCGATCGCCGGCGAAGGCCCGGCGGCGGAAGCCGCGGCGATCGGCCGGCGCGCCGGCGAGGCCGTGCGCGCCAAGGCGGGCACGCGCTTCTTCGAGGGCTGGTCCTGAGATGGGCCGTCGCGTTCTCGTGACGCGGCCGCAGCCCGGCGCCGAGGCCACGGCGCGCAAGCTCGCCGCGCTCGGCTTCGAGCCGATCGTGCTGCCGCTCACCGAGACGCGCGGCGTGAAACTCGCGGAACTGCCGAACGGCGCATCGGTCGACGCGGTAGCCGTGACCAGCGCCAACGCACTTCGTTTCGCGCCGACGGCGCTGCTGTCGGCATGTGCGCAGAAGCCCTGCTTCGTCGTCGGCACCGAAACCGCCGCGGCCGCGCGCAAGGCCGGCTTCGCCGCGCTTGAAACGGGGCCGGGCGATGCCGTCGGACTGGCGGCGCTCGTCGCGAAACGGTTTCCGGCCGGCTCGCGGTTGCTCTATCTCTGCGGCAAGGTGCGGCTTCCGGCGTTCGAGGCGGAGCTAGCGCGCGCCGGGCTTCTGGTCACGGCCGTGGAAACCTACGACACGAGGCCGCTGGGCGACGCGGCGAAGGACCTCGGGGCGGCGGGCAGCGGCAAGCCGATCGACTCCGTGCTGCTCCACTCAGCCGAATCGGCGCGTCTTCTCTCCGCCCTTTTGCACGACACCGACGCCGGCCTGACCCTGGCGGCGGCGCGGTTCTGCTGCCTGTCGTCCCGGATCGCCGCAGCGCTGGACGGAATCGATGCGTCGCGGATAGCGGTCGCTCGACACCCGAGCGAGCAGGCGCTGTTGGACCTCGTCGTTGCCGGCTGCGGCAACCCGCCTTGACCGCGCCTCTTTTCAGGCGAGGTTGATATGGGTAGTGATCCAAGCTAACGCCGATCGCGTGACGGCAGCGAACAACACGGAGCCCCTCCATGGTGAAGACGCCGAAGACGCGGCATGCCAGGACCCAACGTGAGCCCGTGACGATCGATCTGGGTCCCGAGGAGGTGCGCCGCATCGAGGAGGAAGCCGCCGTGACGGACGACGCCGCCACGAGCGAGGCGGAAGCCGACGCGGCTGCCAGTGCGCCGGTCGCACAGGATGCCGGCGACGCGATGGCGGACGCCCCAGCCGATCCTCAGACTTCCGAATTCGTGCCCGAGCCGGCCACCGCCGAGGCACCCGACGCGTTTCTTGCTGCCGCGGCTTCCGAGGAACGCGCTTCGACCGGAACGCCGCGACAGGATACCCCGCATTTCGGCCGCGCCCGGCCGCAGGAAACGGCTGAACAGGCCCCGGCGCCGATGCCCCCCGCGGCGCGGCCCGGTAGGGCCTCGGCCCTCGTCGCCGGCCTGATCGGCGGCATCGTTGCGCTCGCGGGCGCCGGCGTCATCCAGTATGCCGGCCTGCTCCCCTCTCCCGGCGCCCCCGGTGGGGACAATGCGGCGGTCACCGCGTTGCGGACGGAAATCGAGAACCTCAAGCAGCAGGTCGCCGGCCTCGGCGACGGCTCGGCGGCGGGGGTCGAGGAGTTGCGCAAGGCGCTGGGCGATTCGAACACGACGGTCGGCAACCTCTCGGCGACGGTCGGCAACCTCTCGGCGACGGTCGGTACGCTCTCGGCGACGGTCGACGGACTTGCGGCCGATCTCGCCGCGCTGAAGGGCGCGGTCGAGGCGGGCGGCGCGGCGGGTGGTGCCGACGGCGGCGAAACGGCGGCGCAACTCGCTTCGCGGCTCGATGCCCTCGAAGCGGCGGTCGCCGCATTACGCCAGGACGGGGGCGGCGCAGCTCAGGACGACCTCGCGCAACTCACCGGGCGCATCGACACGATCGAGAAGGCAGTCAACGCCGCAGGTGCGCAGACAGTGGACGCCGAGGGCCGCATCGCCGTGCTGGAAAAGAGCCTCGCCGACATCGCGGCCAAGGTCGAGGCACAGGCGGACCAGCCGCGCATCGCGCTTGCCATCGCCGCGGCGGCGCTGAAGGCCGCGGTGGACCGCGGCGGGCCGTTCGCCTCCGAGGTCGAGACCTTCGCCGCGGTGGCGCCCAACTCGCCGGAACTCGCCGATCTCCGCGCCATGGCGAAGGACGGCGTGCCGTCGCGCGCCGACCTTCTTGCCGCCGCACCGGACGCGGCGATCGCCATGATCGCGGCCGCCCGCACGGTCGACGAGAACGCCGGCTTCTTCGAGCGCCTGCTCGCTTCCGCCGAATCGCTGATCAAGGTGCGGCCGGTCGGCGTCGTCGAGGGCGAGGGCGTCGACGCCGTCGTCGCCCGCATGGAGGCCGCGCTGAAGGCAGGCGACCTCGCCAAGGCACTCTCCGAATACGAGACGCTGCCCGAAGGGCCGAAGGCGGCAGGCGCGGCCTTCGCCGAGCGGATCCGCCTGCGGCAGAAGGCCGAAGATCTGGTCGACAGGGCGCTCGCCGGCGCGCTCAAGGCGTGAGGACGGACGCGCGATGATCCGCATCATCTTCTTCCTCGTCGTCGTCTTCGCCCTCGGGTTGGGATTCGCCTGGCTCGCCGACCGGCCGGGCGAACTCGTCGTCACTTTCCAGGGATACGAGTACCAGGTGTCGCTGATGGTCGCGGCCGTCGCCGTCACCGCGATCGTCGCCGCCGTGATGACCCTGTGGTGGGTGGTCAAGGCGATCTGGACGAGCCCGTACACGATCTCGCGCTATTTCCGCGTTCGCCGCCGCGACCGCGGCTACCAGGCGCTGTCGACCGGCATGATCGCCGCCGGATCGGGCGACGCCGCCCTGGCGCGCGCCAAGAACAAGGAAGCGGCCAAGCTGATCCGCGCCGACCAGGAGCCGCTGATCCAGTTGCTCGACGCGCAGACCTCGCTGCTCGAAGGCGACCACGAGACGGCACGCAAGAAGTTCGAGGCAATGCTCGACGATCCGGAGCTTCGGCTCCTCGGCCTGCGCGGGCTCTTTCTCGAGGCCGAACGGCTCGGCGACCGCGGGGCCGCCCGCCACTATGCCGGCCGCGCCGCGGAAGCCGCGCCCCAGCTCGGGTGGGCGGCGGACGCGACACTCGAGGAGGCGACCGGGCGCGGCGACTGGGACGAGGCGCTGAGGCTGCTCGACGCGCAGAAGGCGGCGCGCCGGCTCGACAAGGGCGCCGCGGAACGCAAGCGCGCGGTCCTGCTCACCGCCAAGGCGATGTCGATCCTCGACCAGGATCCGACCGCGGCGCGCAACGCCGCACTGGAGGCCAGCCGGCTGGCGCCCGACCTCGTGCCTGCCTCGGTGACCGCTGCGCGGGCGCTGTTCCGCCAGAACGACATCAAGAAGGGCGCCAAGATCCTCGAGGCGGCCTGGAAGATCGAGGCTCATCCCGAGATCGCCGACCTCTACGTCCACGCCCGTCCGGGCGACGCCACACACGACCGGCTGGCGCGGGCGCGCAAGCTGGAGGCGCTGCGCCAGAACCATGCCGAATCCTCGCTCGCCGTGGCCAAGGCCGCGCTCGACGCGGGCGAACTGGCGGAAGCCCGCGCCGCGGCGGAGGCGGCGATCCGCATGCAGCCGCGCGAGGGCGCGTATCTCGTGCTTGCCGACGTCGAGGAGGCCGAAACGGGCGACGAGGGCAAGGTCCGCCAGCTGCTCGCCAGGGCGGTGCGCGCGCCGCGCGACCCGGCTTGGGTCGCCGACGGCGTCGTTTCCGAACGTTGGGCGCCGGTGTCGCCGGTCACCGGCCGCATCGATGCGTTCGAGTGGCGCGTGCCGATGGAAAGGCTCGGACAGCTGATCGAGGACGACGCTTCGCCGCGCAAGAAGGCCGTCGCGCCGGCGATCGCCGCGCCGATGGCTCCAGCTGAACCGGCCGCGGCGCCGGCACCCGCCGCGGCAGCGGCTGCCGTCGCCGCCACCCCTGTCGCCGTCCAGATCCCGGCCGAACCCGTCGCCGCGGCTTCGGCGCTGGCCGACGCGCCCGCCACACCCGCGCAGCCGGCCGAAATGCCTCCCGCAACGCCGTTGCGCTTCGCCGAGACCGCCCCCGTGCCCGACGATCCCGGCGTCGATCCCGACGAGGCTGCGCCGGTCGAGAAGCGCTTCAAGCTGTTCTGATTGCAGCCGTCGTTCGTTTGCGGTTAAGTCCTTTTACCCCCCAAGGCTGACCATGATTGACCGTCTCCTCGCCTTCCTGAAGGATCTTCCCGGTGGAACGGTCGCCGCCGACAACGACCGGGACAATCCCCGGGTCGCGGCGGCGGCGTTGATGGTCCACCTGATGGACGCCGACGGCCTGCGGCTGGACGCCGAGGTCGGCAGCCTCAGGGAAGCGCTGACGAACCTGTTCGGTGTGACCGACGGCGATCTCGAAAGGCTCGTCGAAGCCGGTGAGAAAGCGGATTCCGAAGCCGTCGATCTCTATGCCTTCACCTCCGTCATCAAGCGCCATCTCGATGCCGAGGCGCGGGGCGCACTCGTCGGAATCCTGTGGGACGTCGTCTATGCCGACGGCGAGCGCCACGAACTCGAGGACAACCTAGTCTGGCGGATCGCGGAGCTCATCGGCGTCGACAGCCGCGAGAGGATCGAGCTCCGCCGCCGCGCCGCGCGCGCCGCCGGGGCTTCCGGGGACTGAACCATCATGCCGCGACGGCCACGACCGAAGATCCTCGTGATCCTCCACCAGGAGATGTCGAGCCCGGGGCGGGTGGGGCATCTCCTTCTCGAAAGGGGCTTCGACCTCGACATCCGCCGGCCGCCACTCGGCGACCCGCTGCCGGAGACGCTGGAAGCCCATGCCGGCGCCGTCGTGTTCGGCGGGCCGATGAGCGCCAATGACGGGGAAGACTACATCCGCCGGGAAACAGACTGGCTCGCCGTTCCGCTCAAGGAGAACCGCCCCTTCCTCGGCATCTGCCTCGGCGCGCAGATGCTGGTGAACCACCTCGGCGGCCAGGTGGCCGGGCGCAGCGACGGCCTCGTCGAGATCGGCTGGTACCCGATCAAGGCGACCGAGGAAGGCGCGGCGCTGATGCACTGGCCGGAGATGGTCTACCAGTTCCACCGCGAGGGCTTTTCGCTGCCGTCGGGCGCGACGCTTCTGGCAACGGCGGAAGCCTATCCCAACCAGGCGTTCCGCTACGGCGACAACGCTTGGGGCATCCAGTTCCACGCCGAGCTCACCGCGCTGATGATGCACCGCTGGGTCGTACGCGGCGCGCATCGCTTCGAACTGCCCGGCGCGCAGCCCGGCCGCGACCACCTCGGCGGCCGCATGATATGGGACATGCACCTGAAGCGCTGGCTCGACGAGTTCCTCGAGATCATCTTCGGCCAGCCGCAGGCGGCACCGGTCAAACGCGTCCGTCGAGATGCCGGGCCTTCCGCAACGCCGGGAACATGACGGCCCACAAGCCGGCAACTGCGACCGCGCCGACGCCGCCGAAGACGACGGCGGGGACCGTTCCGATCAGCGCCGCCATGGTGCCGGCGCGAAACTCGCCGAGCTCGTTGGAAGCCCCGACGAAGACCATGTTGACGGCATTGACCCGGCCGCGCACGCGGTCGGGCGTCCACAGCTGGATCAGCGTCTCGCGGACGTAGACGCTGACCATGTCGGCAGCGCCGACGAACGCCAGCGCGACGATAGAGATCCACGGGATGGTGGAGACGCCGAAGACGACGGTGAAGGCGCCAAACAGGCCGACGAAGACGAACAGAAGCACGCCGGCATGGTCGCGGATCGGGTGGCCGGCGAGCCACAGGGCCACGGCCACCGCGCCGATGCCGGGGGCGGCACGCAGCAGGCCGAGGCCCCAGGGGCCGAGTTCGAGGATGTCGCGGGCATAGACCGGTAGAAGCGCGACGGCGCCGCTGAGCAGGACGGCGAACAGGTCGAGCGAGACGGCGCCGAGCACGATCTTCTCGCCCCAGATGTAGCGGAATCCGGCGAACAGCGTCGACAGCGTCGCCTTCTCGCTCTCGCTGCGCTGGCGTGGCGCGGCGATGGAGAAGGAGAGCAGGGCGGCGCCCGCCATCAGCAGCGTCGCCGTCGCATAGGCCGTCTCGGCGGAAAGACCGTAGAGCAGGCCGCCGGCGACCGGGCCGACGATGGTCGCCGTCTGCCAGGCGGACGAGTTCCAGGCGACGGCGTTGGCGAAGTCCTCGGCTGGCACGAGATTGGCGACCAGCGACGCCGAGGCCGGCGCGAAGAAGGCCCGCGCGATGCCGAATACAGCAAGCACGACGAAGACGGCCGATACGCCGTCGAGCCCACGCAGCGTCAGCACCAGCAGCGCCAGCGCGCACAGCGCCTCGAGCACCGCCGCGACCCCCATGATCAGCCGCCGGCCGAAGCGGTCGGCTGCGGCCCCGGTGACCAGAACCAGCAGCAGCGACGGCGCGAACTGGATGATGCCGACCAACCCGAGGTCGAAGGGATCGCGGGTGATGTCGTAGACCTGCCAGCCGACGGCGACCGAGACGATCTGCGTCGAGAACGTGGCTAGGAAGCGGGCGCTCCAGTAGGTGAGGAACGCCCGGTGGCCGAAGGCGGCGAAGCGCCGGTCGCGGTCGACGGACGTCATGCTGCGTGTGGCTTCCCCGGAGACTGCACCGCCGGTTTTCCCGGGGCGTACGATTCGACGGCAGCGGTCTTAGCGCACGGTTCGTTCAGGCGCCACCGATTCGCGCCTCGCCGACGGCCGCGGGAGGAAGCAGCGCCGGCCTCAGAGCGGTTTCACGAGGTTGGGGATCTTGGTGCCGTTCGGACCATACCAGGTCGCCGCGGCGCGGCAGGCGTCCGCCTCGTTGCCCGACGCGGCCATCTGGGGCAGAAGCGTCGCGCTGTAGGCGCCTGCCTCGTCGAGGATCTCGTCGATCTCGATCCCCGCGCGTATGGCGACGACCGACATGACGGAGATGTCGATCGTCACTGCGCGGCAGACGGAGACCAGCGCGATCACCTCGCCGAACTGCTCTATGGCGATCTGCCGGAGATCCTTCTCCTCCTCCGCCGCGGCGGTGGCGGTCACCGCCAGCAGGATGGAGACCGCGGCTAGAAACTTCTTCACGTCCACTCTCCTTGCGATCCCGCGCCGGCGTTGCGGCGGTTTGCGGGCAACGCCGCCTTTCCGCAACGCAACTCGGGCAGCAATAAGGCGCTTCGCCGACGCTTGTGAAGCACGTTCCACTCTCTGCCGGACCGTATCGCCGCGGCAACGGTGCCGCGTTCGATAGTTGCCCAGCATGCGTCCGGGAGCCGGCTGCAGGCCGGATCAGTCCTTCAGCACCGCGACCGGCCGGCACCATCCGGCGCTGGCGCCCTTGATCTTCACCGGGAAGCAGATCACGTCGAACCCCGTCGACGGCAGCGTCTCGAGATTCGCCAGTTTTTCCATATGGCAGTAGCCGCGCACCATGCCGGCACGGTGGCCCTCCCAGATCAGCGAAGCGTCGCCGGTCTCGGCGACTTTCCTGGCAGTGTGGACGAAGGGAGCGTCCCAGCTCCACGCGTCGGTGCCCGTCACCTTGACGCCGCGCCCGGTCAGCCAGAGCGTCGCCTCGCGGCCCATGCCGCAACCCGTGGCAACATAGTCGGGCTGGCCGTAGCGCGCCGCCGCAGCGGTGTTGACGAGGACGATGTCGAGAGGCTTCAGCTCGTGGCCGATCCGGTCGAGCTCGCGCTCGACGTCGGCGGCGGTCGCGACATAGCCATCGGCGAAGGCGCGGAAGTCGAGCTTCACGCCGCGGCTCCAGCACCATTCGAGCGGAACCTCGTCGATGGTGATGGCGCGCTTGCCGCCGTCCATCGTCGAGTGGAAGTGGTAGGGCGCGTCGAGATGGGTGCCGTTGTGCGTCGTCAGCGCGACGCGCTCGATCGCCCAGCCCTCGCCGCCGGGCAGCTGTTCGCGCGTCACGCCGGGAAAGAAGCCGAGAACCTGGCCGGCGGTCATCTGGTGGTCGAAATAGTCGATCTTCGGTCCGATCCCGGGCGGATCGGCATACTCGGTGTTTTCCAGCGGGCGCGACAGGTCGACGAGTTTCATCTTTCCTCCAGAAGGGGCGTTCGCCAGACCGGCGGGCACGGCGGTGCGGGCGGCCGCCGGGGAAGCCGGTCTCAGAACGCCTTGAACGTGAGCGTCGTCAGCGAGCGGACGATGCCAGGCACGTCGGCAACGTTGTCGTTGATGAACTTGCCGATGTCCGTTTCGTCCTCGATGTAGATCTTCATCAGGAGGTCGTACTCGCCGCTGGTCGAGTAGAGCTCCGAAACGACCTCGCGCTCGAAAAGCGCGTCGGCCACCTCGTAGGTGCGACCGGGCTGGCATTGCAGCTGCACGAAAACCGCTCTCAATCTTTCCTCCTGGAACCTGGCGCGACCTTTGCCCCCCGGCGCCGGCCTGTCAACAGCGTCCGTGCCGGCGCATGTCCGGATCGGCGTGGCCGGCGAGATAGAGCCCACCTCCCCCTCGAGAGGAGGGAAAGGCCGCGCCCATCCTCGCCAACGCAAAGGAAGATCGTGCCCTGCAGGGCATGGCGCGGTCGCTGGTTCGGGGATTTCGTCGCACGCTGTCCGGTCTACGACGTGTCGGGCGGCCGGGGCGGCTGGGCGAAGTGCTTTCGGGGAAGCCGGACGATGAGGAGTACCGGCAGGCGCGGCGCGGCAGCGTAGGGCACCCAGCCGGCATCTCCGTCGGAACGGTCATCGGAATCGCCGGCCGCGTCGGCCAGCGCGCCGAGCACGGCGGCGAGCATGCGCAGGCGCAAGGCAAGGAACTCGGCATCGGCGGCGCCGGAGTGAATGGCGGACGGTTCGACGCAGAGCAAGTCCGGGCAGGGCAGGTCCGCACAATCGGCCTCGACCGCGCGGGCGACGAAGGCCCGCGCGATCGCCTCGGCGCGGTAAAGGATTGCGAGTACGAAGAAGCGGACGGGAAAGGAACGGCTGGCGGCGCGCTCGGCAAGGAGTGCCAGGGTCAGCAGCGTCAGGGCGATGCCCCGAAACGTTCCCCTGTCCTGCAAGGCGCCTTCCATGTCCGGTCCTCCTTTGCCCGTCGCGATTCTACGGCGGGCTTTTCGGGAGGAGGATTGAAGGAGAAGCGAGAAAAGCGCCCGGCGATTGAATTCGCAGAGATATTTCTTCGCAGGGCTGCCGTTTCGGGCGCGGTCTGTCCCCCTGCCTCGCGCTTCGTCATCCACGGGCAAGCGGCGCGGAACGGGCGTGCCGGCGCTCAGCTCGCGGCGAGGCACTCGCCGCCGTCGAGCACCAGCGCCTGCCCGGTCATGAAGGACGAGCGGTCGGAGGCGAGGAACAGAACCGCCTCGGCGATCTCCTCCACGGCGGCCCAGCGACCCATCGGGATCTTCGTCCTGACATAGGCTTCGAGCGCGTCGCGGCCGCCCATCTGACGCATGAAGGGTTCGTTGAACGGGGTGTCGACCCACCCCGGGCAGAGCGCGTTCACCCGCACGTTGTGCCGCGCATAGTCGAGCGCGATCTGCCGCGTCATGGCGACGACGGCATGCTTGGTCGTCGCGTAGGCGATCATCTCGCGGTCGTAGAGCACGCCCGAATTGGAGGAAGTGATGATGATCGAGCCGCGCCCGCTTGCGCGCATGGGCCGCATCGCCAGGCGGGCAAGGCGGAAGTGCTGGCGCACGTTGATGCGCCACGAGGCATCCATACCCTCGGGATCGACCTGCTCCAGCGTGCCCTCGACCTGGATGCCGACATGCGAATGCAGGATGTCGAGGCGACCATGCGCGGAAATGCAGGTGTCGACAAGGCGGTCGAGTTGCGCGTCGTCGGCGACGTCCGTCTCGACCGCGATCGCCCGGCCACCGCGCTCCGCAATGGCGTCGCGCGTGGCGAAGGCCCTCGCCGCGTCGCGATCGGCGACGACGACCGACGCGCCCTCGCGGGCGAGGATTTCGGCGCTCGCCCGGCCAATGCCGGATCCGGCGCCGGTGACGATGGCTGCCCGCCCCGACAGGATCATTCGGCAGCCCCCCGGCGGCGGGCGCCGCCGCGTTCGCGCAGAAGGAACTGCGCGGCAATGAGCAGTGTCAGCGAGACGACGAGCACGACCGTGCCGATCGCGTTCACCTCCGGCGTGATGCCGCGGCGGATGGAGGAGAAGATGTAGATGGGCAGCGTGCTGTCCGGGCCGGCGACGAAGAAGGCAATGATGAAGTCCTCGAAGCTGAAGGTGAAGGAAAGAAGGAAGCTGGCCAGGATCGCCGGCGCGAGCAGCGGCAACACCACCTGCCGGAAGGTGCCGAGCGGCGTCGCGTAGAGGTCTTCGGAGGCCTCGATCAACGTCCTGTCGAGGCCGGCGAGCCGCGAGCGGACGATGAGGATGACCACGGCGAGGTTGAACAGGACGTGGGCGCCGATGACTGTCGGCAGCCCCATGGCGAGACGCGGCGCGGAACCGCCGATGAGCGCGGCAAGGGCGGGATTGACGAGATCGAAGACGGTGACGAAGGCGATCAGCGTGGCGATGCCGATGACCACGCCGGGCACCATGATGGCGATGTAGATCAGCGCGTCGAAGGCCTGGCGCAGCCAGCCGCGGACGCGTTCGAGGCCGAGTGCGGCGAGCGTTCCGATGATCGTCGCCAGTACTGCCGTCCACAGCGCGACGACGAGGCTGGTGCGCAGTGCCTTCATGGCGAACGGGTTGGCGAACGCCTTGAAATACCACTCGATCGAGAAGCCCTGCCAGTCCATGGCGTAGCGGCCGGCATTGAAACTGTAGATGACGATCAGCGCGATCGGCAGGTAGAGGAAGACGTAGATGGCCGAAGCGTACCAGCGCATGACCGCCCCTCAGACCAGCGGTTCCTGGCGCATGTCGCCCCGGCCCAGAACGAAGCGCATGTAGGCGACGATCGAAGCGAGCATGACGAGCACCATGGAAACGGCGACCGCGGCGCCGAACGGCCAGTTGCGCGATTGCAGGAAAAGGTCGACCAACGCGTTGCCGATGAAGAACACCTTGCCGCCGCCGAGCAGCGCCGGGATGATGAACTCGCCCATGAGCAGGATGAAGACGAGCAGCGAGCCGGTGGCGACGCCGGGCAGCGAGACCGGCAGCGTCACCTGGAGGAAGGTGCGCACGGGACTGGCGCCGAGATCGGCGGATGCTTCGAGCAGACGCTTGTCGAGGCGTTCGAGGCTGACGTAGATCGGAAAGATCATCAGCGGCAGGTAGCCGTAGACCATGCCGACCAGCACCGCGAAGCGCGTGTTGACCAGGCGTACGCCCTCGATCCCGATGATCTCCAGATAGGCGGGAACGCCCTTGCTGCCGAGGATGAGCAGCCAGGCGTAGATGCGCAGAAGCTGGCTCGTCCAGAACGGCACGATGATCAGGACGAGCAGCAGCGTCCGCCAGCGCGGCGAGGCCTTCACGGCGAGATAGTAGGCCATCGGGTAGGCGACGGCGGCGCAGAGAATGGTGCCGACCGGCGCCATCATCAGCGTGTTCAGGAAGGCCTGCCCGCGCGAAGCGAGGTTCAGGTAGTTGTCGAAGGTGAAGGCGGGCGCATAGCCGCCGGCCGGCGCCCGCTCGCCGAAGCTGTAGAGCACGACGACGGCGAGCGGCAGCACGAGGAGCAAAAGGAAGAAGGTCGCTGCCGGCCCCACCAGCAGCGCCGTCACCCCCCTGCCGCCCCTCTCAGCCGCCGTCGCCATCGCGGTCGTCAGGCCGACTTGAAGCGGGCCATGATCTCGGCCCGCAGCGGATCGGTCAGCGTCGCGGCGGCGCCGAACTCGAGCGCCGAGAGCAGTTCCTGGGCCGGGTAGAGGATGGGGTTCTCCAGCATCTCCTTCGGCACCAGCGCGTTGGTCCGCTTGTCGGTGCTCGGGTAGCCGTGCGCCTGCACCTCCCGGGCGTTCACGGCCGGGTCGAGCATGTAGTCGATGAAGGCGTAGGCGGCCGCCGGATTGGGCGCGCCCTTCGGGATCGCATAGAAGTCGGTCCAGATCTCGCCGCCCTCCCGGCCGAGCACGTAGTCGATCTCGGGGATGTCGCGCTTGAGCTGCGTGGCATCGCCGGTCCAGGCGACCGAGACCAGCGCGTCTCCGGCGCGGATCGCCGGCTGGTAGTCCGAGTTGATGGCGAACAGATGCGGCTTGCACTCGATCAGCAGCTTCTCGGCGTCCGCCAGTTCCTTCGGGTCGATCGAATTGAACGAGTAGCCGAAGTACTTCAGCGCGTTGCCGATCGTGGTGAGCTGGTAATCGTGCACCATGACCAGGCCGGACAGGTCGCCGCGGGTGCGGTCCCAGAACTCCTTCCAGGTGGTCATTGCGCCCTTCACCTTGGCGGTGTTGACCACGTAGCCGGTGGTGCCCCAGTCCTTCGGCACCGCATAGATGGCACCGTCGATCTTGGCCTCGCCGATGAAGCGGGTATCGTGGTCGGCCTCGATGAAATTCGGAATCTTCGCCAGATCAAGCGGCTCGATCAGGTTGAGGGACTTGTAGGTCGAGATCGTGTAGTTGGTCGGCACGAACACGTCCCAGCCGGTACCGCCGGCCTGCAGCTTGGCCAGCATCTCCTCGTTCGACCCGAACACGGTGACGTTGATGTTGACGCCGGTGTCCTTGGTGAACTGGTCGAGATTGGCCTGGGCGAAGTAGTTCGGCCAGGTGGTGAAGTTGAGCGTGTCGCCGAGCTCGCCGGCCGCCCAGGCCTTGCGCGGCCGCAGGCCGGGCATGGCGTTGCCGAGCACGGCCGTGGCGAGGCCGAGGCCGGTGACGCCGAGGAAATGCCGGCGCGAGACCGAGCCGCGGCGATAGCGCAGCAGTTCGTCGATGAAGTCTTTTCTCGAAATCGGTTTGCTGTCGTCAGACATCGTACTTCTCCTGGTGGTGAACCCCGTTTCGCACTTCTTTCTTCATTCGCTGCCCAGGACGAGGGCAGCCTCCGGGCTGAACGCTGCGAAGACGGCCTCTCCCGCCTCGAAGGGTCGTTCAGTGAGCTCGCTCCGGCGCGGCGCAAGGGTGAGGAACTCGCCCAGGGTCTCGCTGCGCAGCAGATATTCGATGTGTTCGCCGAGGAAGATGCGGTTCTGTACCCTGGCGGCGATCCTTGCGGCGCTGGCTTCGGGAAGGGCTTCTTCCCGGCGCGCCAGGACGATCTGTTCCGGCCGCACGGCGACGGCGACGGCGTCGCCGGGAAGGAGCGCGAGCCCTTCGCCGGTGCGCGCGGCGGTGATGGCGCCGCCGTCGAGGTCGACGCGCACCGCGCCGGCGGCGACCGATCGCACGGTACCGGCAAAGAAGTTGGATTTGCCGACGAAATCGGCGACATAGCGGTTGACGGGCCGGTCGTAGAGGTCGCTTGGCGTTCCCTGCTGGACGATCCGCCCGTCGCGCATGATGCAGACGCGGTCGCTCATCGACAGCGCCTCCTCCTGGTCGTGGGTGACCAGGATGAAGGTGATGCCGACGCGCCGCTGCAGGTTCTGCAACTCGATCTGCATGTCGCGGCGCAGCTTGCGGTCGAGCGCCGCCAGTGGCTCGTCGAGAAGCAGCACCTTCGGCTCGTTGATCAACGCGCGCGCCAGGGCGACGCGCTGCTGCTGGCCGCCCGACATCTCCCAGATGCGGCGCCCTTCGAAGCCGCGCAGCTGCACCAGGTCGAGCATCGCAGCGACGCGCCGCTCGATCTCGGCGCGGGCGGGGCGCGGCGAGCGCTGCAGGAGTCCGTAAGCGACGTTGCGCGCGACGTTCAGGTGCGGGAACAGGGCGTAGCTCTGGAACACCATGTTCACCGGGCGGCGGTAGGCCGGAAGCTCGTTGACCCGCACGCCGTCGATCAGGACCTCGCCCTCGGTCGGCTGCTCGAAGCCGGCGATCATGCGCAGCGCTGTCGTCTTGCCGCAGCCCGACGGCCCCAGGAAAGACAGGAATTCGCCGGACCGGACCTCGAGCGCGAGGCCGTTTGCCGCGACCACCTCGCCGAAACGTTTCGTCACGTCGCGGAACGCCACGGTCGGTATCGGCGCGCCTGCTTCGATGCCTCGCCTGTCTTCGCCTGAACCGGGTGTTGCCGAAGAGGCCATGTTCCGCGATATATCCCCTGGATAACGCAATCTATTCGCGGACCCGCGCGGATGTATATATGCCGCCAGGCATATCTCTTTTTAGATAGGTCGCATCATCTGGGGGAAGTGGATGGCTTTCGACTGGAACGTCGCCGTGGCCGAAATCATCGCCGCGCTGGGAACGTCACGCTTCCCGGCCGCGCTGGTCGCGGCCCTGCGCGGCATCGTCGACTTCGACTACACGGTGATGTTCGCCTATCGCGGCGACGCCCGCCCGATCGATCTCTACGACGACTTCCCGGCCGGCAAGCGCAACGTGATGGTCGATGCCTACCAGGACGGACCCTACCTGCTCGACCCGCTGTTCCTCGCCTGCCACCGGCGGGTCGAGCCGGACCTCTACCGCCTGCGCGACCTCGCGCCGGACCGCTTCTATCAGGGCGAATACTTCCGCTCCTACTATGTCCAGACCGGGCTGTCCGAGGAGATCGGCTTCATTGTCGCCTTGCCAGACGGCGTCATGGCGGTGATCTCGGCGATGCGCTCCGACCGCAGGACCGGTTTTTCCGCGCGGGAGTTCGCAGCGCTCCGCCGCGTCCATCCCGTCGTTGCGGCGGCGGCGGCCAAGCATTGGCATGACCTTCGCCGCAACTTCCAGGATCAGGAAGAGGAGCCGCCAGCCCCGGTGCTTCACCGCAACATCGACCACGCCTTCCAGACGTTCGGCAAGCCGTCGCTGACCCGCCGCGAGCGCGAGGTCGTCGAATACGTCCTCAAGGGCCATTCCTCGGAGGCGATCGGCGACATCCTCGGCATTTCCGCCGGCACGGTGCGCATCCACCGCAAGAACATCTACAGCAAGCTCGGCATCAACTCCCAGGGCGAACTCTTCTCCCGCTTCATCGACGCACTCTCCGCCGACAGCGACGCCTGAGCAATCTGTCCGCCTGGACTGCCGCAAACCGCATCCGGCCGCGAACGGCGGACGGCCGAGAGCCGCCGCACGCTGCGGAACGCGCGCCACGAACGCCTGTCCGCACCGTCCCGCCAGAGCGACCCGCCGCTGCCGGATCGCCTCCGCGGTTTCGGCGCGCATTTCCGTATTGTAGCGTTTGACATTCGGTTTCGGCTCTCCTAGGCTTTGATCGCTTTCGCTCTGCAACATAATTGCTGCAATGCGAAAGGCGGGAGGAAAATTTGTCGCGCGCAGAACCTTGCGACCTCTTCATTGTCGGCGGCGGCATCAATGGCTGCGGCATTGCTCGCGACGCCGCGGGTCGCGGCTTCTCCGTGATCCTCGCCGAGATGAACGACCTCGCGTCGGGAACGTCGTCCTGGTCGACCAAGCTCATCCACGGCGGCCTGCGCTACCTGGAGTACTACGAGTTCCGCCTCGTGCGCGAAGCGCTGATGGAACGCGAGGTGCTGTGGCGCAACGCCCCGCACATCATCTGGCCGATGCGCTTCGTCCTGCCCCATGCCGAAGGCCTGCGGCCGGCATGGCTGCTGCGGCTCGGCCTCTTCCTCTACGACCACATCGGCGGCCGCAAGCTCCTCCCGGCGACGCGCACGCTCGACATGCGCAGCGATCCGGCCGGCAGGCCGCTGAAGCCGCTGTTCAGTCGTGCCTTCGAGTATTCCGACTGCTGGGTGAACGACGCCCGGCTGGTCGTCCTCAACGCGCGGGACGCCGCCGAGCGCGGCGCCAGGGTCATGACGCGCACCAAGGTGATCGGCGCACGCCGCGAAGGCGGTGTGTGGCGCATCTCGATCGAGGACGGAGGGACGGGGCGGATCCGGGAGGTGTCGGCCCGGCTCCTCGTCAATGCAGCGGGCCCCTGGGTCGATCGCGTCCTGTCGGAGACCGTCGGCCAGAACGACGTGCGGAACGTCCGGCTGGTGCAGGGTAGCCACATCGTGGTCCGGCGCAAATTCGACGATCCCCGAGCCTACTTCTTCCAGAACCGCGACGGCCGCATCATCTTTGCCATCCCCTACGAGGAAGACTTCACGCTAATCGGCACCACCGACCAGGACTATGTCGGCGATCCGGCGAAGGCCTCGATCAGCGAACAGGAGGTGGACTACCTGTGCGCTGCCGCCAGTGAATATTTTGCCGTGCCGGTCAGGCGTGAGGACATCGCCTGGACCTATTCGGGCGTGCGCCCGCTCTACGACGACGGTGCCTCGAAGGCACAGGAGGCGACCCGCGATTACGTCCTGACGTCCGACGCGCCGGCGGGACAGGCTCCGCTCCTCAACGTCTTCGGCGGCAAGATCACCACCTACCGGCGGCTGGCCGAGGCAATGCTGACGCGCATCGAGGCGCATCTCGGCCGTCGCAGTCGGCCGTGGACCGACGGAGCTCCGCTGCCGGGAGGCGATTTCCCGGTCGACGGCTTCGACGCGCTCGTCGCGGCGACGCAATCGGCGTATCCTTTCCTGGAGCCCGCGCATGCGCGGCGCCTCGTGCGGCTCTACGGCACGCGAGCGCGACGTCTCCTCGAAGGCGTGACCGGGCCGGCGGATCTCGGCGTGCATTTCGGCGCGGACCTTTACGAAGCCGAGGTTCGCTATCTGATGAAGGAAGAGTGGGCCGTCACGTCCGCCGACGTCCTGTGGCGTCGCACCAAGCGCGGGCTCAAGCTGACCTCGGATCAGGCCGCAGCGCTCGACGCATACATGCATGAAGCAGGATCGAGAGCCGGCACCGAAGCGGCTTAGAATCGCATTTCGCTAAAACGGCCAAGGCCTGGGAGGAGCCGATGCTGGAATTGAGGAACGTTACGAAGTCGGTCGGCGGCGCGGATCACATCCGCGGCGTATCGCTCGTACTTCGGCACGGTTCGCTCAATGTTCTGCTCGGGCCGACGCTTTCCGGCAAGACCTCGCTGATGCGGCTGATGGCCGGGCTCGACGTTCCTACCGAGGGGTCCGTCTGGTTCGATGGCGTCGACGTCACCGGCGTGCCGGTGCAGCGGCGCAACGTCGCCATGGTCTACCAGCAGTTCATCAACTATCCGGCGATGACCGTCTATGAGAACATCGCCTCGCCGCTGCGCGTCGCCCGCGCGCCGCGCGAAACGATCGACCGTGAGGTCCGCCGCGCCGCCGATCTGCTCAGACTCACCCCTTTCCTCGACAGAACGCCGCTGCAGCTTTCCGGCGGCCAGCAGCAGCGTACCGCGCTGGCGCGCGCCATCGTCAAGAATGCTTCGCTGGTACTCCTCGACGAGCCGCTCGCCAACCTCGACTATAAGCTGCGCGAGGAGCTACGCGCCGAGTTGCCGCGCATCTTCGCCGAGACGGGCGCAATCTTCGTCTACGCCACGACGGAGCCGCACGAGGCGCTGCTGCTCGGCGGCAATACCGCGACCCTCTCCGAAGGCCGGGTGACGCAGTACGGCCCGACCATCGACATCTTCCGCGATCCGGTCGATCTGGTCACGGCGCGAACCTTCGCCGATCCGCCTCTCAACACGATCGTGCTGCGCAAGGAAGGCCATTCCTTCCTGCTCGACGGCGGCGCGCGGCTGCCGGTGCCTGCTGCCATCGCCAGCATACCCGACGGGGATTATACGATCGGCTTCCAGCCACATCATCTTTCCCTGACCAGTCCCGGCCCCGGCGCCGTGCCGGTCAAGGCTACAGTGTCCGTAACGGAGGTCACCGGCTCGGAGAGTTTCGTGCACCTCGCTTTCGCCGGCCAGCGCTGGGTGATGCTCAGCCGCGGGATCAGCATCTTCGAACCCGACGAAACGCTCGAGGTGTTCATCGATCCGCGGCACCTGCTGGTGTTCGACGGCGCCGGCCGCGCCGTGCGTTCCGCGGCGCAGGCTGCGGCCTAGGGGGCGGGTATGGCGAGCATCCAACTCGATCACATCCGCCACGCCTACGGCGCCAAGCCGAAGTCGCCGTCCGACTACGCGCTGAAGGAAGTGCACCATACCTTCGACGACGGCGGCGCCTATGCCCTTCTCGGGCCGTCGGGGTGCGGCAAGACCACGTTGCTCAATATCATCTCCGGGCTGCTGCAGCCGAGCGAAGGCCGGCTCCTCTTCGACGGCCGCGACGTCACGCACCTTGCGACCGAGGCCCGCAACATCGCGCAGGTCTTCCAGTTCCCGGTCGTCTACGACACGATGACGGTGTTCGACAATCTCGCCTTCCCGTTGCGCAACCGCGGCGTCGCCGAAAGCGAGGTCCGCCGCCGGGTCAGCGAGATCATCGACATGATCGACCTCGGCGCGCTTGCCGACAGCAAGGCGCAGCGCCTGACCGCCGACAGCAAACAGAAGATCGCCCTCGGGCGGGGGTTGGTCCGCTCCGACGTCAACGCGATCCTGTTCGACGAGCCGCTGACGGTCATCGACCCGCACATGAAGTGGATGCTTCGCTCGCAACTGAAGCATCTCCACCGCCGCGTGGGCTTCACCATGGTCTACGTCACCCACGACCAGACCGAGGCGCTGACCTTCGCCGACCGCGTCGTGGTCATGTACGAGGGCGAGATCGTCCAGATCGGCACGCCGGAGGAATTGTTCGAGCGGCCTCGACACACCTTCGTCGGCTATTTCATCGGCTCCCCCGGGATGAACGTCCTCCCGATCAGCATCGAAGGCCGCACTGCCCGCGTCGACGGGATGACGGTCGATCTTCCCGTCCCCGTCGCGATCCCGCCGGGTGCCAGGGCCGAACTCGGCATCCGGCCGGAATTCGTCCGCATCGGCCGCGAAGGCTTCCCCGCGACCGTCACCAAGATCGAGGACATCGGCCGCCACAGGATCGTCAGGGCGACACTCGGCGGGCTTGAGATTGCGGCGATCGTCCCGGAGGACGCGGAAATCCCCACCGATCCGCGTGTCAGCTTCGAGCCACGCGGCATCAACGTCTATGCCGATTCCTGGCGGGTCGGTTCGGAGGCGGGCGCATGAACAAGACCTGGAACAACCGCGCCTGGTTCATGGTGCTGCCGGTGCTGCTGCTGGTTGCCTTCAACGCCGTCATCCCGCTGATGACGGTGGTGAACTATTCGGTGCAGGAGACCTTCGGCAACAACCTGTTCTTCTTCGAGGGGGTGAAGTGGTACCAGGAGGTGCTCAACTCGCCCCGCTTCCACGCCGCCCTGTTCCGCCAGTTCGCCTTCACCGGCCTGATCCTGCTCATCGAGATCCCGCTCGGGGTCGCCGTCGCGCTGGCCATGCCCCGGTCAGGACCTTGGGTGTCGGTCTGCCTCGTCCTGATGGCGCTGCCGCTGCTGATCCCGTGGAACGTGGTCGGGGCGATGTGGAACATCTTCGCGCTGCCCGACATCGGCCTGCTCGGCTACGGCATCAACGCGGCGGGTATCGAATACAACTTCACCCGCCAACCGGGCGCCGCCTGGTTCACGGTCGTGCTCATGGACGTCTGGCACTGGACGTCGCTGGTGGTGCTGCTCGCCTATGCCGGCCTGCGCTCGATTCCCGACGCCTACTACCAGGCGGCGCGCATCGACAGCGCCTCGGCCTGGTCGGTGTTCCGCTACATCCAGCTGCCCAAGATGCGCCGCGTGCTGACGATTGCGGTGCTGCTGCGCTTCATGGACTCGTTCATGGTCTACACCGAGCCGTTCGTGCTGACCGGAGGCGGTCCCGGCAATGCGACGACCTTCCTGTCGATCGATCTCGTCAAGGCTGCGCTCGGCGAGTTCAACCTCGGCATCGCTGCCGCCATGTCGATCATCTACTTCCTGATGACGCTGCTGGTCTGCTGGGTCTTCTATACGCTGATGACCAAGGGAGAGGAGCAATGAGAACGCGCTGGCTCGTCCCGACGCTCTACATCGTCTTCCTGATGCTGCCGATCTACTGGCTGCTCAACATGTCGTTCAAGACGACCAACGAGATCCTCGGCGGCTTCTCGTTCTATCCCCACCGCTTCACGACGGCGAGCTACGTCGAGATCCTGACCAATCCGGTCTGGTATAACGGCTACATCTCCTCGATCTCCTACGTCATCATCAACACGGTGATCTCGGTGGCGGTGGCGCTGCCGGCGGCCTACGCCTTCTCGCGCTACCGCTTCCTCGGCGACAAGCACCTGTTCTTCTGGCTCTTGACCAACCGCATGGCGCCGCCGGCGGTATTCGCCCTGCCGTTCTACCAGCTCTACTCGGCGATCGGCCTGTTCGACACGCCCTGGGCCGTGGCGCTGGCGCACTGCCTGTTCAACATCCCGCTCGCGGTGTGGATCCTCGAGGGTTTCATGTCGGGCGTGCCCAAGGAGATCGACGAGACGGCCTACATCGACGGCTACTCTTGGCCGCGCTTCTTCGTCAAGATCTTCATGCCGCTGATCGCGTCGGGCATCGGCGTCACCGCCTTCTTCTGCTTCATGTTCTCGTGGGTCGAGATGCTGCTCGCCAAGTC
>CAJPFN010000099.1 GCA_905339215.1 Rhizobiaceae bacterium
ACCGTCTTCCAGGAGGAGTTGAAGCCCGCTGTTGTCCATGACTGTGAATCAGCTCCGCAGGCTGCCCCAGTGCTGGGTCTGCGTAAGCCATTGATTTACTGACCTGAATTGGAGAAAGTGGGGGCACGTTCGGCACCGACAATGACCCCACCTTCGCGACGATTTTCCCAGTAAGATCAGATATTTGCTCTCATTTTCAAAGAGGTCGACCTTCGGAGCTGATTCACACATCATGAAGGCGGCATCCGTTCCGGCCGCGTGACGGCAACCGCATTGCGCCGGATGGTTGACGCGCACTCCCATTGGCGCCTGTGCCCGCCGCACGCGGGACGGATATGAGCTTGCGTTCAGCTCAAAGCGTGGCCGGCCAGCCCATAAACCCACGGCCCGTTGTCTTCCCGGTTCAGAAACCGGCGGCCCTTGGACATCGTCGTCACGGTCTCGGCAATGCCAAGGCCGCTCTGGCGAAGGAACTCGGCGAACAGGCCATCCCTCTCACGCGTATCGACGCGCACGAACTGACCTGCGAGCTTTTTCAGATGGACGGCTGTGAGATGCACCGCATCCTGGTCGTTTCGGGCTACAACGGGGCCAATCACGAAGCCGCGCCCGAACTCCCGGCGCATGGAATAGCCTACAACCTCGCCGCCGCGGCTCAATATGGAGATTGACGCATTCGCCGACAACAACGCGAGCACCCTGGACCGATCGCTACCAAACGCACGCGCATCGAGCGCGCTGATTTCCGAGAGCCTGTCACTGGGAAGTTCACTCAGCTCGCCGTCCAGCGGGGGTAGTGGCGGGAGTGTTTGTGGGGCCACCTCCTGGCGCATGTTGACGATCGCCTCGCTGGTGAAGCCCAGCGAAACATACAGTGGATAGGCGGCATGGGTAGCGTTCAGCGCCAGGTTGTGTGCGCCGCACTGCTCGAGAACCTGGTCCATGAGCCATCGGCCGCCACCCTGAGCCTGGGCGCGGGGCGTCGTAATGACTAGCCCGATGGTGGCGAAGTCGTCGCCCTGAGGGAACCACATCGCGCTTCCGAAGACGCGGCCGATGCCGTCGACGGCAACGATGCCGCGTCCGACGCGACGCAGGAACTCCCAGTCCTTGGGGCGATGCGGCCAGCGAACGGAGATGGACAGAGCGTGCAGGAGGTCGACGTCGACATCATTGATGTCGCGGGCGACCAGTTCGAAAGATTTCAGGCGCACCGATCTCTGCATATCAGCTCATCCGCTCTGTCACCGCGCACCAGTCTCCCACCACGCTTCCGATTGCAACCGCGCAGCAGGTGTTTGTTGCAGCAGATTTGCACGGAAACGCCAGCAGATTCGATCGGCTGGAGGCCCGTTTTCGCAATCTTCGGCCGAAGTACGGCGCGATTCGGCAGGGAATACTCCTGCTTGCAGTTACGCTGGTCCCATCTGCCGTATTGCGCAAGCAGAGTGGCCGCCATGAACTTGGAAGAGATTCTCGCGAGGCTGATCGCATTTCCTACTGTCGTGGGTACGCCCAACGGCGCGATCGTCGATTGGATCAGCGACTACTGTCGGTCGGCTGGAGCGGAGGTGACCGTTCTGCCCGGTCCCGAAGGCGACCGCTCCAACCTTTTTGTCACGATCGGTCCGCGCGAGCGGCGGGGCTATGTGATCTCCGGACACATGGACGTCGTGCCGGCCGGCGAGCCGGAGTGGGATTCCGATCCGTTCGTTCTGTGCCGTAACGGCGACAGGCTTTACGGCCGCGGCACCACCGACATGAAGGGCTTCCTCGCTTGTGCCTTGGCCGCGCTGCCGGTGCTCGCTTCCATGAACCTGCGCCAGCCGCTTCATCTCGCATTCTCCTACGATGAAGAGGCGGGATGCCGCGGCGTCCCGCATCTCCTGGGTGCGATGCCGGGCCTGTGCGAGAAGCCACTCGCTGCGATTATCGGCGAGCCGAGCCGGATGCAGCCTGTGCTGGCGCACAAAGGGAAGATGGCAGCGCGGCTCGAGGTGATCGGAAGATCCGGCCATTCGTCACGGCCCGATCTCGGCCTCAATGCCGTCCATGCGATGGCAGGGATCGTCACCTACGCGGTGGCCTATGGCCAGTCTCTCGCCGACGGGCCGCTTGATGGCAATTTCGAACCCCCATACTCCTCCCTGCAGATTGGCGTCATTGCCGGCGGCCAGTCAGTCAATATCATTCCTGACCGTTGCACGGCCGATATCGAGGCGCGTGCCGTGCCGGGCGTTTCCCCATCTTCTCTCCTCGAGCCGGTCAAGGCTCGGCTTTTCGCCCTGCGCGACAGTGGCTTCGAGGTGGCGTGGCAGGAGTTGAGTTCGTATCCCGCCCTTGCGCTCGTGAACGGGAGCGAGATTGCGGCCATGCTGAAGCAGCTGACCGGGCAGGAGCCGCTCACGGCAGTCAGCTACGGAACTGAAGCGGGCCTTTACCAGCAGGCAGGCATCGACGCGATCATTTGCGGCCCTGGCGAGATCGGGCGGGCCCATCGCCCGAACGAGTACATCGAGCTCGGCGAACTCGCGGCTTGCCGAAAGCTGATCGAGGATCTCGGCGCACGCCTTGCGGTGTGACGGGAGGGGAAGATTCCATGGCGTTTCTTTTCAATTCCGATGCCGCACGTGGTGCAGTCTTTCGCGAAGTCTTCGCGCGCGAACTGCCGGATCTGGAATTCTTCCACTGCAGCGAAGAGGTCGACAGCGAGAAGGTTCGCTATCTCATCACCTGGACGGTGCCGGACGACATCTCACGCTATCGCAATCTGGAGGTGCTGTTCTCCATCGGGGCGGGCGTCGATCAGTTCAACGCGGATATCGTGCCCGGCCACGTGAAACTGGTTCGCATGGTCGAGGACGGCATCATCCGCATGATGCAGGAATACGTTGCACTCGGCGTGCTGGCGCTTCACCGCGACCTGCCCGCCTACCTCGACCAGCAGAGAAGGCGGGTCTGGAAGGGCATCCCGGCCCGCCAGGCCGACGGGTGCCGTGTCGGCCTTCTGGGGCTCGGCATGTTGGCCCAGGCTGCCATCGAGCGCCTGAAGCCGTTCGGGTTTCCCGTGGCCGGATGGAGCCGAAGCCAAAAGCGGATCGACGGCGTCACCTCCTTTCATGGCCAGGATCAGCTTGACGGCTTTCTGAGGCAGACGGACATTCTTGTCTGCCTGTTACCGCTGACCGACGGAACGCGCGGCATTCTCAACGCGCGCCTCTTCGGGTCATTGCCCAGGGGTGCAAGGCTGCTGCATGTCGGCCGCGGCCCGCAACTCGATCAGGCAGCTCTGATCGCGGCGCTCGACAGCGGCCAGCTTGCAGCGGCCATGCTCGACGTCACCGATCCGGAGCCGCTGCCAGACGACCATCCGTTGTGGTCGCATCCCAAGGTGATGATCACCCCACACATCGCGTCCGTGACCCAGCCGCATACGGCGGCGCAATCGGTCGTCGTAAACATCCGGCGTCACCGCGCCGGGAAAGAACTGATCGGCGTCGTCGATCGGACACTTGGTTACTAACAGGAAGCCTCACATGTCACTTCTGATCACGATCGACACGAATCCCTCCTTCGCGCCCAAGGAATCGCTACCGCTGCCGGAGCGGCTCATTTCCGGCGCTCCATCCTTCAAGAGCTGGCCGCAGGACGCTTCGAAAGGAGAGAAGGTTCTGAGCGGCGTCTGGGAAGCGACGCCCGGGGTGACGCATTCGATCAAAGGCACCACCTACGAGTTCTGCCACATCCTTTCGGGCGTGATCGAAATCGAGGAGAAGGGCGGAGAGACCAAGACCTACCGCGCCGGCGACAGTTTCGTCATGAAGCCGGGCTTCGTCGGCGTCTGGCGAACGGTCGAAACCGTGCGCAAGATCTACGTCGTCGTTAACGACTAGCTTCGACGGTCGACTTCCGTATCGAGCGCGAAGCGCCCGCAGAACAATCAACTTTCCAAGCCCCGCCTGACGAGATTCGACGCCGTCCGGCGGGTCATCCTCGACGAAAAATGCGACGCGCGGCCGACTATCGTCTCACCAATCGAGAGTCCAAGAAGCGTGTTCATCGAACTCTAGGCGCCGCTCATGAAAACCCACTCCATAGCGCTCATTCCTGGCGACGGCATCGGCAAGGACGTCACCGAAGCGACGTGGCAGGTGCTGCAGGCGGCGGCAAAGCGGGGCGGGTTCGCCCTTGAGGGCACACGCTTTCCGTGGTCCTGCGCCTACTACCTGGAAACTGGCGCAATGATGCCCACGGACGGCATCGAGATGCTGCGGGAATTCGATACGATTCTGCTCGGCGCCGTCGGCTGGCCCGCGGAAGTGCCCGATTCGGTCTCGCTCCACGGGCTGCTGCTGCCGATTCGGAAAACCTTCACGCAATATGCCAACATCAGGCCGCACAGGCTTTTGCCGGGCGTTCAAAGCCCCCTTCGCTCGGAAGGTTTTGACATCCTCTGCATCCGCGAGAATACCGAGGGCGAATATTCCGGCGCCGGCGGACGCGTTCATTCCGGCACGGCCAACGAGGTCGCGATCGAGACGGCGATCTTCACGCGCACGGGCGTCGAACGGATCCTCCGCTTCGGTTTCGAACAGGCGCGGGCGCGCCGCAAGAAGCTCGCATCGGTCACCAAATCTAATGCGCAGAAACACTCCATGGTGTTCTGGGATGAGGTCACGCGCGAGGTGGCGAAGGACTATCCCGACGTCGAGGTCTCGCCCTACCATATCGACGCCATGGCCGCCCGCATGGTGCTTTCGCCGGAAAGCCTCGATGTGGTCGTCGCTTCGAATCTGTTCGGCGACATCCTCACGGATCTCGGCGCAGCCATCCAGGGCGGACTGGGCTACGCCGCCTCGGCCAATATCAATCCCGATCGCAGCGCGCCTTCGATGTTCGAGCCGGTCCATGGTTCCGCACCCGATATCGCGCATCTCGGCATCGCCAACCCGATCGCCGCGATCTGGTCCGGCGCGATGATGCTCGACCACCTCGGCGAGGGGCATGCCGCGGCCGAAGTGATGTCGGCAATCGAGACCGTGACCGCGCGGGGGATCGGCACGATCGCCGGTAAGGACAGGACCGAGACAATCACGCGCGCAGTGCTTGCGGCATTGAGCTGAAAGGGCAGAGGAAAACACCATGAACGCCATGACCAAGATTGGCACCCTGAAAGATGCGGACCTGTTCCGGCAGCAGGCGCTGATTGGCGGCGCCTGGCGGGGTGCGGATACGAAGAGGACCGTCAACGTCTTCAATCCTGCCAGCCTCAGTGTTCTCGGCACCGTTCCCGATCTGGGCGGCGGCGAGACCAGAGCCGCGATCGACGCCGCGACCGAAGCATTCAAAAGCTGGAAGAAGAAAACCCATGCCGAGCGCGCGGGGCTTCTGGAGCGCTGGCACGACCTGATGGTCGAGAACGCGGAGGATCTGGCGCTCCTCCTGACACTGGAGCAGGGCAAACCGCTTGCCGAGGCGCGTGGCGAAATCCGCTATGGTGCCTCCTTCGTCAAATGGTTCGCGGAAGAGGCACGCCGTATCGGTGGCTCGACGATTCCGTCGCCCACGGCCGATCGCCGCATTCTCGTGCTGAAGGAAGCGGTCGGCGTTTGCGCCATCATCACCCCGTGGAACTTTCCTAACGCGATGATCACCCGCAAGGTGGCTCCGGCGCTGGCCGCCGGCTGCACGGTGGTCATCAAGCCGTCGGAGTTCACGCCGTTCTCGGCGCTGGCGCTCGGCGTTCTGGCCGAACGGGCCGGCATCCCGGAAGGTGTGATCAACATCGTTACCGGCATGCCGACCGAGATCGGCAACGAGCTGATGGCCAATGAGACGGTACGCAAGATCTCCTTTACCGGTTCGACCCGGGTTGGCGCGCTGCTGATGAAGGGTGCCGCCGACAGCATCAAGCGGCTCAGCCTCGAACTTGGCGGCAATGCCCCGTTCATCGTCTTCGATGATGCCGATCTCGACGTGGCGGTGGAGGCCGCGATCGCGTCGAAGTTCCGCAATGGCGGCCAGACCTGCGTCTGCGCCAACCGCATTCTCGTGCAGTCGGGCATCCATGATGCGTTTGCCGCGAAGCTCGCCGACAGGGTCGCCACGATGAAGGTTGGCCCCGGAACGGAGGACGGTGTGGAGGTCGGACCGATGATCAACCGGGCCGCCATCGAGAAAATCGAGCGTCACGTTGCCGACGCACTGGACAAGGGCGCACGGATTGTCGCCCGGAGCGAGGCCGTGGCCGAAGGCTCGCAATATGCGCGGCCCGTCGTTCTGAGCGAGGCGACGACCGAGATGCTTCTGGCGTCCGAAGAGACCTTCGGTCCCGTGGCGCCGCTCTTCCGTTTCGAGACAGAAGAGGAAGCGATCGCGATCGCCAACGGCACGCCGTTCGGTCTTGCGGCCTATTTCTTCACCGAGAATCTCAAGCGGTCGTGGCGCGTCGCGGAAGCGCTGGAGTTCGGCATGATCGGTCTCAACACGGGACTGATCTCGACCGAAGTCGCGCCCTTCGGAGGGGTGAAGCAATCAGGCCTGGGACGCGAGGGCTCGCAGCTCGGAATAGAGGAATATCTCGAAGTCAAGACACTGCACGTCGGCGGTCTGAACTAGCTCAAGCCAACGTCTGAAGGCGCAAGATCCATCCTGGAGCGAAAACGTGGGCCCTTTTCGAACCGCCCCCGACCACGGCGCAAACCTCATTGCATCGCGTGTTTTACGGAGCGTTGCGCCGGTCGTCCGCTCGTGTCTGGCGTGAGCGCCTGCAACGTGGCGACCGGTCGGTCCTACTGCGGCAGAAGATGCGGCGCAAGCGGCGAAGGATAGCGAAAACGGACGGAGCAGGGCCGCCAGTCGGGAGGAACTGCTGTCCTTGATGACCTACCGTACGCACCTGAGCATACGGGTCGGAAACTACAGAATGACCGCGCAGCAGATCACGCTTGAAGCCATGATGCCGGAGCATTTGGACGGTGCCGTCGAGCTGTCCCGGCAAGCCAAATGGCCGCATCGCCGCGAGGACTGGGAACTGGTCCAGTCGATCAGCCAGGGAGTTGTGGCGCTGGTCGAGGAGCGTGTCGTGGGGACCGCCATGATGACGCCCTATGGCGACGATGCCGCCACCATAAACATGGTCATCGTCGAGGCCGCCATGCGCGGCCAGGGCCTCGGACGCCGAGTTATGGACGTGGCGTTGGACAAGGCTGGGGAACGCACCTGCTACCTTGTTGCGACCCAGGAAGGGCTACACCTTTACGAAAGCCTTGGTTTTATCGCCACAGGCGAGATCGTGCAGCACCAGGGCGAGGCGTTGCCAGTCGCCGCCCCGGCCCAGGTGTGCTGGGCCGAGAGCGGCGATTACAAATGTCTGGCGGCGCTCGATCTTGTTGCATATGGCCATGAGCGCTCGGCTCTGATGCGGTTTTTACGTGAAAGCGCGAGATTCGCCGTCGTTCGCGAAGAAAACCTTGTTCAGGCCTTTGCCGCGATCCGTGCGTTTGGCCGAGGCTTGGTCATAGGCCCGGTGGTAGCGAGAAACGACATTGAAGCAAAGACCCTGATCGACTTCCTGCTCGCCCATCATCCGGGCATGTTTGTCCGGGTCGATACCGACAAGTCGCTAAAGCTTGCCGAGTGGCTCACAAGCCGAGGGCTTACGCATGCCGGCGGCGGGATAACAATGCGGCGTGTCGCGGACGGCCGGAAAGACAAGGGCGCTGCGCCTCGCCGGACCTACGCGCTCGTCAGTCAGGCACTCGGTTGATCTGGAGGAAGAAATGCTTGCGAATTCGCTGATCGAACTCGATCGCGCGCATCTGGTTCACCCTGTGGCATCCTATCGCAGCCATGAGGCAATCGGCGTGCGCGTGCTGAAGTCGGCCACGGGCGCGACGCTGACCGACGCGACGGGGCACAGCCTGCTCGACGGATTTGCGGGCCTGTGGTGCGTAAACGCCGGCTACGGACAGGAGAGTATCGTCGACGCCGCAACAAAGCAGTTGCGCGAGCTGCCCTACGCGACTGGCTATTTCGGGCTGGGATCAGAACCGGCCATTCGCCTCGCCGCGAGGCTTGCCGAGCTGGCGCCGGGCGATCTCAACCATATCTACTTCACGCTCGGCGGCTCTGATGCGGTCGACAGCACCATCCGGTTCATCCGCTACTATTACCATGCCAAGGGCACGCCGCGGAAAGATCAGTTCATTTCGGTCGAGTACGGCTACCACGGATCTTCAACGGCCGGCGCCGGCCTGACCGCGCTTCCAGTCTTCCACGCCGGCTTCGGCCTGCCTTACGACTGGCAGCACAAGATTCCGTCCCATTATCCCTATCGCAATCCTGTCGGATGCGATCCGCAGGCCATCATCGATGCCTCTGTCGCCGCCTTGCGGGCCAGGATCGCGGAACTCGGCGCCGATCGTGTCGCCGCGTTCTACGTGGAGCCGATCCAGGGATCGGGGGGTGTGCTCGTTCCGCCGACGGGCTGGCTGAAGGCCATGCGCGCCGTCTGCAAGGAACACGCGGTGCTGTTCGTCGTCGACGAGGTCATCACCGGCTTCGGCCGCACCGGGCCGCTCTTTGCGTGTGAAGAGGATGACGTCGTTCCCGACCTCATGACCACGGCGAAGGGCCTGACCTCGGGCTATGCGCCGATGGGCGCCGTTTTCATGTCCGATCACGTTTACAACACGATCGCGGACGGAGCCGGCAGGGCGCCGGTCGGCCATGGTTACACCTATTCCGCCCATCCCGTGAGCGCAGCGGTCGCACTCGAATGCCTGCGCCTCTACGAGGAGGGCCTGCTGGACAACGGGCGAAAGGCGGGAAAGCGCCTCATGGATGGCCTGCGCTCGCTTGCCGATCACCCGCTGGTCGGCGACGTACGTGGTCGCGGCATGCTGGCAGCGGTCGAACTGGTGACCGACAAGGAGCGCAAGACGCCCCTGCCTCCGGAAGCCGATCCCGCGCGCCGCATCTTTGGCCGCGCCTGGCAGAACGGCCTCGTGATCCGCGCTTTCGCCAACGGCGTCCTGGGCTACGCCCCGCCGCTCTGCTGTACTGACGAAGAGATTGACGGAATTATCGAACGCACCCGGTTGACGCTCGATCAGACGCTCGAAGACAAGGACATACGGGCGGCGATGAAAGGGTGAAATGTCGCACGTACCGCGAGGGTGACTCTTGCGACTTCGTTGATCCCTCGGCGGCAGGTGCACCCCAGCGGCCGCGCTGCTAAACTTGAATTCAGCCCCCGGGGGCGCAGACATTTGGTGACGCGAGAGTGGCTAGTTCAAAAACAACGAGCGCCGACGGGTACGGTATGGCTACCGTTGCGGCTGATGGCACGGTCCTCGACACCTGGTTCCCGATGCCGCGACTTGGCGAGTTCTCCGGTCCATCGGAGTCAGCCGTCTTGACGGTTGAACAGGCCAACGCCGCGTTCGGCTCGAGAGCGGCAGCTTGTTTTCAGTCGGATCCGCGCCGAGCGGTGTCAGTCGTCCCAGTCAAAACCGTTATCGAGGATTTGGCTCAACCTCCACGCGATCCCCACGACGTCTATCTGCGCCTTCATCTGCTGAGTCACCGTCTTATCCGGCCCCATGAAGCCGATTTGGAGGGGATATTCGGCTTGCTGGCGAATGTCGCATGGACGTCCTTGGGGCCATGCCTACCCGAGCAAATCGAAGAACTGCGCTGGGCAGCTCGCTCAACCAACGCCACTTTGGAAGTGCGTAGTATCGACAAATTGCCACGCATGACCGACTACGTCGTGCCGGACGGCGTCCGGATCGCCGATGCTGGTCGTGTGCGATTGGGCGCCTATCTGGGACGAGGAACAACGGTCCTTCATGAGGGCTTCTGCAACTTCAATGCTGGAACTCTCGGTTCTTCAATGGTGGAGGGACGGATCAGCGCAGGCGTTGTAGTCGGCGATGGCACGGATATCGGCGGCGGGGCGTCGATCATGGGCACACTTTCCGGCGGCGGTAAGCAGGTAGTGTCCATTGGCGAGCGTTGCTTGCTCGGAGCCAATTCCGGCACAGGTATCGCGCTTGGTGACGACTGCGTTGTTGAGGCCGGTTGCTACGTGACGGCAGGCACTCTCGTTCGGCAGGTTTCGGGTGAAGTCGTAAAAGCCGTCGCGCTATCCGGTAAGCCAAACATTCTTTTCCGGCGCCATTCCCAGAGCGGGGCAGTTGAGGCGATTCCACGCAACAGGTCCTGGGGCAGTTTGAACCCGGCGCTGCATGCCACCTAGCTCAGCCGAGGCCGACCGAAGCTACCGCATCAAGAGCGATCAGCCCGTTCCTCTTTGGTCGAATATGGCGTCGAGCGGAAGGTGAGACTTCACGATGGGCGACTTCAGCACGACAAAGCTGAAGTACTTGTCGATTCCGATATCCATTTCGATCAGACGTTCCATGATTGTCTGATACTCGGTGATCCCAGCCGTGATGAATTTCACGAGATAGTCGTACCCGCCTGAAACGAGATGGCATTCGATGACGGAATCGATCTTCTCGACCGTAGCGAGGAAGCGCGCGAAGTCGTTCTGGCGATGATTCCTGAGCGTGATCTCGGTGAAAACTGTCAGGGTTTGCCCAAGTTTCGAGACATCGATCTGGGCGGAGTAGCCGGTGATGAAGCCTTCGACCTGGAGCTTCTTGACCCGCATCAGACAGGGGCTTGGCGATAGATGCACCAGGTCAGCGAGTTCCACGTTGGATATGCGACCGTTCTTCTGCAATTCCGCCAGGATCTTGATGTCGATATTGTCGAGCTTCATGAAGAGACCCCATCAAACCAAGATCTGCGGATAGCCCCGCGGACCGCGTCAGTCATCACTTGCGAGGGCCGGCAACAAACCCGCGTTGTGCTAGCTGGCGCTGATCGGATCGGGCTCTGAAGCTTTGGAGTCATGCGGTTATCATAGCATCGACCAATATCTTGTCCCATCTGGCAAGCGGTAAGCGACACCTGCGTTTCGCGCCAAGCATGAGACCACCCGGACGGCTCCCATCAGAATTCGGCGACCTTGCCCCATGCAGCGGTCCTCAGGCGCTCTGTGCGGTACGGACGCGGATCGACGATCGGCTCGCAGCCTGTGATGATATCGGCAATCAAGTGCCCGGCGCCCGGTCCGATCCCGAAGCCATGACCGCTGAAGCCGGCGGCCAAGATGAAGCCTGGAACGCCTTCGACCTCTCCGATGACCGGGATGCCGTCGGGCGTGCTGTCGATATAGCCGGCCCATGCATCGGCAATGGTGACGCGTCGGAACTCTGGAACTAGCTCGCAGGCGCGCCGAAAGGTGAGATTGATCTGACGCAAGTCCGGCCGGGGATCGAGTATCCGGTTCCGTTCCATGGGGGTCACGTCGTCAGGCGCCCATTTGGCAAGCGTTTCATGACCCTGCCGCCAGCCCTCGAGGCCGCCGGGCTTCAAACTGCGCCAGCGGCGGGCAAACATGGGCACGAATTCCCGTGAAAACCGCAGCTGTTGCGGTGTCGGGTCGACACGCGCCCGCCCGCTGATCGCCAGCGTGTATCCGCCGTCTCCGCGGCGCGTAAATGCGATCCCGGAGGTATAGAGGGCGGCGGGCAAACACTCCACTCCGGGTGCGGTGGCCAGTATCGAAGAGCGCACAGAAGCTTGCGGGAAGCGAATGCCGAGCTGGTGGCAGAAGGACGAAGCCCATGCGCCGCCGGCCATGACGACGGTCTTGGTGCGAATTGTCCCCGCTTCAGTCACCACACCGCTGACACGGCCTGCACTAAGCTCAATGGTCCGCGCGGCGCATTGCTGGTGCACGCTGCCGCCGGCGGCCATGATTCCGCGTGCGGCGACGGGCACAGCCCGGGACGTGTCGGCGGTTCCGTCGGTGGGCGAGAGCACTCCGCCTTTCCACGGGCGCCCGGTCGCCTTGCCCCGTTCGGTCGCTTCCTCCGCAGTTAACATGTGCGTCGTGACGCCGACCGTCTTAGCGAAGTCGCGCCACTTCGCCCAGCTGGCCAGCTCGCTCTCATCCTGCGAAAGGTAAAAGAGCCCGCAACGGCGAAAACCCGTGTCCTCACCTGTCTCCTGCGCCACCTTCTCCCAGAGATCGAGGCTCTTCGTCGCCATCGGTAGTTCGCGCGCGTCGCGGTTCTGCTGGCGACACCAACCCCAATTGCGGCTGGACTGCTCGGCAGCCACGCGACCCTTCTCCAGCAGGGCTACGCTGACGCCGCGGCGCGCGAGATAATACGCCGTGAACACGCCCACCACGCCGCCGCCGATGACGACGACGTCTGCCTCGCGAGGCAGGGATGGGCTGGACTCGATGTGCATGAGCGGCGCGGGCATCGACAGTACTCCAATAGTCTGATGCACCCTAGCCGGAGTGCTGCAGCGGAGGGCTGCGGAGTCTGCGCCTGGACGGAATATTATGCGGTTAGCAACCGACAGGACGGCCAATTATTGCGCGGAAAGCTCACCGTTATCCCAGCCGGGTGGCGGCTGCAGGAGTACAATCCATCGCGTTCGGTCCCAGACGAGCAAAGGAGCATTCGCCAATGAGAGTTGCTTCCTCCCGGGACAATATGTCGGATCCGTTCGGCGGAGCACTGACAGAGCCCGTCTTCGGTGTTTGCGGGGTGGCCGTGATCGGACCCATTACGCCGGCCTCAATGCTCGTGCAGACTCCGCCGGAACACGTGCAGAGTGAAATGCCGATCTGGCGGTTCCTTTTAGAAGTTCCTGCCGCACAAGGGTCATTTTTCAGCGACTCTGCGGAACCAGAACAGTCAGACTGGTCGAAAGAACGGAGCAACCCTTCCTGATGACGGGGTCAGCTTCAGAGGACTTCTGATGGGTGGGCTTTGTCCCTCGAAGGGTTCTCCAAGAAAAGGGAACAGTGTCCGCCTTGCGGACTGAATCTCGGTAAGGGAGCCGCCAGGATGAATGGGATCCGTCTTTCGCAGCCGCAGAGCAGCAAGCGCCGAGACGGCCGGACGATGGTCCTTGCGGCAATGTTCTTCTGCACAAATAGCGATGATGCGGTCCGAGACCGGGTGGACCCACTCCGTTGAAAAGGGAGGTGATCGCGATGGTCGCAAGCATCCAGCCTGTAGCCCCCCCCGATGTGGCGCTTTCGGTGCGCGACCTGACGGTGAAGTTGCCGCAAAGTATGGAACGGACCTATGCGGTCGAGAACATCTCCTTCGATCTGAAGCGCGGCCAGATCCTGTGCATCATCGGCGAGTCCGGATCGGGAAAGTCGGTCACCGCCAACGCGATCATGGGCCTTCTGCCTCGGGTGATCCGCGTCTCCTCTGGCACCATCCATCTGGATCGCACGAACATCATAGGCATGTCGCCGGACAAGCTGCGCAATCTGCGCGGCCGGGTCGTATCGATGATCTTTCAGGACCCGCTGTCGGCGCTCAATCCGCTGATGACCGTGGGTGCACAGATCGACGAAGTCATGGCGGCCCATGGTGTCGGCACGCCGAAATCCCGCCGCAGCCGCGCTCTCGGACTGTTGACCGAGGTGGGGCTGCCAGAGCCGGAACTCATGTACCATCAGTATCCATTCCGGCTTTCTGGCGGCCAGCGGCAGCGGGTTATGATCGCCATGGCGCTGGCGCTCGAACCCTCAATCCTGATCGCGGATGAACCGACGACAGCGCTCGACGTGACGACCCAGGCGCAGATTCTGGAACTGATCCGTGACATTCAGCGCCGTAAGGGCATGAGTGTCATGTTCATCACCCACGACTTCGGAGTGGTGGCCGAGATCGCAGACAGCGTCGTCGTGATGGAGAAGGGCCACATCGTCGAGCAGGGCAGCGCCCAACAGGTCCTCAAGTCGCCCAGCCATCCCTATACGAAGCGGCTCATCGCCGCTGTACCGCACCTGACCGGTGAGGATCGCGTTCCTCTGGCGCCGGTCGACAATGAGCCGATTCTGAAGGTCGACGGTCTGGTGAAGACGTACCGGAGCGGCAGTGCGCTGTTTGGCAAGCAACGAGTCGTGCCCGCGGTCAACGAGGTTTCGTTCGATCTGGCGCCGGGACGTACGCTGGGCGTCGTCGGCGAGAGCGGTTCCGGTAAATCTTCACTGGGCCGGCTTCTGATCAAGCTGCTGGACAACGACGGCGGCGGGATTCTGTTCGAGGGCCGCGACATTGCCAAACTGTCCGAAGCCGAGTTCCGTCCGCTGCGTCCGCGCATTCAGATGATCTTCCAGGACCCGTTCGCATCGCTCAATCCGCGATCGACGATCGGCCACATCCTCACGGTCGGCCCGGTCGCGCACGGCATGCCGTATCGCCAGGCCCGCGAGGAGGCAAAGGCACTGCTCGCCCATGTCGGGCTCGATGCCGGAGCATTCGGCCGCTATCCGCACGAGTTTTCCGGCGGACAACGTCAGCGCATCGGCATCGCCCGGGCGCTGATGTTCAAGCCGAAGCTGCTGATCGCCGACGAGGCGGTCTCGGCGCTCGACGTCTCGATCCAGGCCCAGATCCTGAAGCTTCTGGACCAGATCCAGCGGGAGACCGGCGTTTCTATGATCTTCATCACCCACGATCTGCGCGTCGCCAGCCAGATCTGCGACGAAATCGCGGTGATGCAGAAGGGGCGGATCGTTGAACGCGGACCACCCTCGCAGATCTTCCTCGACCCGCAATCGGCCTACACGCGTGAGCTGGTGGCGGCGATTCCTGGAGAGCAACCGCGATCCACGCGTCCTGTTGCAGCAAACGAATAAAAGCCACGGCGGACGCCCGCCACAACCAGGGGAATTCCAATGACTGAACATACAAACTCCAAATCGAACTACTCGCGGCGCGATGCTTTGCGCTTGCTGGCGATAGGCGGGGCCGCAGGCCTCATCGCGCCCAATCTTTTGGGCAAACCCGCCTTCGCCCAGACCCCTCCCGCGAAGCCCACCGGCCGTATCGTGGTAGGCCTGTCGCAGGAACCGACCGTCTTCAATCCTCTGATGCCACACATCGAGGTCGATGACGGCGTGAACTTTTCGATGTTCGATGCCTTGTTCAGGGTCGACCCGGCAGGTGCCATTCAGCCGAACCTTGCGGTGGAGGTTCCATCCCAGGGGAATGGCGGCATTTCGAAGGACGGTCTCAACTGGCGCATCCGCCTGCGTGACGATGTCCGCTGGCATGACGGCGAAGCCTTCACGGCAGAAGACGTCAAGTTCACCCTCGAGCTGATCACCAAGCCGGATTTCAAGGCCTGGCGTACCGCCGGTCACTCACTGGTGCGCGATGTCACGGTCGTCTCGCCAACCGAGATCACCTGGCGGATGGAAGAGGCCTTTGCGCCCTACCTGTCCTTCCTGACGGAGACCTTCATCGTTCCCAAGCACATCCTGGAGAAGGAGGCCGACCCGAACAACGCCGCGTTCAACCAGGCTCCGGTCGGCACCGGTGCGTTCAAGTGGGGCCAGCGCGTCGCCGGCGACCGCCTCGAACTGATCGCCAATCCCGACTATTTCGGCGAAGGCCCCTACATCGAGCAGCTGATCTTCAAATACATTCCCGACATGACGGTGCTGTACACGCAGTTCCGCAGCGGGGAGATCGATATCGTCGGTCAGGCGTTCATCACGCCGGACAACTACGAAGAAGCCCGCAACCTGCCCGACCGGGTCGTGACTCTGGTTCCCAAGGCATCGGTCGAGTCGATTTATCTGAATCAGGACCGTCCGCAGTTCAAGGATCCCGCAGTTCGCGAGGCCCTATATGCCGCAATCGACCGCAAAGCGATCATCGACGCGCTGAATTACGGCGTCCCGCGCGAGACCGAAACCTTCATGCCGACGCAGTCCTATTTCTACAATCCGGACCTGCCTAAGCATGAGTTCAACCTCGACCGGGCTCGCAAGCTCCTCGACGATGCCGGCTGGGTGCCCGGCGCGGACGGTATCCGCGCCAAGGATGGCGTGCGCCTTTCGTTCAAGAACTCCACCACCTCCGGCGCCCATCTGCGTGAGCAGGCGCAGCAGTTCATCCAGCAGACCTTCACCGAGATTGGCGTCGAGATGCTGATCGAGAACATGCCTCCCGCGGTGATGTGGGGAGACTTCTGGGCCCAGTCGCAGTTCGACAGCGCGATGGTCGGCATCACCTATCTGATCGGCTCCGACCCGGACGTCACCAACCGGTTCCACACCAAGGCCATCGTCGCAAAGGGTGGCAAGGGATCGAACAACGCGCAGTACTCCAACGCCGAGGTTGACGCCCTTCTCGAAGAAGGCAGCCGCACCTTCGACCCGGAGAAGCGGCGTGAAATCTACCTGAAGGTGCAGGAGCTCATCCGTCGGGATTTGCCGTTCCTGCCGTTGTTCGCGAACACCTCGGTCTACGGAATCAAGAAGGGCGTCGAAGGTTTCGTAGCCAACGCGAACACCCGCACCGAATCCTGGCACGCCGCAGGCTGGTACTGGGCCTGACCGAATGTCGGCCGCCCGGGGTTGATCGCCCCGGGCGGCGGCAACGTTATGCGCCGCGTTCCGGAAGGAGGAAACCATGGCTACGTTCCTGCTAAACCGCTTCATGCAGAGCATCGTGCTGCTGGTGATCGTGTCGATCATCGGGTTTCTCGTGCTCAACCTCATTCCAGGCGGGCCAATGTCGCAATACGCCCTCGATCCGGGAATGACGCAGCAAGACATGGACCGGCTTGCCGAACAGCTCGGCCTGAACCGACCCTTTTGGGTTCAGTATCTCGAGTGGGCGTGGCGGCTGCTGCAGGGCGACTGGGGAACTTCGTTCCGCGACGGCAATCCGGTGACGACCGTCATAGGCCGGCATATCTGGGCGACCTTCCTGCTGATGGGATCTTCCACCGCCATCGCGATCGCCGTCGGAACCTGGATCGGCATCCGCGGTGCGACACGCCGCTACTCGGCCTTCGACTACCTGGCGACCGTTGGCGCGATGGTCGCCCTTTCGGTTCCGACTTTCTGGTTCGGTCTGATCGGCATCTACGTCTTCTCCCTGGAGCTTGGCTGGCTCCCGGCGGGCAACATGTACACGATCGGCGACGGCTCCGTTCTGAACTACCTGCACCACCTGATCATGCCGTCGATCGTTCTGGCGCTCGTCCACATCGCGATCTGGAGCCGTTTCATGCGTTCCTCCACCCTTGACGCCATGAGCCAGGAATTCGTGAAGACCGCCCGCGCCAAGGGCGTAAGCGAACGGCGGGTCATCCTCAAGCACGTCGTTGGGAACGCGCTTTTACCCATGATCACCCTGGCCGGCGTGCAGCTTCCCTCAGTGCTGACGGGGGCCCTGGTCACCGAAACCGTCTTCACCTGGCCGGGGATGGGGCGGCTCTTCCTCGATAGTCTCGGCTACAGCGACTATCCGGTCGTCATGGGCCTCTTGATGTTCTCGGCCATCCTCACCATTGCCGGCAATCTCATCGCCGATGTCGTCGTCGCGTTGGTCGATCCGCGCATCCGTCTGGCCTGATCCCGGACCCAAGAGAACAGGAGGCCACCGACATGACCGCCCTTACCGTAATCCACTCCCCCATCCACTGGTGGGAAAGCCGCGTGATGCGCCGCTTCCTGAGCCATCGTCTGGCGCTGCTCGGGCTGGTGATGATCAGCCTCCTGACGCTCGCCTGCGTCCTCGGTCCTCACCTGTTGCCGTACGACTCGCTGTACATCGATCTGCGCGCGCGCTTCGCTCCGCCCTTCACCGGCGATCATTATCTGGGCACCGATCCCTTGGGTCGCGACATCGCGGCGAGATTGTTCATGGCCGGCAGGACGTCGCTGCTCGTGGGTGTCTCCGCGATGGTGCTCTCGATACTCGTCGGGACGATCGTGGGCGTAATCGCGGGCTATCGTGGGGGCTGGGTCGGCGCATCGCTGATGCGCACGGTCGACGGCTTCCTGTCGTTCCCCTCGATCTTCCTGCTGCTGGCCCTGGCGGCCGCTCTGAAACCCAGCGCGTCGATGATCACCGTCGTCATCGCGCTGACAAGCTGGATGGAGGTCGCCCGGATCGTCGATGCCGAGGTGCGTTCGTTGCGTGAGCGCGAGTTCGTGCTGGCTGGACGGATGCTGGGATTGAGCAGGACCTACATCATGTTCCGCGAGATACTCCCCAACGCCATGGGCCCGATCATCGTCGCCGCCACTCTCACCGTCGCCCGTGCGATCCTCATGGAGTCCTACATCAGCTTCCTCGGCTACGGCATCCAGCCGCCTCTGCCGAGCTGGGGCAACATGCTCAACGGCGCCCAGCAATATCTGGCGAGCGCTCCGTGGCTGGCGATCATCCCTGGAGCCGCGATCACCATCGCCGTAACCAGCTTCAATTTCATCGGAGACGGCCTGCGCGACGCGCTCGACGTGCGAGACGACCGAGTCTGATCTCGTCAGCAAGAGCAGCACACCGTCGATCGTCGACACACGGCGGAAAGCGGGATCGCCGAGGCTGCACTTGAACCACCGCGGACAACCAAGGGCAGTCCGCCGTCACCGCTGGCGAGCGCCGGTTCAATCTTGACAATGGAAGCGACCGCCAAAGACTGTCGCGCTTTGTCGGTCCTTCAAGAGAGTGAGGACAGCGCCGTCGGGCTTGAGCAGATCGTTTCGATCAAGCGATTAAAAACCCGCACATCTGGCGAACCCCTAGATGATTTCGGCACATTCTTTCGAGCGCACGATGCGATGAATGGCTGATCGGAACTTTGCTTCCGCATTCCTGGCAGCCGAGGTTGGTTGGAACATGTCTCCCCGAGTCGAACGCATTCACAGCGATGAAGGTCTCCCAGCCGAGGTCGACGTCGTCATCGTCGGCGGCGGCATCCTCGGCTCCACGGCGGCCTATTTCCTGGCGAAGCGTGGCCTCTCTGTCGCTTTGCTCGAGAAGGGTCACATCGCCTGCGAACAATCGAGCCGAAATTGGGGTTGGTGCCGCCAGCAGAACCGCGACCGGCGCGAACTGCCGCTCTCGGTGATCTCCATGCGACTGTGGGACGAGCTGACGCGCGATATCAATCGGGACCTTGGATTTCGACGCAGCGGTCTCGTCTATGCGACCCACGACGAGGCTGTGCTCGCCGGCTGGGAAAAGTGGCGCGAGGTCGCCAGGGAGTACGGCGTCGACACCCGCGTGCTCAGCCGGGCTGAGCTGGCCCAGCGCGTCCCCGAAGCGCGCGACAAATGGGTCGGCGGGACCTATTCGGAACGGGACGGCAAGGCCGAACCTGCGCTCGCCGCGCCGGCTATCGCCGAGGGGGCCAGAGCTCTGGGCGCCACGATCCACCAGGAATGCGCCGCGCGGGGACTCGACCTGGCCAATGGCAAGATCGCGGGCGTGCACACGGAGAAGGGCTACATCAAGACCAGCGCGGTGCTGTGTGCCGCTGGCGCCTGGTCCTCGCGGTTCCTGAGGCCGCTAGGGATCAGTTTCCCCCAGGCGAGCATCCGTCAGACCGCGCTGCGTTCTACACCGACAATCAACATCGGCGAGGCGATCTCCACGCCCTACTGCACGATCACGCGCCGGCTGGACGGAAGCTATACACTCGCGATCAGCGGCAAGGCGAACCTCGAGATCACGCCCCAGGCTATCCGGTATAGCCGGGAATTCATGCCGCAATTCTTCCGTCGCCTGAAGAACGTCAGGCTCGGCATCGGCCAATCGTTCCTTTCGGGGCCGGATTCACTGTCGGCCCTGCTGGCCAGCGACGATCGGATCTTCGAAAAGAACCGGGTGCTCGACCCTCCGCCCCTGAAATGGCTGATCGGCCAGGTGGTGGAGAGTGTCCGCAAGACCTTCCCCCAACTGGGCGACATTAAGATCGATAGTGCATGGGGCGGCTTCGTCGATTGCACGCCGGACGCAGTGCCTGTGGTGTCGAAGGTGGACGGGGTGGAGGGCCTGGTCCTCGCGGCGGGCTGCTCGGGCCACGGCTTCGGTCTGGGCCCGGGGCTTGGCTATCTGGCCGCGGAGCTTGTCGTAAACGACACGCCCAGCGTCGATCCTGCACCGTTCCGCCTGTCGCGTCTGGTCGACGGCTCGAAGCTGGACATCGCCGCTATTTGAAGGTCGCCCGGACAGCCAGGCCTGACCCAGGCTGAGCAGGGATGCAGTCGATGTCGGTCAGATCCCTCGTGCGCTAGATCAGTGGTGGGATGCCTTGGCACGGATCAGCGCGTCGGCCATGTAGAGATCCTGCAGGGAGATGCCGGAGCTGTCGAAGACGGTGATATCTTCGTCCGAGCGGCGTCCCGGCGCACGGCCCTCAATGACGTCGCCGATTGGCGTCAAGTGGAGCGTGCCCGCCTCGATTTCGTGGCGCACGTGCTGAAAGTCGCCGATCTGGACGGACTGTGAAGCCAAGTCGCAGAACAGGATTGCCTTCGAGAACAATTTGGTCGGCACTTCGTGCTTGCCGGGCGCATCCGATCCCATACTGACGACGTGCGTGCCGTCACGCACCCAATCGGCCTGAAACAGTGGCTCGCGCGAAGGGGTTGCAGTGACCACGATGTCCGCCTGACGCACGGCGTCTTCGGCCGAGACGGCACGCGCCGCGAGGCCTAGGGCGCGGATCTGCTCGACAAAAGCGTCGCGTCGCGGTGAAGGTCCGGCGACGATCAGTACCGTCTCGACCGGACGGATGCGAGCCAGCGCCGCGACCTCGAAACCTGCCTGGTTGCCGGCGCCGAATATTGCCAGAACCTTGGTGTCGTTCCGGGCAAGAAGGTCGGCCGCCACCGCGTCGGCGGCGGCTGTTCGATAGGCATTGACCTTGCCCGCCTCGACCACGGCGCCGAGGCGTCCTGTATCCTGGTCAAGCAGCACGATGGTCGAGTTGTGGCGGGGCAGGCCGCGCGCGGGATTGCCCGACCAGAAGGAGCCGATCTTGACTCCGGTCAGCTCGTCCGACGAACCGGACTTGATCGAGAACGTATTGATTGCCTCCCGAGCTCGCCCGAGAACCGCGGGAAAGACCAGACTCTGTTTCGAAGCGGCGGCGACGAGAGCTCTGCGCACGGCCTCGAAAGCAAGTTCGTGGCTGACGAGGGCGGCGGACTCTTCCTCACTGATGTAGATCATCTGGACTACCTCCCTGGCATAAATGACTGTGCGGGCGTGGCGCGGATCGTCGAGCGAGCAAGGCGGAGACCATGTAAGACGCCGCACATACCTCGCCCGATTTGCGCGGTCCGGTATGCCGAAGAAGGGTCCATAACGAACAATCCCGCTGATCTGGTCCGGCAAAACAGCATCGAAATCTGCGCACAGGACGCCACCTTGAGCTTCGATCTCTGGATGAATTGAGGGCTGTTTTCGCATGGCCGTTGGGCTCAAAATGGACGTCGTCGGCGAGCCGGCCGTACTGACCGCCTTCGAGGCGCGCCATGTGCCCGGCGCGCTGAAGCTGTCGCAGGAAATGGGCTGGCCTTACCGCAGCGAGGACTGGGAGTTTGCCGCCAGGGTCGGCGAGGGCCTTGTCCTCGAGCGTGCGGGCGAGGTGATCGGCACGGCCATGTGGTGGAACTACGGACAGGTCTACGCCTCTGCCGGGATGATCATCGTCACCCGCTCCTCACAAGGCGGCGGCAATGGCTCGCGGCTCTTCAACGGTTTGCTCGAGGCGACGGAAGGTCGCAACGTGCTGCTCAATTCGACCGAAGAGGGGCTGACGCTCTATAGGCGGCGCGGTTTCACCGTCTGCGGTGCCGTGCTCCAGCATCAGGGGCGGCTCGACGTCGCGGTGAAGACGCAGGTCCGTGACGGCATCCGGCCTGCGGCGGTTTCCGACCTTCCGGCGATCCAGGCTATCGACCAGCGGTCCACCGGCATGCCGCGGGGGCCGATGGTGGCCGCGCTTGCCGAGGTGGGCAAGGTGTTGGTGATAGACCGCGGTGGAAAGATCGCCGGTTACGCCATCGCAAGGAAGTTCGGGCGCGGCACCGTGGTCGGCCCTGTCGCCGCCGAAAGCCCTGAAGACGCACAACTCCTGATCCTTGATCAGCTTTCCAGACTCCACGGCCAGTTCGTACGCATCGACGTTTACGCGGAACATGGATTGGGCGACTGGCTGCAAAGCCTGGGCCTTGTCAGGGTCGGTGGTGCCACCGCCATGATCAAGGGGCGGCAGCCAACGCCCGATGGCGCGGCCCGCATGTATGCCCTGGCGAACCAGTCCTTCGGCTAGTGATGAGGAATATGGGGAAGATGGCAACGAACGCGGAATCGCTGAAACCGGTCCAGAAGATCGATGATCTTGTCACGCCGGCGCTGTTGCTGGATCGAGCAAAGCTCGATCGCAACATAACGCGTCTCGCCGACCGCGCCAGGAAGCTGGGCGTTGTCCTGCGGCCGCACATGAAGACGGCCAAGAGTATCGACGTAGCCCAACGGGTGTTTCCTACTGAACCCGGCCCGATCACGGTGTCGACCATCGCCGAGGCGGAATACTTCGCCCGCCACGGCTATCGCGACATGACCTATGCGGTCGGCCTGTCGCCGGCCTCGGCACTTCGTGCGGCGGAGCTTTGCCGCCGCACCAGCGTCGACCTGAAGCTGCTGCTCGATACCGTTGAGCAGGCCGATGCCCTGGCCGGTGTCCGCAAGGCCACGGGCGTTATCCCATCCGTGCTCATCGAACTGGATTGCGACGACCATCGTGGTGGGTTGAAGCCGGACGATCCCAGGCTCATCGAGGTCGCCGACCGGGTGGTCGCAGCGGGCGCCAAGCTCGCAGGCGTCCTCGCCCATGCGGGCGAATCCTACGGTTTGAGCACGTCAGACGCGCTGGTTGAGGCAGCCGAGAACGAGCGTTCGGCCACGGTGCGCGCCGCCGAAATCCTGCGGGATCATGGTCATGCGTGCCCGATCGTCAGCCTCGGATCGACGCCGACTGCGCATTTTGCCGCGAATCTGGACGGTGTGACGGAGCTACGCGCTGGGGTCTATATGTTCTTCGACCTTGTCCAGCACGGGGTGGGGGTCTGTACGGTCGACGATCTCGCGATTTCGGTGCTGGCCACGGTCATCGGGGTCAAGCCGGAAAAGGGCTGGGTGCTGGTCGATGCGGGATGGATGGCGCTATCGCGCGATCGCGGCACCGCGAACCAGAAGATCGACCAAGGCTACGGGGTAGTCTGCGACGCTAAGGGTCGCGTGCTCGAAGGCGTAATCGTGTCCCAGGCCAGCCAGGAGCACGGCATCCTCGCGATGCGCCCCGGCTCCGGCAGGCGCATGCCCGAGCTGCCGGTCGGCGCGCGGGTACGCATCCTGCCCAACCACGCCTGCGCGATGGCCGGCCAGCACGATTTTTACAGCGTCGTCAACGGAGCGAGCCCCGAGATCGAGGCGCGGTGGGAGCGGATCCGCGGCTGGTAGGAGTTCCGGTGTCCACGCTTTGCATGGCGCCCATGCACACTGTCGCTCTGGTGGTGCGAAGATGAAACTGACGTCCTACTGCCTTGATAAGTCCCAGCCGTTCGATCGAGGTTCGCCCAAGCCCTCGAAGGCCATCACGACGTGGCGGCGTGGGTCGAGCGCTCCAATCTCAACCCGTCAAAGGATTTCGACTGGCCGGCGATCCCCGGATATTTCGGGCGTCCCAGGTTCCTGGCAATCCTCGGCGCCTACTACCTGATGAAGGACCTGGTGACATGACGACGCCCCTCGAGCATTTGTCTCGCAACGGCCGCATCGACCGGTTCTTCATCGACGGCGA
>CAJPFN010000100.1 GCA_905339215.1 Rhizobiaceae bacterium
TCTGCCAGTCGTATTGCGCGCGGGGCGCTGCGACAGACAATCTTTGAACAACCGCAATCACATTCATGCGCGTCGTCGCGCATCGTGCGCCGCGCGCCTTCGCATGCTGCGACGAAAACGGGTTTTTCTACAACCTCAACGTACAAGGTAGCCGGCCGCCGAGGCCGGCGAAGCCGCGCCGAGGACGGTCCGGTTGACCGCCGGGTTGGGCGTCATGCGCCTAGCCAAAGAAACAGCAGTACTCATCGCGGTCCACCACGTTCAAGAATGCCTCAAGGCTGTGGACCTCTGGACTAGGCTCATACCCATGCCACTTGAGGTCGCGGCGCATCCAGAACACGCGCCATCGGTTCTGTGACCGGACGAACGTAGCCTTTGCGACCGGTTGCTCCATCGTTTCCTTAGTGTTCTGCCAGTCGGGACGAATCTCGAATATCTCGACACTTTGCCCGGAGATCCGATATCCGAGGTCGAGCTTGGCTCGAATGTGCGGCGGAGGGCGGCGTCGCTCCATGAATTTCGCGAGGTCGCGCTCACAGCGCTTCCTCTCAAGGTCGGTCAATGCCACGAGTGGCCCCGAGTCGGTGACGCCCAACGTTCGCGCTGAGGGGCCGCCGAGCGTAGCGAGGGCACCCACCAGCGCCGTTGGTGGGCGGTCCGCTCGAGCGCTTGGTTGGGCCTCAGTCGTTCAACCACGACCAATGCGCTCCCACATCTCTTTGAACTGCGCTTGGTCGTAGCTGGTCGGCTGGAGCCAAAATGAAACACGACCATCCATTTCTCCGCGGTGCGCAAGGTTTCTGACCTCCGATGGTAGGAGAATGAATGCAGACGGGGAGGACGTGACCTTGTTCACGATGACTCAGAAGTCGCCCATGATTTTGTCTAGGGACGTCCCGAGCGGAACAGGATTGCGCTTACTCAGTGCCTTGACTTGAACCGCAAGCTTCCGCGTTGCGTCCTGGCTGTAGGCAATTATGTCAACGCCACGGGCATTTCGGGCTGTGGGCATGACGTTCCACCCCAACAGCGAGAGGTGGTAACAGCAGTAGTAAAGGCCAGCGTTTCCGGTGAGCTGGGGATCAAGCGTCATGTGTTGAGGCCCAACGCCTACGCTCAAGCGCGCACAACAGCAAGCGCAGCGCCGCTGCTGTGCGCCCCTTCGGCGTTATGTTGGGCAGCCTGTTCACAACCCATACTTCCCTGCAAGAAACTCTCGCAGCGGTGGGGGGCTAACCGAAGCAACTTGCTGCCAGGTGCGGAAGCCGCAGCGCAAGCGAAGGCCGACATCCCGAATCGCCAGATGTATGCCCCACCACTCTTGGAGCAGATCGGGGCGCCGCTGATCCACCAATACGATAAGTGTGGCATTGTGGTGCGCAGCAGCCAAGACGTTCCGTATCAACTGATACCCTCCGAGTTCGGAGCCATCCGACGGCAGAGCAGATACCTCAAGGTGGGTCGGTAGGTCCCGGTATCGCTGGACATGCGCCGCGGAGCGTGAGGTGAAATCCTTCTCAGTAAGCTTTGCTTCAAAGAGAATGGAGCCAACGCGCATATCGATTTCGGTTGCGTCCTCCGATCCATCCGCCAGCGGCAGCTTCGCTTTCACGCCGAATTCAGGACGCGCGGCGGGATCGGTCGAAAGCCCTAGACTTTTCAGTACCCGCTGTGAGGCGCCCGGAAAGCAAAAGCAGTTCATGACCAATGCATCAGAACTGTTGCTCGAATCGAGTTCTCGGGCAGTCGCCGCCTTGTCAGGGGGAAGTGCTCGAGATTGTGAGTGGGGCTTATCGAGGCGTAAACGCCAGGACGGGTCGGATACGATGGCGTTCCAAGCATCTGGGTGAAAGTTTCCATGTTTCTGACCATCACCGGCGCACTCAAACAAGACAGTCGGCGTCTGGCCAAGGCTCACATAGTGAGGCACGCTTTGAGCGCTAGCCCAAGCTAGCGCGCGATCGCGAAGCGTGTTGCGCAGTGCACTCGACCAGTCCATCAACGCATCCTAGCTGCCCAACGTTCAAGGTAACCGGCGCCGGCGAATCGTTCGCCCGAAGCTGCGACGCCGCCCGGCGTCCGGTTGGCCGCTGGGTTGGGCCTCATGGCGCGTTCACTTCTTGCGAAGCTCGACGACGTTCGGACCGTCGAATTCAGCGTTGATATCTTTGACCTTCCTCAGCGCGCCGGGTGAGACGTTCCAGCGCTGACCTTGGTCGCTGATGACAGTAACCGTCCTCTTGTTGTAGCGGGTAAGCACACCCAGTAGGGGTTCCCTTCCTTCGGGTTGGAACGAGACTCGATCACCGACCGAGAACTCAAGCATCCGGGAGTGCGCCCGTGCCTGGTGCAGGAAACGCAATCTTTCGACGATCCGATTGTTCAGGTCGATCAGCTCTGCTTCGGTGAGGCCGTCAATATCGGTCTTCGATGCCACCGTTCCTCCCGTTCACTGAGAAGACGCCGAATCACTCGACTCCGCATCCAGTGAGGCCCAACGTGTCAGGTAACCGGCCGCCGAGGCCGGCGAAGCCGCGCCGAGGACGGTCCGGTTGACCGCTGGGTTGGGCGTCATGGACCTACAGGTCATCGGGTGTCAGGCCAGTGTGCTTTGCAATTCGCGCAAGCATCCTTGGA
>CAJPFN010000101.1 GCA_905339215.1 Rhizobiaceae bacterium
GGGCGGCGCCTGCCGTCCACGGAGGCTCGGCGCGGTTCACGCTGCGTTACAGCCGGATGCCCAGGTAGCTCAGTTGGTAGAGCAGCGGATTGAAAATCCGCGTGTCGGTGGTTCGATTCCGCCCCTGGGCACCATTTCACCTTGCCAAAGAACCCCGGACCGCCACGTCGACCAGCAGAATTCGATGAGTCAGCCCGGCATTGCCTTCAGCACATAACGCAGCACCATCTCGACCACGTGCCGCCGCAGCCTCTCCTGGCCGCCTGCGCTGAACAACTCGCCGCCGAAGATCCCGGAAAAGGTGGCGCGGTTCGACACGTTGAAGAAGGACAGCGCGCTGATGTGCCAGTGGAGCTCGACCGGATCCACGGGCCGGAACTGGCCGGCCTCGCGGCCGCGCCGACAGATCTCCTCCAGATTTTGAATCGCGCCGGCATTCACCTCGCGGATGACGTCCGACTGCGCCATATAGGCGCCGTGATGGATGTTCTCGATCATCACCAGCCGGATGAATTCCGGATTCCGGCTGTGGTGGTCGAACGTGAACTCGACAAGTCGGCGCAAGGCCTCGACCGGCGTGAGGTTTTCCAGGTCAAGCCGCTGCTCGCCGTCACGCACCTTGCGGTAGGCTTCCTCGAGGACGCGCCGGTATAACCCGTCCTTGTCGCCGAAATAATAGTAGATCATGCGCTTGGACGTGCGCGTCTTGGCCGCGATCTCGTCCATGCGCGCGCCGGAGAGGCCGTTCTGCGCGAACTCGGCCGTTGCCACAGCGACGATGTTGGCCTGCACGCCGGCCGGGTCCTGCTTCCAGCCGCCGCGGGCCGCGCCCTTCTCGATCCGCAATCCCAACTCGTCCATGCCGCCTCCCCACGTCCGGCCGGTCTACACGAATACGCCGCGCCGTTCAAAGCTGTTGACTGAATTAACCAGATAGTTCAAAACAAGTCAGGCAGTGCTCCGGCACTGCCTAAGGGAGGAGACGGACGCGCCCGCAAGGGTACCGGCCGCAGAACAAGGACCAGGAACGTGGTCTCTGCCGATGCGATACGGAGGGAGGACGCTTCTGCGGAGGTGCGGACCGTGCTGGTCGGCCTCGTCGGCCGCGGCATCCAGCTTTCGCGCACCCCGTACATGCACGAGAGCGAAGGCCGCGCACAGGGCCTGGCCTACGTCTACCGCCTGCTCGACACCGACCGCATGGGCACGCCGCGCCCGCCACTCGCCGACGTCGTCCGCTATACCGAGTTCTTCGGCTTCTCCGGTTTCAACGTCACCTTTCCCTACAAGCAGGAGATCCTGCCGCTGCTCGACGAACTGTCGCCTGCGGCCCGCGACCTCGGTTCCGTCAATACCGTGGTGCTGCGCGACGGGCGGCGGTTCGGCCACAACACCGACATGTGGGGCTTCCGCGAAAGCTTCCGCGCCGGCATGGCGGGCGTGGCGCGCGACACGGTGCTGCTCGTCGGCGCCGGCGGTGCCGGCGTCGCGGTCGGCCACGCACTGCTCGACCTAGGGGTCACGCGGCTTCTCGTCCACGACATCGACGCGGCACGCGCCGCCGCGCTGGCGGCGCGGCTCGAGGCCCGCTTCGGCGCCGGCCGCGCCGTCGCCGCCGACAATGCAGGCACCGCTCTGGCTTCGGCCGACGGCGTCGTCAACGCCACGCCTGTCGGCATGGCGAAGCTGCCCGGCCTGTCCGTTCCCGCCGAAGAACTGCGTCCGGCGCATTGGGTAGCCGACATCGTCTACTTCCCGCTGGAAACGGAACTGCTTCGCCACGCGCGAAGCCTCGGCTGCCGGACGCTGTCGGGCGAAGGCATGGCCGTCTACCAGGCAGTGCGCGCCTTCGAACATTTCACCGGCCTGCCGCCGGACGTCGATCGGATGAAGGCTGCCTTCGCGGCCTTCGGGGGAAACGCGGCGCCCCGTTAAGCCGCCGCGGAGCGCGAACGTCGAGGAGGACGCGCTCACAAATGTAAGTCTGGCCAACGCCAAACCGAAGCGCCAACAGGGAGGTAACCATGCGCACCACGAGCAGAAAACTTGCCAGCGGTATCGCCGCCGTCGCACTTGCGCTGACTGCGTCAGCGGCTTTCGCGCAAAGCAAAGTCGAACTGATCTATTCCGACACCGTTCCCGAGACCGACGTCCGCACGACGACGCTCAGGGAAGCCTTCGGCGCCTGCCTTGGCGACACGTTCGATTTCAAATCATACCACGGGGCGACGCTGTTCAAGCAGGGCACCGAACTGACGGCCATGCAGCGCGGAAACCTGGACATGGCCTCGCTGGCCATCTTCGACTTCTACAACCAGGTCCCGCATACCTCGATCCTCGGCACCGCCTATCTATTCCGTAGCTACGACCACATGCGCGCGGTGATGGACGGCGACATCCTGGCCGACCTCTACGCCGAGATCGAGGACAAGGCCAAGGTGAAGATCCTCGCCAACCCGTATATCGGCACGCGGCACGTCAATCTACGCGGCACGAAGAAGACCATGACCCCGGCCGACCTGGCCGGTGTCAAGCTGCGCATGCCCGGCGGCGAAGGCTGGCAGTTCGTCGGCGAGGCGCTGGGCGCCAATCCGACGCCGCTCGCCTTCACCGAGGTCTATACCGCACTGCAGACCGGCGCGATCGACGGCCAGGACAATCCCCTGCCGGCCGACAAGGCGATGAAGTTCTACGAAGTCACCAACCAGATCGTACTGACCGCCCACCTCATCGCCAACAACCAGTTCGCCATATCGCTGTCGAAGTGGAACAGCCTCGACGCCGAGCAGCAGGCCAAGGTCCAGGGCTGCGCGACGAACTTCCAGAAGGCTCTCGACAAGGTGACGCTCGACCAGGAGGCCGAACTCGTCGAGTTCTTCAAGGGCGAAGGCCTGCAGGTCTACGAGCCCGACAAGGAGGCGTTCCGCAACCACGTACTCGATGTCTACAAGAAGTCGAAGTACTCCGCGGACTGGCCGGAGGGCCTGCTCGACAAGATCAACGCACTCTGATCCGTGACAGGGTCCGGCGGCCCCCGCCGCCGGAACCCTTCCTGGCAACGGAGCGGTCATGCAACGTCTGAATTCGATCCGGAACTGGCTCGGAAGGCGAGCTGAGGAACTGCTCGCCCTGGTCCTGGCGAGCCTGTTCCTCGCCTTCCTCATACAGATCGCGTTTCGCTATTTCCTCAACCTGCCGCTCGGCTGGACGGTCGAGTACGTTTCGATCGCCTGGCTGTGGGGCATCCTGTTCGGCTACGCCTTCGTCACGCGCGACAGCGAGATCATCCGGCTCGACATCGTCTATTCCGCCGTGCCGACGCCCGTGCAGCGGGCGATGGACGTCTTCACGGGGCTGACCTGCGCGGCGGTCTTCCTGTGGTCGCTGCCCGCGGTATGGGACTACGTGACCTTCATGGCCATCGAGCGGACCGCCTTCATGCGCATCCGCTTCGACTACGTCTTCGCCATATACCTCCCCTTCGCGGTCGCCGTCGCCGTTCGCTGCCTGATCAACGTCTGGCAGGCGATCGCCGGCACGCATCCCCGCTATGCGTCAGGCACGGGCGCCGAGGCCCACGACTATGACTGATCCGTTCACCCTGTCCCTCGTCCTGATCGTCCTTCTGTCCGTCTGCGGCCTGTCGATCGGGATTGCCATGATCTGCGGCTCGACCGTCTACCTCGTCCTGAAGGGGTTCGACGCGTCGATCGCCGCCGAAACGCTGCTGCAGGGACTGTTCAACAGCTACACCTTGCTCGCCATTCCGCTCTTCATCCTGGCCGCCGACATCATGAACGTCGGCAGCCTCGCTGACCGCCTGCTCAGGTTCTGCGAGGCGCTGGTCGGCCGGTTCCGCGGCGGCCTCGGCCACGTCAACGTGGTCTCATCGGTGATCTTCTCGGGAATGTCGGGATCGGCCGTCGCCGACGCGGTCGGGATGGGCCGCATCATCATCAACATGATGACCAAGGACGGCAAGTACACCAAGAGCTATGCGGCCGCGATCACCGCGGCGACGGCCACCGTCGGCCCGATCATCCCGCCTTCGATCCCCATGGTGCTCTATGCCCTCGTGTCGGACCAGTCGGTGGGCTACCTTTTCGCGGCCGGCATGGCGCCGGGGCTGCTGATGGCGGTGCTGATGGCGATGACCAATTCGCTGGTGGCGCGACGGCGCAACTTCCAGATCGACGAGAAGGTCGCTCTGGCGGAGCTTCCCGGCATCACGGCAAAGGCGGCGCCGGCGCTCATGCTTCCCGTGATCCTGCTCGGCGGCATCTACAGCGGCATCGTCACCCCGACCGAGGCTGCGGCGGTCGCCGCTTTCTACGCCCTCGCCGTCTCGATCCTGTTCTACCGGTCGGTTTCGTTCGGCCAATTCTATGCGACACTGCTCAACAGTTCCCGCTCGACGGCGACCGTCGGCATCCTCATCGCCGGCGCCCTGACCTTCAACTACGTGATCACGCGCGAGAACGTGCCGAACTCGCTCGCCGATTTCCTGGCACAGTTCGAGCTGACGAAGTGGGGCTTCCTGATCGCCATCAACCTGCTGATCCTGGCGCTCGGCTGCGTGCTCGAAGGCGGCGCGATCCTGCTCATCGTCGTGCCGATCTTCATCCCCACCGCACAGGCGCTCGGCATCGACCTGATCCACTTCGGCGTCGTCGTCGTCGTCAACGCCATGCTGGGGCTGGTCACCCCGCCCTACGGGCTCCTTCTGTTCATCGTCGCCAACATCACCGGCCAACCGATGGCGCGCATCGTCAGGGATCTCGTACCGTTCCTGCTGGCGCTGTTCGTTTCGCTCGCCGTCATCACCTTCGTCCCGGACTTCGTGCTGTTCCTGCCGAGACTGCTCGGCTACCAGGGCTGACGCTCATGGAGGCCTCCCTATGATCGATCCAGAACTCGAGCCGTTCCTGAAGGTGTGGAACGCCGCGTGGAGCGTGCTGCCCGCCGGAGCCACCCCGCGGGAGCGCCGCATCCTCTTCGAGTACATCGCCGACGACATGGCGCTTTCGCGTCCAGAGGGGATCAGGACCTCGGCGCGGTTCGTACCGAGCGGCGACCGGCTGGTGACCGTGCGGGTCGACCGCTTCGAAGCGGCCGGGAACCAGCCTTGCCTCGTCTACATGCATGGCGGTGCGTGGATGCAGGGCAGCCCGATGACGCACGCCGACATCACCATGCGCATCGCCGCCGCGAATCGCCAGACGGTCGTCAGCGTCGACTATGCGCTCGCGCCCGAGCACCCGTTTCCGCAAGCCGTCCACGAGTGCCGGGACGTGCTCGTCTGGGCCCGCGAACGGGCCGGGGAACTCGAGATCGATCCCGCCCTGATCGCCGTCGGCGGCGACAGCGCTGGCGCCAATCTCGCCGCGGCCGCAGCGATTGCGCTGCGCGGCACGCCGCATGCGCCGGCCGCGCAGCTGCTGGTCTATCCCTGCGTTCACTTCGAAATGTCATTCCCCTCGTACGAAGAAAACGCAGGTGCTCCGCTCCTCCAGACCCGCGGCATGCCGGCGGTCAACGCCATGTACTGCCCGAACGAAGCGGACCGGAAGAACCCGCTGGCCGCACCGCTGCATGCGGGGAGCCACGCCGGTCTGCCCCCCGCCTTCATCGCGGTCGCCGAAAACGACCCGCTTCGCGACGACGGTTATGCCTACGCCGAGAAGCTCCGTGCCGCGGGAGTTCCCGTGGAGATCGACGACGGCCTGGGCCTCATCCACGGCTATCTGCGCGCAATGGGCTACTGCGAAGCGTCGCGCGCAAGCCTTGCGCGGATGTGCCACTGGCTGGCCGACCGCTACGCAGCTGTCCGGTCAAACCGATGACGCCGACGATTCCCCGACTTGAGTTCGCCTTCACGATACGCGCCGACGTCGGCCGGGCCCTGACTGGCGGGGCGTCGCGCAACGGCGAACGGCTGCACATCGAGATCACCGGCGGCAGCGTCGAGGGTCCCCGGCTGACGGGAAGGATCGCCGCTGGCGGATCGGACTGGCCGCTGGTGCGACCCGACGGCGCTTCGCGCGTCAACGCCTGCTACACGATCGTCGCATCAGACGGGACGCCGATCATGGTCCGCAACGAGGGCATCCGCGTTTCTTCCGCGGAAGTGCTGGCGCGGCTTCGTGCCGGCGAGGCCGTCGATCCGTCAGAATTCTACTTCCGCACGACGCCGTTCTTCGAGGCGCCCGACGGCCCGCATGGCTGGCTGAACGAGTCCGTCTTCGTTGCCAGCGTCTGCCGATCGGGCGGAGAGGTCGTCGTCGATGTTTATCGGGTAACATGAGGGCGCGATGAAAACCTCCATAGCCACCGTCTCGATCAGCGGCGATCTTCGCGAGAAGCTGGCGGCGATCGCGGCCGCCGGCTTCGACGGCGTGGAGATCTTCGAGCAGGACTTCCTCGCCTTCGACGGCCCGCCGGCGGAGGTCGGCGCCATGGTGCGCGACCACGGGCTCGAGATCACGCTGTTCCAGCCCTTCCGCGATTTCGAGGGCCTGCCCGAGCCGCAGCGCGGCCACGCCTTCGAACGTGCCAGGCGCAAGTTCGACCTGATGAACCAGCTCGGCACCGACCTGATGCTGATCTGCTCCAGCGTCGCGCCGGCCGCACTCGGCGGCATCGACCGCGCGGCGAACGACTTCCGGGAGCTCGGCGAGATCGCCAAGTCGTTCGGCGTGCGCGTCGGCTACGAGGCGCTGGCCTGGGGCCGGCACGTCAGCGACCACCGCGATGCCTGGGAGGTCGTGAGGCGGGCCGATCACCCGAATGTCGGCCTGATCCTCGACTCCTTCCACACGCTGGCGAGGAAGATCGATGTCGAGACGATCCGCGCCATCCCCGGCGACCGCATCTTCATCGTGCAACTGGCCGACGCGCCGCTGATCGACATGGACCTGCTCTACTGGTCACGCCACTTCCGCAACATGCCCGGCGAGGGCGATCTCGATGTCGTCGGCTTCATGCGCGCGGTTGCGGCGACGGGCTACGACGGGCCGCTGTCGCTGGAGATCTTCAACGACCAGTTCCGCGGCGGCTCTCCCCGCTCGATCGCGGTCGACGGGCGCCGCTCGCTGGTCAACCTGATGGACCAGGTGCGCCGCGCCGAGCCGGCGTTGGCGATCCCCGTGCCGGCGATGCCGGACAGAATCGAGGTGACCGGCGTCGAGTTCGTCGAGTTCGCCGCCGACGAGCAGGAAGCCGGCGAACTCGGCGCGCTGCTCGGCACCATGGGTTTCTCGCTGGCGGCGCGCCACAGATACCGCGACGTGACGGTGTGGCGGCAGGGAACGGAGCGCAACATCAACCTGGTGATCAATACGAGCCACGAGGGATTCGGTCACTCGTCCTATCTCGTCCACGGCACCAACGCCTATGCCATCGGCCTGCGGGTGGCCGACGCGCCTGCCACGGTGGCGCGGGCCCGCGCGCTCGGCGCCGAAACCTTCGCCGAAAGCCGCGGGCCGGGCGAACTGTCGATCCCAGCGATCCGCGGCGTCGGTGGCGGCGTCATCTATTTCGTCGACGATGCGCTGGCCAAGGTGTGGGACGTCGAATTCGACCCCGTGGCGGACGCGCCGACGCCGGGTGCCGGCCTCATTTCCATCGACCACGTCGCGCAGACGATGAACTACGAGGAGATGCTGACCTGGCTGCTCTTCTACACGGCGATCTTCCGCACGCGGAAATCGCCGATGGTGGACGTCGTCGACCCGGCCGGGCTGGTGCGCAGCCAGGTCGTCGAAAGCGAAGGGATCCGGGAGGGGAAGAGCGGCTTGCGGCTGACGCTGAACGGCGCTGAAAACCGCAAGACGCTCGCCGGCCATTTCATCGCCGAGAGCTTCGGCTCCAGCGTCCAGCATCTCGCCTTCGCGACCGCCGACGTGTTCGATTCCGCCGAGCGCATGGCGGAACTCGGCCTCAGGCCGCTTGAGATCACGGCCAACTACTATGACGACCTCGAGGCCCGCTTCGGCCTCGAACCGGAGATGACCGCGCGGCTGCGCCGTCACAACGTCCTCTACGATCGCGACGCCCATGGAGAGTTCTTCCAGATCTACAGCCAGAACTTCGGCGAGGGCTTTTTCTTCGAGATCGTCGAGCGGCGCGGCGGCTATCGCGGCTATGGCGGCCCGAACGCGCCGTTCCGCATCGCCGCCCAGAAACGGGCCATAAGGCCGAAGGGCATACCGCGGGCTTGATTCCCTAAACCACCGCGTGAGCCGCGGCCGGCTCGCGGAGACGCGTGCCGAACGTCAAGCGTTTGGCGCCTTCCGGCACGATGCGATCGCTCAACCCTCATGAGGCCGACCTTGTTCGAAGCGGTGCGCGACGCCGCGCGTGATTGACGTACCTCACAGAAACGGCGAAATACGGTGCCGGGAGGGCGCAGATGACGCGACCGACGGTCAACGACATAGCCGAAGCGGCGGGCGTCAGCCTGGCGACCGTCGATCGCGTGCTGAACGGTCGGCCGGGCGTCAGGGACAAGACGGTCAGCCGTGTCAACGCCGCCATCGAGAAACTGGGCTATGTCCGCGACGTCACCGCCGCGAATCTCGCCCGCCAGCGTCGCTACCGGCTGATCTTCATTCTGCCCGACGCCCCGGCCCTGTTCGTCGACACATTGCGCGAGGCGATCGCCGAATCCGTCTCCAGTTCGGTTGCGGACCGGACGGACGTGCGGATCGTCACCTTTCCCAATGACAATCCGCATGCCCTGGTCAAATCGCTGCGCGCGCTTTCCGCTGACGACACCGACGGCGTGGCGATCTTCGCCCAGGAAACGCCGCATGTGCGCGACGCCATATCCCGCCTGAAGGCGGACGGCGTACCGATCGTCGCGCTCGTGTCGGACCTGCCCAACACCGAGCGCGATCACTTCGTCGGCATCGACAACGTGGCGGCGGGGCGGACGGCCGGCTTCCTGATGGGAAAATTCCTCGGAAATACAGGCGGTTCCGTCATGGTCCTGGTAAGCTCGATGCAGGCGCGGGATAATGTCGAGCGGCGCCTGGGCTTCGATCAGGTGATGTCGGAATCCTTCCCGGCAATCGAAGTGCTTCCGTCGATCGAGAACCATGACGACGAGGAGACGACGACGCGCCTGGTGTCGGAAGTGCTGCGAAAAAGGCCGGACATCACGGGCATCTACTCGGCGGGCCACGGCAGCCAGGCGCTGGTCGAGGTTCTGCGCGGATACGAGCGCCGCCATGACATCACGTTGATCGCCCACGAACTCACCAAGGTCACGCGCGAGGCGCTGCGCGATCACCTGATGGATGCGGTGATCAGCCAGAACGTTGGCCATATCGTGCGCAGCGCGCTGCGGGTCCTGCGGGCGAAGAGCGACGGCCTGGACATCGTCAGTTCCCAGGAGCGTATTCGCATCGAGATCGTGGTTCGCGAAAACCTGATCTGAGCGCCCCTTTCCCGATCTACCCACGAAACTCGGCCCCGCGGCGGCGGGCTTCAAACAGACGTCCTGAGGATTTTCCGCAATGAGATTGACATGAGGTACGTACCTCATTTAGTTTGCGATACGTAAACGTTATGTTTGCGCCTTTTCGGGAGGACCGATCATGAAACGTGCCCACATGGCGTCCGTCGCCGCCATTTCACTTACGGCCGCGCTCGCTTCGAACGCCGCGCAGGCCGAAAACCTCACCCTTTGCTGGGCGGCCTGGGACCCGGCCAACGCCCTTGTCGAGCTTTCCAAGGACTTCGAGAAGCAGTCCGGCCACAAGATGAGCTTCGAGTTCGTGCCGTGGCCGAACTTCGCCGACCGCATGCTCAACGAGCTGAACTCCGGCGGCAAGCTCTGCGACCTGATGATCGGCGACAGCCAGTGGATCGGCGGCTCGGCCGAGAACGGCCACTACGTCAAGCTGAACGACTTCTTCGACGCCAACGGCATCAAGATGAGCGACTTCGTGCCCGCGACCGTCACGGGCTACTCCGAGTGGCCGAAGAACACGCCGAATTACTGGGCACTGCCGGCCTTCGGCGACGTCGTCGGCTGGACCTACCGCAAGGACTGGTTCGCCCGTCCCGAAATCCAGTCCGAGTTCAAGGCCAAGTACGGCCGCGATCTCGTCGCGCCGCAGACGTTCGCGGAACTGAAGGACATCGCCGAGTTCTTCCAAGGACGCGAGATCGACGGCAAGACCGTCTACGGCGCCTCGATCTACACCGAGCGCGGTTCCGAAGGCATCACCATGGGCGTGATGGACGTGCTCTACAGCTTCGGCTTCAAGTACGAGAATCCGGACAAGCCCTATGACATGGCAGGCTTCGTCAATTCCGCCGGCGCCGTGGCCGGGCTCGAGTTCTACAAGTCGCTCTACGATTGCTGCGTCGCGCCCGGCACGTCGAATACCTACATGGGCGAAGGCATCGACGCCTACAAGTCGGGTCAGGTTGCAATGCAGATGAACTTCGCCTTCACCTGGCCGGGCTTCGAAGTCGACCCCAACGTGGGCGGCGGCAAGACCGGATATCTGGTCAACCCGGCCGGCCCCGGCGGCGAGCGCTTCGCCCAGCTCGGCGGACAAGGCATTTCGGTCGTGGCCTACAGCGAGAAGCAGGCGGCCGCGCTGGAGTACATCAAGTGGTTCGCCCAGCCCGACGTGCAGGCGAAGTGGTGGTCGATGGGCGGGTTCTCCTGCCTGCGCGCCGTGGTCGAGGATCCCTCATTCCCGACCAGCCAGCCTTATGCGCAGACCTTCCTCGACTCCATGGCGGTGGTGAAGGACTTCTGGGCGGAGCCGAGCTACGCAACCCTCCTCCAGGCCTCGCAGAAGCGCTTCCACGACTATGTCGTGGCCGGCAACGGCACCGCCCAGGAGGCACTGGACGGCCTGATCGCCGACTGGTCCGAAGTCTTCGAAGACGACGGCAAGATGTGATCCGCGTCCGATCGTTCCCCGGAGCATCCGCTCCGGGGGATCGGATTGCCTCCCTGCCGGCCGGTGGCCTACGCTGCCGGCCGCGCAGGAGGCTGCCCCGCCAGACGGAGGAAACCCATGTCAGAGTCCGCGATCGACCGCGTGGCGGCTGCCACTCCGGCCGGCATCGCCCGGCGCGTGCGCGGATTGAGCGACCGCGCCATCGCCTGGCTGTTCGTGGCGCCGGCGATCTTCCTGCTGCTGGCGGTCAACATCTTCCCGCTGATCTGGACCATCAGGCTCTCGTTCACCAACTATGCGGCCAATCGCCCGAACCGCGCCGTCGAGTGGGTGGGCCTGCGCAATTACCAGCGCATCCTCACCGACGCCGACACCTGGGCGAACATGCAGACGACGGCGCACTTCCTCGTCTGGACGCTGTTCTTCCAGGTCCTGATCGGCTTCACGCTGGCATGGCTGATCAACCGGAAGTTCCGCGGCAACGACCTCGTCACCACCCTCATCGTCATGCCGATGATGCTGTCGCCCGCCGTGGTCGGCAATTTCTGGACCTTCCTCTACCAGCCGCAGATCGGCCTCATCAACTATGCCGTGGAGTTCGTCACCGGCATCCCGGCCTCCTCCTTTTCCATGCTCGGACCGGGCGGCTGGGCGCGGTGGGCGATCGTGATCGTCGACACCTGGATGTGGACGCCCTTTGTCATGCTGATCTGTCTCGCCGGGCTGCGCTCGATCCCCGACTACATCTACGAGGCAGCCGAGATTGACCGCGCGTCCAAGTGGCGACAATTCTGGACCATCACCATCCCGATGGTGCTGCCGTTCCTGATGCTGGCGGTGCTGTTCCGCGGCATCGAGAACTTCAAGATGTTCGACCTCGTGGTCCTCCTCACCGGCGGCGGGCCGGGCGACGAGACCCTGCTCGCCTCGATCGACCTGAAGCGCGAGGCCTTCGAAAAATGGCGCACGGGGCATTCCTCCGCCTATGCCATCATCCTCTTCGTCACGGTGTTCGGCCTCGCTTCCATCTATGTGAAGGCGCTCAACAAGGTGAAGGAGCGCTGAGATGAGCGGTTACTCCATCACAGAGCCGTCCGCCGGACAGAAGTGGTTCGCCGGGACCCTGGTCGCGATCTATGCGTTGGTGACGCTCCTGCCGCTGGCATGGATCGTGGCGACCAGCTTCAAGTCGCCGGCCGACTCCATCGCCTATCCGCCGAAGGTCATCTTCGATCCGACCGTGGAAGGCTACGTGAACCTGTTCACGACGCGCACCCGCATCCCGGCCGACCAGGTCGACAGCCTGCCGCCGCCGGCCAACTTCGCCGAGCAGATCGTGCGCGACCAGGGTATGATGATAACCGGGCCGTCCCGCTACGGCGCGCGCTTCCTCAACTCGGTCATCATCGGCTTTGGCTCGACGTTCCTGTCGATCTTCCTCGGCACGCTGGCGGCCTACGCCTTCTCGCGCTTCAGGGTGCCGCTCAAGGACGACTTGATGTTCTTCATCCTGTCGACGCGCATGATGCCGCCGATCGCGGTGGCGATCCCGATCTTCCTGATGTTCCGGTCGCTCGGGCTGTCCGACACGCATCTCGGCATGATCCTGCTGTACACGGCGGTCAACATCTCGCTCGCGGTCTGGTTGCTGAAAGGCTTCATCGACGAGATCCCGCGGGAATACGAGGAAGCGGCCCTCATCGACGGCTACACCCGCTTCCAGGCTTTCTACAAGGTCGTGCTGCCCCAGGCGGCGACCGGAATCGCATCGACGGCGATCTTCTGCCTGATCTTCGCCTGGAACGAATACGCCTTCGCCGTGCTGCTGACGTCGGGAGTGGCGCAGACGGCACCCCCCTTCATCCCGACCATCATCGGCGTCGGCGGCCAGGATTGGCCGGCCGTGGCGGCGGGAGCGACACTATTCCTCATTCCGGTCGTCGTCTTCACCGTCCTGCTCAGGAAGCATCTCCTGCGCGGCATCACCTTCGGAGCGGTGCGCAAATGACCAGCGTCACGACAACGCCTCCGGTTGCGGAATCCCGGCAGAAGCGGCGCGTGCTCCGGCGCGGCCCATGGGAAATGGCGGCGTCCGTCACCATCGGACTGGGCGTCGCGATGCTGATGCAGCCCTTCTTCCTGTGGGCGTTCTCATGGTCGTTCGTCGTCACGCTCGCGGGCACCGTCATGTTCATCATCGTCAGCCATTTTCCCGAGTAGACCCTTGGCCGAGATCGTCATCAGGAACCTGCACAAGGCGTTCGGCGACTTCGTCGCGGTGAAGGAATCGAACTTCACCGTGCACGACGGGGAGTTCTTCATGCTGCTTGGCCCGTCGGGCTGCGGCAAGACGACGACCCTGCGCATGATCGCCGGGCTCGAACTGCCGACATCGGGGCAGATCCTGCTCGACGGGCAGGACGTGGCTCAGGTGCCGGCGAGCGGCCGGGACATCGCCTTCGTGTTCCAGATGTTCGCGCTCTACCCGCACATGAACGTGCGCAACAACATCTCGTACCCGCTGCGCAGCCAGGGCGTGCCGCGCGCCGAGGTCCGGCAAAGGGTCGACGAGGTCGCACGCATCCTGGGCATCGAGGACATCATCGACCGGCCGGTGGGCGGCCTGTCCTCGGGAGACCGCCAGCGCGTCGCTCTCGGGCGCGCGATCGTACGCCGGCCGAAGGCCTTCCTGATGGACGAACCGCTCGGTGCGCTCGACGCGGAGTTTCGCGAGCGCATGGCAGAAGAACTGCGGGCCCTGCATGACCGGATGGGCGCGACGACCGTCTACGTCACCCATGACCAGCTCGAAGCCATGCAAATGGGCGACAAGATCGTGGTGATGAACCACGGCGTGGTCGAGCAGTGGGGCAAGCCGCAGGATATCTACGACTTCCCGGCGACCATGTTCGTCGCCGAGTTCATCGGCTCGCCGCCCATGAACTTCCTGCACTTCGAGGCGTCGCTCGAGGCGGGTGCTTCGGTCGTCTTCCTTTCCGGCGCCCGGGTGCCGCTGCCGCGGCTGGAAATGCCCACCGCGCGTGGCCGCTATGCCTTGGGCGTCCGTCCGGAGCATGTGCGCCTTTCCGACGATGCCGCCTTCCGCGGGCTGGTAACCGCAACGGAGTATCTCGGCACCACCCAGATCGTCAGCCTCGCTACGCCGAACGGCGACATCAAGTCGCGAATCCCGTCCGGCCAACGGGTGCAGGTGGGCGAACGTGTTGGTCTCCGGTTCAATACCCAGACGCTGTCGCTATTCGATGCCGAGACCGGACAGGCTCTGGCGCTCGATCGGGCGTCCCTGGCTGCCACTGGAGACAGCGGGAAGGTGCGCATCCATGGCTGAGGTACGATTGTCCGGCGTGACCAAGCGCTTCGGGACCACGGCGGCCGTCGACGCCATGTCGATGACCATCGCCGACGGCGCGTTCGTCGTGCTGCTCGGCCCTACGGGGGCCGGCAAGACGACGACATTGCGCCTGATCGCCGGACTGGAGAAGCCGGACACCGGGGACATCTTCATCGCGGGACGTAGTGTGCTGGCCGAGACGCCGGCGCAGCGCAACGTCGCCATGGTGTTCCAGCAGTATTCACTCTATCCGCACCTGACGGTCAGGGAGAACCTCGCCTTCCCGCTGAAATCGCCGATCCTAAACACAAGGCCGCAGCAGATCGAGCGGCGGGTCGGCGAGGTGGCGGAAGTCCTGCGCATCAGCCACAAGCTCGACAACAAGGCGACTGCGCTTTCCGGCGGCGAGATGCAGCGCGTCTCCATCGGCCGCGCTCTCGTGCGAAAGCCGCAGATTTTCCTGATGGACGAGCCGCTTTCGTCGCTGGACGCCAAGTTGCGCGCCGACCTGCGCGTCGAGCTGAAGCGCATCCAGTCCGACCTCGGCTCGACCCTGCTCTACGTCACCCACGACCAGATCGAAGCCATGACCATGGCGACCCATGTCGGCGTTCTCGACCGGGGCCTGCTGGTGCAGTTCGGGACTCCGCGCGAGATATACGAGAACCCTTCCAGCATCTATGTCGCGACCAGGCTCGGCCAGCCCCGGATCAACACCCTGCCGGCCGACCTGTTCGGCCCGGCGCCCGACGGTGCGGCGACGATCGGGCTGAGGCCCGAGCACATCCACGAGGGCGAAGGTCGTCCGGCGTCGGTCGTGCGCGTCGAGCATCTAGGCGACCAGACCCGCCTGCATCTCGATATCGCCGGACATGCCCTGGTGACGCTCGCCGATCCGCATACCTCCCTGGCCCCGGGGGACACCGTCGCGGTGCGCCCCGAGAACCCCCTTTACTTCGACAGCAACGGCTTGCGCATAGCGTGAGGAGAAAGTGATGACGCAGTTTTTCAACGCCAAGGACGCCGTCGTCACGGAAGCCGTCGATGGCTTTCTGCGAAGTGCCGGCGGGCGGTTGGCGCGGCTCGACGGTTACCCGCATATCAAGGTCGTCGTCCGCACCGACTGGGACAAGTCGAAGGTGGCGATCGTGTCCGGCGGCGGCTCCGGGCACGAACCGGCCCATGCCGGCTTCGTCGGTCAGGGCATGCTGACGGCGGCCGTCTGCGGTGACGTTTTCGCCTCGCCTTCGGTCGACGCCGTCCTTGCCGCGATCCTGAGCGTTACCGGCAAGGCCGGATGTCTTCTCATCGTCAAGAACTACACCGGCGACCGGCTCAACTTCGGACTGGCGGCCGAGCGCGCGCGCGCCTTTGGCCTCACCGTCAACATGGTCATCGTCGACGACGACGTCGCCCTGCCCGATCTGCCGCGGGCGCGCGGCGTCGCCGGCACGCTGTTCGTCCACAAGATCGCCGGTGCGCTCGCCGAAGCGGGCGAGGATCTCGAAGCGGTGACGATGGCGGCCAAGCGCGTCATCGCCAGCGTCGTGTCCATCGGCATGTCGCTCGACACCTGCACCATCCCCGGTTCGCCGAAGGAGGACCGCATCAAATCCGGCTATGCCGAGCTTGGCCTTGGCATTCACGGCGAGGCCGGTGTCGAGCAGGTCGTCTTCAGCAGTGCCCGGCAGGCGATAGGACAGGTGGTCGAGCGCCTGGCCTCACATGTGAAGCCGGGTCCACAGGTGGCGCTGCTCAACAACCTCGGCGGCGCCACGCATCTGGAAATGTCGGTGCTCGCCGAAGAACTGGCGCGCTCGTCGATTGCCGACCAGGTCAAATGGATCGTAGGACCCGCCGCGATGATGACGTCGCTCGACATGCAGGGCTTCTCGCTATCGCTGATGCCGCTGACCAGGGAAGCCGAGCGCGGCCTGATGGCGCCGGTTGCGCCATGGGCATGGCCGGGTGTCAATCCGTTCGGCGAGTTCGCCATCCTGCCGCTCCCTGACGGGCTGACACCGATCCAGCCGATGCCGTCGGCGCATCGGAGCCGGCGCGACCTGATCGCGCGCTGCTGCGACATACTGATCGCCGCCGAGACCACGTTGAATGCGCTCGACGCCCGTACGGGCGACGGCGACACGGGCTCGACCCTGGCAACTGCCGCACGCGCCCTGGTGAAAGCGCTCGATCGGCTGCCGCTTGCGGACCTGACCCAGCTCTATCGGGCAATCGGCATGGAACTCAGCCAGACGATGGGCGGATCGTCCGGGGTCCTGCTTGCGATCTTCTTCACCGCGGCGGGCGATGCGTCGGCCGGCGGGCGCGACTGGATCGAAGCGCTTGGCGCGGGTCTCGAACGCGTGCGCCAGGTCGGAGGGGCCGAGCCTGGCGACCGCACCATGATCGACGCGCTTGTCCCGGCCCTGGAAGCATTGCCACAGGGCCTCGGCGCGGCGGCCAGGGCCGCCCGCGAAGGGGCCGACTTCACCGGCACGATTCGGCGCGCGAAAGCCGGTCGCGCCAGCTATCTGTCGGAAGACAGGCTGCGGGATGTCAACGATCCCGGTGCCGAGGCCGTCGCATTGCTGTTCGAGAAACTCTCGACGGGTGTGGAGCTCGCGCAGCCGGCCGAATGATAGGATTGCCGATTCCTGGTCGCCGTCGCGGATTCGCAAACGGACGGAATTGGTCTTCGCCCGCAGAGTCCGGCCCCGGCGCAACGGTCGGCCTGCGCTGACTGCCCTTCCGCGGCGAATTTCGCCGGGAAAATCAGCCTTACGGCCAGAATGACTTGATCGAGGTCAAAAGACGCTTCCTCCGCGCCCCTGATGATGCGGCATCGCCATGGGAGGAATGCCGATGCCAACTGATGTCGCTCTCGTCGTCGCTGCAATCACCGGTCTGTTCGTCTTCTTCGCGGTCGTGCTCGCCTTTGGCGACCGGACGTGGAGGGCGTCGCGCGAAGACGACGGCCTCCAAGGCTAGCCTTCGCCCAACCGAAAGCCGCACGGTCGTGGCCGGCCCCGCGTCCTGCGGTGTTCGGCGGGATGGTGCTTGCCTGCTGCGCAGCCGCGCGGCGGGCGGGCGGACATCCCCGCTTTGCCGGCATACTCGCCGCGAAATGCCGAAAACTTGACACCGATCAAGGGAATAGGTGGCGCCCTGTGATCGTTGGAGATGCACCGGCGCGGCATTTTAGCCCCGCACGTAGAATGGACGAACAGCGGGTCGGTCTTTATGATCCCGCGGGCAATCGGAAGGCCATGATGAATTACCAGCGTTTCTTCGAGGAAGCCATCGACCAGCTCCACGCGGAGCGGCGCTATCGCATCTTCGCCGACCTGGAGCGCATAGCGGGAGCCTTCCCCCGGGCGATCTGGCGCGCGAACGGCGAGGCGCGCGAGATCACGGTCTGGTGCTCGAACGACTATCTGGGCATGGGCCAGCACCCGGACGTGATCGCCGCGCAGCAGCAGGCGGCGGGTCGCATGGGGTCCGGCGCCGGCGGCACGCGCAACATCTCCGGCACCAACCATCCGCTGGTCGAACTCGAACTCGAGCTTGCCGACCTGCACGGCAAGGATTCGGCGCTCGTCTTTACCTCCGGCTTCGTCTCCAACGAGGCAGCGATCTCGACGATCGCGCGGCTCATGCCGTACTGCCTCGTGCTCTCGGATGAACTCAACCATGCATCGATGATCGAGGGCGTGCGACGCTCGGGCGCCGAGAAGAAGGTATTCCGCCACAACGACGTCGCTCATCTCGAAAGCCTACTGCAGGCCGCCGGCCGCGAGCGCGCCAAACTGATCGTCTTCGAGTCAGTCTATTCGATGGATGGCGACGTCGCGCCGATCGAAAAGATCGCCGACCTCGCCGAGAAGTACAATGCCATGACCTACATCGACGAGGTCCATGCGGTCGGCATGTACGGCGCTCGCGGCGGTGGCATCACAGAGCGCGAGGGCCTCGCGCACCGCATCGACGTCATCGAAGGCACGCTCGCCAAGGCGTTCGGCACGTTGGGCGGATACATCACCGGCCCGCGCGCCGTCGTCGATGCGGTCCGCTCCTACGCACCGGGCTTCATCTTCACGACCGCGCTGCCGCCAGCGATCGCCGCGGCCGCGACCGCCTCGATCCGCCACCTGAAGCAGTCGAACATCGAACGCGAGCAGCACCAGCGCCAGGCCCAACGGACGAAGGACGTGCTGTCGGCGGCGGGGCTCCCCGTCATGCCTTCCTCGACCCATATCGTGCCGGTGCTCGTCGGCGATCCGGAACTGTGCAAGATGGCCAGCGACCGGCTGCTCGGCGTGCACGGCATCTACATCCAGCCGATCAACTACCCGACGGTGCCGCGTGGCAGCGAACGGCTGCGCATCACGCCGACGCCGTTCCACGACGACCGCCTGATCGACGATCTGCAGGATGCGCTGGTCGAGACGTGGGACGCACTCGGCATCCCCTATGCGGGAACGCGACGGCCTGCCCAACACCGCACCGACCGGATCATCCCGCTCGTCGTTCCCGCTTCGGGCGGCTGACCGGCCGTTCGGACGAGAATTCGCGGAAACCGCGGCCGCCTGAGCGGTCAGCGGTGCTCCATCCAGTGCGCAAGGCGTTCGGCAGCTTCCTCGAGCTGATCAAGGCGACGGTGGAAACATAGCCGGAGATGCGATTCACCGCCGGCGCCGAATGCGGTACCGGGCGCCAGCCCGACATTGGCGCGGTCGACGATCTCGAAAGCAGCCTGGCGCGAATCGCTGATCCCCTCGACGGCGAAGAAGAGGTAGAACGCGCCGCGCGGCACGTTGAAACGGGCTCGGCCGGTGCGTCCGAGGATTCCGCAGACGAGGTCGCGCGCCTGCCTTGCACGCGCCACCTGACCGGCGATGAAGTCGTCGCCATGATCGAGCGCGGCCACCGCGCCGCGCTGCATGAACTGGGCGACGCCGGACGTCGAGTACTGGATCAGGTTCTCGAAGACCGCCTGAAGAGACGGGTGGATGCGCAGCCAGCCGACCCTCCAGCCGGTCATCGCCCAGTTCTTGGAGAAACTGTTGACGTAGAGGATGCGGTCCTCAGGCGTGGCAATGTCCATGAAGGACGGGGCGCGTCCGCCGTCATAGTGGAACAACGAGTAGATCTCGTCAGCGATGATCCACAGGCCCCGCGACCTGGCGAGGTCGAGGATCGCCTGCAGGGTCTCGCGGTCGGCCGTCCAACCGGTCGGGTTGGACGGCGTGTTGACGAAGATCGCCCGCGTCCGCGGGGAGATTGCCGCGCCGAGTTTGCCGATGTCGAGCGACCATCCGTTGGCGGTATCGTCGAGCGGAACCGGAACGGGCCGCGCCCCGGCGATGCCCGCGGCGGCGGCGAAATTCGGCCAGGCCGGCGCAAGGTATGCCACCTCGTCACCGGCGCCGGCGGTCGCCTGGAGCGCCAACTGGATCGCCTGCATTCCCGATCCGACGACCATGAACTCCTCGGCAGCAAAGGAGCTACCGAAATGGCGGGTGTGATAGCGGGCCAGCGCCTCGCGCAATTCGGGGATGCCGCGCTGCCAGGTGTAGAAGGTCTCGCCGGCCTGCAGCGCGGACATCGCGGCCGCCGTGATGAAGTCCGGCGTCGGCAGGTCGCCCTCCCCCGCCCACAGCGGGATCATGCCTTCACGTCCGCGGCCGTGATTCATCACCGCAACGATGCCGCTCTCGGGGGCCTCGCGCGCCTCGGCCCGGATAGAATCGATCAAAGACATGGTTTCCCTACTCAGCAGACAATGCGCCCCGCCCGGTCCAGCAGCCTGCTAGCGCCGTTCGCATGACGTCGCCACCCCGGAGCCCGCACGGGCTCCGGGATTCGATTGGCCCAGCGCCGGGTGCTGCCTTCTCAGCGCTTGGCGAGGAGGTCGCGGATCTCCGTGAGGAGCTGGACATCGGCGGGCGGTGCAGCCGGCGCGGCGGCGGCCTGTTCCTTGACCAAGCGCCGACGCATGTTGTTCACCGCCTTGACCATCAGGAAGATGATCCAGGCGAGGATCACGAAATTGATGACAACCGTGATGAAGCTTCCATAGGCAAAGACGGCTCCCTGCTTCCTCGCCTCTTCGAGAGATTCGGCGGTGACGGAGGACGACAGCGGAATGAAGTAGTTGGAAAAATCGAAACCGCCGAAGATCGCGCCGATGATCGGCATGATGATGTCGCCGACCAGCGAATTGACGATCAGACCGAACGCGCCGCCGATGATGACGCCGACGGCAAGATCCATCACGTTCCCCTTGGAAATGAATTCCTGGAATTCCTTCAGCACGCTCGCCTCCTGTGATGCGCTATGCCGACGCGCACCGTCGTGCGCGCCTACGGGATCGACAATAGCAAAGCTTCGCGCCGCCGACAGTCTGGTTTTCGGTCCGCTTCCGCGCAATCGTATAGCGGCGGCACGATACCATCCGAGGGGATAATGGACACGCGACGCGGGCTGTGATTGCCTTGGGCGAACGTCGCGACGACAAAGGGAGGTGCCGGAAGGCGTGCAGGGCTGGGTCGTCGTCATCATCGCGCTGGCGTATCTGACGCTGCTCTTCGCAATTGCGAGCATCGGCGACCGGCGCGGTTCGACCGAACGAGCCTCGAGGTCGCGGCCGTACACCTATGCGCTCAGCCTCGCGATCTACTGCACCTCATGGACCTTCTTCGGATCGGTAGGTCTCGCGGCGGAACGCGGGCCGGAGTTTCTCACGATCTATCTCGGGCCGATCCTGATTTTCGTCTTCGGCTACCCACTGCTGCGCAGGATCGTCCGGCTGGCGCAGTCGGAGAAGATCACTTCGATCGCCGACTTCCTCGGCGCGCGCTACGGCAAGAGCTTCGCCGTCGCCTCCATCGCCACCCTGATCGCGACGGTCGGCGTCGTCCCCTACATCGCCCTGCAACTCAAGGCGATCTCCGGCTCGGTCAGCCTGATGGTCGAACACTACAACGGCGCCCCGCCGTCGTTCGATCCCTTCGTCAGCGACATCTCCCTGATCGTCGCCATGCTGCTGGCGCTGTTCGCGGTCCTGTTCGGCACCCGCCACGCCGATGCCACCGAGCACCAGCAAGGTCTCGTTCTCGCCGTAGCGGCCGAGTCCGTGGTCAAACTCGCCGCCTTCCTCGGCATCGGAATCCTGATCACCTTCTTCATGTTCGGAAGCCCTGCTGAACTGATCACAGCGGTCCGCGCCGAGGGCGCCCTCGGGCAGGCGTTCGGCGGCGGAACCACGCTCGGAACCTGGATCGTTCTCACCGCGCTCAGCGCCTGCGCCATCATCATGCTGCCGCGTCAGTTCTACGTGACGATCGTCGAGAACCGGGGCGAGGAAGAACTGCGCACTGCGACATGGGTGTTCCCGCTCTATCTCGTCGCCATCAACCTCTTCGTCATCCCGATCGCCTTTGCCGGCACGATCCTGGTCGGCGACCGCACGAGTTCCGATCTCTACGTCCTGTCCGTGCCGCTGTTCGGCGGGCACGACTTCATGGCCATCGTCGCCTTCATCGGCGGCCTGTCGGCGGCGACCGCGATGGTGATCGTCGAAAGCGTCGCGCTTTCGATCATGATCTCCAACGATCTCGTCATTCCGATCTTCGTTCGCCGCCTCCTCTACAACCGTCACAACGAGAACGAGGACTGGTCGTCGCTCATCCTCAATATCCGCCGGGCGGCCATCTTCATCATCCTGTTTGCGGCGTTCCTCTATTACCGTGAGAGCACCGACAACGCCCGGCTTGCCGCGATCGGCCTGATGTCCTTCGCCGCGATCGCGCAATTCGCTCCGGCCTTCTTCGGCGGCCTGATCTGGAAGGGCGCCAATGCACGCGGCGCCACTCTCGGCATGACCGCCGGCTTCGCCGTGTGGGGCTATACGCTGCTCCTGCCCTCGCTCGCCGATCCGGATACGGCCATCGTCGTCCACGGCCTGTTCGGGCTCGATGCCCTGCGCCCGCAGGCGCTGTTCGGCACCGTGGCCGAACCGCTGAACCACGGCGTCATGTGGAGCCTCTCGATCAACGCGCTCTTCTTCGTGCTCGGCTCGCTGTCTCGCGGCTCGGTTCCGCTCGAGCGTATCCAAGCGGCGATCTTCGCTCCACGCGACGCCAGTCCGATGCCGAGCCTGCGGCGCTTCCGCACGGCGATCACCGTCGACGAACTTCGCGAGACGATCGCGCGCTATCTCGGGGTCGAGCGGACCGAACGCTCTTTCCAGACCTTCGAAGCGACCGAGGGGCGCCGTCTCACCGGCAGCGAAGCGGCGAGCATGTCGGTGATCCGGTTCTCCGAACAACTCCTCGCCAGCGCCGTCGGCTCCTCATCGGCTCGACTGATCCTGTCGCTGCTGTTCAAGCGCAACGACAGCGCCTCCCGCGACGCGCTGCGCCTGCTTGACGATGCGACGGAAGCCCTCCAGCACAACCGCGACCTCCTCCAGATCGCCCTCGACCAGATGGAGCAGGGCATCACCGTCTTCGACCGAGACTTCCGGCTGACATGCTGGAATCGCCAGTACCGCAACCTGTTCGAATTGCCCGATGAACTGGGCCAGGTCGGCGTGTCGGTGAGCCGCATCCTGCGGTTCCTGAGCGACCGCGGCGACGTCGCGCCCGAATCCGAGGTTTCAACGCTGAACCGGCTGACGACCTTCGGCAGCCCTTGGCAGATCGAGCTCAAGACCAGCGGCCGGATCATCGAGATTCGCTCGAATCCGATGCCCGACGGCGGTATCGTCGCGACCTATACGGACATCACGGCACGCGTCCAGGCCGACCTGGCGCTGAAGCGGGCGAACGAGACGCTGGAGCAGCGCGTGCGCAGCCGTACGGCCGAACTGACCCGCGTCAACGAGGAACTCGCCCAGGCGCAGATGCTTGCCGAAGAGGCCAACCTCGGCAAGACCCGTTTCCTTGCCGCCGCCGGCCATGACATCCTGCAGCCGCTCAACGCCGCACGGCTCTACTGTTCGTCGCTGATCGAGAAGGCCGGAGAAGGGGCAATCGCGGAAGCGGCGACGAACATCGAATCCTCGCTCGATTCCGTCGAAGCGATCCTCGGCGCCGTGCTCGACATCTCGCGGCTCGATACCGGCGCGATGAAACCGACCGAAACGGTCTTCCGGCTCGACGGACTATTGCGCCAGATCGGCACCGACTTCCTGCCGATGGCCGCGGCGAAGAAACTCGACCTCGTGATCGTTCCCTCGTCGGTCTGGGTCCACACGGATCGCAACCTCCTGCGTCGCCTCGTCCAGAACCTCTTGTCGAACGCGATCAAGTACACACGCACCGGCCGCATCCTCGTAGGCGTCCGGCGGCGGGGCGAACTCGCCGAGATCCAGGTCTTCGATACCGGGATCGGCATACCGGTCGACAAGCTGAACACCGTCTTCCGCGAGTTCACCCGTCTCGACGAGGGTGCCCGCGAAGCCCAGGGCCTCGGGCTCGGCCTGTCGATCGTCGACCGCATCGCCAGGGTGCTCCGCCTCGAGATCCAGATCGATTCCGGGCGCGGCAAAGGAACGCGCTTTTCGGTGATCCTACCGGTAACCGAAGCGCGGGAGCAGCCCGCTCCGGCGCCCGCGCCCGGCATCGTGCCGATCTCGGCGTCGCTCGACGGCCTCAGCGTCTTCTGCGTCGACAACGAACCGCGCATCCTCGACGGGATGAGGCTCCTCCTCGAAGGATGGGGATGCCGGGTCACCACGCTGGCGGGTTCCGCGACGATCCGCTCCCCGGGCATACCGCAGCCCGACGTCGTGCTCGCCGACTATCACCTCGACGGCGAAAACGGCCTCGACGTGATCGCCAAGCTGAGAGAGCGGTTCGGCAGTACCCTGCCGGCGGTCCTGATCACGGCGGATCGGTCCAACGAGGTCCGCGCCGCCGCCGAGCGCATGGACGTCCAGGTGATCAACAAGCCGGTGAAGCCGGCGGTCCTGCGGTCACTGATCACGCGCCTGCATCGCATGACGCCGGCCGCGGCGGAATAGCGTAACTCTCGATCCGGAAAGCAGAATACCGGCCTGTCAGGTCGCGGCCTGCAACGGGTCGGTACCGATCTTGGCGAGCATGATGACGGCCTGCGTCCGGCTGTCGACGCCGAGCTTCTGCAGCACGGCAGAGACGTGCGCCTTGATGGTCGCTTCGGAAACGCCGAGTTCGTAGGCGATCTGCTTGTTGAGCAGGCCTTCCGCGAGCATGCTCAGCACCCGGGTCTGCTGCGGGGTGAGCGTCTGCAGACGGCGGATCAAATCGGATACTTCCGGGTCGCGTTCGACGCCGAGATCGACGCCGGACGGCGCGGCAATGCCGCCGTCGAGCACTATCTGCACCGACGCGCGGATCTCCTCCATGCTTGCCGATTTCGAGATGAACCCCGACGCGCCGAGTTCGAGCGCACGGCGGATCGTCTCGGGATCGTCGTGAGCCGAGACGACGATCAGGGGAATGTCGGGGCTCAGTCCGCGCAGCGAGACGAGGCCGGACAGGCCGCTTGCCCCCGGCATGGAAAGGTCGAGCAGGACGAGATCGATGTCCTCCATGCCGGTTACGGCCGCCTTGGTGGTCTCGAAACTGCCGGCCTCGACGATCTCGGTGTTCTCGCCGAGCGCGGCCAAGGCCTGTTTCAACGCTCCCCGAAACAGAGGGTGATCGTCGGCGATGACGAACCTGTAGCCTCCTGGCACGACCCCTCCCATCGCCCTCCGCCTTCGAATTCGCGGGAGCTATCGGATTATGCGGCGAAGACCCGTCATTTCAAGACGCAATGCGGTCGTAGCCGCGTCACGCACCTGTTTCTGCGGAACCAAAGCCGCCGGCAACGGTTGCCTGCTCCAATACCGGCAATTTTACTTGCGGTCGGCCGATCGTCGTCGGCAGAGTTGCGTTGCATGACTACGGAGACGGTTATGGAGAAGATTCGCGAAATCGCCTTCATGTGCGTCGGTCGCGCCGTGATGTTCGGCACGCTGGCCATTGGCTGCATCATGATCGGCTTCTCCTTCAATCCGGTCTCTGCCTTCCGTTCCGGAGCGGTGGCGACGCTGTTGATGGCAACGGTGCTCATGTGGAAGGCGCTGACTGCGATGCGGCGCAATCCGAAGACGACGGAAGTGTGGCTCTACCTCGACGAGACGTCGCGGCCGCTCGACCAGCACGCGCGCTTCGTCTTTGCCACGGTGATGCGAGAGGTCTACGGACGGTACGCCCAGTTCTCGCTGCTGGTCGCCTGCGCGCTCTTCGCGATCTCGCTCCTGTTCGGCGCATTCGGCTTCGAGGCGTACGACCCGGAGGCCGGTTACCATTCTTCGCTGCAGCCTGCCGGCTGAACGGACGCGAACGCTTCAGGTCTTCTGCGGCGGCGTCGCGGTCTTTCCGGATTCACCGCCGCCAAGTTCCTCGTCCATCTCTTTGACTATGCCCAGGAACTTGCGGAAGAACTGCTCCATCAGGCCGAGCGAACGCTGGAACTCTTCTTCGGTGGGAAGCAGGTTCTCGGGCTTGAGGATCGGGCTGTTCTCGATCTTCGCCAGACGCTCCTCGACCCCCGAGAGACGGGTCGCAAGGCGGTCGATCTCGTCCTGGAGCGCGGACCTTTCGTCGGCCGCCAGCTTGCAGACCAGCTGTCCGCCACGCATTTCGCACAGCGACATCTCGCCTGTCTGCGTGTCCATGCGCACATAGCCGTCCGGCGTCTTTTCCAGCCGGTAGCGGCCGTCCTGCTCCGCGCTCGCCGGAACGGAAGTAAAGGCCAAGGTGGCAAGCAGGATCAGCCGTCTCATCGCGCCCTCCAGTCGATCGGACAGCGACCGACATGCGCCTTCTTTGCGACCAAAATGCGAAGCTGCGGATCTGTTCTCTTTTCCCGACTCGACATTCCGCCTATAGCGCGAGCATGCACCGCATCATCTACAAGATCTGTCCGAAAGACCTGTGGCGCGCGGCAGAAACCGCCGGCGTCTTCGACGGCGCGCCCATCGACCACGCCGACGGATTCATCCATTTTTCGACCTCTGACCAGGTGGCCGAGACAGCGGCGAAACACTTCGCCGGGCAGCGCGACCTCCTCCTGGTCGCCGTCGATGCCCAAAGGCTGGGTCCGGCGCTGAAGTACGAGGTCTCCCGCGGCGGCGCCCTCTTCCCCCATCTCTATGCCCCGATGCCGCTCTCGGCGGTCATCTGGGCAAGGCCGCTGCCGCTCGACGCGGCGGGCGTCCACGCCTTTCCGGTGCTAGACCGATGAAGAGGCTCATCGAGCGGCTTGGCCAGCGCGCGCTCTTTGCCTTCGATCCGGAAACGGCCCACGGGCTCTCCATCACGGCGCTGTCGACCGGGCTTGCCGGACGCTGCCACCTGCCGCTGTCACCGCGCCTGAGGACGACCGTCTGCGGTCTGGAGTTCCCCAATCCGCTCGGCATGGCGGCCGGCTACGACAAGAACGCCGAAGTGCCGGACGCGCTCCTGGCGCTGGGTTTCGGCTTCGCCGAGGTCGGCACCGTCACGCCGCGGCCGCAGGCCGGAAATCCGAAGCCGCGCATCTTCCGGCTGACCGAGGACGAGGCCGTCATCAACCGGCTGGGCTTCAACAACGAAGGGCACGATCGCGCCCTTGCCCGGCTCTCGGCGCGGACAGGACGTTCCGGTATCGTCGGCGTCAACATCGGCGCCAACAAGGACAGCGCCGACCGGATCGCCGACTATGAAGCCGGCGTTCGCCGCTTCGCGGCGATCGCCAGCTACCTGACAATCAACATCTCCTCGCCGAACACGCCGGGCCTGCGCGACATGCAGGCCAGGGAAGCGCTCGCCGAACTGCTGGCGCGCGTCGTCACCGCGCGCGACTCGGTCCAGGCATCGGGACGGCGGACGCCCGTCCTCCTCAAGATCGCCCCCGATTTGCACCAGGCGGACCTGAACGACATTGCCGCGGAAGTCGATGCGTCGGGCGTCGACGGAGTCATCGTCTCCAACACGACGATCTCGCGTCCGGCACTGAAAAACCGCACGCATGCGGCGGAGGGCGGCGGGCTTTCGGGAAGGCCGCTGTTCGATCTCTCGACGACAGTACTCTCCCGGATGCGCCGGCTGCTCGGGCCGCAGCGGGTTCTCGTCGGTGTCGGCGGTGTGGATTCCGCCGAGGCGGCGCTCGAGAAGATCCGCGCCGGCGCCGATCTCGTGCAGCTCTACACCGGGATGATCTATGCCGGCCCGCGCCTGCCCGGCCGCATCGTCCACGGCATGGCCGACTACGCCGAGCGGGAAGGCCTCCGGTCGCTCGCGGACATCCGGGACAGCGCGGTCGACCGCTGGGCTAATCGCCGGCTGGCCGGTGACTAGCGCAAAATCCTGAACGTGCTTCGGGTCCGCGCCGGTACGATTGCCAGCAGGCTGAAGCCCCTGACCAACAGGAACAGATGCAGCGCGGCCCACAGGCCGTGGTTGCCGAACCGCGCGCTCAGGATGGCCAGCGCCGCCCAGAAGACGGCGAAGGATGCGAGCATCATGTTGCGCATGTCGCGCGACCAGGTCGCGCCGATGTAGACGCCGTCCATGGCAAAGGCGAGAAGGCCGCTGATCGCCGTGAAGGCCGCCCACGGCAGGTATGTCTGGGCCTCCGTCCTGACGTCGGCTGCCGTCGTGACGAGCGCGATGAAGTGGCCGCCGAAGAACAGGAACAGCAGCGTCGTGACGACGGCGAGGACGAATCCCCAGCCGGTCGAAAGCAAGACCGCGCGCGAGAAAGCGGTACGATCGCGGGCGCCGATGGCGCGGCCGGCGAGCTGCTCGGCCGCCGTGGCGAAACCGTCGAGGAAATAGCCGCCGACGAGGAAGAAGTTCATCAGCACGGC
>CAJPFN010000102.1 GCA_905339215.1 Rhizobiaceae bacterium
CCCCCCCCCCCCCCCCCCCCCACGACCGACTGATCACACGATCTCGAACAATCCCGCCGCACCCATGCCGCCGCCGACGCACATGGTGACGACGGCGTACTTCACGCCGCGGCGCTTGCCTTCGATGAGCGCGTGCCCGGACAGCCGCGATCCGCTCATGCCGTAGGGGTGGCCGACGGCGATGGCGCCGCCGTTGACGTTGAGCCTGGCCGGGTCGATGCCCAGGCGGTCGCGGCAGTAGATGACTTGGACGGCGAAGGCCTCGTTCAGTTCCCAAAGGCCGATGTCGTCGACCTTCAGCCCGTGGCGCTGGAGCAGGCGCGGCACGGCGAACACCGGACCGATGCCCATCTCGTCCGGCTCGCAGCCGGCGACGGCGAAGCCGCGCAGGACGCCGAGCGGGGTGAGCCCGCGCCGCGCCGCCTCGCGGTCGCTCATCATGACGTTGGCCGAGGCGCCGTCCGAGAGCTGGCTGGCGTTGCCGGCGGTGATGACGCCGCCCTCGCGCACCGGCTTCAGCGATGCAAGGCCCTGGGCGGTGGTGTCGGCGCGCGGACCCTCGTCATGCGCCAGCTCCAGCTCCTTGTAGCTGATTTCCTTGGTCTCCTTGTCGACGACGGCCATGCGCGTCTTGATCGGCGCGATCTCGTCGGCGAACAGGCCTGCCTCACGGGCCGCGGCGACGCGACGCTGGCTCTCCAGCGCATATTCGTCCTGCGCCTCGCGTGAGATGCCGTAGCGCTTGGCCACGATCTCGGCGGTGTCGATCATCGCCATGTAGACCTCGGGCTTGATGCCCATCAGCTTCTCGTCGGCGAGCTTGAAGACGTTCATCTTCTCGTTCTGCACGAGGCTGATCGATTCCAGCCCGCCGGCGATGCCGACCGGCACGCCGTCGTTCCGGATGGCGTTGGCGAGCAGCGCCATCGACTGCAGGCCCGACGCGCACTGCCGGTCGATCGTCGTGCCGGCGACCGAAACGGGCAGGCCGCCGGCGAGCGCGGCGCGCCGGGCGAGGTTGGCGCCCGTCGTGCCCTGCTGCAGCGCGCAGCCCATGACGACGTCCTCGATATCACCACCCTCGAGGCCCGCACGCGCGAGGGCGTGGGCGATGGCGTGGCCGCCGAGCGTGGCCCCGGTGGTGTCGTTGAGGGCGCCGCGATAGGCCTTGCCGATCGGCGTGCGGGCAGTGGATACGATGACTGCGTCGACCATTTCTTCCTTCCTATGAGGGCGAGGCGGCGCGAGCCGCTTCCTGGCGTTTCAATTCGAGTTTCGACAGCTTGCCGACCGGCGTGCGCGGCAGGGAGGGTCTGATCTCCAGCGCCTTGGGCATCTCGTGGCGGCCGACGCGGTCTTCCAGGAATTCCGTCAGCGCTTCGAGCGTCAGCAGAGGCGCGCCGTCGCGCAGCTTGACGAAGGCCTTGGCCGCCTCGCCGCGATAGGCGTCCGGCACGCCGATGACCAGCGCCTCCTCGATGTCGGGGTGCTCGTAGATCGCCTGCTCGATCATCTGCGGATAGACGTTGAAGCCGCCGGAGATGATCATGTCCGACTTGCGGTCGACGAGGAAGAAGAAACCGTCCGCGTCCATGAAACCGATGTCGCCGGTTAGGAACCCGCCGTCCGAAAAGGCGCGCGCCGTTTCTTCGGGCCGGTTCCAGTAGCCGGACGTGACGTTCGGGCCGAAGATGCGCAGCTCGCCGGTCTCGCCGGGCGAAAGCACGCGGCGGGGATCGTCGAGGGCGACGATGTCGATGTAGACGCCGGGCAGCGGCAGGCCGATCGTGCCGGCCTTGTCCGGACGGCCCTTGGGGATGTTGGTGCCGGCCGGGGCGGTCTCGGTCATGCCCCAGCCGCCGAGCAGCTCGATGCCGGCCATCGCCTTCAGCCGGCGGGCCACCTCGACCGGCAGCGGCGCGCCACCCGAGGCGCAGTAGCGCAGGCTGGAAAGGTCGGCGATAGCGAAGCGCGGCAGCTGCGACAGCGCGATCCACATGGTCGGCACGCCGGCGAACACGGTGGCGCCGCGCTCGATCTCCGTGAGCGCCGTCTCGGCGTCGAAGCGCGTGTGCAGGAGAAGCGTCTGGCCGTCGACCATCGAGCGCAGCATCACCGCGACCAGCGCGTAGATGTGGAAAAGCGGCAGGACGAGGAGGATGCGTTCCTGCTGCGGCCGCGTCAGTCCGTCGGCCTGGCTCCACAGGGCGTAGGACGACACCGCCGCCGAGAGGTTGGCGTGGGTGAGCATCGCGCCCTTCGGCAGGCCCGTCGTGCCGCCGGTGTATTGCAGAAGCGCGAGGTCGGCCGCGGACACGCCGGGAAACGCAGCATCGGCGTCCGCCTGCCCGACGAACGCGTCCCAGCCGACGATGCCGGGACCCGTGGGCATCGGCCCGGTGAGTGGCGAAGGGCCGAAGGCGGCGTCATCGCCGACGATCAGGCGGTCGATCAGGCCGGCGGCGAAAAGCCGCGCCGCGCCGGCGGCCATCTCGCCGATATTGGTCGTGACCACGATGCGCGCGCCGCTGTCGGCGAGCTTGTGGGCGATCGTCGTGGCGCTGTCGAGCGGGCTCAGATGCACCACGGTGGCGCCGGCGCGCAGCGCCCCAAGGAAGGCAAAGGGATGGTAGAGCGTGTTGGGCAGGAACAGCGCGATGCGCGTTCCGCGGCCGCATCCGGCGGCGAGGAAGGCGGCAGCGGCGCGGTCCATCTCCTCGGCGAGCCGCCGGTAGGAGACGGTGGCGCCGCGGAACTCGAAGGCGTTGTGCCCGCCGAACCGCTCGGCCGAGTGCCGGATCATCTCCGGCACCGCCCAGGTGTCGAGCGCGATGTCCGGCGAGATGCCCGCCGGGTAGGACTTCGCCCACGGCCAGGGCCGCGCGATGTCCTGCGGATCGCTCATGCGGCGGCTTTCCGCGCGTCGGCGAACGACCCGCCCGAGGCCGCGAGCGTCCTCAACAGCGGCGATGGTTTGTAGATGTCCTTGCCGGTCCTGCCGAACCAGTAGTCCAGCCGATCGACGATCTTCTGAAGGCCGACGAGTTCGGCCCAGAACATCGGTCCTCCCTTGCCGACGGGGAAGCCGTATCCGTTGATCCAGACGATGTCGATGTCGGAGGCGCGGGTAGCGATGCCTTCCTCGAGGATCTTCGCGCCCTCGTTGACCATGGGATACATCGTCCGCTCGGTGATTTCCTCAGCCGAGACGGACCGCCGGCCGATGCCGCGCTCGGCGGACTTCGCCTCGATCAGCGCGGTGACCTCGGCATCGGGCTTCGGCGTGCGCGCGCCTGCCTCGTAGATGTAGAAGCCCTTGCCGGTCTTCTGGCCGTAGCGCCCCGCCTCGCACAGCGCGTCGGCGATCGCGGCGGTCCTGCCGAGCGACTTGCGGTTGCGCCAGCCGATGTCCAGCCCGGCAAGGTCGCCCATGGCGAAGGGTCCCATCGGCCAGCCGAAGTCGGTGAACACCCTGTCGACCTGTTCGGGCAGGGCCCCTTCGAGCAGAAGGTCCTCGAGCTCGGCGCTGCGCGCCGATAGCATGCGGTTGCCGACGAAGCCGTGACAGACACCGACGACCACCGGCACCTTGGCGATCTGCCTGCCGACTGCGATCGCCGTGGCGAGAACGTCCGGCGCGGTCTTCTCGCCGCGCACGATCTCGAGGAGCTTCATCACGTTGGCCGGCGAGAAGAAGTGCATGCCGAGGACGTCGGAGGGACGAGAAGTGAAGTTCGCGATCGCGTTGACGTCGAGATAGGACGTGTTCGAGGCAAGAATGGCTCCGGTCTTGGCGATCCTGTCGAGCGTTTCGAAGACCTGCTTCTTCACGCCCATCTCTTCGAACACGGCCTCGACGATCAGGTCGCAGTCGGCGAGGTCGGCATAGTCGGTCGTGCCGGTGAAAAGCGCCATGCGCTTGGCCTTCGCCTCTTCTGTCAGCGAGCCGCGCGCCACCGATATGGCGTAGTTCTTCTCGATCGTCGCCATACCACGATCGAGTGCCTCTTTCGTCATCTCGAGGATGGTGACGGGGATGCCGCCGTTGACGAAGGACATCGAGATGCCGCCGCCCATCGTGCCGGCGCCGATGACGCCGACCTTGGCGATCCGGCGCGGCCTGTCGTCCTTGCCGACGCCGGGAACCTTGTTCGCCTCGCGCTCGGCGAAGAACAGGTGCCGCTGCGCCTTCGACTGGTCGCCCTCCACCAGTTCGACGAAGTACTTTCGCTCAGTGACCAGCGCCTCGTCGAAGGGCATCGTCAGGGCGTTGCGCACGGCGTCGGCGCAGCGCTTCGGCGCGTCGAGACCCTTCGACTTCTTCAGGACTTCGGCGATCCGGGCGTCGAAAGCCGAGAGATCGGCGCGGGCGGCGGCAAGCTTGTCCTCGCGGTCGCGCACGGGCACCAGCCGCTTGCCGGCCGCGGCGGATTCGCGCGCGAAGGCGACGGCGCGTTCGACCAGCCCGTCCTCGTAGACCGCGTCGACCAGGCCGTCGGCGAGCGCCGCCTTCGCGCCGATCGGGTTGCCCGAGACGATGGCCGGCAAAGCCTTTTCCGGACCGATGAGGCGCGGCAGGCGCACGGTGCCGCCGGCGCCGGGCAGGAGGCCGAGCTTGACCTCCGGCAGGCCGAACTGCGCGCGGGCGTCGGCGACGCGGAAGTGGCAGCCCATGGCAAGTTCCAGGCCTCCGCCGAATGCAGTGCCGTGGATTGCCGCTACGGTCGGCTTGGCAAAGGTCTCCAGCGTGACGATCAGTTCGCGCAGATTGGGCGACGCGATGGCCTTCGGCGTGTTGAATTCGGTAATGTCGGCGCCGGAGACGAAGGTGCGCCCGGCGCAGGCGATGACGACGGCCGCGACCGTATCGTCGTTGCGCACGCTCTCCAGCGCCGTCGCCAGCGCGGCGCGAAGATGGAAGCTCATCGCGTTGACCGGCGGGTTGTCGAGTGTCAGCACGGCGACATCGCCGTCGCGCGTCACGGTGACCGGTTCGGTCATTGATCGTCTCCCTTTGGTGGCACGCCGCCTTCGCGGCCGCGCCTCATGCGTATCTGGCGTTCTTCAGGAACGTCCGGACGAGGTCGGCGACGGCGTCCGGCTTCTCGATGCAGGGCAGATGTCCTGCCCCTTCGACGATCCTGAACTCCGATCCGCTTATCAGAGCCGCCGTCGAGCGCACGAGATCGGGCGGCGTCGAGCCATCCTGGTCGCCGACGATGAGCAGCGTCGGCACTTTCAGCGCCCGCGTCGATTCGGTGAGGTCGGCGTCGCGCAGCGCGGCGCAGGTGCCGGCATAGCCGTCGACGTCGGTGCGCGTCAGCATCGCCGTGTAGCCGACGAAGTCGGGATTGTCCGGCGAGCGGTAGCCGGGCGTGAACCAGCGCTGCATGATCGCGTCGGCGATCGAGGCAATCCCCTTCCCGGTCACGGCGGCGATGCGGTCGTTCCACATCGCCTCGGTGCCGATCTTGTGGGCGGTGTCGCTGAGCACGAGGGCAGCGACCTTCTCGGCGTGAAGCGCGGCGAGGCCCTGCGCGATCATGCCGCCGACGGAAAGCCCGACGACCGCCGCGCGGCCGACGCCGAGATGGTCGAGCAGCGCCGACAGGTCCTCGACGTGGTCGGAGAGCGCGTAGGGCGCCGGGGTCGATTCGGAGAGGCCGTGGCCGCGCTTGTCATAGAAGACGAGGCGGTAGGCATCGTCGAGGCGCGCCGCGACGGCATCCCAGATGCGGAAATCCGTCCCGAGCGAATTGGCGAAAGCGACGACCGGCGCATTTGCCGGCCCGCGCACCTCATGATGGATGACCACGCCGTTGACGCGCGCGAATGCCATGCCGGTCCTCCCAGTTTCCGAACATACTACCGAGTATGTTGTATCTGGTTGCGCCGGTCAACGGGCTTGGCGCGCGACTCCCGGCCCCCGAACGCATATCGGCCAGCCGCGGCGCCGTCAGCTGCCCAGGATGGCCCCTCTGATGGTCGCGATGTTGTGGCGCATCATGTCGACATAGGTCGCCGCCGGTCCGTCCGCGGCTGACAGCGCGTCGGAATAGAGCGCGCCGCCGACCTGCAACCCGGTCTCGCTGGCGATCTGCTCGACGAGACGCGGATTGGTGATGCTTTCGACGAAGATCGCGGACGCCCGGTCTTCGCGGATCTGCCGGATCAGCGCCGCGACGTCCGCCGCCGAGGCTTCCGATTCCGTCGACACGCCTTTCGGTGCGAGGAACCGGATGCCGTATTCGTGCTCGAAATAGCCGAAGGCGTCGTGCGAGGTGATGATCGTCCGCTTCTCTGCGGGAATCCCATCCACCGCCGACCTGATCCCGGCGTCGAGCGCCTCGAGCTTCTCGCCATAGGCCGCGGCGTTGGCCTCGTAGGTGGCGCAGCCGGCGGCGTCGGCCGTGCAGAACGCCTCGGCGATGTTCTTCACGTAGACTGTGGCATTGTGCACCGACTGCCAGGCGTGCGGGTCGAACGCGCCGTGACTGTCGCCTTCCTCGCCGGCGTGCTCGCCGCCCTCGGCGTGACCGTGCTCCTCCGCCGAAACCTCCAGCACCTCGGCGCCCTTAGTCAGTTCGACGACGGGGGCCTTGGTGCCGCTCGCCTCGACGAGCCGTTGCAGGAAGCCCTCGAACTGCAGGCCGTTGACCAGGACGACGTCGGCGGCGCTGACGGCGGCCGCATCGGCGGGCTTCGGTTCGTAGACATGGGCATCGCCTCCCGGCCCGACCAGCGTGGTGATCGTGACCCGGTCTCCGCCGACGTTGCGGGCGAAGTCGCCGATGATCGAGAAGCTGGCGACGACCTTGAGACCGTCGGCAAGGGCGAATCCAGGGAAGACGAATGTCATGACGCTCGCAAGGGCGGCGCGGCGGAGGATCTTCAGCATGGACGGGTCTCCTCGGGTCGTTTCAGGCGGTGCGATGGCGGTGATGGGCGAGGCGGGCGCGCACGACTCCGCGCGATCCGAACAGGACGGAGGCGAGGTAGACGACGCCCGCGGACAGGATGATCGCCGGCCCGGACGGCAGGGCAGCGTGGTAGGAGAGCAGCAGCCCGGCGATGCAGGAGGCGAAGCCGATGGCGATGGCGAGCGCGCACATCGGTTCGACCCTCGACGTCCAGAATCGCGCCGCGGCCGCCGGCAGCATCATCAGTCCGACCGAAAGGAGCGTACCGAGCGCCTGAAAGCCGCCGACGAGATTGAGCACGACGAGACCGAGAAAGATGAAGTGGACCGGCGTGCCGAGACGGCTGACCGAGCGCAGGAAGAGCGGATCGAGGCATTCCGCGACCAGCGCCCGCCAGAAGACGAACAGCGTCAGCAAGGTCGTCCCGGAGATCAGGGCGATCAGCGTCAGCGCGTCGTCGTTGAGGGCGAGGACGGAACCGAACAGGACATGCATCAGGTCGACGCTGGAGCCGCGCAGCGACACGATCAGCACGCCGAGCGCCAGCGAGATCAGGTAGAAGGCCGCCATGGAGGCATCCTCCTTCTGCAGCGTGAAGCGCGACACCGCGCCAGCGCCCAGCGCGACGACGACCCCGGCGATCAGTCCGCCGATCGTCATCGGCACGATCTCGAGGCCGTAGAGCAGGAAGCCGGCGGCCGCACCCGGCAGGATGGCGTGCGCCATGGCGTCACCGGTCAGGCTCATGCGCCTGAGCATCAGGAAGACGCCGACCGGGCAGGCGGCCAGCGACAGCATCAGCGAACCGGCGAGCGCGCGCTGCATGAAGGCGAATTCGACGAAGGGGCCGACGAGGAGGTCGTACATGCTCAGGCTGCCGGCGGACGGCTGGCGCCGTTATGCGCGTGATCGTGATGCACATGCCCGTGATCATGACCATGGGAATGGCCATGCTCGTGGGAATGGTCGTGACCGCCGGGATGCTCGTGCTCGTCGGGCTCGCACCACGGCGCGTCGTCGTGCCAGGCCTCGTCGAAGCGCCGGGCGCGCAGGAGGTTCTCGGGATGGAGCGTCTCGGCCGTCCGGCCCCAGGCGACCGGGCGGCGGGCGAGCAGCAGCGTCTCGGGAAAGGCGCGGCGGACAAGGTCGAGGTCGTGCGCCACGACGATGACGGTGCGCTTCTCGCCGTGCCAGCGGCCGATCAGGGCGACCAGATCGGCGACGGTCTTGGTGTCGACGGCGTTGAACGGTTCGTCGAGCAGGATGAGCTCGGCGTCCTGCACCAGCACGCGGGCGAACAGCGCGCGCTGCAACTGGCCGCCCGACAGCGTGTCGAGGCTACGGCCCTCGAAGCCTTCCAGCCCGACGGCCGAGATCGCCCGGGCGACAGTGGCGCGGTCTTCGGCGGTGATGCGGCCGAGCAGGCCGCGTTTCGGCCAGAGCCCGAGCGAAACCAGGTAGACGACGCGGGCGGGGAAGGACCGGTCGAGTTCCGACAGTTGCGGCAGATAGGCGATGCGCGTGCCGGGCGCCACTGTGCAGGATCCGGCCATCGGCTCGAGCACGCCGACGATGCCCTTCAACAGCGTCGACTTGCCCGACCCGTTGGCGCCGACCACGGCGGTGAGCGAGCCCTTCAGCACCTCGCCACTCAGATGGTGGACCGCAGGATGGCTGCCGTAGCCGAGCGTCAGGTCGCGGAAGGTGAGGCAGGCGGTCGTCATCGGACAGTCTCGGGGGGCGATGAGCGTGAATATGTGATGTTATTACATATGTCAATCGCCTGATGACCCGTCGCCGGACGTAGCTAGCAACCTATGGAACCCGCAGCGCTGTTGCACTATGACGGCGGGAACCGCCGCCGGAGCGCGGCACGAGGGAGCGCATCATGGCCGAGGAACTCACCGCCGACGTCGCCATCGTCGGTGCGGGCATCGCCGGGACCGGCCTCGCGGCCGACCTCGCCGGAGATTTCGACGTCGTCCTCCTCGAACAGGAGAGCCGGCCCGGATACCACTCGACCGGCCGCTCGGCGGCGATCTTCATCCAGAACTACGGCAACGACGTGATCCGCGGCCTGAGCCGGGCGAGCGCGCCGCTGTTCCACGGCGCCGACCGGACCGTCTTCCCGACGCCGCTGCTTTCCCAGCGCGGCATCCTGCACATTGCCGACGAGGCGGGGCTCGGCGCCTTCCATGCGCTGGTCGACGGCGCCGAGGGCATGCGCGTTCTCACGACGGCCGAGGCGCGGGAATTGGTGCCGGTGCTGCGCGCCGACCGGCTGAAGGCGGCCGCCTACGAGCACGACGCCCAGGACATCGACGTCGACGCCCTGCACCAGGGCTTCCAGCGCAAGGCGCGCGCCGGCGGGACGAGGCTGCTCGCCGACGCGCCGTTGACGCGGGCCACCCGCGCGGATGGCGCGTGGACGATCGAGACGCCGAAGGCGACCGTCAGGGCGAAGGTCCTCGTCGACGCGGCCGGTGCCTGGGCCGACACGGTGGCGAAGCTGAGCGGCGTGGCGCCGCTCGGCATCCAGCCGATGCGCCGCTCGATGGCGGTGCTGCCGGCGCCGGAGGGACAGGACATCCACCGCTGGCCGCTGTTCGGCGATGCGTCGGAAACCTGGTACGCCAAGCCCGACGCCGGGCGGCTGCTGGTCTCGCCGGCCGAAGAAATCCCGGTCGACCCGCACGACGCCTTCGTCGACGACATGGTGCTGGCCGAGGGGCTCTACCGCTTCGAGGAGGCGGTCGACTACCCCGTGACCCGTGTCGAGCGCAGCTGGGCCGGCCTGCGCAGCTTTGCCCCCGACCGCACGCCGGTCGCCGGCTTCGACCCGTCGGCAGAAGGCTTCTTCTGGCTGGCCGGGCAGGGCGGCTACGGCATCCAGACCTCGCCGGCCTTGTCAATGCTCGCCGGACGGTTGATAAGGCGCGCCACACCGCCGGCCGGCCTCGAGGCGCTGGTGGCGCCGCTGTCGCCCGCACGCTTTCGCGGCACGGCCTGAGACCAAAAAGAGGAAGGGACTCCCATGACCATTCGCCGCATCGAAGCCGGACCGCGCATGAGCCAGGCCGTGATCCACGGCAACACCGTCTATCTCGCGGGCCAGGTCGGCGACGGCGACACCGTCGCGGCGCAGACGGCGTCCTGCCTCGCCGAGGTCGACCGGCTGCTCGCCGCCGCCGGCACCGACAAGTCGAAGATCCTGCAGGCGATCATCTGGCTCGACGACATGGCCAATTTCGCAGAGATGAACTCGGTGTGGGACAAGTGGGTCGACGGGCCGAACGCGCCAGCGCGCGCCACCGGCGAGGCCAGGCTCGCCGGGCCGCAGTACAAGGTCGAGATCATCATCACCGCGGCGATCTGAGCCGCGTGCGCCGGGCGGCGGGGTCAGCCCCGCCCGCCCGATGCCGCCGTCATCCCGACGGCGGAGCGAAGCGCGCCACCAGCCGATGGCTGTCGCCGGGATAGATCAGCCTGACATGGGTGATCGGGTTGTCGGCGCTCCACGTGCGGCGCTCGACGACCAGGCATGCGGCGCCTTCGGCAATGCCAAGGGCGGCCGCGATCCGCGCGTCTGCCGCCGCGGCGCTGATGGCATGCTCGGCCGCGCTCCACGGCACGCGGCGCAGCAGCCACGGACCGGGGGCGAGCTCGGCGAAACGCTCGTCGGCGGCGTCGGGCACGGCGGCGAGATTGACGATGCGCTCCTCCAGGCAGAACGCCCGCCCGCCCGCCATGTGCCGGCAGGCGAGTTCCAGCACCTGGCCGCCCTCGGCGAGGCCGAGGCGCTCGCGGTCGTCGCGCGTCGCCTTGCGGCGGCGGCGCTCCGTCAGCGCGAAACCGTAGGGCAGGCCAAGCGCCTCCACCTCGGTCTTGATGTCGTGGATCTCGAGCACCGCGGCCTGCGAGCGCGGGCGCGTGACGAAGCTGCCCGAACGCCGCCGCCGCTCGATCAGGCCGGCCTTGGCGAGCTGCGACAGCGCCTTGTTCACCGTCATGCGCGAGCAGGAATAGGCAGCGGTCAGCTCATGCTCGAAGGGGATGCGCGCGCCGGGCGCGAGTTCGCCCGAGACGATCTTTCCGCGGATGTCGTCGAGGATGCGCTGGTGAAGCGACGTCTGGGGCGCGTCCTGTTCCGCCGCTTCCGACACGTTTCCCCTCTCCCTCGCCACTATCGGCCGGCGAGGCCGGTCATGGTCAGACGGTAGCGCGCCGCGATCTCCTCGCGCAAATGGTGGCGGCCGCCCTCCACGCGTTTCTTTCCCCGCGTCCAGACGCAGTCGACGAAAGCCGCGCCGGCGAAGATCCAGGCGTCGAGCACGGCGTCGCCGCTCTTGCCCGCAAGCGTCGGGTGGCTTTCGTCGAGCGAGACGAGGTCGGCGTCGGCGCCGGGCTCGATGCGGCCCGTCGGCGCGCCGAGCGCCCGGGCGCCGCCGGCGAGTGCTGCGTCGAACAGGGCGCGGCCGTTGGAGCCGCCGGGAGCGGCGAGCACGTTGCGGGCGCGGCGGTCGAGGCGTTGCGAATATTCGAGCTGGCGCAGCTCGTCGCCGACGCCGATCAGCACGTTGGAATCCGAGCCGATGCCGAAACGGCCGCCGGCCGCGAGAAATTCGGGCGCCGGGAAGGTGCCGTCGCCGAGGTTCGCCTCGGTGACCGGGCAGAGCCCGGCGACCGCGCCGGAGGCGGCGAGCGCGGCCGTCTCCGAAGCCGTCATGTGGGTGGCGTGGATCAGGCACCAACGCCGGTCGACGCCGGAATGGCGCAGCAGCCATTCGACGGGCCTTTCGCCGCCCGACCAGGCGACGCAGTCCTCGACCTCGCGGACCTGCTCGGCGGCATGGATGTGGATCGGCCCGTCGCTCGCGAGGTCCGTCACCGCCGCGAGTTCCGTCGGCGTCACCGCGCGCAGGCTGTGGGGGGCTGCGCCGACGATGCCGCCGTCGAGGCCGGCGGCGGTCCGGCGCGAGCCGTCGAGGACCCTGGCGAACAGATCGATGTCGCAGATGAAGCGCCGCTGGCCGTCGCCGGGCGGCAGCCCGCCGAAGCCGGAATGGGCGTAGAACACCGGCAACAGCGTCAGCCCGAGCCCGGAAGCCGAGGCCGCCGCGGCGATCCGCGCCGCCATCTCGGCGGGATCGGCATAGGCGCCGCCGTCGGGGCCGTGGTGGAGGTAGTGGAACTCGCCGACGCGGCCGAAGCCGGCCTCGAGCATCTCGACATAGAGCTGGGCGGCCACCGCCTCGACGTCGTCGGGCGTCATCTTCAGGGCGAAGCGGTACATCACCTCGCGCCAGCTCCAGAAGGAGTCGGCGCCGGGGCCGCGCGTTTCGGCAAGGCCCGCCATGGCGCGCTGGAAGGCGTGGCTGTGCAGATTGGGCATCGCCGGCACGACGATGGCGTGGCGCTCGTCGCCGGCCAGCGGCTCGGCGCCCCGGCTCACCGCGACGATGCGGCCGGCCGAGATCGCGATGCGGACGTCCTTCGCCCAGCCCTCGGGGAGCAGCGCCTTGGCGGCGTGAAGTGTGGTCATGGCCGGATCCGCATCGGTTCGAGTTGCAAATATGTATATACATTATTGCGGCGCTTGCGAAGGGGGCGGGGCGGGCGTCTTCGCGGACGAGCGGGATCGTGCCCTGGAGGGCATGATTTTTTCGCGGATCAGAGGTTCCGGTCGCGGGACGGCCGGCCTCTACGACGTGTCGTGGACCGGCGACTTCCGGCGGACGGGGAAGACCAGCAGCAGAATCGGGTAAAGTGTCGCCGGATGCGGCGCGGAGGTGCTGGCCCAGTTGCGGGCAGTGTTGCCGGATCGGGTCCAGTTGCCGGAAATATTGCCGGAATAGCCGGCCGCGCGACAAAGGTCGAGGACGCCGGCAAGCAGACGGAAGCGCACGGCGAGCCACGCGGCGTCGAGCGGGCCGGCGCCGCTCTCAGGGCAGTCGTCGAGCCACGGGAAGTCGTCCGCGGTCGCGCCGGCCGCCTCTGCCGTTGCGGCGACGAAGGACGTCGCCACGGATTCCGCCCGGCGCAGGAGGACGAGCACGAGGAAACGCACGGGCAAGGAACGGCCGGCGGCGCGTTCGGCGAGGAGCGATAGCGAGACGAGAAGTGCTGCGATCTTCAGCAGCATTCCTCCGTTTCGCACCGCACCGTCCATCTCCGGGCCTCCTTTGCCGGGGGCGATTCTACGGCGGGCTGTTGGGGAGGGGGATAAAATGGCCGTTGGAACGGGCGGAAATCGCGCAAGGCGTTGATTTCGTTGAAGGGGGTGGGGGATTTTATCCCCACGGATGGGGTGCGCGGCGCGAAGGCGGTCGCCCGCCGTGCCGCGCGGCGGCAGCGTTCAGGCATGGATGCAATCGTCTCCGCCTTCGCTCCGCTTCGGCTCCGCCCTGGAATGACGAAGGCACGGAGGTTGCACTCCGTACAGCACCCGTCTCTGGCCTGCCGGCGTGAGGACGCTGGCCCAATGACCAACCGAAGGTCGTGCTGGCCTTACTCGCGATTCGGGACCGCGACCTTGAAGACCGACTTGCCGGAAATCCACAAGGCGCCGTCGCCATAGGCCAGCCGGCGTCCCATGTGAACACCTGCCTTAGGAAGGAAGCGCTGCTTGATTTGCCGTGTTTCGGCGTCGAGCTCGACGACCAAGGAGCGGCGATTGATTAGCCAGACCGAGCCGCCACCCACAGCAATATCACCGTCCACATCCTTGAGACCGGGAACCTCTATGGTATCTACAACGCCTGTGGAACGATCCAGTCGTGCAAGCTTTCCTTCGCTTAACAGCGGTACCCACAGAGCCTTTCCATCCGCGGTTATGAGATGCGAACCTGATGGCAGCGCAAAAGTCGCAACGATGGCATTCTTCTCCGGGTCGATCCGATAAAGCTCGCCCCGCCGGTTGGCCGGGACAAAAACAGCATCGTCGACAAAGACCGCAGCGCCGGCCTGGGACGGGAGAACAAGGCGCGCCTGTTCAGCGCCGCTGTCCGCATCGAACCGCATCAGGGTCTTGCTGTGATCGTCGGCCGCTACGACCCACACTGAGCCCGCGCCTATGCCAATGCTGCCCGAAGCCCCGGTCATAGCGACTGGAATTCGCAGGATCTCGCGATTTGTGTTTGGATCGATCTTACGTACAAAGCCGGCGGGAACGTCCGGAATCCAGATCGCGTCATGACCAATGGCAGGCTTGCGATAGCGATCAATGTCCGGCACGGCGTTGCCGCTTGGATCACCAAGCGCGGAAATCGTCACCGAACCATTGTAGCTTTCGATCCTGACCAATCGGTCGCCGCTCATCATCCACAGCGATCCAAGGCCGTACGCCATATCGAATCCGCCATGAGGGAACTCGGCCTGGACGGCCATCTCGATAGGTTTGGCTTCGGATTGTTCGGCCGAAGCAACCGGCAAGTGAAAGAAAACCGATGCCGCGCAGAGGAATTGTGGCCAGAACCTCATGACGTGACGTCCTCGAGCATCCACAGGAAGCTATGATGCCTGACCAGCGCTCGACTGGCGAGTCGAATTGCGAGCCCGAATGATCCGGCATGTCCCGTCTGCGAGATCATCGGACTCGATCCAGGCGCTTTTAACGCAGCCAGATCGTCGTAGTTGTTGAACAACTCCATCGACAGGCTCATCGGCAAACCGTGAACGACGTTTCCTTGAACCCTAAGAGCTAAGCGTCAGCATACCGTCTTGTCCCGTAACGCAAAGACTGGCGGAACAGCTCCCGCCCCTCCCGGGCCAGGACCTGCAGCTTCTGTTCCGCGGCGACGGCATCGGCCTTCAGGCGCGCCACCGTCGAGACCGCCGATCTCCCCCCTTGCGGGGAGATGGCCGGCAGGCCAGAGGGGGTGTTGCGTGATATGCGGCGCGGTCGGCAAGTTGCGGAAAGCGCGTGGTTTTATGCCGCCCGGGTCGGCGCCAGCAACCCCCTCTCCGTCGCCGCTGCGCGGCGACACCTCTCCCCCGTTCCGGGGGAGCGGATGGGCGCCGAGTCTCCGCCCCTGCGCTCCGTCCAACACCGGCGTCCCCCCACTTTCGTGGGGGAGCGGATGGGCGCCAGGGAGCCTGCCGCCTACTCCGCCGCCTGGACCTTGATCTCGCCGCGGCGGATCTGGTCTTCCTCGATCGATTCGAACAGCGCGCGGAAGTTGCCTTCGCCGAAGCCGTCGTCGCCCTTCCGCTGGATGAACTCGAAGAAAATCGGGCCGATGACGGTCTTGGAGAAGATCTGCAGCAGGATGCGGGTCATGCCGCCGTTCACCACGCCTTCGCCGTCGATCAGGATGCCGTGCTTCTTCATGCGCTCGACCGGCTCGTCGTGGCCGTTCACGCGGTCGTACGACATCTCGTAATAGGTGTCTGGCGGGCCGGGCATGAACTTCAGGCCGTTGTCGGCGAGCCTGTCGGTGCCCTCGTAGATGTCGTCGGTGCCGACGGCGATGTGCTGGATGCCTTCGCCCTTGTACTTGCGCAAATATTCCTCGATCTGGCTGGTGTCGTCCTTCGACTCGTTCAGCGGGATGCGGATCTTGCCGCAGGGCGAGGTGATGGCGCGGGAAACGAGGCCGGTGATGCGGCCGTCGATGTCGAAAAAGTGGATCTGGCGGAAGCCGAACAGCTCGCGGTAAAAGTCCCACCACTTGTCCATGTTGCCGCGATAGACGTTGTGGGTGAGGTGGTCGAGATAATAGAAGCCGACGCCCGCCGGCTTCGGATCGCGATCGCCCAGCCATTCGAACTCGGCGTCGTAGGCCGAGCCCTTGGCGCCGTATTTGTCGATGAAATAGAGCAGCGAGCCGCCGATGCCGACGATCGCCGGCGCGTCGAGCGCCTTGTCGTCGCCTTCATAAGGGGTCGCCCCCTTCGCCACGGCATGGCGGAAGGCGTGCTGCGCGTCGACCACGCGCCAGGCCATCGACGGCGCGCAGGGGCCGTGCTTCTCGACGAAGCGCATGGCGTGCGAACCCGGCTCGGCGTTGACGATGTAGTTGATGTCGCCCTGGCGCCAGACGGTGACGGCCTTGCTGCGGTGGCGCGCCACCGGGACGTAGCCCATGCGCTCGAAGAGCTCGGCGAGCTTCTGCGGCTCGGGATGGGCGAACTCGACGAATTCGAAGCCGTCGGTGCCGGCGGGGTTGTCGGCGCCGATCCGGGCGGGCGGCGCGTCATGCGGGAAAGGACCCATGTTCTCCTCCAGTCGGCGGAATGCACCGCCTGTTGCGTACAGTGGAGAAGATAGTAACGCGTGCGATCCGCGATTTGCGTGCGAAGTGGTGTGCGGAAACCACTCCTCGTGCACGAAACGTGCATCGTGGGAGGAAATCATGCTCCCGCTGTATGCAGCGCGCCGGCGCGGGCGCGCCACGGAGACGCGGAAAGCGCGCCGGAGCGGTTGATAGTTACATTTTTGATGGTTACGAACGCAACCAATGGATCGCACCGGCAGCGTCGGCGGCGACGGAACGGGGGAGAAGCAGCATGGCCCTTTTCTTCATGCCGGGCTGACCGCGAACCGGTCGAGGCCATTCCTTCGGCGCCGAACGCGAGCCGGACCTGAAGAGCGTTTCGGCCGAGCCGTCGAAGGCGATTGGTCCCGAGCGTCGCGGCGGTCTAATGTTGCGGCGCCGGCCGCAGCCGCGGACGGTACCAACAACGGAACAAGGGCAGGAAACGCAATGAAACTCGCAACCCTGAGGAACGGCAAGCGCGACGGCAGGCTGGTCGTGGTGTCGAAGGACCTGACCCGCTCGACCGACGCCTCGTTCCTGGTGCCGACGCTGCAGGCCGCGCTCGACGACTGGACGCGGATCGCCCCGCATCTCGAGGCGCTGGCTGAGAGCCTGGAACACGGCTCGGTTCCCTCCGGGCGCTTCCACGAGCACGACGCGCTGTCGCCGCTGCCGCGCGCCTACCAGTGGGCCGACGGCTCGGCCTACGTGAACCACGTCGAACTGGTGCGCAAGGCGCGCGGTGCCGAGCTGCCGCCGAGCTTCTGGACGGATCCGCTGATGTACCAGGGCGGCTCGGACGCCTTCGTGGCGCCGCGCGACCCGATCCTGATGGCCGACGACGCCTGGGGCATCGACATGGAGGGCGAGGTGGCGGTGGTCGTCGACGACGTGCCGATGGGCGCCACGCCGGACGAGGCGAAGGAGAAGATCCGCCTCGTCATGCTGGTCAACGACGTGTCGTTGCGCCGCCTGATCCCCGACGAACTGGCCAAGGGCTTCGGCTTCTTCCAGGGCAAGCCGTCCTCGGCCTTCTCGCCGGTTGCGGTGACGCCCGACGAGCTGGGCGATGCCTGGGACGGCGGCCGGCTGCACCTGCCGCTCTCGGTCGACATCAACGGCAAGCCGTTCGGCCGCGCCGACGCCGGCATCGACATGACCTTCGACTTCCCCACCCTGATTGCCCACGCGGCTAAGACCAGGCCGCTCTCGGCGGGATCGATCGTCGGCTCGGGCACCGTGTCGAACAGGCTCGACGGCGGGCCGGGCAAGACGATCGCCGAGGGCGGCGTCGGCTATTCGTGCCTGGCCGAGCTGCGCATCGTCGAGCAGCTGACCAAGGGCAAGGCGACCAGCGACTTCCTGCGCTTCGGCGACACGGTGCGCATCGAGATGAAGGACCGGAACGGCCATTCGATCTTCGGCGCGATCGAGCAGACCGTGAAGAAGTACGAGAAGGGAGAATAGCCGCATGGCCAAGCAGTTCGCCTCCGCCGGGGATCTTGCCGAGAAGACGATCTCGTTTACCGAGGTCGGCCGCGACCTGTGGGCTTTCACGGCCCAGGGCGATCCGAACACCGGCGTCATCATCGGCGACGATTCGGTGATGATCGTCGATGCCCAGGCGACGCCGCGGCTCGCCGGCAAGGTGATCGAGAAGGTGCGCTCGGTCACCGACAAGCCGATCAAGTACGTGGTGCTCACCCACTACCACGCCGTGCGCGTGCTCGGCGCCTCGGCCTATCAGGCGTCGGAGGTCGTCATGTCCGAGATGGCGCGCGCGCAGGTGGTCGAGCGCGGCCAGGAGGACTGGGAATCCGAGTTCGGCCGTTTCCCGCGCCTGTTCCAGGGCCACGAATCGATCCCCGGCCTGACATGGCCGACGCTGACCTTCAGCGACCGCGCCAGCCTCTATCTCGGCAAGCGCCGCGTCGACCTGAAGTTCCTCGGCCGCGCCCACACCGCCGGCGACATCGTCGCCCACGTGCCGGATGCCAACGTCATGTTCACTGGCGACATCGTCGAATACCACTCGGCCTGCTATTGCGGCGACGCCCATTTCGGCGACTGGCCGGCGACGCTGGAAGCCATCCAGGGATATGCGCCCGATGCGATTGCGCCGGGGCGCGGCGACGCCCTCGTCGGGGCGAAGATGGTCGGCGAGGCGCTCGACAACACCGCCGATTTCGTCCGCTCGACCTTCCGGCCGGTGGCCCGCGTGGCGCGCGGCGGCGGTTCGCTGAAGGAGGCCTGGGACGCCTGCCGCGCCGAATGCGACCCGAAGTTCGCCTCCTACGCGATCTACGAGCACTGCCTGCCGTTCAACGTGGCGCGCGCCTATGACGAGGCGCTCGGCGTCGACACGCCGCGCATCTGGACGGCGGCGCGCGACCGCGACATGTGGCACGCGCTTCAGGGGTAGGACGGTGGCCGGGTCGCTCGCCTATTTCCGCGCCATGGCCCGCAACAACGCCTGGGCCAACCGGCGGCTCAACTCGGCCTGCGCCGCGCTCGGCCCCGGCGAGTTCGAGGCGGTGCGCACCGGCTTCTTCCCGTCGCTGCGCCAGACGCTGAACCACATCCTCGCCGTCGACCGCTACTATCTCGACGGGCTTGTGGAAGGCGGGCGCGGCGGCGAGCTCTTCGATGCCACCGACTATCGCGACGCGACGAGCCTCGCTTCCGCGCAGGCGCAACATGACGCCGCGCTAGTCGCGTTCTGCGAAGGATTGACCGAGACCGACCTCGAGCGCCGGGTCGCCTACGACCGCGGCGCGGACGGCGTGTGGAACGAGCGGATCGACCTCGTGCTGCTGCATCTCTTCCAGCATCAGGTCCACCACCGCGGGCAGGCCCACGCCATGCTCTCGGGGACGTCGGTCAGGCCGCCGCAGCTCGACGAGTTCTTCATCGAATACGACCGCGATCCGGATGTCGAGCCGGGCCCTCTCGGCCCATCGTCCGCGGGAAGCCAAACAGCCGCGCCAGGGAGGAACAGGTGACGCGCATCTTCGAAACGCCGCTCTATCCGTACAGCCGCTCGCCGGACCAGGACGCTACCGTGCCGGCGCGGCACACGGCCGTCGTCGTCGGCGCCGGGCCGGTGGGGCTCGCCTGCGCCATCGACCTCGCCCGGCAGGGCGTCGAGGTCGTGGTCCTCGACGAGAACGACAAGGTCTCGTTCGGCTCGCGCGCCATCTGCTTCGCCAAGCGGCCGCTGGAAATCCTCGACCGGCTCGGCTGCGGCGAGCCGATGGTCGAGAAAGGCGTGGTGTGGAACCTCGGCAAGGTGTTCTTCGGCGACCGCAAGGTCTACGACTTCAACCTCCTCCCGGAGGACGGCCACCGCCGTCCGGCCTTCATCAACCTGCAGCAGTACCACTTCGAGAAATATCTGGTCGACCGCGCGCGCGAACTCGAGGCCGAAGGCGCGCCGATCGAGATCCGCGGCAACAGCAAGGTCACCACGGTGGTGCCCCGCGAAAAGGACGTCACGCTCACGGTCGAGACGCCCGACGGCCCCTATCGCCTCACCGCCGACTGGCTGATCGCCTGCGACGGGGCGAACTCGCCGATCCGCGCCATGATGGGGCTCGACTTCGTCGGCCGCGTCTTCGAGGACAATTTCCTCATCGCCGACGTCATCATGGAGGCCGGCTTCCCGACGGAGCGCTGGTTCTGGTTCGATCCGCCCTTCAACCGCGGCCAGTCGGCGCTCCTGCACAAGCAGCCGGACAATGTCTGGCGCATCGACCTCCAGCTCGGCTGGAACATCGACAAGGAGACCGAGAAGAAGCCGGAGAATGTCATCCCGCGCTTGAAGGCGATGCTCGGCGAGGAGGCGAAGTTCGAACTGGAATGGGTGTCGATCTATACGTTCCAGTGCCGGCGCATGGAGAAGTTCCGCCACGGCCACGTGCTTTTCGCCGGCGATTCGGCGCACCAGGTCTCGCCGTTCGGCGCACGCGGCGCCAATTCGGGCCTCCAGGACACCGACAACCTCGTCTGGAAGCTGAAGCTCGTCATTGACGGCAAGGCGCCGGAGAGCCTGCTCGACACCTACGACATCGAGCGCATCCACGGCGCCGACGAGAACATTTTGAACTCCAGCCGCTCGACCGATTTCATCACGCCGAAGTCGGAGACGAGCCGCATCTTCCGCGACGCTGTGCTCGACCTCTCGGAGCGCTTCGCCTTCGCCCGGCCGCTGGTGAACTCCGGCCGCCTGTCGGTGCCCTGCACCTATGACGGCTCGCCGCTCAACGGACCGGACGTGGCAGCGATGCCGCCGCGCACGCGGCCCGGCTCGCCGGCGCCCGACGCGCCGGTGAAGGGCGGCTGGCTGCTCGACCGGCTGGGCGACCGCTTCGTCCTGCTCACCATCGACGCCGATGCACCGGATGCGCTCGACTGCGGCGGCATCGCGGTGGAGCGGCTGGCGCTTTCGGCGGCGGACGACGCGAGCGGAGCGTTCGGCGAGCGCTATCTCGGCAGCGCGCGTTCCGCCGTCTACCTGATCCGCCCCGACCAGCATGTCGCGGCGCGCTGGACTGCCTTCGACGAAAGCGCGGTCGCCGCGGCCGTCGCGCGCGCTACCGGGCGCTGAGGAGGAGCATATGACCAAGCTCAAAACCAATCCGAACCTGGCGCGGCCGGACGATTTCTACGCCGAGCTGCTTTCGCTCCACGAGGGCCGCAGCAAGGCCGAGAGCGACGCGATCAACGCCCGCCTCATCCTGCTGCTCGCCAATCACATCGGCGACCGCAAGGTGCTGACCGAAGCCATGCAGGCGGCGGCCGGAGCGCGATAGTCGAAGAAGAAGACATGTCGGGGGAGACGCGTCGGGGACATGGTGTCCCCGCGCGATGGGACCAACAGGGAGCCTGTTCCGATGAAGATAGAAAAGATCCATCACGTCGCCTACCGCTGCAAGGACGCCAAGGAGACGGTCGAGTGGTACGTGAAGAACCTCAACATGGACTTCGTGCTGGCGATCGCCGAGGACTTCGTGCCGTCCACGCATGAGCCCGATCCCTACATGCACGTCTTCCTCGACGCCGGCGACGGCAATGTGCTCGCCTTCTTCGAACTGCCGACCAAGCCGGAGATGGGCCGCGACCCGAACACGCCGAAATGGGTGCAGCACATCGCCTTCAAGGTGAAGGACCGCGAAACGCTGCTCGCCTTCAAGGAGCGGCTGGAGAAGAACGGCATCGACGTGCTCGGCGTCACCGACCACTCGATCTTCCATTCGATCTACTTCTTCGACCCGAACGGCCACCGCATCGAGCTCGCCTGCCCCGATCCGGAGGAGGATGCCCTGCTGAAGCGCCTCGACGCGGTGAAGTGGGACATGCTCGAGGAATGGTCGAAGACCAAGCGCGCACCCAAGCACGCCGAGTGGCTGCACGCCAAGGAACTGGCCAAGGCCTGACCCGGACCCGGCGCGCTGCCTCTCGTCAGGCGACGCGCCGCCCGCCGGCGTCGATCACGACCTCGCCGTCCTCCTTGGTGAACGGCCCGATGTCCGGATTGGGCAGGATGTCGAGAACGGCTTCCGAGGGGCGGCAGAGCCGCGTGCCGAGGGGCGTGACCACGATCGGCCGGTTGATCAGGATCGGGTGCGCCATCATGAAGTCGACCAGTTCGTCGTCGGACCATTTCGGGTCGTCGAGGCCGAGCTCGCCATAGGGCGTTCCCTTCTGGCGCAGGAGGTCTCGAGGCGCGATCCCCATCGCCGAGATTAGTTCGACCAGGCGCTGCCGCGCCGGCGGCGTCTTGAGATACTCGATCACCTCGGGCTCCTCGCCGGAGCGGCGGATCATCTCCAGCGTGTTGCGCGACGTGCCGCAATCGGGGTTGTGGTAGATGGTGATGGTCATCGTGCCTCGCTCGCAGCCACCCGCGGCGGCGCTTTCTTCTAGCGTTCGACCTGCCGGACGATGTTGGGCAGCGCCGCCTCGATGCTGGCGCGGCCCTCGGCGATCACCTCGGCGCCGCGCTGGAACTCCAGCAGGCCGACGTCGCGCAGCCGGGGGAGCACGACGATATGTGGCGGCTCGCCGGCCAGCCGCGTGCGCGTGATCTGGTCCTGCATGATGTTGAGCGAGTTCGCAAGCACGTCGAAATAGCCCGGCGTCTCCGGCCCCTGGCGCATCAGCTTCGGCCCCATCTCGTCGACGAACTGGCGCAGCCCCTCCGGCATGCCGTCGAGCAGGCGGGCGACCGCGCTTCCCTCCGCCGCCCATTCCGGGCGCCCGTTCGGGGGCGCGCGCTCCTCCACGAAACGCCGGCCGACCAGATCGCCGTTGAGATTGACGGCGATGATGAATTCCGCGCCCAGCGCGCGGCAGACCGACACCGGCACCGGATTCACCAGGCCGCCGTCGACGAGCCATCTTCCGTCCTGCCGCGCCGGGCTGAAGATGCCCGGCATGGCGATGGACGCCCGGATGGCCTCGTCGATCGCGCCCTGCCTGATCCACACCTCGCGCCCGCTGGCGAGATCGGTGGCGACCGCAGCGAACGGGGTGTCGAGCGCCTCGATCGCAGTGGCAATCCCGAGTCCCTTGAGGAACTCCTGGATCCTGCCGCCGTCGATCAGGCCGCCGCCTGTGAGCCTGACGTCGAGCAGGGGGGCGATCTCGCGCCACGTCGCGGCCTCGGCCCAAGCTTTCAGCTCCATGAGCCGCCCGCAGACATACGCGCCGCCGACCAGCGCGCCGATCGACGTGCCGCAGACCACGTCCGGCCGGACGCCGGCCTCGAGCAGGCCTTCGATCACGCCGATGTGCGACCATCCGCGTGCCGAGCCGCTGCCGAGGGCGAGGCCGATGCGGGGACGGGCCATCGAGAAATCCTCTCCCTTGCCGATCGTTGCGCTGCCACAGGGTGGCGGAAATCCGGCCGCTCGCGCAAGCCCCCCGGAGGCGCGTTTTCGCCCTCAGTCGAACCAGTGCCGGGTGCGATTGGCGAAAGCGACGAGCGACAGCATGACGGGTACCTCCACCAGCACGCCGACCACGGTGGCGAGTGCGGCGCCGGAATTCAGGCCGAACAGGCTGATGGCCACCGCGACGGCGAGTTCAAAGAAGTTCGACGTGCCGATCAGCGCGCAGGGCGCGGCGACGTTGAAAGGCACCTTCCAGGCCTTCGCCGCGGCATAGGTGAGAAAGAAGATGCCGTAGGACTGGATCAGCAGCGGGATGGCGATCAGGACGATCAACATCGGCTTGGCCAGGATGACGTTGCCCTGGAAGCCGAACAGGAGCACGACCGTGGCCAGCAGGCCGACGATCGAGACCGGTTTCAGCGACCCGGTGAATTCGGCGACCGCGGCTTCGCCCTTGGCGCCGTTCCCGGCCCGGCCGACGAGCCACTGGCGCACGAAGATGCCGGCGGCGAGCGGAATGACGACGTAAAGCAGGGTCGACAGGATCAGCGTCTCCCACGGCACTTCGATCTTCGTCACGCCGAGCAGGAAGGCAACGATCGGCGCGAAGGCGAAGACCATGACCGCGTCGTTCACCGAGACCTGGACCAGCGTATAGGTGGCGTCGCCGCGCGTCAGCTGGCTCCAGACGAAGACCATCGCCGTGCAGGGCGCGGCGCCGAGCAGGATCAGGCCGGCGATATACTGCTGGGCGTCGGCCGGCTCGATCCACGACGCGAAGACATACTGGAAGAACAGCACGCCGAGCGCCGCCATGGTGAACGGCTTGACCAGCCAGTTGACGACCAGCGTCAGCACAAGTCCCTTCGGCCGGTCGCCGATGTGGCGCAGGCTGGCGAAGTCGACATTGACCATCATCGGGAAGACCATCGCCCAGATCAGCACGGCGACGACGAGGTTGACCGAGGCGTATTCGAGCCCGGCGAGGAACCCGAAGACGCCCGGCATGACGTTGCCCCCGGCGACGCCGGCGGCGATCGCCAGGGCGATCCAGGCCGACAGCCACTTCTCGAAGAAGCCGATGCCGGCGACCGCCGGCGCCTCGGCGCGCAATGCCCGTCCGCTCATGAGATGCGCCTTTCGCTCAGCCGGCCTTGGGCAGGTTGCGGCCGATCTCGTCCAGCCGCTTCTGCAAAGCGAGCCTGTCGAGCGTGGCCATCGGCAGGCTGGTGAAGATCGAGATGCGGTTGCCAAGCATGCGATAGGCATCGGCGAAGGCGAGATGCTTCTCGGCCTCGGTGCCTTCGGCGGCGGCCGGATCGGGCACGCCCCAGTGCGCCGTCATCGGCTGGCCGGGCCACACCGGGCAGGATTCGGCGGCGGCGTTGTCGCAGACCGTGAAGACGAAATGCATTTCCGGCGCGCCCGGCGCGGCGAATTCCTCCCAGCTCTTCGAGCGGGCGAAGGATGTGTCGTGATTGAGGCTCTTCAGGAGCTGCAAGGCGTAGGGATGGACCTCGCCCTTCGGCTGCGAGCCGGCGGAGAAGGCGCGGAAGCGGCCGGCCCCGACGCGGTTGAGGATGGCTTCGGCGAGGATCGAGCGGGCCGAGTTGCCGGTGCAGAGAAAGAGGACGTTGAAAGGCGTGTCGGTCATGTCGCGATCGCTCCAATCTCTTTCGGGGCACAGCCCTTTGCCGGCCCGCAGTCGCAGGTCACCGCGTCGATCACCGGCCGGCACAGCTCCGGCGCACCGTTGCAGCAATCCTCCATCAGGTAGGCCAGCAGGTCGCGGAAGCCGGTCATGTCGGCGGTGTAGCGCACAGTGCGGCCGTCGCGCTCGGCGCTGACCAGCCCGGCATAAAGCAGCGCCTTGAGATGCGCCGAGGTCGTGTTCTGGATCGTGCCGAGACGGACCGCGATCTCGGTCGCCGGCACGCCCTCATGACCCGCCCTGACCAGAAGGCGGAAGATGTCGAGGCGGGTCCCCTGGCCGAGCGCGGCGAGGGCCGAGAGTGCGACGCTCTTGTCCATGCGGGCCTTTCGAATCGATATATCGAGAATTGTGGATATATACAGGGCCGCGACCTGTCAAGCGCTGCGCCGAGGACCTGGCATGCGGTGTCCGCGAGGCGGCGTCGACGCGCGAACCGTATCAGTCGAGCGGCGCTTCGACGCCCATTCCGCGCGCCCTGGCCGCGCGCATGCAGTGGGAAGCGCAGGCGAGGTCCTGCGCGGCAATGCCGAGCGAGCGGTAGAGAGTGATCTCGCCCGCGTTGCGCCGGCCGCCCGCCTTGCCGGACAGCACCTCGCCGATTTCGGCCAGAACGTGGTCGCGGCCGATGCGGCCGCTATCCATTGCCGCGATCACCTCGCCGGCCTGGGCGAAGGTCGAGGGGCGGTAGTCGACGAACAGCCGCGAGCGGACGACAGTCTCCTCGTCGATCTCGCGCTTCGAGGCGACGGAAGCGCCGACGACGTTGAGGTGCGCGCCCGGCGCGATCCACGCGCCCTCCAGCACCGGTGTCGGCGACGACGTCACCGTGCAGACGATGTCGGCGCCGTCGACGGCCGAACGAACGTCCGGCGAGATCGACACGGCGACGCCGGGATGGCGCTCGGCCATGTGCGCGGCGAAGCCCCGCGCCTTGTCGGGCCGCCGGCCGGCGATGCGCAGCGCGCGGATCGACGGGCGGACGAGGAGCATCGCCTCGACATGGTGCTCGGCCTGCTCGCCGGCGCCGACCATGGCGAGCGTCGAGCAGTCCTGCCGGGCGAGCGCCCTGGTCGCCACGGCGCTCGCGGCGGCGGTGCGCACGGCGGTCAGGAGCCCGGCGTTCATCATCGCCACCGCCGAGCCGTGGTCGGGCTCGAACAGCACGATGGCGCCCTGGTGGGACGAGAAGCCGGCGTCGGGATTGTTGGGGAACAGGCTGACAAGCTTGACGCCGAAGCAGCCGTCGACGGCGCCGTTGCCCGGCATGAAGGCGCCGGGCATGACGCCCATCATGTTCGGCTTGCCGACGTCGACGACCATGCGCAGCGGCAGGCTGGCGGCGCCGGCGGAGACGGCCACCATCGCCTTCTCCACCACCTCGATGGCCGTCGCCATCGGCAGGAGCGCGGCGACGTCGCGGTCGGAGAGCACGATCATCGGGCGCGCACCGGACCCGGGCCCCAGCCTTCGCCGGTGACGGCGAGGCCGAGTTGTTCCTCCAGCAGCGACACGTAGAGCGCCGGCCGGGCGATGTAGGGGAAGTGGCCGCCCCATTCGAAGCGGTAGGCGACCGACGGCTTCAGCCGGGCGCGCACGGCGTCGCGCATGTCCGGCGGGATCAGCGGGTCGTCGGCGCCCTCGATCGTGGCGATGCGCTCGGACGGCATGGCGAGCGGCGGCAGTTCCGGGCCGCGCTTCAACGCGTTGAGGCGGGCGCGCAGCTCCGGCTCGGGGATACGGCCGCCGACCTCGGCCATCAGCAGGTCGACGAGGTCCGCCTGTCCGGGATGCGCTTCGCGCCAGGCGCCGAGGCCCTTGCCGAAGCCGGCGCGCAGCTCCTCGATCGGTCCGCTGTCGAGGTCGGACGAATAGGGCGGGCGCGTCGCGATCCCGGCGACCGAATGCAGCGTGTTCGCCGCGATCAGCCGCTCGGTGAGCGTCGGATGCGTCGCGGCGAAATACTGCGCGACATAGCCGCCCAGCGAGGAGCCGAGCACGGTGACGCGCGCCAGGCCGAGATGGCGGCAGAGCGCTGCGAGATCATCTGCCCATTCGGCGACGCCGCCGCTCTTCGGATAGGTCACCGCGACGATGCGGGCGCGGTCCTTCAGCGCCTCGACCTGGTTCCAGAAGATGTCGCCGCGGCCGAGCGTTCCGGGGATCAGCAGGAGCGCCGGGCCGGCATTTCCGGCGGCGACGTAGCCCCATTCGCGGCCGCCGAGCGCGATGCGCGTCTCGGGATGCGCGGCGGCGAAGCGGTCGCGGTCGGCGATCAGCGCGTTGGTCATGCGAACGGGTCCTCCATCTTCGGCCAGTAGTTCGGCGCGC